>JACQGC010000011.1 GCA_016199805.1 Candidatus Nomurabacteria bacterium
ACGGCAAAACCGCCGCAATACATCTTTTCAATACAAAACCTTTCTTCGTCTCGCAAATGATGATATTTCATATGACAATTAAAATTAATTTTGCTAATGCATTAATTCTAACTGTCCTACTTCAAAGGTAACTAACTATTTACTAACCCGGTAATTCAAGGTGGCATAACCTTTAACCCGCTTCTCTGCAATTCGGAGGGCATAACAAGCTCTCGGTAGTTCAAGGAGTATGGAGAAAGACGATGAAATATTTATTGGTTGCAGTTGTGGTGTTTGTCGCGATGGTTCTTTTGGACCAGTACTGGAAGTTCGCTGATCGTCGGGCAATCCGCAAGGGGGCCAAAGCGGCACAGCGAGCCGAGCGCCAGCGCATCGCCCTTCTAAGAGGTTACACGTACACCCCGAAGAAGAGCGGGCGGAGAACAGTCGACAAAGTGTTCATATTTCTGTTTCATTCCGTGGGTATCGTAACCATATGCTACGGTTACACTTCCCATTCGAAGTCTCTATTTGAGATGGGACTGTTTGGTGGTCTAGCAATCATCGGCTCAGCCCAGTGGTTGTGGATAGTCAGCCGTCGTCCTTAGTCCGAGAGTCCTAATCACTCTCAAGATATATCAACCCCGTATTAGAACAGAGCCCCGTGCTCGTCTAGTACGGGGTTTTGTTGTTTCAATTGCGGAAAATACATTTTCTGTTACTATACTAAAAAGATGATACCACAATTTAAGTGGCACATGATACCAGTGATGCTGGTGATGGTCATGGTTGTCTTTGTTGTTGATTCCGTGCGGTGCCTGAAGTCCTGGCATCCGAGTGCTTAAGAGAGCATCAGGGCCAGCGACAACCGGGAGGACGTCGCTGGCCTATTAATTTTATTTTTATAGTTGTGAAACGTCAAATACTTGCATTTTTATAAAAGCCTGTGGTATAATACTGATATCACTATGAAAAAGACCCCTATGCAGATACGTCTGCATCGGGGGCTTTTTCTTTCTAGGTTCTATTCGAAAATTTATGATAGAGTTTATTTAAGAAGACAATTTCTATGTTTTTGTTTCTCAGTAAAATAGAACACTTGTTTTCGTCGGGAGCCAGTATGGTTTTTATGGAATTATTTTCTTTTAGAAATTCCACCAGGCAACCAAAATCTCCATCACCGGTGACCAAAATGCAAGAAGTGAAAGATTTTGTATAAAAATCAGAAGTAGTTTTTAAAACGAGCTCGGCATCGCAATTTCCTTTTATTTTTTCTCCAACAGAAACTGTTTGTTTAAAAACCAAAATATAACCGCAGCTTTGTAAGTATTCATAAAATTTTACTCTTTCAGGAACAAGCCCAATAAACAGATAGATATTACTTGCGTTGTATTTTTGTCTGAGCCAGCCTCTAAATTTCTTGTAATCTATTTCAAAACCAAGTTCTTTAGCTGATCGGTATAAGTTATTACCATCTATGTAAATGTTTATTTTATTCATGTATTTTAATTTATATATTATACAAAAAAATTTACAACTGCGAAATGTCGCGGGGGAAGAATAGGTTCAAGGTCCAATCTACGGCTACACGCACTTTTTTACGGAAGGATATTAGTTTAGAGAGATACACTGTTCGCCAAATGAACCAGGCTACATGGCCTGTGAAGGTGAAATTGGCTATTTGGCCCACGGCTTTCCATTGTCCGAGGGACATCAGGTTGCCGGAGTTTTTATACACGAATTTCTCCGGGTTTTTATTATTTATCAAATTATATATATTTTTTGCCACGGTGGCGGATTCTTTTTCCGCCACTTGGGCCAACGCCGGTAGGGGAGCATTTTCCTGTTTGAAAAACGCCATGTCTCCGATTGCAAAATTTTCTTTTTGATTTTCCAGTTGCAAAAATTCGTTCACATTCAGCCTACCGTCCGGTGACATGGAAACAGATTCTTCGAATTTCATTTCCGCCGGTTTTATACCTGCTACCCAGATTACGGTTTCTGTCAGAATTTTTGTATTCTCGTTTGCGATAACATACGAAGCACCGACTTCTTTTACCGCTGTGTTCAGCATCACCTCAATGCCTTTCTTTTTTAATGTCTCCAGGCTTTTTGCTCTAGCTTTGGGCCCAAACTGTGACACCAGTTCCGTGCCTCTTTGGATCAATGTGATAGAAACGTCTTCAATAACTTCTTTTGCATAATAGTGAGAAAAAGTTTCTCTGACCAGCTCTTCCAACTCCGCCACGAGTTCCACACCCGTTGGCCCGCCACCGACCACCACGAAATTAAGTATTTTCTTTCTTTCATTTCTGTCTTCGGTGTGTGAAGCGCGCTCCATCTGCGCGATACAGTGATTTTTTATTTTCACTGCATCATCAATTGATTTTAAAGTTAAGCAATATTTCTCCGCTCCTGCTGTGTCGTAAAAATTTGTTTCTGCTCCTCCGGCCAGCACAAGATAATCGTAAGAAACTAAATCATTTCCTACTTTGACCGTGTGATTTTTTGAATTTATAATTTCCGCTTTCCCTAAGTAAAATTTATGCAGGCAACATCCCAAAACGCTACGAATGGGCTCTATGATATTCGCCGGGTTTATGCCTCCGGTCGCCACTTCGTGCAAAAGGGGAGTGAAAAGAAAATAATTCTTTTCACCTACCAAGGTAAGCTCAATTCTCTGGTCATTGTGGAAAAACTTATGAAGATTTTTTAAGGTATATATGCCGCCAAAACCATTGCCGACTATGACTATTTTTAATGTTTCTGTCATAATTTGATTATATCATAGTAAATAAGTATAATAGACTTATGAAAATAAACTTACAGGGGAAAAATTTGGAACTGACTGAAGCAATAAAAGATTATGTCTCAAAGAGAGTAACTAATTTGGAAAAATTAATCGCAAATCTTGAAGCGAAAAAAGGTGAGGCGATGGTCAATTTTGAAGTTATAAAAACCACCAATCATCACAAAGCGGGGGAGATTTTCCACGCCAGCTGCTCAATCAAAATAGACGGCAAAAATTTCTACGGCGAGAGCGACCATGAAGACCTATACAGCGCGATAGATGAGGTGAAAGAAACCCTTTTTAACGATATTCAAAAAAATAAAGATCGCCGGCAGACACTCTTCAAAAGAGGGGGAGCCAGCGTCAAAAAAATGCTGAAAGGTCTCTCCAAAAGAAACCCTTTTACTTCGAAGTACGAGTCTTTAGAAAATCCTCGTATTTTATTTCCTTTTTGCCTTCGGGCAGGACTTTTTTAATGACGAATTGATTGTTTTGGAGTACTGCATCGGTGATGATTATTCTTTTGTCGTTTTGGAAGAAAAAGGTTCTCGGCCAAGCTGCGTACGCCCGGAATTTATTATAATTTTTTACTGCGTCATCATGCAAATCTATCAGCCCGTCTTCTTTTTTTATTTTTTTGCAAAAGGTAGCCTTGGATTCGTCTTGCTTTTCTCCCCCTGTGAAGGGGGAGATGCCGGAGGCAGAGGGGGTGAGTGTTTTCACTAGAAGTTCCCCGCCTATTTTTATTAAACGCTTACGTAAATCTGGCGCTTTTTCGTCGGGAAGTATTTCCGTCACTTCTTCGGCGACAACAGGCCCAGAGTCCATTTTGAATTCCATTTTTTGGATTGTCACTCCCGTTTCTGCCTCACCGTTTAAGATGGCGGATTCTACCGGTGACGCGCCACGGTACTTTGGAAGCAGTGAATAGTGGACGTTTATGGAACCCATCTTTGGTAGATTCAATATATTTTCTGGCATTATTTTCCCATAGGCCACGACGATGAAAAGTTGAAAGTTGAAAGTTGAAAGTTTTAAAGTGAGTTCTTCGTCCAGTTTTTCTGGCTGTATATACGGAATATTATTTTCTATTGCCCAAACTTTTACGGGCGGAGGAGCAATAATCATTTTTCGTCCTTGTGGTTTGTCGGGTGATGTCACTATAAGCGAAGGCAAAAAGCCCGCTTGTTTCAACATCTCGAGCGTTCCACTCGCCACGTCCGGTGTTCCCCAAAATGCAAAATTTAATTTATTGTCTGACATGTTGTTATTTTACAGGTAGTTCTTCTTTTATGTCTATAGCGTGGTCTATGAACAAAATTCCGTTTAAGTGGTCTGTCTCGTGTTGGAATATCTGCGCCAAGAGTCCCGAGGCGCCACGGGTAAATTTCTTGCCGTTTTCGTTGTAGGCGGCGATGGTGGCCTTGGTGGACCTATATGTCTTGCCATAAAGCCAGCGCACAGAGAGGCAACCCTCCGGCACCCATACTTTGTCCCGGGAAAGTTTGGAAATTTTCGGATTGATGAAAATTAGATTTTTACCAACAGGACTTCCTTGCTCGGGGTCGCTGTCTACGCCCGCTGGCGTAGCGCTGCTTCTCGGCTAGTCAGCCTGCGAAACACCCCGCCCAAGGAACTCTGTTGAAAAAATCTTTCCGGAAACCACGAAAATTCGCAGTTTGTATCCTATCTGTGGGGCAGCGATAGCCACGCCGTCGTCTTGGCTTCCAAGTGCCAGCGACATTTCTTTCAGAATGTTTTGTATTTTTTTTGTTTTAATGTCGGCAATTGGAACATCTATAGCTGTCTCCCGCAACACTTTTTCTTTTAGTTGAAGAATTTTTTTCATATGATTTACCAAAATCACACTGGGCGCAATTTATTTTAGCTCCTTCAGATACTCCAGAAGTTTACTCAATTTGACTGTGTCTTGGGACCGATTGGACATATCTCGCACGATGACGGCATCGTCTATGGCTTCTTTGACGCCGAAGATTATTGCGTAGGGTATGGAAAGCTTTTCGGCGATAGCCAACTGGGAACCCAGGGAATCCTTGGAAAGCGATTGAGCTATAGGAATATGGGCTTTGCGTAATATCTCGATAATGTTCAAGCTTTTTAACTTTGCCTCGGAGCCCAGCTGAATGAAATAAATTTTCGGTTTTTTCAGGATGCGCGGGCAGAGCTTTTTGTACCAAGGCGAAGCGATAATTCTATCCACTCCGATTGAAAAACCAACAGCTGAAACATCTTTTTTGTTTCCCATTTGGCGGGCCAAATAGTCATATCGTCCTCCACCGGCGATAGTAAGTGGCGTTTCCTCTTCGCCGCCCTTTTGTTCGATAATTTCAAAAACAGTGCGTGTGTAATACGAAAGTCCGCGTACTAGGTTTTTATTGATATTGTATGGAATTCCCATTTCTTCCAAGTATTCTAAAACCTCTTTGAAATGTTTTTTACAGGAAGGGCAAAGGAACGAAACCGAATCCGGAGCCCCTTCATTTATTTCTTTGGTTTTTTCTTCTTTTGAGTCCAGAATGCGCAAAGGGTTATTCTTCAGTCTTTCTCGATCTACGGATGGAAGTTGGGAAAGATGTTTTTTGTAGTAGTTTGTGAGTTCCTTTATGTATCCGTTCCTGCATTCTTTATCTCCAACAGAATTTATATCAATGGAAAGATTTGATGCACCGGCTTCTTCCAGTATGGTCATTCCGGTTTTTATTACCAGAGCATCCATAATACTTTTATCATTTCCAAGTATGTCCAAATCAAATTGCCAAAACTGGCGGTAGCGCCCGCGCTGTGGCTTGTCATGTCTGAAGGATGGTCCGTATTGGTAAAACATCACAGGCTGGGGCATGCTTTGCATTCCATGCTCTATATATGCCCGCATGAGGGGAGCGGTGTGTTCCGGGCGGAGCGCCAAATGGTCGCCACCTTTGGTTTTGAGGGTGTACATTTCTTTGTCTATGATATCTGTGCCTTCGCCAATCGTGGTGGTGAAAATTTCTTCGTGTTCCATTATCGGAGTATCTATAGGTTTGAAGCCGTAATATACGGCCACTTCTTGCGCTTTTTCAAAAAATCCCTGAAAACCATAATATTCTTCGTTCATTAAATCCCGCATTCCCTTGGGGGAAGTTATTTCTGTAATTTTATTTTTATTTGTGTTTTTCATATTTGTTTATAGCTACCTGGCAATACATCTATTTTGTTTATCGGCAGTAAACGCAAGAACGGCTTTCCCTGAAGTAGATTCTTTTTTACCGCTCCCCAATATCTGGAGTCGGAGCTCGCGCTTCTATTGTCTCCCATTACAAAATATTCATCACTTTTTAATACGAAATGTGTGTCATTGTTGGCGGGATTTTTAACAAAAGGCTGGTCCAGCTTGAAGCCGTCGGGATGTTTGGCGTTGGTGATTGTCACATCGTTGCCGTTTATATCCACTGTTTCATTTGGTAAGCCGATAATTCTCTTTATAAAAAACTTTGTGGTGTCGCCGGGATAACGAAAAACGACCACGTCGTCGCGCTTAGGAGAACCTATTTCATAAGACAATTTGTCCACAATCAAATAATCCCCATTGTTGAAGGTGGGGAACATAGACAAACCAGAAACGATATACGGCTCGGCGACAAAAAGACGGATTGGTATAACAATTATCAATGCGATAATAGCAAAACGCACCAGTTCCCAAAACGACTGACTCTTGGTTTTTATTTGTTCCATATTGCCTAATATAGCATAATATGTTGTTGACAGGGTAGGGGGAGTTGTTGTGTGATGATTATACCCCCTCCTTTCTCCTCCCCCTACATTAGGGTGAGGTTGGGTAGTGGTACATTTGGAATGAATACAATTTTTGTGTTATCATATATCCATGAAACTAGTAGTAGGCTTGGGCAATCCGGGAAAAGAATATGAGAATACCAGACACAATACCGGTAGAATTTTGGTTGGGATTATCGAGAAAAAACTAGAAGACCAAAAGATAAAATTTATCACTCCAGACACTTTTATGAATAATTCCGGCAAAGCTGTTGCCCCACTAGTAAAAAACAAAAAAGACCTGAAAGATTTAGTGGTGATTTACGATGATATAGATTTACCGCTCGGGAAAATGAAAATTTCCTTCAATCGTTCCAGTGGCGGGCACAATGGCCTGGGTTCAATAATCAAGCACTTAAAATCCGAAGAATTTTTGCGTATTAGAATTGGCATTTCTCCAGCCACACCAAAAGGTGTAGTCAAAAAACCAAAAGGCGAAAAAGCCGTCCTGAATTTTCTATTGGGTGAATTCAAAAAACCGGAATTGGAAACATTAAAAAAACTTTCCAAAAAAGTAGTCGAAGCGGTGGAAACTATTTTTACTGAAAGTAAAGAAAAGGCAATGAGCCTGTATAATTAAATCTCTTTCACCGCTTCGATGATGATGCTTTTTTCGCCATTTCTGTTTGAGATTTTGCCGGAGAGGGCTATGCATTTCTCGGCTACCAATATATCTATGCATTCTTTGAAGATGGAGGGGAAGCAGACGGCTTCTATGGAGTCGGTCAGGTCAGCGATTTTCAGGAAGGCCATTCTTTCGTTGTTTTTGGTCACCACCTGCCGGCAACTTTCTATTATTCCGGCTATGGTTACCGGTATGCCGTTGCCCAGGTCTGCTTTTATTTTTTTAATATTTATGTCTCTTTTCTCCAATTTGTCGCGCAGGCGGTCGAGCGGATGTCCGGAAATATACAATCCTAATAATTCTTTTTCCCAAAGCAATTTTTCGGCCGGCAGGGCATTTTCCGCAGGTTGCATTTTAAATTCCGGAGCTTTGATTTCAGTTGCTCCGCCGAAAAGGGAAACCTGGTTTTCGTTTTGTTTGTTTCCTTCGTGGTTGTAAGCGAGCATTGATTCCAGGTTTACCAGGAATACTCCGCGGTCGCCCCAGTCATCCATACAGCCGGATTTTATCAACGCTTCCATGGATTTTTTATTTAAATTTTTATGTTTTATTCTATCCAGAAAATTTGTGATAGACGTAAACTTTTCATTTTCTTTCCGCTCGGCGATAATGCTGTCGGAAATATCCGTACCCAGGTTTTTTATGGTATAAAGTCCAAATCTAATTTTGTCGCTTCTGTTCTCGCTATCCACATTCAAGCCGGTTTTGTCCGACAGGCAAGTGAAACCGCCGAAACTCTCATTGATATGCGGTGGCAAAACCGGAATTTTCATATTTTTACATTCCTCGATAATCTCCGCGATTTTTTCCACGTCGCCGGACTCCGCAGTCAGTATGGCGGCCATGTATTCCACCGGGTAGTTTGCTTTCATGTAAGCCGTCTCGTAGGCCACGCGCCCATATGATGCCGCATGCGCTTTGTTGAAACCGTAAGCTTGAAAAGGTTCGAAAAGCTTCCAGAGTTTTTCGGCAAATTCCGGAGTTTGTCCGTTTGAGATTATGCCTTTGGTGAATTTTTCTCTTTGGGCCGCCATTTCCGCCGGGATTTTCTTGCCGACGGCTTTACGAAATTTATCCGCTTCTTCCCAATTGTAACCGGCGAGCTCAATGGCGCAAAAGAGCAAATCATCCTGGTACACTATCAATCCATGCGATTCGGTCAAGAATTTTTTCATCCGTGGGTCCAAATATTTCACCAGCCTGGGGTTGTGTTTACGTTTGATGTATTCCGGAATTGATTCCATGGGTCCGGGGCGGTAAAGAGCTACCATGGCGTTAATGTCGTGGATGGAAGTTGGTTTCAGTTCTTTCAAATATCGGGTCATGCCTGAGCCGTTTAATTGAAATAATCCTTCCGTCTGCCCACTCGACAGAAGCGCGAAAGTTTTCTTGTCATTGAGCGGGATTTTTTCCAAATCCACCTCTACTTTGTAGAATTTTTTCACCAAGCTTATCGCATCTGCCAAAATTGCCAAGTTTCTAATTCCCAAGAAGTCGAATTTGAGCAATCCCGCTTCTTCAGCGCTATACATATCATATTGAGTTATTATTTTTCCACCCTTCGGGTCGAGCTGGGTAGGCATATATTCGTAAATCGGCTTGGGGGCGATGACCACACCGGCGGCGTGTACGGAAATATGACGCACGCAGCCCTCTAATTTTTTTGCGAGGTCTATTATTTCTTTTGTGTCCTTCTCTGTCTTGTAGGCAGCTTTCAGTTCAGGAACTATTTCCATGGCATGGTCTATGGTCATGGGCATACCTTGCGAACCCATCGGAATCATTTTGGAAATTCTGTCTCCGATAGTATAAGGGTGGGCGAGCGCTCGGGCCACGTCGCGTACGGCTCCGCGGGCCATCATGGTACCGAAAGTTCCTATCTGCGCCACTTTGTCGGCGCCGTATTTTTGTTTCACGTATTCAATCATGTCATCACGTCTGTTGTCGGCGTAGTCCATATCAATGTCGGGTGGCGAAGGACGAAATGGATTCAAGAATCTTTCAAATGGCAGTTTGTATTCTATCGGGTTTATGTTGGTAATGCCCAAAAGGTAAGTAACCATTGAGCCGGCGACCGAGCCTCTGATGGCGCTCAAGATTCCATTTTCTTTGGCATGACGCAACAAGTCGCCGACCACCAAGAAGTATGGTGAGTACCCTTTGTCCATAATGACTTTGAGCTCGTATTCCACCCGCTCCACGATTTCCGGTGTTCTTTCCAGTCCGATTCTTGCAAAGCCGTCGTAGGCAAGGTCGCGCAATTTTTCGTCATAAGTAAGATCGGAATCCAACTTAAAGTCGGGGAAAACCCATTGACCCAGTTCCAGCTTGAGGTCGCACATATCGGCAATCTTCATGGTGTTGGTTATGGCCTCAGGAAAATCCTTAAAAACTTCCAAAGCTTGCTTTGTATTCATG
The DNA here is from genome assembly GCA_016199805.1 of Candidatus Nomurabacteria bacterium. Classification (GTDB taxonomy): domain Bacteria; phylum Patescibacteriota; class Minisyncoccia; order Phycocordibacterales; family UBA9973; genus UBA9973. Next base: position 9,645 of record JACQGC010000011.1, read on the forward strand.
AATGAAAAGTCGTCACTTGAGAATTCAAACTTACTGTTTTCTTTCGTGTCTCCTTGAGTGTTTATTTGCAGCAGCGTGTGGTGCGCATTATGGTCTTCGCTGCAAGGATAGTGGGAATCCTGTGTGGCGACCACCATGATGTCATGCTTTTTTGCAAGATCAACCAACGTTTCCCGTACTCGCTTATCGTCCTCAACCGATGGATGACATTGAATTTCAATAAAGTAATTTTCTTTACCAAAAATATTCTGGTATTCCAAAATTAATTTGTTGGCTTTTTCTAAATCGTTGTGCACCACAGATTGCGACAGTTCTCCACCCAAGCATCCGGAAAGAGCGACAATCCCTTCTGAATACTTTTTGAGTATTTCTTTATCCATCCTTGGCTTGTAATAATAACCTTCCAAATTGGCTATAGTTACCAACTTCATTAAATTTTTATAACCCTGTAGATTTTTTGCGAGTAGGGTGAGGTGATAATAACGTTTGGTTCCTCCTTTTTCTGCGGCTCTATCTAAACGCGAGCCGGCAGTCATATATGCCTCCACTCCGACGATGGGTTTGATGCCGGCTTTCTTGGCTAATTTGTAGAATTCAATGGCGCCGTACATATTGCCGTGGTCGGTGATAGCCATGGCCGGCATGCCTCTTTTTTTGGCCAAATCCACCAAATCTTCAAGCTTGGAAAGCCCATCCAGGAGGGAATAGTGGCTGTGGGTGTGGAGATGGATGAATTGTTCCTTGTCTTTTTCCATTTTTCTGATTATACACTTTTTTATATTTTTGGTATAATTATCTATATGAAAAAAATAAGAGTAAGTATTAATGGTTTTGGAAGAATTGGCAGAGCTTTTTTGAAAATCGCCTGGGAGCGACCCGAGATTGAAGTTGTGGCCGTGAACGACCTCGGCGACATAGCCAATATGGCATATCTCTTGAAACACGACAGTGTCTACCGCGAATGGAACCATAATATAAAAGTGGAAGGAGACAGTCTGGTGATTGACGGTAAGGTTGTGAAAATGCTGGCGCAAAAAGACCCGACACTTTTACCTTGGAAAGATTTAAATATTGACGTGGTGGTGGAGTCCACCGGACTTTTTGCGACTTATGAAAAAGCCAAAGTGCATTTGAGCGCCGGCGCTAAAAAAGTCGTAATTTCCGCGCCAGCCAAAGGAGAAGATGGCAGTGTTCACGGCGAAACTATTTTACTTGGGGTGAACGAAGAAAAATTCGGCACTTGCGATATCACTTCCAACGCGTCTTGCACGACCAACGCCGCTTCACCGCTCATTGCCATTATGGACGAAAGTTTGGGCATAGAAAAAGCCATTTTAAATACGGTGCACGGATATACGGCTAGTCAATCAATAGTGGATGGACCAAACAAAAAAGATTTCCGCGAAGGACGAGCGGCGGCTCAAAACATCGTGCCGAGTTCTACCGGAGCGGCGATAGCTGTGACCAAAGCCTTTACCAAGCTCGTCGGACTTTTTGATGGTATATCTATGCGCGTGCCGGTGGTGGCAGGGTCACTAGTAGACGTAACCTTTATTTCTAAAAAAGAAACCACCGCGCTAGAAGTAAATGAAATTCTCAAAAAAGCGGCAAAAGAAGACAGATGGAAAAATATTTTCAGTGTGACCGAAGAAGACCTGGTCTCGAGTGACATACTGGGCAGTAAATACGGCTCCACTGCGGACCTGAAAATGACCAGAGTGGTGGGAGGTAACCTGGTGAAAGTAATGGGTTGGTACGATAATGAAATGGGGTATACCTACACCCTAGTAGACCACGTCATCAAGACCGGAGCGACGATAAAATAAAATTATGAAAAAAACATTATATATTATTATTTTAGTTGCAGTAATAATGTTAGCTGTGGTTTTAGGTTTTATTTATTTCAATTCAAAAAAAATTAACACACCAAATGTAAATGTTTCGGATTATGTGCCAAGTAAACCAGTAGTTGAAAATCAAAAACAAGATGGGTCATTGCACGTGCAAGTTGTTCAAATCGGGAATGTTCCTGCGCATTACGAATATCGTGTTGTAAATAATAGTAATTATGCAATAAAAAGAATAATCATAGGACGTGAAGATTACTATAAAGGTTCACCTGAACTAGCTACGCCACCGCTAAATTTCAGTTTTGATACATTTGCCGACCCCGGTAGTATTACTCAACCAGTCGGATGGAAAGGAGAGGTGCAAACAATGGAAGAAAGTAATTTTATTGAATTACACTGGTCAACTGATAAAGCGAATTCGTTTCTTCTTTCTGGTCAGACACTTAGCGGGCTGGGTGTTACCTTGCCAAAGTTAGACGATTCATATGTTAACAGTCACTGGACCGTGATTTTTTTTAATGGTTCCACTGTATCTGGACCTCTGGAAAAATTATAATTATTTCTTTAGAAATTCTAAAAATGGAAATAAAGAACTTTTCAACAGATATAGATAAATTTATTCTCAATCTTGATTTTACCGTTAGCTCAAGAATAAACAAAACATTAGCACTCTTGAAAGAATTGGGTAATCAAGTAGAAATGCCTTATAGTAAAAGTTTAGGAAATGGGCTTTTTGAATTACGTATTTCTGGAAAAATTCCAATTAGAATAATATATTGTTTTCATGAAAATTGTGCGATATTACTTAATGCTTTTGTTAAAAAACAAGATAAATTACCAAAAAAGGAGCTTGATTTAGCTAAAAAAAGACAAAAGATGCTTGCATAATTATAACGTATATGTTATACTTGGGAATATGAAAAAAGAACAAAAAAAATCAATAAAAGACATGACATCATTTACTGATTTGCATAATAAAATGATGAAAGATCCTGCATTTAAAAAAGCCTATGATGACCTAGAGCCGGAATTTGCCATTGTCCGTGCCATGATAAAAATGCGGATAAAAAATAAAATGTCGCAAAAAGATTTAGCCAAAAAACTTGGTACCAAACAGCCAGCCATAGCCAGGTTTGAATCCGGGGCATACAACCCAACAATTTCATTTCTAAAAAAGCTTTCAACCGCGCTCGGGGGAAAATTGGAAATTAAAATCTAAGAGAATATTTAAATATAAAAAGAAGCTAGCTTCTCGGTGACTGCGTTGTCCAGAAGTTCGTTTTCTATCATCCAGGTATCCGAGAAGGCATGAGTCAGATAACTTTCACCACTGTCTCCTATTATCAAAACCATTTTTTTAATTTCCGAAGTTTGCGGGCTGTTTTGAATAAATTTCATGGCGTAGTAGAGCACCATACCGCTGGAATCTCCCACCAATAATCCCTTTTTGTGGGCGAAAAATCGCATGGTATTAAAAGCTTCAGAGTCAGAGACATAATCATGCAGGTCAAAAAGCGAAGAGTTGATATTTTTTGGCAAGACAGCTCCGGCAGGGTAGCCGGGACCGGATATAAAATACCCGTGGCCGTGTGGAGAAAAATGACTGGAACCCTCCGGCTCCAAGGCGATTATTTTTACTTTGCTGTTTTCCTTCAGATACTTACCGGTTCCCGAAAGGGAACTGCCGGTGCCGATTGTTCCCACCAGATAATCAATGTCGGGTGTCTGCTCAAAAATTTCTTTGCCTAAAGTTTTATAAAAACCGAGAGGATTTTCCGGGTTGTCGTATTGGTCCAGATTGATGCCGTTACAATCTTGCGCTAATTTTTTTGCCATATTGCGGCGAACATCCACCAAGTGGCCGCCTTTGTCTCCTTCTTTCTCAGCGCAAAAATGAAGCTTGGCTCCGTAAGCCAAGATAGAGTTGAGCTTGTCGGCCGGAGCATGATTGTCGACTATGGCCACAAATTTATATCCTCTCTCTGCGGAGAGCATAGCCAAAGCCTTGGCCGTGTTGCCCGACGAAGATTCATATATAGTCATCCCTTTTTTTAATTTTCCGGATTTTTCTGCTGCCTCTATCAGCGCGCGGGCGGTGCGGTCTTTAAAACTTCCACCGGGGTTAAAGTATTCCAGTTTTAGATATATTTTCCAATCGGCTCTTGCGGTTTTTACTTCTAACATTGGAGTATTTCCAATTAGGTCGCGCAAGTTGTCTTTTACGTTGTGCATAGCGAGATTATAACAAAGATTATGCTATAATAATAGCATGAAAATATATATTGGCACTGATCATGCCGGGTATGTGTTGAAAGAGAAACTCGTTTCTTGTTTAAAAGCCGATGGGTATGAGGTGGTAGATATGGGCGCGTTTGAATATAACGAAGGAGATGATTATCCAGATTTTGTTATTCCGGTTGCGCGGGCAGTTTCCAAAGACCCCGACGGGTCAAAGGGAATTATTTTGGGTGGCACGGGAGAAGGCGAAGCTATTGCCGCCAATAAATTTCCGCACGTGCGGGCTATTGTTGATTACGGCAAAGCTTGCCCGATAGTGGACGATGAGGCAGATATAATAACTCGCTCCAGGCAACACAACAACGCAAACATTCTTTCTTTAGGTGCTAGATATTTTACCGAAGAAGACATGATGGAAGCCGTCAAAAATTGGCTGAACACTGCTTTTAGCGGAGACGAAAGACATATCCGTCGATTGGCAAAAATTGATGCGATCCCAGTAGTAGAGCAAAGCTCACTACGGGACAAGTAAAAATATAAGTAAAATTATGGTAGAGATTATTCCGGCAATCTTAGAAAAAGATTTTGGTGAAATAAAAAACAAGCTTACTTTCCTGCGCGGCAAAGCAAAATGCGTGCAGTTGGATTTCTGCGATGGTGTGTATGAAAAGAATCAAACCTGGCCATTCGCTTCGGGCGGTTTTGAAGATTTTGATTTTCAGAAAATTATAAACGAAGAAGAGGGTTTGCCGTACTGGGAAGATTTTGATTTTGAATTTGATTTGATGGTGGCGGACGCGGTGGAGAATTTTGATGTTTATATGAAGCTCGGACCAAAGAGAATGATTTTTCACCTAGGCGCGCAAAAAGATATTCCGGAGTTTGAACATTTCTTGGAAGGTCTGGATATGTATATCCGGGACAATGTGGAAATCGGTTTGGCTTTCAAGCCAAATGATGATTTGGCGGTGGTTTCCAAGCTGTCCCACAAGGTAGACTTTCTGCAATGCATGGGCATAGATGAGATTGGTGTACAGGGGGAGGAGTTTGATAAAAAAGCAATAGAAAATATAAAATTTCTTAAAAAAGAATTGCCGGGAATAGTGATTTCCGTGGATGGCGGCATAAATTTTGAAAATGCGGAAGAGATATTAGATGCCGGAGCCGACAGGCTCATAGTCGGCTCCGGCATCTGGAAAAGCGGAGACCCCATAGGCGCTCTACAAGACTTTCAAAGTTTGCTATAGTTTATTTATGAATATAAAAATAATAAACAAAAAAACAACAGACTCTGAACTTCGTAAAATCGCAGAAGAGTTTTACGGCGATATGGTGAAGGGTGTGGTGGATATTGAACGCGAAATTCTTGCAATGGGTGGGGAGTATCATATGGATGCAAATGAAGTTCTTGTAAAAAACCATTCAAAACAGCAAAACATCTGGGGTTTTAATTGGTATTTTGACAAAAAAGGAGATAAACGTATTGAATACATATCTTTGATAAATATTCGTCCCAAGCAAGGCAACAGAGCCATGGAGGTGCAAGATAAATCTTTACGTGGTAAAATGAGAACTATAATATTAAAATATTTATCATGAATACGACCAGAACACCACTTTTTTATATGGCAAACCTAGGTAGTGAAGTTTCGCGTGCTCTTTTAGAGTATGAGAAAAAAGATTATGTAAAGATGCATAATTCTATTTCTCGCGCCAAAGACATTATTCTAAAGATAGAGGAATTTCCAGAAATGAAAGGACGGACAGGTGAGCTCGAAATATTAAAATCAATTATTGAAAACTTAAATCAAAAAAAGTTTGAACTCAATAAAAATCAGCTTCTTGATTACTTTAATCCGTTTTCTATTCGTTTGATGGCTTAATATAATTATATGCAGAACCTAACCACAAATCGAGAGAGAGAGAGTAGTCCTCGCAAATTTTTTATCAATAAGTTCTCTAATATAAGTATGAAATACACAGCATATTCTTTCAAACAATGTGTATTTTAAGCATGTAGGAGGGGCTAATATGCGGTCTTTTGCATTCATGGATTCTGGGTCCACTATTGTTAACAATACTTTTGACGCCTGCGGATCGCTGAAATTGCAGCCGGAAACCAATACGATAATGATAATCACCGGAAATATCTTCAAAAATTCCAGCATTCAAATTCCTGGAGAGACTGCTGCTATTAACATCGAAATCAGTGCCACTACTGTGGTCGGGACTGGGACAAGGTTGTTCGCGAGAAATTCGCTCGATGGTGCGATTGGCTCTCTTGAGTCAGGGTCGCAATCTGCGCTCGGAGACTTTACTATCCAGGACAATTATGTCGCGGACTGGAGGGGAATGAGTAGCAGGGGATGGGCTTCTAATACTAATAATCTACTTAGATTTGTAAGCTTATCCCTTTCTGGTGGAGGGCCAAATGCAACTCCCACAGCCGATCTGTCCTATGATTACTTTTTTCAGGATGTACCTATTTCAAACAACGCTCATGTGTTAACGAATGTGCCTAACACGTTCACGCTATCAAATTCAGTGTTTGGTTCCTCAGGAGTGGGAGTAGTGGACTCTGGCGATTGGAGTGGAATCTTGACGCAGAGTGGCATACACACAATCAGTAGTGGCTTATTCCTGTGCAATGCTGCTGGAGTAGGGGGGTCCATTATTGCAAACTTCCTCCCCCCTGGAGGCTACGTAAACGGCACTGGAGTAGCACTATCAAACACATTCTGTGGGGGTGATACTTCGGGGGGTATTGACACAAATGAAACTAGCTCCACCCCATCTGGGGTGGTGACGATGCGGAATAACTTATTTTACGCTTTGTCGCCATCATTATCAACCAAAATGGCTTCCCGAGGGGCCACCCCACTACAAGACCCGTGTACTACTCCTAATAGCAGTACGTCCAACTGTGACTATAACGGAGCGTATAATTATGCCGCCACGCAAACGCTGTGCGTCGGTTGTACAAACCAAGGCCGTGGCTATGCAGGAAAGTGGTCGTTTACACCTGGATATCACGACCAAGACGGCTTTGCGCCGAATTTTCTAGACTCAGGAGTGATGTCTAACCACTCTAGGAAAATTGAGAACTTCGACCAAAAATACTTGGGCTTCGCTGCCGCCACTGCCTGGGATGCGGCTGGCTCTTATGCCTTTGGAGATATCGTATCAAATGCCGTGACACTTATGTACAACAACGAACTGCTCAACTACCGTTGCATTAACCCTATGGGTTGCACTGGGGCGGAAGCTCCTGGCGTAAATTATGCCACTAGGACTGCATCTGGCACGACGACCTCACAAACTATAGATATCACTTCGATGCACTTGTCGTCACTAGACTACAGCAAGCTGTCTTGCGGGCAAACCATCATCAGTAGCTTTACTACCAACGGAAGCCCAATCACTTCAGTCACGTTTAATTATCCGAGCTCCAACAACCTAACGTGCTACGTCGGGTCTACGTGGCGCAACAATTGGGAATGGGCTTCCCTTTACCAAATTCGCCAAGCGATTTATAATCAGACTATCTACCAGCCTGATTCCCAAAATGGCCTCGCTTCAGCTTCTACAGCAGTTCCAACTTTAATTTCTTGGATTAAAAAAGGATATACCCCCACTAATGTTGCATATCGTAAAACAGGCTTAGCTGGTACGGATATAGGTGTCACAAGCGTCATAGACCTCACCCCACCCGCAGTTTCCATAACCTCTCCCGCACCAAGTACCATCTCTGGCACAGTCAGTATTGCCGCCACTTCCACCGACGATTTTGACATAGCTGCCGAAGGAGTCCAAGGAGTAAAATTCTATTATGATGACTTAAGTCATCAGATAGGCACAGAAGATACAACTTCACCCTACAGTGCAAGCTTAGACACATTAACTCTCTCTCAAGCCGCTCACACAATATTTGCAGTTTCTAGAGACTTAGCCGGAAATACCACTACCTCTACGGCGGTAAATGTAACCGTTTCCAATGGTCCACCTCCTGTATATGGTAGTGGAGGTTTGGTTACTAACTACGTTCCCCTAGTTACCACTCCAGTCATTATCACACCTACTCCTGTTACAACAGTTACACCCGTAACCACTCCAATTACCACCCCCAACCCCCTCCTTAATCAAGGAGGGGGTGAGCCCTCTCCTCTGAATTCTTCCTCCCTTGACAAGGGGAGGCTAGGAGGGGTTGTATTTGATCTCGGCACTCAAACTCTCAAACCAAACACCACCGGTGACTCCGTCAAAGAATTACAAAAACTATTAAACCAAGCTCTAAATCTAAACTTAACTGTTGATGGTAAGTTGGGACCAAAAACTATTACTGTCGTCAAGAAATGGCAGAAGAACCATGGACTTGTGGCAGATGGTATTGTGGGACCGAAGACAAAGGCACTAATGAAGAAGTTAGTTAAATAGTTTTTATCTCTGGATTTAAAGTGTTATAATTAACTCATGTTTTTGAGTGATGAAAAAATTTTAGATTTGGAAACGAAGGCGAATGATATTCGCGAAAGTATTATTTCCATGTTGGTAGAAGCGGGGAGCGGGCACACCGCCGGGCCGCTTGGTATGGCGGATATTTTTACACTTTTTTATTTTCATATTTTAAAACACGACCCTAAAAATCCAAGTTGGGAAGAACGTGACCGGCTGGTTCTTAGTAACGGGCACATTTGCCCGGTACTTTATGCGACGATGGCGCACGCGGGATATTTTCCAATGGAAGAATTAAAAACTCTGCGTAAATTCGGTTCCAGATTGCAAGGGCACCCGCATCGTGAATATATGCCCTGGCTGGAGACTTCTTCCGGGCCGCTCGGCTTGGGGCTTTCGCAGGCCACAGGCATGGCCTTGGCGGACAGAATAGATGGCAAAGACAAAGATAGATTTATTTATTGTTTTATGTCCGACGGTGAACACGATGAAGGCAATACTTGGGAGGCGATGATGCTCGCGGGAAAAAATAAATTGCGAAATTTGATTGCCGTGGTGGACAGAAACAATATTCAGATAGACGGCTTTACGGAAAATGTAATGCCGCTCGAATCCATGGCGGATAAATGGCGGGCATTTAATTGGCACGTGATAGAAGTCGGCGGTCATGATTTTAGAGCCCTAAATGAAGCGGTAGAGGAAGCGCAAGCCGTGTATGAAAAGCCGACTGTGATAATTGCCCACACAATTCCCGGCAAGGGCGTGAAAGAATTTGAGCGAGATTATAAATGGCACGGAAAGCCACCGACTAAAGAAGAAGCCAAAATGGCTTTAGATGAGTTGCGTACTTTGGGTGGAAAAATTAAAAGCGAACACCAATAAGCGTCGCGCCAAAAGGACTTACGCGACGTGATTTGCAAAATCAAATGCTAAACCCAAAATTAAAACTTAATCCGAAAATATTCAACGATGACGTGGAACAGGTGCCTATCAGGAAAGGCTTCGGTGCTGGTTTACTTTTTGCGGGAGAGCAGGATAAAAACGTCGTCGGGCTTTGTGCGGACTTGACGGAGAGCACGCAGATGAATTTATTTGCGGAAAAATTTCCGCAGCGTTTTATTGAAGTCGGCGTGGCCGAGCAAAACCTGGCCGCGGTCGCTTCCGGCATGGCGGCGATGGGAAAGATTCCCTTCGTTTCCAGTTACGCGATGTTTTCACCCGGGCGCAATTGGGAACAAATCAGGACGACAATAGCTTATAACAGTAGACCTGTAAAAATAGCCGGTTCGCACGCGGGTGTTTCTGTGGGGCCCGACGGCGGCACGCACCAAGCACTGGAAGACATTGCGCTCATGCGAGTGGTACCAAACATGGATGTCCTTTCTCCGTGTGATGCCATAGAAGCAAAAAAAGCCACGCTGGCTCTGGTAAAAACAGGCAAGCCGGGGTATTTACGCCTGGCTCGCGAAAAAACTCCAATCATCACCACCGAAGAAACTCCTTTTGATATAAATAAAGCGGAAATTTACTGGATGCCCGAGATGGGGCTGGCCCAAGTGGGCATAATTGCGACTGGTTCACTTCTTTTCAAAGCAATGATTGCCGCTAAAGAACTGGAAAGCGAGGGAATAAAAACAAAAGTAATGAATCTGTCGAGTATTAAACCGATAGACGTTGAAGCAGTGGTTGCGCTAGCCAAAGAATGCAAAGCCATAGTCACTGTGGAAGAACATCAAATTGCGGGTGGCATGGGTAGCGCAGTGTCCGAAACCCTCGCACAAAATTTTCCTGTGCCAATGGAATTTATAGGCGTGAGAGATTTATTTGGCCAATCAGGAACTCCAGATGAACTCGTAGAGCATTACGGTATGGGAAAAAATGCTATCAAAGAGGCGGTAAAAAAAGTACTTAAAAGGAAATTATAAATTACCACAACCCAAATTAGTTTTACCCCTGTAAAATTTGGAACTCAAAATGGTCTGTTACTAGTCTTCCATTAGTCTGACGCAATAGCTCCTCTAAGGGAACATCAGGGTGATCGTATCTGGTTTCGTTAGGAACTCGAAATGCAATTTGTTCCCATAAAACATTGCTTGAATATTTTTTGTTGCTAATATCAAATCCAGGAAATTCATACTTTGGATCATTAACAACGTATTCAAAAGTAAACTCACCATATTCGCTTCTCTTGAAATCCGCAATGTGGGTTTTTATTCCGTTTTTATATACTACTCGATAGTGTAATGTTTTCATTAGTGATGTAATCTTTCAATTTTTGATAATTGACTTTTTAACAATTCTAACCTTATTCTAACATATTCATATACAATTGAAAGCTCTTTTTCTCCGGACCTAAAATAACGATTTTTAGGTATATTTTTCATCATAGTTCTTTTTAAGTATTTGATTTTTACGCCATTAAGTCTATCTAAGATTTTTTTTGCAACACCTGAATTCTTCAATTCAGGGACACTATATAATGCTTCTAAAACTTCATAAAGATCATATTTTCCACCACCTAATTTTTTAAACATGGATTCAGGTTTTCTAACAAATTCCCAAACCAGTAAATCTTTTTTGAATTTTGGGCCATATTCGTCTATTTTCCATAAAAGACTTACTCCATTATCAAACGCCGGTGCAAGACGAATGAATTCTCCATTATCAGCTTTTTCCAATATTCCCCAGTTGTTATAATGTCTATCAGTTCCACCAATTAAGGCATCAAAGACTAGTAATTCAAAAAATTGTTCCCATACTATTCTGGCTTTAGGATTTTTATTTACATAATTTCTTAGGGCTTTGATTACTAGATCTAACGTATAAGCCCTTCTTTTTTCTGGTAAAGATTTTAATTTAGTAAAATTTTTATCTACGAAACCAATTAAACCTTCACCATGAATAAGATTTTCCTTAAACTGATTTCTTGTGATGTATTTTATATTCCTTCTTCTAACGTCAAGTTGAACTAACACACCATATAAATGAGGGCTAAACATTTTAAGTTTAGGCAAAATACAGTACCATGTTTTCTGTACGGGAAATTTAAAAACTCTTCCAACTGTTGAAGCGCAAAGTTCAGACCTAAGTTCTCCAATATCTTTATTGTAGCTTTTGGCCATAAAATACACCTTGCCCCACTTTGTTTGTTTTAAGACAACTTTTTGACGTGTACCATAACCAACACTCATTTTTCTGCGTGGCCACCTTCTCACATCAATTATTTGATTCAATCTCATTTTATATAATTGAGCCAATATGGCTAAATTTTTACAGCTTTGTAATCTTCTGGCGCGTTTTTTATGAATACTTCAAGTTTTTCCCGGGGGAGCAGGCCTTTTTGGGCTCCCACTTCTTGCACTACGGACATGGCATTGATTCCCGCCCAAGCCAATGCTTCAGGCAAAGTTTTTTCCAAAATAGTTGCCGCTACTACAGTAGCTGAAAATGCATCTCCGGCGCCAGTGCGTTCGTATGGAGGCACAGGGTCAGGGTAGGGCGCGATGAACCAAATATCATTTCCGTCAAAAGCATATGCGCCCTTTGGCCCGTCAGTGATGACTACAGTTTTTGGCCCCAAGTCACGGATTTTTACAAGCAATTCTTTTACTTCGGCGCTATCCAGCCCCAATATCTTTTTCGCTTCTTCCACATTGCAGAAAAACATATCGGCATGCTTATAAAGTCTGGCCAATTTTTCTTTACCCAATTTTATTTCAAACTTACCCGGTTCAAAAGCGAATTTTGTTTCCGGGTGCGCATCCAAGTAGTCGGCGATGGCGTAGTGAAAAGGAAAAGCCGTTTCGTTGACCGAGCTGAAATAAACCCACTTCGGTTCGGTTATCTCCGGCAAGCTGTACGGATAAACTTCGTGCTTGATTAGAATTGTTCTGTCGGCTTCATACCACAAGACAAAATGATAATTGGTTTTTATGCCTTGGTTTACTTTAACAAATTCTGTACCGACATTATCTTTCTTGAGCGTGTTCAAACAGTCTTGTCCTTCTTTGTCGTCGCCGACATTGGAGACGAGTTTGGTTGAGAGTCCCAAGCGGGCAGCGGCCACCGCCACATTGCCTGCGTTGCCAACTGCCGGAACGACATAAACCTCTTCGTAAGGCACCTTATCTGCGTACGGCATGCAAATTTCATAGTTTTTGCTGTCCGGAACACCCTGAATATTAGCTTGTTTTAATTTGATAAATGCGTCTATAACGATATCCCCAATTGCCAAAAAATCTGTTTTATTTTGATTTTCATTCATGATAATATAATAGCATATTAATTATTTAAAAATAAGATGTCTAAAAAAATCGTTCTGGTTTTGATAGCAGTAGTTTTTTTCTCCGGGGTTCGTTTTGCGTTTGCAGAAGTTATTATAAATGAATTTATGTCTCATCCAAATTCTGGGGAACCGGAATGGATAGAGCTTTTAAACACAGGAAATCCAGTAAACTTATCTGGTTGGAAATTAACAGAACTTACCTCTCCGGGAACTAATCCGAAAGAAAACGATCTTCTTTCTTTATCTGGCACCATCAATGATATTTTAGTTTTTGAAGTCGGATCTTCAAACTTAAACGATTCAGGAGATTCTATTGGTCTCTATAACGGAGCTATATTTGTTGGTAGAGTTACTTATGGAACAGATTCAACTGTTAAAAATTATTCTATAAACTTGGCTGCACCAGCAGCGGGAAAATCGGGCGCTCTAATTTCTGGAGTTTGGGAAACCAATCAAGATCCAACGAAAGGCACAGCCAATCCAACTTCAGCGGTAGCTTCTTCTACCTCTAGTGTTGGTCTAGCAATTACTAGTACAGACAATTCTTCTACTTCAGGCACAACCACGACTTCAAAAATCAAAACGCCAGAAGAACCCAAAATTAAAACTCAAATCATAGCGAAAAATATTGGTTTTGTTGGATTGCCTTTGACTTTGCAGGTGGCGGCTTTTGGGACGAGCGGTGAGCCTTTGCATTTTGGAAAATATTTTTGGAATTTTGGTGACGGGGATTCAAAGGAAATACAGGTGGCCGGTAGCGGACAATTTTCGCATACTTATTTTTATCCCGGAGATTACACCGTGGCCCTGGATTATTATGGGAGTAGTTACCAGGAATTACCCGATGCTTCAGCGCAGGCAACAATTAAAATAATTCCAGCCGAAATCTCAATTTCTAAGGTGGGGGACGAAAAAGATTTTTTCATAGAACTCACAAACAATACAGACTATTCTGCCGACCTTTCAAGTTGGGTTTTGGTTAGCGACATAAAAAGTTTTATGCTTCCACACAACACGATTCTCCAATCAAAAAAGAAAATAATTATTTCCCCAAAGATCTCCGGTTTCACTGTTGCCGACCAAAACAGCTTGAAATTACTGACTCCGGGCAGGGAAGTGGTTTTTGAATATGGGGGTTTAAAAGGGAATGATGTGGTGGTTTTTTCCTCCCCTGCTAAGGGGAGGACTCAGGAGGGGTCGTTTTCTGTTTCTGCAACGCAACCCCCTGCATCCCCCTTGTCAGGGGGAGAAAATGCTACAGCTTCCGTCGCCTTGAGCGGTAATATTCCAGAAAAGACCAGTTTTCCGGTAGTGCCGACTGTTTCTGTATTTTTTATCGGAGCCGCGGCATATGGAGTTTATTTTATTCGCCGAAAAAAAGTTGTGCCTGAACCAGCTGGTGATTTTGAAATTTTAGATGAGTAATTTGTAGGATTTATTTCTCAATAATTTCCTCTATACATTTTGCCAGTTTTTTAGAGTCATGTCTAATGAAACTTCTAGTGTTTTGCAAAGCATCGGTTTTGTTGTATGAAACTAGGGAATTCGACAACAAAGATTCGCGAACGACTCTGTCGTCCCGGAAATCATCCTCTACCAACACACCATCTCCTTCTTTCAGTTTATATCTTTCAATCTGTTCGGGGGAAGGGTCCTCGTTGTTCACTAAAATAACGTCAATCAATTTGCCGATATATTTTTCAACATCATTTACATAATTACTTACTTTCCAACCCGTGGTGTGGTCCAATTTGTTCGTGAGATTGATCGGTAATATGATTTTTGCCTTGCTGTTTATTATGGTTTCCCTAAAATCTTTTACTATTAGATTTGGAATTAAAGAACAATAATAATTTCCGGGGCCGAGAATAATATAATCCGCTTCCAATATCGCGCGTTTTGCTTTTTCGTTTAACTCCACCGAGTTTTTGTAGAAGATTTTATCTATACCGATATTTTGAATATCCGAGTGGTTAATTTTATTTTCTCCTTGAATAGTTTTTCCGTTTGAAAGAAGAATAGAAAGTTCCGCTTTGTTGTTGGTGATAGGTATTACTGCGCCTTTTACTTTCAATATTTCTGACGCGACTTCCACCCCGCTTATAAAATCACCGGTTACTTTTTCCAAAGCAGCCAAGAAAATATTTCCGAAGTTGTGTCCTTTCAAGGTTCCTTCAGAGAAGCGATAATTCATCAAATTACGAACTATGTCGGTGTGTTCCGACAGAGCCACTAGGCATTGTCTGATGTCTCCCGCCGGCAATACGCCGAGCTCGTCCCGCAATACACCCGTAGAGCCACCATCGTCGGCCATAGAAACCAGCGCAGTCAAAGCTACATCCGGAATGTTTTTGATTCCAGACAAAACCGTATAACTGCCGGTGCCTCCGCCGATGGTGACGACATTTCGCATGTATTGAATATTAGACTAAAACACTTAATTTTACTAGAGTATTGCTCTAGCCAAAAACAAGGATGTATGTTAAAATCTGAGTCGCACTATAAGGACGGTTGTGCGACATGATTTCGCTAAATCATATGAAAATAATTCCAAAAGAAAATTTACCTGGTTTCTCGTTGCCTATGCCGATATACTCGGCTGTTCGGGTTGCCGATGCCATCGCTCAAGACGGGGAAGAGTTTGACATAAACGTCGGGCTCGAAAAAAAATACATAGAACAGCTTAAGAAACTCTCTTTGGATAAAAGTGATACTGATTTGCAAAATCATACCGGCGACAGGGCGCGTTTCGGTGAAGGCTCTTACGAACACTGGTACGAGAGAGGCCGCACGCCTTTTTGCCTTATAAACAAGAGAAGCGATGCCTTGGCCTCGCTGGTTTGGTTTGGCCCGAAACCGCTCGGCGAAAAATCTATAAAATTCAGAAAAGACCGAGAATACGAGAAACAAAATGTTTGGCACACAATATCCTGCCGTTCGTATTCACCTTTTCGGGGCAAGAGAAATATGGGAGAATTTACGAAATTCGCAATAGATGTTTACAAAAAACATTTTCCAAATATCAAAATCTGGGCCGGCACGGATGACAGAAATATCGCAATGGTTAAACTGGTCAAAGAAATTGGTTTTGAATTTAACCAAGAATATTCCGACCTGCCGGAACACTGGCTGGTGACGGTAAGGAAATAAAAAGAAAAACGCACCAAGGGGTCAGGGACCCCTGGGTGCGTTAACGATGTTCCGGCTACGATTTTGCTAGCCGGGCTGTGCGGAATGCGATTTCGCCCTCCACACAATTTAAAACCCTGGCCAGGAGCTCACTGTTTTTTGCGAGCCTTAACCAAGGCTCGCTCTCGTCGGGAGAGCGAACAAGTTCGTCGTAGACGAACTGCCCAATCTCCCCATACTCGTCCGACCCGAGGCCCTTTGCGGAAGGTCCGGGAACAATCCTGTGCTCCTTGCGGAGCTTCTTAATGAAATCGCGGATCACCGCGACCTCATCGGTAACAGCGACTTCATTTATCATAATAATACCTCCTATAGTTCAAGGTGAGTATAAGCTTTGCGATTACCTTGTCAAATAGTGCAGATAATTTATTATTGGTTTTGTCTTAAAAATCTAATATTTAAAGGATTTTTACAGAATACAGAGAAATTGCAGAAGAAAAGTTGACAAATTGTCCCTTAAAACATACTATTAAAATATGCAAATTCAGGTTGTCTTAAAAAATTTTGGCTTTTCAGAAAAAGAAATATCTGTGTATCTTGCTTTAATTGAACTCGGATCTTCTTCTGTGAGAACAATAGCAGGGAAGGCAAAAGTTAACCGTGGCACGACGTATGACATTCTAAAATCTTTAATTAATATGGGGATAGTTTCATATTACAAAAAAGAGTCCAAGCAATACTTTATTGCCGAGTGGCCCTCCCCCCAAATTTCGTACACCATCCTTGTATAATTATTAATTAATTTAGTAATATACAAGCATATGAAAAGACACAAAATCGCTCCCGAATTAAAGGAGCAAATTATTAACCGTATTAAAAATGATGGCATCA
>JACQGC010000013.1:0-51826 GCA_016199805.1 Candidatus Nomurabacteria bacterium
AACGGCAAAACCGCCGCAATACATCTTTTCAATACAAAACCTTTCTTCGTCTCGCAAATGATGATATTTCATATGACAATTAAAATTAATTTTGCTAATGCATTAATTCTAACTGTCCTACTTCAAAGGTAACTAACTACAAAAAGGAGTTTTAAATGCCAGATTATATACCAGCAATAGACTTAGACAACTGCCCATTGAATATTGAAGAAATAAGCGCGGCAATTCTTGCAATTCCGGGCGCCGAGACATTTGGAGGGCGTGCGAATTACTCGAGGGCCTTCGCACTCAAGAATGGAGGCATGGTGCTACTTGCTATGGTTCCCAGAATGCCCAACAGGATCAACATGACCTGCGCTGAAGGCCATCCCGAAGAATTCGGAGAAGTCGCCACTGCACTTGCCCGGCTCAGCATGTCACTGTCTCCCGCTTAAAGCTCCGCACGTGGCCGATACCAAACGTGCACATCAATAAAGGCTAGCCCCGCGACAGCATCAACGGGCTAGCCTTTTTTAGTTTTAGGTTCCACGTTTAAAGCATGCTATTCTAAAAGGGAATTCGCACCCTTTGACAAGGAGTAGTAACCAATGAAAGCAGTGGTTTTTATGCTTGTTTCTTTTTTCGCTCTCGCTGCCCAGGAAGTTACAATTACTTTGAATTACGAAACAAGCAAACTCCAATTTTCCCCAGCCACGTTTAAATACCTTCAGTCGTCTGAATTTTAGAAACAAAATTTAGTTTTTCTCAAAAGCAACTTCTCTACCTAAGCACATAGGCGAGAATCGAATAAATATAATTAGCAAAGTAACCGTCAATGGATCTCGGAAATGAGGTCAGAAAAGCATATAACATTTTAAGATTTCGGAAGTTTAACTCAATCAGCATTCGGGTATTGTAGAGCTGATATTGGAATTCAGTAATAATCTTTTTCATACTCTTCAGTGGTTTAGCAAACAGAATTTTTTTGTTTTCAACATAGAATTCTTTTTCCAAATCCTTTGAAAAATATCCCGCATCCGCTACGAATATGCCATCGATATTTTTGTTCATTTTCTGAAATGTTTTTCGGTCACTTGAATTTGCGGAGGCAAAGGAAATAGCCAGGACATTTCGATTCAAATCAGACGTTAATGACATTTTAAGCCCATAGTAGAAGCTTTTTCCAGAATGTCCCCACGATGACAATATTTTCATAATCTTGTTGTGTTTTGCGTTTTTGTTCAGACAAACTGGAACATCAGTGGAATCGGTATGCTTCACAATGTGAGCATTTTTCTGATTCCATTTTAAGATCATGTTCAGGACTATGAGAGCTTGAAGAGCGAATCGATTCATCTGCACACAGAGTGTTTTGTAACTTTCTTTCGGATTGAATATTTCAAAGATCGCTTTCTTGGTAGGAATACCGACGGTCTGTTTGAAGATGGCCAGAGCGATTGTTTCTTCTCCTAGTAAGGCTAACTTTCGACCAGTGCTTTTGTTTAATTTCAGTTGTAATTGTTTTGAGAAAAACTTAACTTTTGCTAGAATATTGGAGTGTAATTGAATATGGGTATTCATACAAAAAGCACCTCAGGGTGCTTTTTGTATTTTACCTCATTTTGGGGAAAATTGGGAGTTTCGTAATTCAAAGTACAATTAAGTATTTCCATCCAATCACCGGCGCAGCTCAGCAGTTCAACGTAGTGCAGGGCAAACCACTCAGCCTGCCCTTGGGCGATTGTGACCCTCTCCAGGTCCCGGAAGTGGTGGGAGGTGGCCAGGTTACGGCCAACTGTCTCATAAAGACCAAAGGAAAGTTTAGCGCCCGGAAGATTTTCAACGGCCGCCTAGTGAGAAGGGCAACCGGGTTTACTATCCGCTGGAGCAGAAAGTCCTTCCGGCGTCTACAGAAGGAGGCCAGCGAGTAAGCCTTCTAAAGCCGTCCACCAACGACAATCGCGCAACAGCGCACAACGCCCGCCAGCACGGAGAATATCTGTGGTGGCGGATTTTCTTTTCTTCATTAAATATTCATTTTTATTTTAGAAGATAAACGGTATGGAACCTATAAAAGAAGTTGTTTTAGAAAAAACATACGGTGCTCCACTAGAAACAGTCTGGCAGGCTTGGACTGATCCGGAAATTTTAAAAAAATGGTGGGGGCCGAATGAAGTCAGCATCCCTGAATGCGAGGTTGATTTGCGAGTCGGCGGAAAGTTTTACATTGTCATGGAAGCAGGAGAAGGCATGGGTCCGCACAAAGGCACCAAGTGGCCGATGCTGGCGGAGTTTACTGAAATTATTCCAAACGCAAAGATTGCTTACAAAGCGCAAGCTTGGACGGAAGGAGACAAAGATGAAACATTGATTGACCAAAGCACGGAAATTACTTTAACGGAAGAAAAAGGCAAAACAAAAGTGAAAGTCGTAGCAGATATTTATAAAACAGGACCAAAAGCCAAAATGGCCGTGGAGGGTATGCAATACGGTTTCACTCAACAGCTGGAAAAGCTAAACGATTTTCTGTCCGCGCGCTGACCTTTACAAATAGAAAATATTTAGTATAGTAATTTTAGAGGTCCTTCTAAATGAGTACATCCATAACCATGACGGAAAAAGTTAGGCTCTTTCTGGACACCAACGCCGTTGTTCGACAAAGCCGGCTCGCTAAGGCCTACGCCGAGGCCATTGAAGCAAAGGTCGAGCCGAAGTGCCCTGACCCAAACTGTGTTGGCGACCTGGTCAACAGCGGCGACTCAATCCACTGCACCGTTTGTGGCAATTAGCCGCACAACATGGGCGCCATCAACAGCCGCGGGAGTCTCTGGACTTCCCGCGGCTTCTCGTTTTATATATTCAAGTGCTATAATAATTTTATGAAAAAGTATCTAAATTTTAACGGGTTGATGCAGGTTTGCGTCGTATTTTTTACCATGCTGGGATTTTTGCTTATCGCTTTGAAATTACCCGGATGGGGACTGGTTAGTAACTTAATTTCGGAACCTTTTTGGCTATATAGCTCATACAAATCTTGGAAAAATGCGGACCAAATCGGCGCTTTTATTACTACACTGATGATTACGGCTATTTTACTTTTCGGCGTGCTTAATTATTTTGTTTTTTAATTTAAATGAAACTCATTGATTTAAATGCGGAATGCGGAGTTCACCTTGAGCCGCTTTTAGAATTCATCAGGACGCAATCAGCTGATACTGATATTTTTTGCTTTCAGGAAGTTTTTCATAAAGGTATTGTAAAGAGGTGGTTCTTGGGTGAGGCTAGGCCGGAGCTTTTTTCCGAGATAGAGAAAGTTCTGCCGGATTTCAATAGTTACTTTTGCGCCCCATCGGAAAAAGACGTCGGCGGTTTGGCTATTTTTATTAAAAAATCTTTTACGGTAAACAAGGTAGAAAATATGGTTCTCTTCCGGGAAATGAACGAAACGACAGATGAAGACGATAAAAGCTATTTTGCCATGGGTAGAAATCTCCAGTCTGTTAATTTTACTAAAGACGGCAAAACTTATACTATTTTTAATTTCCACGGCATGTGGACGGCAAAAGGGAAGATAGATACTCCGAAACGACTAGAGCAATCGGAAAAAATTAAAAAGATATTTGATGTCACAAAAGGCGCTAGAATACTCTGTGGGGATTTGAATTTGGAACCGGACACCCAAAGTTTAAATATTTTAACCGGAGAAAATAGAAATTTAATTCAAGAATATAAAATAACTTCCACTAGAAGTTCGTCTTATGCCAAGCCATCAAAACTTGCCGACTATGCCCTAATCTCGCCGGAGGTGGAAGTAATAGATTTCAAAGTTCTAAAAGACGAAGTTTCCAACCATTTGCCACTGTTTTTGGAATTCAAATAAACTGCCTCTGTGCTATAATTTATCCATGAAAAAGTTAATTATTATACTGATTTTGATTACGCTTGGAATATCGGCTTTTGTTGGGAGCAGGACATGGGCACCTTTGCCTCAGACCCAAAACACAAACACTAATACAGAAAATCCAAAATCAGACCTTATCCGTGTCGAAACTCCGCAACCTGGCGAAAATATCAGCAGTCCGGTTGTCATAAAAGGAACCGCCCGTGGGTCTTGGTTTTTTGAAGCCAGCTTTCCGGTGGTACTTGCCGATTGGGATGGGCTCATAATCGCGCAAGGCACAGCTAAAGCAAAAGGCGACTGGATGACTGCAGATTTCGTGCCCTTTGAAGCCACGCTCACATTCAAAACTTATGCTAAAAATTATAGCAATAAAGGCACTTTGATTTTAAGAAAAGATAATCCATCAGGATTGCCAAAGAATAATGATTCCCTGGAAATACCCGTATTTCTCATCAACCAGTAGGGTGAAATGGTCTTCATTTTTGCTTCATAAAATTTGAATACAATTTATTTTGGCACGAGATTGCTCTTGTGTCCTTATTAGCCTAACAAATCAAATCACATGAAAAATAAAATTGCATTTTTGGTTGTTTTACTTCTTGTTGTTTTTGGCACAGGTCTTGCAAATTTGAACGTCGCAAACGCGCAAGTTTCCAATTTCCCCGCGGGCTGTGTTTCAGCGCTCGGGTATAGCATCACCACGGGCATTCCTTGTAGTGGCACAGGCACAGCTACAAATGGCCCTTTGCCGGGCTGTACTACACCTCTCGGTTACAGCATAACCAATGGTGTGCCTTGTAGCGGAAGCTCTGTGGTTTTGCAATATCTAGCAGGGTGTACCTCTACCAGTGGTTATAGCACGATAGACACGAGCCGGTTGTGTAATGGCACAGTCGCTTCATCTATACCGGTCACGATACCAGGAGGAACGACTACGCCGGGCTTGCCCAGGACGGGCGCCGGAGGAAACGCACTCGGCAATATTTTAGTTCTCTTGGTTTCAGGACTCGGAGCGCTAGCGGGCACAATATATCTCGTTCGCAAACCTAATGTCGCTTAGCAAGGGCAGCAAAAGATTTCTCGTAAAAATAGCCACGGTTACAGCATTATTGATTTTTACTGTGACCTTAGTAGGAGCGGTTTATTATAACCCGGACGGAATACCCCTGCCGAAGGGGTCTTCGTCTACCACAAAGAGGAGTGCGTCCTTGTATCCGGTGCATATTTCCATACCTAAGATAAAAGTAGATACAAGCGTGGTGCAAGTGGGCGTTACGCAAAAAGGCAACATGGCCACGCCGAGTGATTTCTCGGAAGTGGGTTGGTATAAATACGGCACCATCCCCGGGCAAAAAGGCAGCGCCATCCTCGCCGGACACGTGGACAATGGGTTGGCTTTTCCCGCTGTTTTCAGTAATTTAAAAAATCTCAAAAATGGGGACTCCATCTATGTGACGACGAAAAAGAATAAACGTTTGCGTTTTGTGGTGACCGGAGCTAAGGTTTACGACTTCAACGCTTCAGCCAAAGCAATATTCAACGACAAAAGCGGCACCTTACTAAAGCTGATAACCTGCTCGGGTAATTGGGTGAGTGAATACAAGACGCACGACAAGCGGCTCGTAGTCACAGCCCAATTGGTAAAATAAGTCGACGTGGTATAATTAGCTTTATGAAAACATTAAGAATATTTTTGCTTATTTTAATAATTATTGGAATTGGTTTGTTACTCACGCAAAAATCTTGGGTGCCGAAGTTGGTGGATTTTATTATTTCCCATGACACCCCCGAAAAAGAAGTTGTTTTAAAACCGACACCAAAAAAAGAAGAAGCCAATTCTATTACAATTACCAGCCAAAAAATTACCGAAGAAAATTTCACGGGTACTGCGGCGGTGATTTCCGGCTCGAGTCCGCTTGCCACTAAAATGCAAAACTACATAGATGGAGTGGTCAGCGATTTCAGAAAAGATGCCAACACAGAAGTTCCCGACATTAGGGCAAAATTCGGCAAGGATAACCCAACTGCCAATTACGAAATAGACATAAATTCAAAATACATTATGGGAGGGAAGACGGAATCCATCGTCACGGATGTTTACACTTTTACCGGTGGCGCTCACGGTAGCACGATATATAAAGTCATGACTGCAGATCAAAAGAGCGGAAAAATTCTAGCTCTTTCGGATATAGTCAAAAAAGAAAAACAAACCGCTTTTACGAATCTTGTCAAAAAAGAATTAAACAGTTGGATTCCCGAAGGCAGCACGGCGCCTGTCGTCTTTGCCTACGATGTCAACAATCTAACCTTTGCTGACTTTACTAATTGGTCTTTAGACGGTCAAAACATGATTATATACTTTGATCAATATTCTATAGGTCCGGGAGTCCTAGGAGCGACGGCTTTCCAAATTCCACTTTCAAAAACAAGCGAATTTCTCGACTTAAATTACTAATATTTGATTGCTTTTGAATTAGTAGACAGTCACGTAAATCGTACTGCACGAATAGTTTCCGCTTTGGCAAAAAGTGATGGTATCCGAGCCCGCAGAAGCCGCCAATATTTGCACGGAATTACTGATATTGTTATAACCGTTGTATCCGCCACCCGCATAGCAAAGTTGGCCTGTCAGATAGCTGTAAGTAGATGTCGCCGTGCATCCGGGAATTGAAGAATACCCACCTCCATATCCGCCGCCGTAACAAAGCTGCCCTGTGATTGTGTTGTATGTCGCACCCGCGGTGCACCCCAGAGTGTTTGATGTATATGACGTCACGGCTACGGCCGGATTGGAATTACTGGACACAGTCAAACCGTTTGAATTGGAAGAGGTCAATGTGACTGCGCCACCGACGGGCAAAGTTAGAGAGGAAAGATTTATGCCCGTATTTGTGCCAACAGGCGGATACACGCTGCTGCCGGTGACATTGACGTAGATAGTTCCGCAGTAACTCGTGTTGTTGTTCATGCAAACCACGATGCTGGCCGAGCCGTAGCTGTTTCCGTAAATTGAAATTGTATTGCCACTCACATATGCTGTGGCCACACTGGAATTCGAATTACTGGAAACATATAGAGTCCCATAAGAATATGAGTTGTATGCAGTCACCACAGAAGTCTGCCCGACGGTAAGCGAAAGACTGGTCTGGCTTAAAGACAGCGTGCCGGAGCTACCGCCACTCACTGTGATGTAAATATTGTTGCAGGAACCATTATTGTATTCGCATATTGTGGCGGTAGTAGTACCGGACATAACTGCATAGATATTTACATTTGTGCCACTGATGGAGACAGTGGCCACGTTGCTATTGGAATTGTTGGATAGATAAATAGAATTCAAAACGTTGTAGGCGTATACCGTCATAGATTGGCCGACGGTCAAACTAACACTGCTCTGGCTCAATGTTGCCGCCCGCGCCTGACCGACAAACAATACTAATGCTACTGCGACCAAGGAGATAATAAATACTTTTTTAAGGGATTTCATGTGATTTTTTATAGTTATTTCTAATATGGCTGCGACTTTTAGCCATAATTGTTATATTACAACAAACTCTAGTATAATGTCTATATTATGAATATTGAATTAAAAACAACCAGAGAGCCGGAGGATGTCGCAACTCTCATTGCTTCTTCTATCTTAAAACAACTAAAATCCGGCCAACATGTTTTGTTTTTTGCGACTGGCGGCTCGTCGATATACATTTGCACAAAGATATCGAAAATACTAAGAGAATATCCCGATAAAAATTTAGTGAAAAATCTGACTGTTACTCTGACCGACGAACGCTATGGGGCAGTCGGACACTTGGACTCAAATTGGCAGCAACTCATGGACAGAGGGTTTTGTTTACCGGAAGCAAAATGCATACCTGTTTTAAATGGAGAAGAAAAAGACGCTACAGTTCGAGAGTGGAATAATACTCTTAATCAGGAATTAATGACGAAGGGATATAAAATAGGAGTATTCGGCGTCGGCGCGGATGGACACACGGCCGGGATATTGCCGGAAAGTCCGGCAATAGACTCGGAAGATTTTGCCTGTGGTTATGATACCCCGACTTTTTCACGCATTACTATCACATCTAAAACTATAGAGAAATTGGACGAAGCCGCCGTCTGGGTGCAAGGCATAGGTAAATGGCCAATTGTAGAAAATTTATTAAAAGAAAATATTCCGATAAACACGCAACCGACGCAGATATTAAAAAAAGTTCCATTATTAACAATCTTTAGCGACTACAACGCACAATGAAAATAGCAATAATAGGTTTGGGGAAAATGGGGAAGCAGATTGCGAGAAAACTTCACGAAAGTGGGCACTCTGTCATCGCGCACAACCGAAGCAGAGAGTCAGTGGATGATATGGCGGCCCTTGGTATGACGCCCGCTTACACAAGAGAAGACGTCGTAAAATCATTCGGTAGAGAGCCAGTGATACTTTGGATAATGGTTCCATCCGACGCCGTAGACCAAGAACTGGCTGAATGGCTGAAAATTGTGCCAAAGAAAAGTATTTTGATAGACGGAGGCAATTCTGATTTTCGTTTGACGAAGAAACGCGCAGAATTCGTTTCGAAAAATGGTTCGATTCTCCTGGATATAGGCACCAGCGGCGGAGTGTGGGGTTACCAGAACGGTTTTTGCATGATGGCGGGCGGGGACAAAGAAGCTTTTAGAGCTGTTGAATCTGTTTTAAAAACACTTTCATTGCCCTCTGGTACGTATCACCATTTCGGAGAATCCGGTTCGGGCCACTATGTAAAAATGACTCACAATGCAATTGAGTATGGAATAATGGAATCCTTGGCAGAAGGATATAGAATCTTAAAGGAAGGTCCTTATCAAAATCTTGATTTGGCGGCGGCGGGTGAAGTCTGGCAACATCATAGCGTCATTACTTCTTGGTTAAATGAGCTTACGAAAGACGCCATAAAAGAAAATCCGCAACTGGAAGGAGTCAACGGCAAAGTCGCCGAATCAGGCGAAGCGCGCTGGGCCTTGGAAGTGGCCAGAGATTTTAAAATAGAAACTCCGTCCATTCAATCCGCGTTTGATGTGCGGCTGGCATCCCAAAAAGGAAATGTAAACTTTGCAACTAAATTACTCGCCCTGATGCGTAATGCTTTTGGTGGACACAAAATTAATGAAAAATAATACGGCAAACTACATAATTTTTGGCGCTTCTGGCGATTTAGCCAGACGTTATTTGTTGCCGGCCATTGAAAATTTGCAGAACACAAATGACGTGGGCACTGTCACGCTCGTGTCCCGCCGGGATTATGAAAATTTAAAAAATCTCATTATTGGAGATAATGAAAAAATTTTTCACTTAGCAATCCCACCCACCGGAGTGCCTTATGCTATCGAAGTAATCAGTAAAGCTTTCGGCCGGGAAAATATAAAAATAATGCTGGAAAAACCTTTTGGCAATGATTTAAAATCCGCAGAGGCGCTGATAGAGCATATCGATAAATATTTTTCCGAGAATCAAATTTATCGAATTGACCATTACTTAGCCAAACAATCTTTGCAAAATATTGCAAGTGGAGAATTCGAAAGAAGTGACATTGCCAAGATAGAAATCGTTGCCAGTGAAAAAATAGATATCGAGGGTAGGGCTGATTTTTATGAGCAAACCGGGGCCTTGAAAGATTTTGTGCAGAGCCATCTCTTGGAAATGGCAGCGGTGTTCCTATCCGGTTCGTTTGAATCCATAAAACGATATAAAGCCCTAAAGGACTTGGAGATTGTGTGCGATGCGAGCAAACATGAATGTGTCAAAAGAGGCCAATATACAGGCTACCGCGCAGAAGTGGGCAATGACAAGAGCATGACCGAAACGTTTGTCTCCATAAATATTATTTCAAAATCGCCGGCCTGGCGGGGGATACCAATAACCTTGACCACCGGCAAGGCCCTGGCAGAGAAATTTACTGAAATAAAAATCAAATATAAAAACGGTCAAGACAAAATATTTAAAATAGAGCATGAGCCGGACACGTATGAAAGGGTGATGCGAGAAGCAATAGCAGGGAAACATGATTTTTTTGTTTCCAGTGGTGAAATATTAGAGTCCTGGAGAATCCTGGACAACATCCAAAAAACTTGGGAAAAAAACGGGGACGATTTAATCATTTACCCCAAAGGAAGTTCCGTCGAAGAAGTGATGAACATAAAATAATATGTCGCCACAGGAAGCTTACAATGAATTGGCCTTGTACACCCTCTCAAAAGGGGACAGCAACTTTATTCATCAATATATTGTGGACGCATTTTGCGCGCAGAATGCAAACGAAAACACCAAACCCGTCGCCATTACTTTTGCTTTGGTTGGCTTGTATTTACATCTAGAAAAAAATTACACAGGCAGGGAAGTGCAGTTGGCGCACATAAAATTGGCCGAAAAGCGTAAAGAATGGATAAAATTTGATATTCCGAAAGACACAGGTGGTATAATAGTATTTGACGTATTAAAAGCTAAAGAAGGAGACGATAGAGACAATATGATAAACAAATGGTCGGTATCTGTTTGGCAAGCATACAAAGGGAGCCATAGTAAGGTTGCGAACTGCGTAAGAACCGTTCTTGCGCAGTTGTAATTATTTTTTTATAATACAAAAATGTTTCGCAAGGATCCATTTATTACAGGCGAATATTATCATATATATAATCGCGGAGTTGATAAGCGAGTAATTTTTAAAGCCTCTAAAGACTATGAGCGATTTATGATGCTTTTATATCTTGCTAACTCAGAAGAGTCTTTTCGTTTAGAAGAAATTTTAAGCAGGCAGCATAAAACATTTGATGAAATATTGGTTTTAGAAAAAAGTGAGCCTATTGTTTCGATAGGTGCTTGGTGTTTAATGCCAAATCACTTTCATATGTTAATAAGACAAGAAGTTGATGGAGGAATTACTAAATTTATGAGAAAATTAGGCGTAGGGTATTCAATGTTTTTTAATATAAAATACAAAAGAATGGGTGCTTTATTCGGTGGATTGTTCAAATCAAAATTGATTGGAGTTGATGACAATTACATGAGACAGTTATTTGGGTATATTCACATCAACCCCTTGGAATTAAAATTCCCTGAGTGGAAAGATAAGATTAGTAAACCTTCTATTGAAATGAGAGATTTCTTAGAATCATATCGATATTCCAGCTATTTGGATTATCTTGGAAAAAATAGAGTAGAAAACAATATAATTAAAGTTGAAAAATTTCCGGATTATTTTCAAGGTCATCAAGAATTTAAAGATTTCGTCGAGAATTACTTTAAAGAAACATAAGAAACTGCACGAGAACGGTTCTCGTGCAGTTGATTCTATTCATTGTTTAAAATCTTTGTTATAATAAATTTATGCAAAAAGGAGTTGATTATCCGGCGGTCGCTGTGGGATACCTGGTCCATGACGGAAAAGGTAATTTTCTTTTTAATAAACGGAGCGTAAATTGCAGGGACGAGCATGGTACTTGGGATTTTGGTGGAGGCGGCTTGGATTTTGGGATGTCGGTTGAAGGAGTAATGTTGAAAGAGCTGAAAGAAGAGTATTGTGTTGAACCAATTTCATATGAATTTCTGGGGTACGAGGATTTATTCAGAGAAATGAATGGCGCAAAAACACATTGGATTTTGATTGATTTTCTGGTTTTAGTAGACCGCAACAAAGTGAAAAATGGTGAACCGCACAAATTTGATGAGCTTGATTGGTTTCGTTTAGACAAACTACCATCGCCATTGCATTCTTCAGTACCGGGAATTTTAAAAAAATTTAAAGATAAATTAAAAATTTAAAATAATTATGGACATTCCAGAATTCGGAATCAAAAGAGAAAACGAGGAACGACGGGACGGGGGTTGCGGGGTTGTTTTTGACCCTGCGACTCAATTATATGCCGTGGGTGAGGATGAGATTGGGCGACTCCGTCTATTTTCCGGAGGCGTAAATCCGGGTGAAGATATCAAGGATGGCGTTTTGCGAGAAGTAAGAGAAGAAAGCGGACTTTATGATTTTGAATATGTCGAAAAAATCGCCGAGGCTTTGTGCCATTTTCATAATACTTTGAAAAATGTGGACCGGGTTGCATATGCGACTTGTTTCCTAGTGATATTGAAAAGCGCTAAATTAGTGCCCACAGAGCTCGAAGAACACGAGAAATTTGTACTGGTATGGAAGACTCCGGAAGAAATTATGAAGGATTGGGAGCTCCGAAATGGACAAAAAGATTTAGACCACTGGGTTTATTTTTTCAAGAAATCTATCGAGCGCATAAAGGAATTGGGTTATATAAAATAAATTTTGCAAAGCTAAAAAACAGTAGTATAATACGGCATGTTAATTTTTTATCATTATTTAAAACGATATTGGAAACTTTGTGTTTTGGTTGTCATCCTCGCTTCTGTCAACCAGGTTTTTTCCCTGCTTGACCCCATTATTTTCCGCCATGTCATAGATGATTACGCTACCAAGTTTGATTTATTTACTCTCGCGCAATTTTTGAAAGGAGTTTCTTTTCTTCTTTTGCTCGCCGTCGGCGCGGCTTTTATTTCCCGTGTCGCCAAGAACTTTCAGGATTATTATCTGAATACAGTCACCCAGCGCCTCGGCGCCAAGATATACAACGACGGCGTGCAGCATTCGCTCGCTCTGCCATACGCCGTGTTTGAAGACCAGCGTAGCGGGGAGACGCTCGGCACATTGCAAAATGTACGTTTGTCTAGCGAGACATTTATCACGTCTTTTATAAACGTATTTTTTGTTTCCTTGATTGGATTTGTATTCGTCACCATTTACGCCATCCGTATATATCTCGGCGTGGCGCTCGTCTTTGCTCTCACCATACCCATCATCGGCATTGTCAGTTATGTGTTGACCAGCCGGGTAAAGAAAATTCAGAAAATAATTTTGGGCGAAACTACCGGCCTGGCCGGAGCCACCACGGAGTCCTTGCGGAACATTGAACTGGTAAAAAGTCTCGGACTTGTGGACCAAGAAATCCTGCGACTAAACACCACTACCGATAAAATTCTGGCTCTGGAACTGAAAAAGCTCCGATACATACGCAGCATCAGCTTTGTGCAGGGAACGCTCATAAACCTTTTACGGACGAGCATACTGGCATTTCTTTTGTACTTGGTATTTGCGCGTGCCATCACTTTCGGACAATTTTTCTCCCTTTACATATATTCTTTCTTTATTTTTGGACCCCTGCAGGAACTGGGCACTGTCATAAACAATTACCGTGACGCACAGGTGGCGCTTATAAAATTCAAAGACATTATGTCTGCGCCGATAGAGCCGACACCTCTTCACGCTAAAGATATCCAAAAGATAAACTCTCTCCAGTTTAAAAATGTAAGTTTCAAATACAGCAGCGCGGACAGGCCAGCTCTTAAAGGCATTTCATTTGATGCGCGCGCCGGAGAAACGATAGCCTTCGTGGGACCTTCGGGTGCCGGCAAGACTTCCTTGGTAAAATTGTTGGTTGGTCTATATGAGCCCAAGGAGGGAGAAGTTTTGTATAACAATATAACTACTCAAGAATTGAATTTGAATATTTTGCGCGCGCAATTTGGCTTTGTCACCCAAGACACACAGCTCTTCGCCGGGTCCATCAAAGAAAACTTACTTTTCGTCAATCCCAATGCCACCGATGCGGAATGCTTGGATGCCCTGCAAAAAAGCGCTGCAAATTCTCTCCTTGAAAGAGCAGACAAAGGCATAGACACACTCATCGGTGAAGGCGGGGTGAAAGTTTCCGGCGGAGAAAAGCAACGCCTGTCTATAGCCCGCGCGCTGTTGCGCAAACCGACAATTTTAATTTTTGACGAAGCGACTTCATCGCTGGATTCCATCACCGAAGAAGAAATTACAAAGACGATTCGTGATGTATCTACAGGAGTATCCAGAATCACAGTGCTCATAGCCCACAGACTTTCCACCATCATGCATGCAACAAGAATCTATGTATTGGAAAAAGGGCAAATCACCGAAGTAGGCACCCACGAAGAACTCTTAGCCAAAAAAGGTCTGTACTATGCAATGTGGCGCCAGCAAATAGGGGAGAGGATATAAAATATCTTTATAATATTGAGTTTCCTGCTATTTTACTTGACAAAATCACTTTTGGCATGCTATAATTCACAAGAATTCAGACGCAATAAATTCAGTTCATCACAAGGAGAAGTTAGATGGTAGCCAACTTGATTATCGGAACCGTGGCCGGGTTCGTCCTGGTCATCGACCCCAACAACGAAAAGGGTAAGCGCGAGCGCATCGAGTACAATGATGCCGTCGAAATGAACACCAAACAGCACGGCATCTGGCTCGAAGAGGTGCGACGCTTCAACGCTGATACCAAGAACTACGACATGATGGTGATGCAGTTCTTCACACAGTACAAGCGTGAAGACAACGGCATTATCACCGAAGAGGAAGGGTTCTCCCAGTCCGGCGATGTTAAGGTCGGCGACGCCACCCATATCGCAAGTTGCGGTTGCGGTAAGACCTCGTGGTTTAAGATTAACAAGGACTCTGGTGCCTATCTCACCGGCAAATACACCTGCGAAGACTGCGGCGACAAAGAGGATAGGGAAGACAGTCGCTACGATCGCACCAACTACGACGGGAGCCAGGAGCGGGAGTATTAGATTCCACTTCTCGGCGACAGCCAATCACAATCCGCTCTTCACGGCAAAGAATCCGTGAGGGGCGGATTTTTTGTTTTATTACAGTATTATCAAACTTGACAGCCGTCACAAAGTGATAATATCCAACATCCCATTTCAGCCATGGCGTAAATGGGGATGGCATAAAAAATATAGTTTCTACCATCTCGAACATATGTAAAAGATAGTGGAAAATTAAATAACTCATAAATATGCCTTTTTCTTCACAATTCTTTCATATAAGAATTTCATAATCATTGAGGTTGTAAATTATTATTAATATTTTAATTATTTTTTTATGAGCAACAAAGCGATTATTTGGTTATTAGTTATAATAGTGGTTATTGTCGGCGGTTATTATTTGCTTATGGGTAATAATAGCTCTTATGTCGAAGAATCGAGTACGCCAAGCTTGGACACTCAGACATCTCCGAGCGCCGCAAGTGAAAACCCCACCACTCCGGCACCTGCTCCTACTACGCCAGTTGTCACGGTTTCTTCGGACCCTACTCTGGGCAGTTATTTAGTAGCCCCAAACGGAATGACTTTATACACTTTCAAAAGTGATACTGCTGGCACGAGCACTTGTTATGGAGGATGCTCCACTCTCTGGCCCGCGTATTCTCCTGCAACACCGTTGACAGGAGGTAACGGTGTTGTGGGAGACCTTTCTACAACTACTCGCACAAACGGCACAGAGCAACTCACCTATAAAGGCATGCCAGTTTACTTTTATAGCAAAGACAAGAAACCCGGCGACACATACGGACAAAATTTCGGCAAGTTGTGGTTTGTCGTTAAACCATAATACTGATAGAATGGGAAGATGCTTATAGTAGAACCTATACGAAACTGGTATGGCAAATACGAGAGACCAATTTCTTCTCTATCACTCATAGCCGGGTTTGCCTTTGATGCATTTACTTTGCGCAGAGTAGATACTCTTTGGGAAAACATTTGGATTTTGGGACACCTCATAATTGTGGGCACATTCATAGTACTTATACACGCGCATGAAAGCATCGAAGGTGATGAGAAAAATCCCAGCAAGGCGCACTTTTGGTATGTGAACATATTGCAGTTTTTCTTCGGAGGAATTCTCTCCACTTATCTGGTTTTTTATTTCCGGAGCGCGGACATTTTTTCCACTTGGCCATTTATCTTGGTCCTGGCTTTGGCATTTATAGCCAATGAATCCCTAAAACGCCACTATGTACGTTTTAGTTTTCAGATAAGTTTATTTTTCCTTTCGGTTTATTCTTTTGCCATTTTTCTGGTGCCGGTTTTGATGCATCAGATAGGTCAAAAAATATTTCTGCTTTCCGGGCTCGCCAGTCTTATCTTCATCACAATCTTCACTGTCATTTTGCTTTACGTCATTAAAGATAAATTTAATAAAGACGAAAATGAGAGCAAGAAAATGATTGCACTTCTGATTGTGGGCATCTTTGGTCTGGTCAATCTTTTATATTTTACAAATCTGATTCCTCCGATTCCGCTTTCTCTCAAAGATGCGGGCATATATCACTCCATCCAAAAAAATGCTGATGGGAATTATGATGTTACTTACGAAGACCATGACTGGAGGGAATATTTCAATTTATATCCGGATTTTAATGAAACTCCCGGCTCGCCGGTGTATGCCTTTAGCGCTATTTTTTCTCCAAAATATTTAAATATTACAGTTGTGCACGAATGGCAGTTTTACGATGAAGCAAAAGGGCAGTGGCAGACAGGTAGTATCGTAAATTTACCGGTGATAGGCGGAAGGGATGGGGGATTTAGGACGTATTCCACGAGATATAATTTACAAGCAGGAAAATGGCGAGTCTTGGTAAAAACTCAAGATGGGCAAACCATCGGCAGCATAAGATTCAAAATAATACCGACTGACACAGAACCTGTCGTAAAAGACGAAATAAAATAAAAATTATTTTAAAGTAAGAGTTAGGGTGTCTAAAACATTTTTACCAACGGTCTGGTCATCCGAATGCCGGGTGACTACCGCCAAGAAATATTTATTGTCTGGGCGGGTAGTAAATGCCCAATCATATAGCTCGCCGTCTGCACCGAGAACTTTACTTGCCAGAACAAACCCGAGGCCTGAAGCATTTTTTGTTTCTGAAATATTTTTTGAGCTTAGGAATCCTCCATCCATTAAATTTTGCAAAATTTTTGCCACATTTCTATTTGGCACTACGGGCTCAAAGAGCAAGGTCGCTTTGGCGCCTTCGGCTATGGTGCCTTTGGCGTATTCGTTGATGACAAAATACCAACCTCTTGGTGTTATCTCTATACTGCCATCCTCTGGAAAGAGGCGATTGGGTAGTATACAATATTCTTTGGGTACCGAAAAAGAATAGCCAAATTTGCTTGCAGTAAAATTATTCGTGCCAAAAGCGCAATCTTTGACGAGTTCAGTTTGCCTGTCTATCAATATGTACGGGTAAGATACTGTGCCAGTAAAAGCCATATAGATAAATGAAATCATTAAAATAATAAAGAAAAAGGTCAGTAATTTGTGTCTTTTTGTAAAGGCAATTGATTTGTCCATATAATCTTTTCTTAACAATTTCTTCATTATGTTATAATATTATGAAGATATTATGAATTATGCAAGTAATAAAATTAAAGTAGTGGTAATTGGACTCCTTGTAATAGGAACTCTGGCAGCGGGCGCAAGAACAATAAGTATTTTACACAACAATCAACTAGTATTAAGCAAAGTCGGCTACCTAAAAGGAACTACTCCAGTAGTGGCACCTACCAACCCAACACCCACAAAAACTACGACAAAAAAACCCGCCCCAACTCCAGCAACAACTCCGGCTAAAAATAATGACGACAGCAACGACAACAGTGATGATTCTCAGATTACTCCCGTAGCTTCCGGAACAACTTTTACTCTCACTATCACTCCTTCGACCAGTGGCATAGTCATTAGCAGCCCTTCCGGCATTGCTTGCGGCTCTAGTTGCTCGACTACTTTTAGTCCGGGAACTTTAGTAACACTGTCAGCTGCGGCAACTTCGGGATACACTTTCTCAGGATGGAGCTCCACTTCATGCCCGGGAACAGGAACTTGCGCAGTCACCATGAACTCTAATCAGACAATACTAGCCAGCTTTACTTTGGGTCAAAATCCTTCATCACCGGCTTCGGGCGGCTCTGGATATACAGCATCTCAAGTATCTGCTCACAACTCTCAAGGTGATTGTTGGCTCATAATCTCTGGCAAAGTTTATAATGTCACCAGTTTCATTTCCCAACATCCCGGCGGAGTAAACGCCATAGTTTCAAGATGCGGCACAGATGCCACCACCGCTTATACCACAAATGGCAACGGTGGACACGCACACTCGGCGTATGCGCAATCGCTCCTGCCGACTTATTATGTGGGAGATTTAACCACTGGTTCCAGTAACAACAATCCTCCTCCGGTGACAATTTATACTTTGTCGGTTACTAAATCTGGAACCGGCTCCGGCAGTGTCTCTGGTGGTTCTATCTCCTGCGGTACTACTTGTTCAACAACAGTAAATGCCGGAACATCTGTGTCCCTTACAGCAGCAGCGACTAGTGGTTCTACTTTTGTATCTTGGGGTGGAGCTTGCTCGGGAACAGGAACTTGTTCGTTAACATTGAATTCAAATCAAAGTGTAACAGCGACATTCAACACCACAACAACCACACCGCCACCGCCTGGAACTTTCACACTTTCTGTAACTTCAATAAACGGCACCGTGACCAGCAATCCCTCGGCTATCTCTTGTGGTTCCACCTGCTCTGCAACCTTAGGTAGTGGTACATCCGTAATACTGACTGTTATCCCGAGCTCTGGTCACACTTTTACCGGCTGGAGTGGAGCTTGCTCGGGAACGAGCACCAGTTGCACAGTGCAAATGAATACGGACAAAACTGTGACAGCTAATTATAATTAATCTAAAACATATGAACGAACCACAAAATAATTCTATAGCATCCACAATTATTTTTCTTTGTGCAACTGCGATTCTCGTATTTGCGATAACTTTGCTTGGAGAAAATTTTGTAACTACGCCGTCGAACAATATTAACAAACAGCAAACACAAACAGAATAATGAAAATCTCATTGCACATTCGCGGGACAACTTTTTTACGCATAGGTATCTCTATAGTTATTTTGTGGTTTGGGGTACAGCAATTTTTGGACCCTACTATGTGGGTAGGTTTTATTCCGGACTTTATTATTAAACTCTCTCCAGTGAGCCCAACCACTCTGGTCCACCTAAACGGGGCACTTGAGCTCGTATTCGGTTCAGCACTACTTCTTGGATTTTTCACGCGTATCAGCGCGCTTATCTTGGCGCTGCACTTATTGGATATCACTCTCACCATAGGCCTAGACAGCATAGGTATGCGAGACCTGGGCCTCACCCTGGCCACCTTTGCCATATTCCTGAACGGAGCAGATTACATAAGCTTGGACAGAATTTTCTTTTTTAAACCGGAAGAAGAAACTAGAATTTAATTATTTTCTCAAACTCTTTTTCAGTCAGGTAATTTTCGCCGACAACTATATCACGCAGGCTTTTTTTAGTTGTTGTTGATTTTTTTACTATTTCGGAGACTTTGTCGTAACCTAAGCGGGGAGACAGCAGAGTGGCATAGGCCGTCGAAACTTCGAGATGCTTTTTGCATTTTTCTTTGTCGGCTTTTATTCCGGCTACACACAATTTATCAAACTGATTTATTGTTTCCGTCGAAAGTATTATAGATTCAATCAATCTGTCCACCATTATCGGTATCATCACGCCGAGCTCCATCTGCGCTCCCTCTACGGCTTTCTCTATGGACACATTGTTCCCGGAGACCAAAAAATAAAGCTGGTTTACCGTCTCGGGCAAGACCGGGTTTACTTTGCCCGGCATAATAGACGAACCTTTTTGTATTTCGGGTAAGATTATTTCTCCTATTCCGCCATTTGGCCCAGAAGACATAAATTTAAAATCATTGGCAATTTTTGATAAATCCACACACAACGTCGTGATGGTTTGTGAAATTATCAGGAAATCCGTCTGCCCACTGGTTTTGGACATCAGATTTTTAGCTTTATGAAACTTCTCACTGGTTAGTTTATTTAATTCTTTATAAACTTGCTTGATGTAAGCAGGGGAGGCATTTATGGAATTTCCGACAGCAGTGCCGCCTAAATTCAGCACTTTACATAAATCTTTTGCATTTTTTATTTGCTTCACATGCTCATTCAAACTGTCCGCGTAAGACATAAATTCCGCGCCCAAGGTTGTAGGCACGGCGTCTTGCATATGGGTACGACCAAGCTTATTTATATTTTTAAATTCTTTGGATTTCTTTTGAAAGGTTTTTACCAGCGCGGAAAGTTTAATTTCCAAATCCTGAAGCAGAAAGAGTGAAGCCACTTTCAAAGCTGAAGGGTTCACATCGTTTGTAGACTGTGAAGCATTCACATAGTCGTTCGGGTGAACCTTGACTCCTGAAATTTCTGAAGCTCTATTCGCTACAACTTCATTCACATTCATATGTATAGCCGTACCCGCTCCGCCCTGAAAACTGGAAAGAGGGAATTGGTCATTGCGTTTTCCCGAAAGAATTTCATCGCAAGCTTTTATAATTGCGTTTTTTATTTCCTTGCTGATGTTTCCAGCCGCAAAATTGGCTGAAGCCGCAGCTTTTTTAATCTTAACGACAGCAAAGATAAACTCCACCCGAACTAAATGTGTGGAAAAAGGGAAGTTTTTAAGAGCCTTTTCCGTCTCAGCACCGTAGTATTTCTTCATAATCTATATGGTACTCCAAGTATATAAATTGGCAAGATGAAGAAAGAGGTATATTATACAAGAATGAATACTGGAAGCCTAGAAAATCCGAATATATCTTTTAGAAAAAATACCGGAAAGGAAACAATAGTAAAAATAATCAGTGAGATTCCTATCGCGGAAGGGAGTTTTGGAAAGATTTTTGATACTGTTATTGAAAAAGGTGGTCATCAAAAAAGGTTTATAGTAAAAAAATATTTTAACTACACACCAGACCTTCCAAAATATAATTACATGGTTAAAGAAAGCACCCAGCGAGCATTTCATAATTATATTTTAGCAAAAAATGCTGGATTAAAAGTATTTCCAACATTTAGAATAAGTGAAGATGGAGAAAGCATATTAATGACCACTGGTTTTTCTGAGAATCAGACATGTGTGGGTAGTAATGGTGGTTTAAATTTGAGCACTCTTGAACAACTTCCCATTGAAGAAATAGAGAATCTTGATAAATTTCTGACGGATTTTTTTGCTGAGGGCTTAAAGGCAGCTCAAAAAGGTATTGACGTTTTTCGTGATGTTTTCTTTTTTATTTTAAGTAATGACGTACCTACGAAAATAGATTTTGTTATTGGTGATTTAGATAATTTAAAAAAAGTCGAGCCAACGAAAAATCTTGCGAGAAAAAACACAGAGCAGATAAAAATTTCCTTGATTGATTTTTGTGATCATAATGTTGCACATATTGCGCCTAATTTTGCAGAAACTTTTTTAAAAAGAGTTGAATATTACTACAAACAGAGCGTTAACAGTGTAAATAGCAGCGGATTAAAATAGTGTATAATACAAATATATGCGAATACTAGATGACATAAAGTTGGATTACCAGGATGTGTTGTTGCGGCCGAAAAGGAGCACTCTTATGTCCCGAAAAGACGTTCTGTTGGAACGGTCTTTTACCTTTTACCATTCTCCGAAAACTTGGACGGGGTTGCCGATAATGACAGCAAACATGGCCACCTGCGGGACTTTTGAAATGGCCCGTATTCTTTCCGAATATAAAATGATTACCACTTTTCATAAATATTACACAGTGAAAGATTATGAGAAATTTTTCAAGACTTTCAAAAACCCGGATTATATTTGTTACACCCTCGGCATCCGCGAGCAAGATATGAAGCAATTGAAGCAAATGAAAGCAAAAAAACTTTTGGAGAAATTTTCTTTCATTTGCCTGGACGTGCCAAACGGCTACCTGCAAAGATTTTTGGAAGTAATCAAGGAAGTCCGCAAGATGTGCCCACAGCATATCATCATCGCCGGCAATGTCGTCACCAATGAAATCACCGAAGAAATTATTTTAGCCGGAGCGGATATCGTAAAGATTGGTATCGGCCCGGGTTCCGCTTGCACCACCAGGCGCATGACCGGTGTGGGCTATCCGCAACTCTCGGCAGTGATAGAATGCGCCGATGCGGCGCACGGCATAGCCAATGAACAGGGAGTGGGAAGAATAATTGCCGACGGCGGACAACAACATCCTTCCGACATAGCCAAGGCTTTTTGCGGCGGAGCGGATTTTAATTTATTCGGTTCCATGTGGTCCGGCTTTGAACAAAGCGGCGGCGAGACGGTGATAAAAGACGGCAAAAAATATAAAGAATATTTTGGTTCCTCTTCCAACAAAGCCATGGAAGAATTTTACGGTAAAAAAGACGCGCACCGGGCAAGTGAGGGGCGCTATACGCTCATTCCGCATAAAGGCGATATTCATGTCTTCATCCAAGACCTGCTCGGGTCGCTCCGCAGCACGGCCACATATATAGGCGCCAGACAGCTAAAAGAATTTCCAAAGAGAGCGACTTTCATAAAAGTAAACCGTCAACTCACTTCTTATCTTGAGAAATACGACAAAGGAGAGTAAAATGAGAAAATGCTCCAGAGAATTTTAGCTTTTTTCTTACTTTTGTTTTCCGTGCTCTTCATGCCGCTTTGGGTGACGGCCATATTGGCGCTCGCGGGAATAATATATTTTAAAGTTTTTTTTGAAGCAGTCTTGATATTCATCCTTTCGGATTTACTTTATGGAATCAAGGAAACGAAAAATTCACCCATGCTTTTTATTTCATTTTTTATTTCGGTATTAGTTTTGGTAATGATAGAAATTTTTAAGAAAAGAATCAGATATTATGATAACTCGAATTACTAAAAAAAATAATTTAAGAAACAAAAATTCCTTCGTCGAACCCGACGAAATTTTTTTAGACTCTTCAAATATACAAAATTTTGACCGTCAGCAGTTTGAAGGACGTATCGAAAAACCAATTCACAAGAGCACTATTTTGTCTCTCGGGGTTTTGTTTTTATTTATTGTCGGTATTTTCGGTGTGCGGCTCGTCTATCTGCAAATACAAAAAGGAGACGCCTACATGAAACGCAGCCAAAACAATATCCTCCAGAAAGCCATTCTCTTTACCGACCGGGGCATAATTTACGACCGCAATAAAGTGGAATTGGTCTGGAATAAAAAGACAGAAGGGGACACTATTCCCACCCGCGCCTATATAACACCGGGTTTTTCGCACCTTTTAGGCTATGTCAGCTATCCGTCACGAGATAGTACAGGCAACTTTTGGCAGGGCGACTTCATAGGAAAAGACGGCTTGGAAAAACAATACAACGACAGCTTAAAAGGAGAAAACGGTTCAAAGATAATAGAAACAGACGCCCTCGGCAAAGTATATTCGGAAAATATTGTGGATGCGCCCAAGCAAGGCACAGACCTGGTCACGACAGTAGATTCCAGAATCCAAAAAGAATTATTTACTCTGATTCAAAATGTTTCCGCCAGCCGCACATTCACTGGCGGAGCTGGAGTGATAATGAACGCCCAAAATGGAGAAGTACTAACTTCCACCAGCTTCCCGGAATACAATTCGGAAATTTTATCATTTGGAAAAGACGCCACAACCATAAAAAATTACCTGACTGATTCCAGAAAAGTTTTTATGGACAGAGATGTTTCCGGGCTGTACACTCCCGGCTCCATCGTCAAGCCTTTCTTTGCCTTGGGGGCGCTGAACGAAAACGTGATTGACCCAAACACAAAAATTCTTTCCACTGGTTCCATTTCGATTCCAAACCCATATTTCCCCGACCAAAAAACAGTTTTTAAAGACTGGAGAGTAAACGGTTGGGTGAATATGATGCAGGCCATAGCTGTGTCTTGCGACGTTTATTTTTATGAAATAGGCGGAGGATATCTAAACCAAAAAGGACTTGGTATCGTCAACCTCGAAAAATATGCCCGGCTTTTCGGTTTTGGCGACCAGACCGGAATAGATTTGCCGGGCGAAAAGCAAGGAACGATTCCAAGCCCGGAATGGAAAGCTGTAAACTTCAAAGGCGACCCTTGGCGCATTGGAGATACTTATCATACCGCCATCGGGCAGTACGGCTTTCAGGTCACTCCGATGGAAATGGCACGCGCCACGGCCGCTCTTGCTAATGACGGAAAACTTTTGACTCCACACTTGGTTTTGGGCGACACGGTAAAAGAAAGCGAAGTCGCCAACGTGAATCTGCCAAAAAATTATTTCGATGTTGTGCAAGAGGGGATGCGGGAAGCGGTTTCCACGGGAACTGCACTATCCTTGAATGTACCTTATGTCAAGGTCGCTGCCAAGACCGGTACCGCCCAACTCGGCGTCGCCAAAAACAAAGTGAACTCTTGGGTCATTGGCTTCTTCCCGTACGAAAATCCAAAATACGCGTTTGCTATAATGATGGAAGCCGGGCCAAACACAAACAGCGTGGGCGCCTCGTCCGTAATGCGGCAGCTTTTGGACTGGATGAGCATAAACACACCGGAATATTTTAAATAAATATTCCACCCCGTCTCGCAAGCGAGATACCCCTCAAGAGGGGAATCAAATCCCCTCGCCAGTATTCTGGAGAGGGGTAGGGGTGAGGCAGAGGAATTTGCTTTTGTTTCTCTTTTTTTGATATAATGAGGCTATGAGCAAACCACGAATACTTTTGGTTTTGGGAACTTGGGTGACTATCTTGCCTTACCTCGGCTTTCCTAATTCCTGGAAAGATGTCTTGTATACTTTGACCGGGCTCGGGCTGGTTTTTATCAGCTATCTGATGTACCGGGAACGTAAAGCCAAAGCGGACCAGGAAAAAACTTTTGATAATTTCAGCGAGAATAGCGACTTTGGTGTAAATTAAAATTTAAAACATGGAAAAATTTTCTAAAACAAAACAATACACCGTCACGGTCTTGCTTATAGTTTTATTTTTCGGCTTTGGTGTTTTTGTCGGAGACAGAAACCGTCCAGCAATAGATAAAATCACCGGCATCGCCAACAAAGAAACCCAAGTCACCACTACGGCCGACTTTGCTCCTTTCTGGAAGGTCTGGAACACAATGAACGAAAAGTCTCCTAGTATCTCCAAAATATCCGACCAAGACAAGGTTTATGGGGCTATTTCCGGCCTCGTAGGCTCTCTAAATGACCCATATAGCGTGTTTTTTCCACCTGACGAGACGAAGTCTTTCCAAGACGAAATAGCCGGTAATTTCACCGGAATAGGTATGGAAGTCGGCATAAAAGACAAGGTCCTTACAGTTGTAGCTCCGCTCAAAGATACGCCGGCTTTTAATGCGGGAATCAAGCCCGGAGATAAGATTTTAAAGATTGACGCGAAGGTGACTTCAGATTTGACCATAGAAGAAGCCATCAAGCTTATACGCGGAGAAAAAGGCACGACAGTCACCCTTACGATTTTCCGTGATGGTGAAAAAACCACCAGAGAAGTAAAAATTGAGAGAGACATCATAAATGTGCCCACACTGGACACGGAAAAAAGAGCGGATGGAATTTTTGTTATCAAGCTTTACAGTTTTTCCGCCAACTCCGCCAATCTCTTCCGCGATGCCATGAAACAATTTGTGGATTCCGGAGACGGCAAACTTCTGCTTGATTTGCGGGGCAATCCGGGCGGCTATCTGGATGCGGCCGTAAACATGGCCAGTTGGTTCTTGCCAAACGGCAAGACAATCGTTACCGAAGATTATGGCGGAAATAAACCTCAGGAAATATTCAGGAGTAAGGGCTATGATATATTTACAGATAAATTAAAATTTGTAATTTTGATAGACGGTGGTTCGGCTTCCGCTTCGGAGATATTGGCCGGCGCCATGCAGGACAACGGCATCGCCAAGCTCGTCGGCGCGCAAAGCTTTGGCAAGGGCACGGTACAAGAGCTCGTAAACATTACTCCTGACACAGTTCTGAAGATTACAGTGGCAAAATGGCTCACCCCAAAGGGAACATGGATTTCGGAAAAAGGTTTGACCCCTGACTATCCGGTAGACATTTCAGCCAAAGACATGGCAAATAAAGTGGATACGCAGTTGAATAAGGCAGTGGAATTATTAAACAAGTAAAAAATATGAAAGTTATTTTTCTACAAGACATGCCGAGGGTCGGCAAAAAATACGACATCAAAGAAGTAAATGACGGCTATGTCATGAACTTTCTCATTCCGAGAAAGCTTGCCGAACCGGCGACCGCCCAAGCCGTGGCCAGCCTGGAAAAAAGAAAAAAGAATATAGAGATAGAGAGGGAAGTGCAAGACGACCTTTTAATGAAAAACCTGGAAGCGATAAAAGGCAAAGTCATAACCATCAAAGGCAAAGGGAACGTTAAAGGCAGTCTCTTTAAATCCATCCACAAGAAAGAAATTGTGGAGGAAATGAAAAAACAAAATAATGCCGACATCAATGAAGAATTTATAGTCCTCGAGAAACCAATAAAAGAAATAGGGGAGTTTGATATTCCGATTGCCATAAAAGGCAAAAAGTCTTCGTTTAAACTTGTCGTAGAGAAAATATAATGGATTACTTAACAGTACTTTTGAGTGGAATAGTTATCGGACTCTTGCTGAATATGCTTTTTGCTTATTTATCCAGAAAAGTGGTAATTACCGAAAAAGGCGAGCCTTTGGCTACTAAAAAAGATGTCTCGAAAATTTCAAGTGAGATTGAAAACCTGGTGTATCTTTATAAAACCAAAGAAAACGTTGTTAAAAATATTCCTGAAGTAAAAAAAGAAACCGAAAAAATTACCGAAGAGGTTCCTGAAGTGGAACCTGAAATAGATGAAGTCTCTGAAGCCGATAAGGAATTCTATGACAGCGTCTCCGGAATTTACGAATAAAAAATAATTTAGATTACGACGTTGACTACTTTTTTGACTACGGTTTTGCCATTGAAAGATGTTTTTCTTTTCGAGCCGAATTTAACCATACCGGGTTTGAGGGCGAAAAGGGTATGATCTTTACCCAAACCTACATTGGTGCCAGCCATGACGTCTGTACCTCTCTGGCGGACGATAATGGAGCCGGATTGAGCCATTTGGCCGTCGGCAACCTTCACACCCAGGTATTTTGGGTTTGAGTCTCTTAAGTTTTTTGCGGTCCCGCCGGCTTTTCTATGTGCCATTGAATTAGGTTTTAGGTTATAGCTTTTAGTAGCTAGCTGTCATATAATTAAGACAACGAAATCAGTATAAACAATTTTATGGAAAAAATCAAGCTTTTTGTGGGGGAGACATTGCAGAGCGATAAAGGGAAAGATATTTTGACGATTATTATCGTAATTTTGGTGGGTCTGGGGTCATTTGAGTTAGGTAGACTATCCAAAGAAAGCGACCCTGAAGGCATTAAAATAGAGTATCCGGGCCAAAATGCGGGTCAGGCCGCAAACGTCATTTCAGCGATTTCTGATGTCCAAAGACCGACAAGTGATACAAGTTCATCAACAAAAACTTTCTTCGCCTCAAGTAAGGGGAAGAAGTACTACACGACCAGCTGCTCCGCGGGCAAAACTATCAAACAAGAAAATAGAATTTATTTTACAACAGGGGAAGAGGCAGAACAAGCCGGCTATACATTATCTAGCG
Source organism: Candidatus Nomurabacteria bacterium (assembly GCA_016199805.1). Lineage (GTDB taxonomy): Bacteria > Patescibacteriota > Minisyncoccia > Phycocordibacterales > UBA9973 > UBA9973. The sequence continues at coordinate 27,302 of JACQGC010000013.1, forward strand.
CATGTAACTAATTATAGTACACAACATATATTGTGCGACACTACTATATAAACAATATAAGGCTAAAAAGCCCTTCCCTCACTGGGTCGTCTGTACCTGCACACTCTTGGCGGCATTGTCGAAGTCTGTCGGCTTGCCATCGCGGATGCGTTCCATGTTGGAGATAAAACCTTTCCAAAAAATATTTACCCAAACATCTTGCCAGAGGTAATGCGCTGGAGTAGCCAGATACTTGTCCCAGACGTTTTGACTAGTCCCCTTCACATAACCGATATTCTCTTGTCCGGTAGGGCTGTCGACTACCGCTTTGATGCTGATATTAAAATAACTCAACACTAGAATTAAAATAAAACCAAAAACAAGAACTCCTAATATACTTATGCCGTCCTGTTTGTTTTTATTAAAATTTATCATGAGTTTATCTCAAAACACTTCTAAAAAATGACACAAACCAATTAAAGACTCCGGTGACGGTTATCCCGTAATATTTCATTATGAGTAAAGCGACAATAATAAGAATTATAATTGTAATAAAACCGCCCTCTTCTTTATTGTTTATATTTTTTGTAACATTTTTCATCCCATTAAAAATTTTAATTAATAAATATTCATCTTGATGTTCCGTTCGTTGAATTTCTAACGGGACAAGTACGTATATATTTTACCACAAATTTTGAAACTGTGGCAAATGCCTTCTTCTGAGTTACTCTGTCGTTTTGTTGTTAAGTAAAGTCTGATTGATGACATAAGGAGGCAGATAGTCCAGGACATTTAAATAAGCATTCACGGGAGCTACCGGCAACCTGTAGATACGCCCGTCGCAAGCCACACTCGCCTTGGAAGCCATTTTTGCCGCTTGGGACGCATACAAGGACACATGCAGGTGTGGACCCGTGACGTGCCCTGTGGCCCCGCTATACCCCACCACATCCCCCCTTTTTACGACTTCCCCTTCGTAGGCCTTTATGAGCGATAGGTGCCCGAAAGCGCTAGAGAGGCCATTGTTGTATTGAATGAAAACAAATTTTCCAAAAGAAGCCCCGTCGCAAGTCAAATCTGTGTCTCCGATACCCATGACAATACCGTCGGACATAGACATCACCGGAGTACCGACAGATGCGCGGAAATCCACCCCGTTGTGCGTGCCGGAGGCATACAGCCGCACAGAGTCTACTGTCTTACCAAAGAGTTGGGTGACATACACTTTATCTAGTGGCCAGCTCAACACCCGTCCACTGGGCAATTTGGAAGGGTCCAAGATGAATTGCAATTGAGACTCGTAGTCGCGCAATTCTTTTTCGAAAGCATCTCTCTTGGCAATTCTGTCTTTCAAAAGTTTCTGATAATTGGCTTCGCTATTTTTCGTCTGTTTCAAGAGCTCGTTTTTATCATTCGTGTTTTGAACGACAATTTTTTGCTGGTCCGAAAGTTGAGAGCGGAGTTTCATAAGCTCATTCTTGGCAGTAATAGTAGTACTTCTTGTATCCTCCAAAGCCCCTTTCACCTGCCTTAGTTTGAGTATGTCTGCTCGCACACTTTCCCGCACAGAAGAGATGTTTTCTATATCGTTCCAAACAGAGGAAAAACTTTCCTCGGAAAATATGTTCACCATCAAGCTGGTCTGCTCCAGTTCGTTTACATTTTTTATGCCGAGGGCGATAGAGTGGATGTTATTTTCTATCGCTCCTTCCTTGGTGACGATATCAGTACTTAAATTTTGAATTGTCAGGTTGGTTTTATTTATTTTATTTTGCGTGACGGCAATATCCGCGTTTAATTTTTTCCTAGTGATATCGAGCGCTTTTATAGAGCTGGCCAGAGAGCTTTTCTGCTGGCCGATGCTGTCCAGCTCGGCTTGATAAGCCGCAATTTCCTGCTCCAAACTTTGAATATTTATATTGTTCTGGTTGATTTTATTTTGAACATCTGTAGCCGTCTGCGCAGAGGAAAAAACCGTAGGAATCAGGAAAATTGCCAGCAAAAAAAAGCTAATGGAGCGCATGCTCCTATAATAACATATTTACTTATTATTTATCGTCAGGTAACCGGTGTAGATGGTGTTCCCTTCGTAATTTAATTTTATTTTTTGAGTCAGTTCGCGTGGAATCTGGTAGCCGACAATCTTGTAGACCCAGTTGCCTTTGCCGTTGGTGCCGATATTTATCTTGGCTGGAAGTTTCAGTATTTCCGCTTTTTCATCCAAGAATATGAGCTCAATATCGTAAATACCCGGATTGTTGTTCTCAAATCCGACGACTACACTCATGACAGGGTGCATCACCGGGAAGCTCTGAGCGTTCAAATTCTCAAAAATACCGATAATTGATAAATTGCCGGTCCCCTGCTCTACTATCGCATTTTCGCAAACGTGAAAGAAATTTACTTTTAACATATATTTATTATAACAAATTAGTTTGTAGTTGTAAAATAGCTTTATCTATTCTCCTTAGAGTGGCATCTTTCTTTATTATTTTCATTATTTCAAACGGGTCGGGAGATTTCATCTCACCGGACAAAGCAACCCGGAGCGGCCAAAGCACTTTCCCCCTACCCTCTTTGCTGGCGTATGCCCACAGCGCGCTCTCGTCGTTTTTTTCTATAATCTTTTCCCAATCGTTTTCTTCTGCCAATTTTTTAACTTCTGCTAAATATTTTATTGTGGTATAGCCATCAGAATCTTTTGGAATTAATAATTTTATATCTTGGTATGTCGGATCTTTTAATGAAATCAAATAGTCATTTGGGCCAGAGACTAATATAACTGTTTTTTCTTTTTTGTTTGAGGTACTTGAAGCGATGTTTGTGTTGTCCACCATGTGTCTGGTCAAGCCGACCACAGAACTATTTATGTTGGCCCCTTTCATAAATTCGTTTAAGTCGCTGAATTTTGTAATTCTGTCTCTGAAAGTAAGAATCAAGTTTTCTAGCTCTTGCTCACTTATGGGGCTAATGAAATCAATGTGCTGTCTGGCTTTTTCTATAAATTCCGTGTCGGAAAGTTTTTTAATATGTTCTTTGTTAAACCAATCCAACTTTTCTTCATTAAACTGAGCCCCGGACTTTTGTATCCTGCTAATATCAAAAAGGCTTATGATTTCTTCACGGCTCATGATTTCTTTTTCTCCTCCCGGATTCCAGCCCATAAAAGCCAAGAAATTAAACATTGCTTCGGGTAAAAATCCATCCTTCTCGTAATCCAAAATATCTTTTGCGCCGTCACGCTTGCCAAGTTTCTTTTTCCCTTCGGCTCCCATGATATGCGGAACGGTGACATAAATAGGCTGAGCGACTTCTAGCGCTTCATACACAGCAATATAGTTTGGTGTCGAAGAAATAAATTCCTGTCCACGGGTTATATGAGTCACCCCCATTTCTATATCGTCCACAATATGCGCAAAATTATATGTCGGGTACCCATCGCTTTTTATCAAAATAAAATCATCCAATGCTTCCGGCCCGGCGGTGAGTTCTCCACGAACCGCATCTTGCCATGTCGTGCGTTTTAATTCTCTAATCTTAAAGCGAAGTGGCATTCCGGGTTTCCATGTGGGCGGATTTTCCGGTCTATGGTCACGAAATAAAAATGCTTTCTTTTCCGCCTCGGCTTGATCTCGTAATTTTTGGACTTCTTCTTCCGAACTTACATCAGCATAAGCAAAACCTTTGGCGATTAATTTCTCCGCATATTTTTGGTATATATTTAATTTTCCCATTCTTTCGGATTGAATATATGGAGCATGCGGTCCGCCTACGTCCGGACCTTCATCCCAATCCAGCCCCAGCCATTTCAGAGTTTTTTTTATGTGTTCAATAGAGCCCACCACTTCTCTTTTCTTATCAGTATCTTCGATTCGTAATATGAAAGTACCCTTATTTTTCCTAACCCAAAGCCAAGCATAAAGAGCAGTGTGAATATTACCCACATGAATAAGCCCAGTAGGACTCGGCGCAAATCTGGTTACAACTTTATTTTCCATATTTTTATTCTAGCATTAAATTCTCCTCTTGAGGAGTACCCTTTAGGGGGAGGTGGATGCACCCTCCCCTCCTTAGTGAAGGAGGGGTTAGGGGTGGTAATTTAGAATATTTATTTCCCCTCGTGGCTCATGGCAATGTCCACCAACTCTTGGGCAATTTTTTCCGCTGCGCCGGGTTTGTTGAATGCTTTGGTGCTTTTTTTCATTTTTTCGTATTCAGCTTTGTCGTTCAAAATTCTTTCGATTTCTCCGCTCAAAATGTTGGCTGTCATGTTTGCTTCTTCCACTACGCTGCACGCCCCGGACCGCGCATAACTAAAGGCATTTTTCCTAGCATGATCTGCGTTTGAATTAGTAAAAGGAACTAAAATCGACGGCACACCCCAAGCAGCTATTTGAAATATAGTTGACCCAGAGCGGGAAACTATCAGCGATGCGGCGCCGGAAGCCATTTTCATCTGCAGCGGACTCAAATAAGGAATAGTTGTATATCTCGATTTGTGTTTATTGTTTCCAAGTATGACCCTAGCCTGCCCGGAAACTGTAGTAAAATTTTTAATACCTGTTTGATGAATAATCTGATAATTTTCTATCAACCTCGGCAAAGCATCCAAGATGGTATTATTTATCAATTCCGCGCCCTGTGAACCGCCCAAGATAAAAATGACCGGCGAATTTGATTCGAATTTGAAATATTCCAGAGCTTCATCCCGCACAGTCGGATACAGTATCTCTTGAATTATCGGCTGTCCTGTCCAAGCGGTTGTTTTCTTCGGAAAGAATGCTGCCGATTCCGGAAAAGAAATCGCGACTCTTTTGGCGAAATGTCCCGCCCATTTATTTACCCGCCCCGGCGCGGAATCCGATTCGTGAATCACTACAGGAATGCTCAAAATCCTGGCCGCGAGAATTGTCGGGAACGAAGCATATCCACCTTTGCCGAAAACCACGTCCGGATAAATAGTAAACACCTTATATATACTGTTGATGGTTCCGAAAAAAGTTTTAAACACATCCAAGAAATTTCTGAGTGAAAAATAAACCCGCATCTTGCCGGATTTAATTTCCTCAAAAATTAGCCCATTCTGCAAAAGCATCTCCTTGTCATAAGGGCTATCCGAAAGATAATAAAGTTTTGGGCTTATGATATGTTCTTTGTCTATTATTTGATTTACTTTTTGAGCGACGGCGATGATTGGGTAAAAATGTCCTCCAGTCCCCCCGCCCGCGAATACTATTTTCATGTGATTTAGCGAAATCATGCCGCGCAATCGTCCATTAAAGCGCGGCGCTTTTAATTATTCCTCCTTTGAAATTTTGACACATTAAGCACTATGCCTATAGCCATCAGGTAAATGAGAAGTGAAGTTCCTCCATGGCTCATAAAAACCAGTGGCACCCCAGTGAGCGGGAAAACTCCCGTCACCGAAGCGATGTGCATAAAAGACTGAACCAGAACCAGTATAACAATTCCGGAGACTAAAAGTCCACCGAATAAGTCCGGCGCCCGGTTGGCAATACGAAACCCGCGCATGACAAAAAGTATGTATAAAAATATAGTGAAAAAAGCTCCGGCAAAACCGAGCTCCTCGCCGATAACCGCGAAAAGTGAATCCCCTTGCGGCTCCGGCAAGTAGCTGAATTTTTGGATGCTTTGTCCATACCCCCGGCCCAAAATGCCACCGGAACCGAGAGCAATCATTGACTGTTGAATTTGATAAGAAGACCCTGCCGCGTCCACACTAGGGTCTATAAAAGTTTTCACCCGGCTTTGCAAGTAAGGTGTAAAATAAACCAATGTGCCAAGCAATATCACTGACCCCACACCCACACCCAAGATATATTTAAAAGGAACACCGGAAATAAAAAGCATAGATAATCCAGTAATGGTAATGATGATAAAACTTTTTGTATCTGGCTGTTTAAATAAAACAAAAGCGATAATCGCCAGCATTATGCCAAACGGTAAAATTCCAAATTTAAAATCTTCCACTCGGTTTTTTGCCCAAGACAACCATGCCGCAAAATAAATCACAAAACCGAATTTTAAAAACTCCACCGGCTGAAAAGAAGGAATCGGTCCCCACTGTATCCACCTCTCCGCCCCGCCATGGCTCCAGCCCACACCGGGAATGAAAACCGCCGCCGTCAACAATATGGACCCGATAAAAATCAGAAAAGAATATTTACGCCAAACTTTGTAATTTACTTTTGTGCATACGTACATACCCACCAGCCCCAAGCCGAGCCCCAAGATGAGCTGACTCTTCAAGACCGAGTAAAAAGTCTGCTGATTCCTGACTAAAATTCCCAAAGACGCGGAAACAAACATCGCCACGCCGAACGCAAGCAAAACAAATATAATTATTAAAAAAAATCTATCTACTTTTTTTCCCTTCATACAAAGCGCGGCTAACGGCTTATAATCGCCAAAATTATCCCGATAATGGCAAACACGATTGAAAGAATCCAAAAACGCATTGTGACTTTGTAAGATGGCCAGCCAAGAGCTTCAAAATGATGATGGATGGGCGCGAGTTTGAATATTCTTTTTCCACCTCTGAATTTTTTTGAAAGCATTTGTAAAATGACTGACCCCGAGGTGATGACGAGAGGCAACGCCACAATCGGCAAAATCAAAACCGAATCAGTGAGAAAAGCAATCGTCGCGAGCGTAATAGTCAGCCCCATGATACCGGTTTCTCCCATGTAAAACCTTGCTGGTGGAATATTGAACCAAAGAAATGCCAAAATCGCCCCAGTGATTACTCCGCAAAATGCCGCCAGGTCTATCTGATTATTAGCAAAGGCTATCGCCGAATAGGCGAGGAAGATGGAAGCCAAGACTCCGCCGGAGAGCCCGTCTATACCGTCTATCACTCCTCCGGAAAAAGTCGCCAGCGCCACGATTATAAAAAATGGAATAATCAGTAAACCCAAATACATTTCTCCGCCAAAAGGAATATGAATTCCGGTCATACCGAGTTTGTAATAAAACCATCCTCCTATCAAAAGGGACAAAAGTCCCACCAGTAACGCTTTCCATATACGCCAAGATTTATCATCCTTGGCAAAAATTTCATTGCCATATATTTGGATAAGGTCATCCCATAATCCAATGATTGAGCCCAAGATAAGTGTGAAAAATGGAATTAAAGTTTGGCTACGGCTAAAGAAATTCATTTTTTCTGTATCGGGAGAAGACGAAAAAACAGAAACCAAATAAAATACCAGAGTCGTCAACATAACAGATAGCCAAATTATTATTCCGCCCACGCGGGGTGTCTTCAATTCGTCAGTTTCATTGTGTATTTTAGAAAAGTCTGTCGTAGAGGCGCTGGCGCTACGAGAATATTTCTTCCACATTTTGTATTTAAAGAAAAAGTGAGTGGCTATGGGAGTGAGGAGCAGGCCCAAAAAAAAGGCAAAAGCCGTGGGAATCGTAATTTTAACCAAGTTTAGAAGCATAAAGTTATTTTAACACATTTTATGTTTTAATTCCCCTCTTGAGGGGTGGCGCTTGCGCCGGGGTGGAAATGCATCCACCTCCCCCTAAAGGGTACTCCTCAAAAGGAGAATAATACTAATACACCTCCTGCTGGTAGCATTTTTCGCAATAAACTATCTCCGGTCTCTCTAGAGCATAGCTGGTCTCAAATTCCACTTCGCATTTTCCTTTATGTAGGTGGTTTTCCTTATCACACATACACTGCCTATGCCAGAGCTTGAATGGGTTTCGGCGTTTTAATCTGGCTTCGTGACGACAATAGAAACACCTCCTTGGTATGGGAATTTTCATTTTCTTGTAAAAGATAAGTTCATTCGGAACTATTTTGTAATTCCTTTTGCAACCTATGCAAGCTAATACTTCTTCTAAAATTGAATCATCAATATCATTTATGCTCTCTGGAATATCTTCGGGTTTTAGAGTTTCCTTGCCGGTAGTTCGCTGAATATTGTCTTGCCATTTATACCCTTTTTTTAGTGCCTCATCTTTGGTAAGTGGAAAATGTTCGGGTGCTTCTGTTTCATTGTAACCAAAACAAGATAGCTCGGCTGGGTAAAATTCTCCATATTTATAAGTATTTCCATTCTTGTCTTTGTAAGGCATATTATTCATCTGCTCAATAATTTTCGGGACAAGTTCTTCGTATTCTTCTTTTGTGTATTGTTTATTTAAAATGCAATATTTGTTTTTCTTAAGCCCCGCACACCCAAAGAGAGACTTTGATGAATGACAATGTTGTGTATATTGAACATCTTGATTTTTCCAAGAATAAACTCCAAAGAAATTGCGATTTGATTGGTCGGGAGTCATACTTTCATAACACTCACTCAACTCTCCTCCGTTTAGTAGATCATAAGAATCTTTTCCGTCGCTCACTAAGTCACAATATCTGCAATTTTCCGACTTTTTAGTAATAAAACAATCTTTTAAATTTTTAGAGTATGAAATAACATCGCCCGTGACATTACCATCGTTACGCAAATTATCTGCGAATCGACGAGGATATTTTAATATAAATTCATCGTGTTCCTTTTGAGCTTTTTCTACCCCACTAAAAGTATCCAACCTATAACTTGCCAATATTTTATTGTATTCTTCCTCTGAATATTGCTCGTTTTTATAACAAAACTTTTTATTATGAATTCCGGCACACATAAAACAATTTGTGCAATCTCGGCAATCGTATAAAAATTGAGAATCAATGCAAGCCAAACAAAAACGTGAATACTTAACTTGGTACGATAAACTGGTGATCATACATTCATAAAGCCATTCACTTTTACTTCGTATATTCATGCAATCCATCATGTCCCGACCTGCTAGTATAAAATAACTATACATAACACTCTCAATGTGCCAGGCAATAAAAACCATATAGCAATTTTTACCAAATGCAAAGTCTTGAGTGTATTCACAATTGACGCTTGCTATCCCATCGTCATTTATGAGTGCCATGTGTGGGACTTTACGTGCGAGTTCATCATATTGTTCAAAAAAGGGACGAGAAAAATCGTAATCTTGTCCGTAAGATAGTGCATCCCAGCCATCTCCCCACCAGCACTTGTTACAATAAATAGTTATAGCTGATTCCTTGGAGTAAATAGTCACTACCGGTTTTTTGCATAATTCACAAGATCTATTGTAAAGAGTGACATTATTCCTCCATGCGAGACGTCTTTGTCTTCTACATTCCGGGCAAAAAGTCGGTGGAGGCACTTTGATTTTTTCGTAAAATCCGAAATCGTCCGGCTCTATAGTGAAGTCTTGTTTGCAGTTTTGGCATTGCTTTGTTTGCGCTTCCATATCATAATTCTACATTTTTTTTGGTAAAAATCCACTGGCATGTTATTGTTGAAACGTGAATCAATTCATTCTAAAATACAAATTCCCGGCGGCGGTATTTTTTATCTCCGTTTTTTTAATTTTTGCTTCTTTGCTTTTTAAATTTGAACAAAAAAGACAAACGGAAAAAAATTACATTGAATTTCTTACAGCGCAGCGGGTGGCGCTCGAAGCAGAACTTAAAGCCCTTCAGGATACCAAAGAGAAAATTTATCTTTTGGGGGAATTCGAGCCCACACAAAGAGATGACTTCGCTCCCGTCCCTGCCCCATATGGCATCAGCGGACACCAGATGTATTTGAGAAAAGAAACATTGGAGGCGTTCCTCCAAATGGCGGCAGCGGCAGATAAAGACGACGTAGATTTAAAAATCGCTTCCGCGACCAGAAATTTTGATTACCAAAAAAATCTTTGGAATAATAAATGGATAGGATACATGAAAAGCATTCCGGATGGCTTTGAGAGATTTGAAAAAATATTGGAATATAGCGCAGTCCCCGGCGCTTCCCGCCACCATTGGGGCACGGATATAGATATCAATAATGCCAATCCTCAATATTTTAATACGGAGCAAGGTGAGAAAGTTTATACCTGGATGACAAAAAATGCTTGGGAATTCGGATTCTGTCAGCCGTATACATCCAAGGGCACAGCCAGGCCGGAGGGCTACAACGAAGAAAAATGGCACTGGTCATATCTGCCCCTTGCTCAAAAATTCACGGAAGATTACAAAACTCTAATCACCGAAGATGATATAAAAGGTTTTAACGGAGACCAATATGTAGTCGGACAAGATTTGATAAACAAACACGTCCTCGGCATAAATCCTGAGTGTTTGTAATTATTCACAACACCATTTTTAGACGGCCGTCTAAAAATGGTGTACTTAATACACCTCTTGCTGATAGCACTTCTCGCAGTAAACTATTTCCGGTCTTTCGGGTGAGTAACTAGTTTCAAATTCTACCTCGCATTTGCCTACATGGTTCGGATGTTTTTTATTGCACATGCAAGTCCTATGCCAAAGTTTTCGCGGATTGCGCAACGCAAATCTGTCTTGCCGTCGGCACGGAAAACATTTTTCCGGAATTGGCAGTTTCATTTTTTTGTACAAAACAAGCTCCAGCGGAGTAATATTAAAAGCTGTCGTGCATAGAGGATATTTTTCTTTGCCGGGAGAATTTTGCGTCGCACATTGTATTATTTCTTCGGTGATATTTTCTTTCACGTCATTGATAGTTTCCGGCAAATCTTTTGTAAAAAGTGTGACTTTGTAATCTCTCTCCGTCCTGTCGTACCAAGTATAGCCGGCCTTGAGAGCTTCTTCTTTTGTCAGTGGAAAATAGTCCTGCGCCATGGATTCGTTGTAGGCAAACGGCGAAACACTCGCAGGAAAGTATTCTCCCCATTCTTTGGTGCCCCGCATGTGCTCAATAATTTTTTCTTTGAGCTTGAGATATTCTTCTTTACTATATTGTTTATTTAAAATGCAGTATTGATTTTTTTTGAGACCGAAACACCCCAAACAATCTTGTACACCAAAACACATATCACAATAATAAGAATCTGTAATTACATTCAAACAACTTCGAGCCACAATTGTTCTGTGTGGCGCCTCAACTCCCTGGATTTCATGCGACAATACTCCTATGATTATTTCTGTACAATCCCTACAATCTTCCGTCTGCTGCCAGGCATCCTGCATATATGCGGTATCTTTATTATCGCGGCAGTTGAATGCTATTTTTGTGCGCTCTGTATTTTGAATATAATCGCCTGAAGAATTTTTTACATTTGCCCCATGATAAAATTTTACCGGAAGACTGGCGCGGAGCTTGAAAAATTTTTCTTTGGCTTCTTGTGTAAATTTTCTATCCCAGAAAATTTTTTTTACCTTTTTTTCGTATTCTTCTTTTCCGATATTTTCATTAAAATAATGATACTGTTTGCTGCGTAAACCTACGCATCCAAAACAATCTGTGCATCCGCGACAGTCATTTGAAAAATAAACATTCACACAATCAGAACAATCATAAATCCAAGAACAACTTGAGCATTTTGTAATATTGATGCATTCGTAGCAAAACTCACTTTTCTGTGCCATATAACAATCACTCAAGAAATAACAAAAATGGCACCAGCTTCCATACATACATTTTTCAGCATCCGTACTGGTAAAAAACATATAGCAATCTTTATTATTATTTGCCTGATTTGTATATTCACAATTTACGCTATTAGAATTTACCATAGCCAAATGCGGCACGGCTCGGCGAAGTTCTTCGTATTGTTCAAAAAATGTTTTAGAAAAATCAAAATCGCGGCCGTATTCCGTGGCCTCAAACTTGTCGGACTTCCAATATTCCTGTTCGTATACGGGAAAAGGCATTTCTTGCCGATAAATGGAGATAATGCTTTTACCGGTAGCGTCACACTTTCTTCTGTATAAATTATATTCGTTCCGGTCCAAAAGCCGTCGAACATAACGGCACTGTGGGCAAAAGGTCGGTGGAGGTACTTTTATCTTCTCATAAAAGCCAAAATCATCCGGCTCTATTATGAAGTCTTTTTTGCAATTTTGGCATTGTCTGGTTTCGCTTTGCATATTTTTCATTCCAACATTCTCAAGAATGTGAGAATGTTGGTAAATACCAAATAATTAAACCTCCTCTCTTTCGGTTTCTTCCTCAAGATTTTTGGCGGCGATGTCTATGCCGTTTTTTACTTCTTCGTATTCCGGCAATTCTTCCACCGATTTCACGCCCATAAACGATAATAGTTCAAAACTAGGTTTGTAGATATAACGCCTATTGTCTTTGGTATCCACGGTTTTCTCCACTAGCCCGCGCACGGAAAGCGCCCGCAGGGTAAAGCTGGAATTCACTCCCCTTATATAATCTATTTCCGCCCGGCTCACGCCGTTTTTATAAAGGACGATGGACAATGTTTCCAAGCTGGCCTTGGACAGGTCTTTGTTTAATTCTTCTTTTTGTAAATCTTCAATCATATAAGAAAGCTCGGGAGCAGTGCCCAGGGTGACATCGTTGTCTTTTTCTAAAAGCACCATTCCCCTATTCTGCAAACTTCCTTTCAGTTTTTCCAAGCCCTCGTTTATTTCTGTTTGCCCCACTTTCAAAATATCCGCAAGTTTCTTTCGGGAAACCGGTTCGCCTTTAAAAAATAATATTGCTTCTATTTGTTGTTCTATTTGCATTTTTTACTTTACGGACTTTATAACTTTATAAACTTTCAACTACTATCTCTTGTTTAGTCATAATAATATCTCCACCGTTTGTTTCCTGCATTGCTTCCATAATTCCTTGCCTTACCAGTTCCAGCATAGCAAGAAATCCAACAATTACAACCACCTTTTCCTCGCGGGTGGCGGGTCGGCCGGATATGCCGCTCAAATCTTTGAAGTTCATAGTGAGCGCTGATTTTATTCTTTCTGTCAGTTTATCTATCATTTCTTCTATACTGATTACGGTTTTCACTTCCACTTGCGGCATGAAAATCTTTTTCGGCATCGCCCCCAAGACATCCCGGGCAAAAGTCATCATGGAATCTCGTGTGATTTGATTGTCCGGCAAAAAAATTATGTTTTCATTTTTTCTTTCGTTTGGCGCAAAAATTATTTTTTTGCCAAAGTCACTTTTTATATTACCTCCCAGTCTCAAGAAGAGCTCATATAACCGCAATCTTTCTTCCAGGCTTTTTATGTTTCCTTCTTCTTCATTGGTCAGGTCCAGATTTGGTAAAAGAGATTTTGATTTAATTAAAAGCAAAGTGGAAGCCACCAAGACAAAACTGGAAACTTCAGCCGGAGACAATCCGCCCAGCTTGTTCATGTAGCTCAAATAATCTTCGGTAACTGCCGACAAAGACACGTCGTTAATAAAAAGCTTTCGCTTTTCTATCAAATTCAAAAGTAGCCCAAAGGGTCCTTCAAAACCCGCCATCTTTATTTGAAAAGCCTCATCCATGTATATATTGTATACCTATTTCTGCATTTTGCCTATTTTATATATCCTTCTTTTTTCAGAATTTCTTTTTTCTTTTGGGTGCCGCCGTTATACCCGCCAAGCTTTCCATCCGAGCGTATAACTCTGTGACAAGGAATTTTCGGGTCATGATTTTTGTTTAATATATTTCCCACGGCTCGGCTAGCCTTGGCATTCCCCGCCCTTCTGGCAACTTCCTTATAAGTCAAAACTTTCCCCTTAGGAATTTTTTTCACCACCTCATGAACTTTTTGAGTAAAAGATTTCTGCATGGTTTTATTTATTTTGGGGTGTCTGTTATCCCCATTACAGGACCAACAAATTCATCATATCCTTGAAGTGCTCTTATGTAAGGTCTTCTGCGAGCCTCTTCGCATTCAATATTTTCCTTCGAAAAAGGTGCACCGCTATATATTGCATAAGGTTTTTTAGTGTTAGCTGCATCCATATTATCTCCAGACATGAAATGCCACCATTCTTCGGGATAATTAGAAATTCCCACTTTTTTTAATATTTGATACAGAAAACGCCTGTTTGTTTGTGCCTCTTTTTCTTCGAGGGTAAGTTCCCGCTGTTGTGCTAAGTCTTCAAAATAACGCATTCCAGCTTCGTCACCAAAAAAATCAAAACCAACTCCCATTTTTAGTGCTTTACAGTTTTCTCTAAAGATCTGAGCTTTTAAAATTGCAAAACGATATTTTCCAAGCCACGTATTACGCTCCTGGTCTATTTTTTCTTTACTCCATTTTTTACTAGCTCCTTGTCGCTCAATATATTCTTCCACGTTTTTAATCTGCTCGGCTTCTCCCATAAGCCCAACTGGTTTGTTGAGTTCCCCTTTTTTCATTTTTTTGTTTAAATCAGCTAATCTCTTTTTACCTTGTTCATCCATTTTAATAATTGTTAAATCAACAGCCCCACCCGTACTATGTGGAGAAGGATGCGTAGTTCCCCTTTCTGTATTTGGGGAAGGTAAAGAAACATAGTTTTGTGTTTTTGAATCTAGAGTTGCTTCATCCCACTCAGGGTGAGCTATTTTAAATTTTGCCTTTTGTTCATCAAAAAGAGCCTGCTGAACACTTAGCGGTCTATAAGTATCATAAAAACGAAAATAGTACCCTTCCGGCAATAATTCTTGAGCAGCTAATAATTTTTCTGCCACCCCTTTACGCACAAAATGGGTTATTAGACTTACCCGTCTATCAACTTCCCCTTCAAGAAAATTCATCTTATGGCCATAACCACGCTCTCCAAAATATGCAGAACTTGTGTCGCAATCCGTAAATCCTTTATATTTTGGTTCTTTTCCCTCCTCGTAAAATTCCCAATCATCATCAGAAAAAGCACCAAGGGGAACAAGCGGTTCTCCGCATTCTCGTACTTCAATTTTCTTCCATCCCTCTACTGTTTCCTTGGGTATTTCTGGTAAATTTTCCGAAAGTTCAATTTTTTGTACTTTCTTTTTAAAGGGATTTTCCATATATATTAGTATACTAAATACTAAATAAAATGCTATAGTTTAGTTTTCTACTTATTTTTTCACAACCCTGTAAGTTTTTGGGCAAAAGACTTGTATTTTTTGTTTCATGTTTTTTGTGATATAATCAAGTATGACTTTTATATTTTCTAATAAATCATTAATTTCTAAATCTTCAAAACTAATTTTGGCTGTACAGATTTGTGTTTTGACATTGACAATTTTCAGTGTCGGGAGTAAAATTTCTTCACAGAAAGAAGATTTCGGAAGTGAAGAAATTTTACTCCCGACACTGATTATTCCATAAAATATCCTTATTTCTCAACACTTTTTTATCCACACAATTGTTGTTGACATTATATTAGCTTTTGTATATTATATGAAACATGAGGAGCCGGGGAGCGAGCGAAAGCAGCGAGCCGGCTCTTCTCCTTTATGGGAGAACTAAAAAAGATTTTACTTCTTTGAACAGTTTCGCTTTTGTTGAACATGCATCCTTTGGTGTTTTAAAAATTTTTTTATTTAAAAGACTCACAATCGTTTTCTCATAATCGTTTTGATGGGTTTTGTTTCCAACACTAGATTGATATTTTATTTTTGCTGCATATGCTAAAAGATCAGCAACCTGTTCTTCAGTATCGTGATTCTTTTTAGTTACAAAAGAAACCGAAGTGAGGGTATCTTGGACTTTTTCGTGCCCTACTCCCAAATTCTTTAGTCCGTCACCAAGAAAGAAATTTAATGAATTTAGAAAATGTACGTCTTTTGAAACAGAAGATGATTCTATAATTATTTCTCCCATTGAATCATTTGTAAGAAGTATTAGTAGAAAGTTTCTTATTAAAGAATCCGCTGTGTCTTTATAAACCTTAATATCGTCCCATCCAGCAGCAGTGGCTTTTGCTTTATCTACAATAATAAAAAACATTTTAATTTTTGAATTGGAAATAAAATTTTCTAAATCTAAAATAAATTCTTTGAAGATTTTATCATCCTTAAATATTGCGAAGTCATTTTCCTTTCTTCCTATTTCGCGAGAGTGAAAAACTATATTTGTTCTTCCCCAATATTTAAATTTAATTTGATCTGCTCGGGTTTTGAAATTTTCACAATCTTTTTTGTTTATAGAGCATCCAGATAAAATATAAACAGTAGAAGTAATATCTTTAGGACTGGCTGTTCCGAGTTCATCTATGTAAAGACGATAGTGTTCTTGGAATTGTGGTTGAATTTTTTTTACCATACCCACTAATAATATACCATCTATTTGTATTCTTCAATAAATTTATAAAGTAACCGCACAGGAGAACCTAGGGCGCCCTGGGCTAGGTTTTCTCCTGCCATCGCGGTCATCCTCGGCGCCATATCTATGTGCGCCCACTTCATATTTTTTTCGCCTTCGGCTTGGCCTTTTATAAATTGATACAAGAAAATTGCGCCGTAAATCGCTCCGCCATAGCGTGAGTCTTTGTTGTGAATGTTTGTGTAGTCACCTAGTGACCCCTTGATTTCGTTTTCATATTCTTCCCACATCGGCAAGCGCCAGACGTAATCCCCTGTTTTTTCTCCTGCCACCTCTAAATCTTTTGCCAGCTTATCGTCGTCGGTAAAAATCGCTGAAGCTCGCTCGCCGAGTGCCACCAATGCCGCACCTGTGAGCGTGGCAATGTCTATCACCACTTCCGGATTATATTTTTTCGCATAAGTAAGCGCATCGGCCAAAATCACCCGGCCTTCTGCGTCGGTGTTCAGGACTTCAATAGTAATGCCTGACATCGAACGAATCACGTCCCCAGGACGGTAACTTTTCCCCGAAGCCATATTTTCCACAGACGGTATGAGTCCGATAATGTTCTTTTTCAATTTCAACTTAGCTGCAAGGGCAATCGTATGTATTACGGCCGCACCTCCGGACATATCCATATTCATACCTAGGAGTGAGGAAGAAGGTTTTAAGTTTATCCCGCCTGTGTCAAAAGTCACGCCCTTGCCGACGAGCACTACCGGCTTTTCTTTTTTGGAAGCGCCAAAATATTCCATAATTATGAATTTTGATTCTTCGTCCGAACCGTGGCCCACAGAAAGAATGGCCCGCATATTTTGTTTCTCCATTTCTTTTTCACCAAGGATGGTTACTTTCACCGGCAAGTTTTTCACCGCGTCTTTAGCGCTCTTGGCCAAAATTTGTGGGGTCATATCCCCGCCAGGTATATTTGAAAGCGTTCGGGTTTTGTTCACTTCTTGCGCCACTGCATGACCTTTTAAAATCGCCTTTTGTGTTTCCCTATCTGCACCGGCTATAATTATCTCTTCAATAAAATCAAATCCTTCTTTTGGCGGAGTTTTATACTCCACAAATTCGTAGTTTGCAAAATCAAGTTGCGTGCCTATAATTTCACCTAGCTCGACGTCGCTCACTCCTAAATTCTTGAACTTGAAATCAGAAAAATTAAAACTTATCTTCTTCGCTTTTGCGCCTTTTGCAGACACAACCATCTTACGCACGAGTAAATATAGCTTTCGCAAATTCATCTTTTCTTGCTCGTCACATTTTAAGTATAGAGTTTTTATACCTTTCTCCTTCTCAATTTCATCCTTATTTTTAGGGCTTACAGACACAAATAATACTTTCTCCTCTATTTTGTTTCCAAATGTTATTTTCATAATATTTTAATGTTCTGATTATATCATACATGGAGTATAATGAGATAATAATGAAAACTGTAAACAACAGAACGACCAAGTACCCGATTGAGGATATTTTCCTTAAGCGGTTTTCTCCTCGGGCGATGTCCGCCGAAATTATTTATAAAGACGAGCTCATGACTCTATTTGAGGCGGCTCGCTGGGCTCCTTCGGCTTCCAACATTCAACCATGGAGATTCATTTATGCCATGAAGGGAACCCCGGAATTTGAAAAGTTGATTTCCATAATGATTCCCTTCAACAAAGAATGGTGCATAAGAGCAAGCGTTCTCGTTTTAGTCGTCTCTCATAATTTACTCAAGGACACGAAAATTTCCGTCAGTCATTCTTTTGACACGGGAGCTGCCTGGGAGAACCTGGCCTTGCAGGCTTCAATGACCGGATTCATAGCCCACGGCATGGCCGGCTTCAATTACGCAATAGCAAAAAAAGAGTTTAATGTCCCGGAAGATTACAGCGTAGAGATGATGATAGCCATAGGCAAACCCGGGAAAATTGTAGACCTCCCCGAACCCCTGCGAGCCAGAGAAACCCCAAGCGACCGAAAACCCCTTGAAGAAATTGTTTTCGAAGGAAAATTTCCTAGTTAAGTTTTAACTATTCGCCTATTCGCGCGAATTAGAGAAGAGCCAATCCTAGCGCAGCCAGAGCTGCTTCGCCACCAACATGCAGTCTGACTTTGGCTTGTTTTAGATTGTTTACTGACAGAACCCCAAATCCGACAGGAATATTGTCCTCCAACATTACTTTCAAAATCCCTTCTTGTGCCATTTTGCAGACATAATCAAAATGTGGGGTGTCGCCACGGATGACACAACCCAGAGCCACCATAAAGTCGTACTTTTTTGCCATTTTATGCAAAGCAAAAGGCAGCTCCACCGCCCCGGAAACATGTACAATTTTTATATTTTTGTCGCTAAGTTTGCACTTCTTGAGAGCCAGAAGCGCGCTCACCAAAAGCCCGTCAGTGATTTCACTGTTCCATCTGGTCAGCACGACACATGCTTTTAATTTGCTCCCGTCCAAATATGTAGCTGTAATGTTTTTTTGTTTATTTTTTGTTTGCATACTTAGCCAGTATATCAAATTCTAAGTTGACCGCATCCCCTGCTTTTTTAGGTTTCAAATTGGTATGTTCCAGAGTATGGGGAATTATTTTCACCACAAAAGAGTCGTGTGTTACTTTGACTACTGTCAAACTGATACCCTCCACGGCCACAGATCCTTTATAAACCAAAAATTTCATGAAATTTCTAGTAGGAACTTTTATTTCAAACACTTTTGAGTTTCCTTCTTTTTTTATAGAAATTATTTTGCCACAGGTATCAATGTGTCCCAAAACAATATGCCCATCTAGCCTGTCACTCATCCGCATTGATTGCTCTATGTTTACAATATCCCCTTTTTTTAAAAGGCTGACGTTGGAGAGTTTTAATGTTTCCGGCATATATTCAAAAGAAATATTTTTGCCGGTCTTTTTTACAGTAGAACAAACGCCATTTATGCTGATACTTTCTCCTAATTTTATTTTCCCCAGATTGTTTAAAATATCAATCGAAAAACCTCCCTTTGGGAATTTTACATCTTGCACTTTTGAAGTTTTTTTGATTATGCCCGTGAACATATTTCTATATCTTTTTTAATCTGCTCAATCAATTCTTCTTCTTTTTTTTAACCCTCTATAAACACCGGCTTCTTTCTCACCGTCACCGTAATAAAGGCAGAGCCGTTGGTGCAGTTTACTGTGTAAGTGGTGGTGGAAGTGGGACTGATGGTAATAGTGCCGGAGAGAGCTCCACTAGTACTGAAGTTTACCCCGCCGCAAGATTGACTGCAAGCACCCCAGGCGCTCCAGGCTGTCCAGCCACCATTTACTGTGGTGGAGCATTTGGTGCCGTCCCAGCCGGTATTGGCGGCGCAAGTGACAGAAGAACCGGCTATTGTGTTTTGAGCGAGCAAGACAGCATTGTTGTAAAGATAGAAAGTTTCACCGCCCCATTTAATGGCAAATGGCACACTGCTTCCTGAGTTTCCACTTCCTACGGTTACATTTACAGGTTTGGTTACAGCAGACGTAGCTACGGGGTTCGTGGTAGTCCATGAGTAGTTTATGTTACAAGTGCTTGCATTTAAGGCAATCACACAAGATGAAACGGCAGGAGTGAGAGTACCAGACATGATGCTTTCTGAACAAGAAGCGTTGGTTCCGCCATTTGAACCGTTGCAGTTCCAAGTCCAAGCTGAAGCCCCACTCGCGTTGTTGACGCTTGTGCCGACACTACAACTGTAGTGGGTTGTCGCGCAAGAACCATTGACGGGAGCAGATAAATTCGCGCTGCAAAAATCATCAGAGTGTCCAAAACCGGAACCGGCACAAGTCCAAGACCATGGACCGGAGCCGGAGACGGCACTCACATCGCCTGAGTTACAGAGTCCAGAACTTGGAGCAGAAGAATAACTTCCACCGTTGGCCGGACCACAAGAGCCACTGTATTGCGGAATACTACAATAATTATTGCAATTTGAAACACCCCAAGCGCCGGAGGCATTTGGGACACAAGAACTGCCACTGCAAGTGTACAAACAATCTTGTGGACAATTTCCGGAATTTTCTCCGGCTGAACAAATACCGTCACCACAGACTGTTGCAGAACAAAGGTTTGTACAATTATTTTGACTATTGTCGACAGAGGTACAACTTCCAGGGGAACCTTCGGTGTGAACCCCAGGATACTGACATTGTCCTTCGGTATAGCCACAACCAACACCTTCGATACAACCAGAATTATGTACACACATAAGTGTTCCACAAACCCCACAATCAAAATTACCCACATCACAGGGAGGAAGAGTAGATCCAAACGCAAAACTTTTTTGTGGCGTAAATAAAAACAAACTGAAGGAAAAAACGAAAATAATTATAAGGAAAATAATATTTTTGCTGTTTTTAAATTTCATGAAAATTATTTAATTTGTGATGGGGATTCCACCACAATATTGATAATGGCATTTTGATCATCGGCTTTTTTGAAATCTAGAACAGCTTTATAATTGCCTTTTGTTGCCAAGAATTTAAGTTCAGTTTGGTCTTGTGGTTTAGTTTTAGCGTTTGGCGTAATGACTTCCATAATCCCCCATCCTTTTCTAGTCAAATAGTCTTTAAATACATAATGGGCAGTGTATATATCATATTGGCTACTTTCGTATTCCCTGGTGGCTGTCTGATTATTTCCGTCCAGAGAATATTCTGTCTTGTTTGTCGTTGGCACAACTTTTGGTTCCAACATCAAATCTACAGGGAAACCAGGAGTAGGCAGAACTATGCCGGCCGGATTTTTGTCTACTATATTTGATACGACGACTGGCTTGGTGGTGTTTACCATTCCGTTGTCCGGCACTGTTTGTTTGGCAGGTTTTTTCTGAATGATTAGTACGCAAACTCCAACAGCAAGCAATAAGATAACTAAAATATAAACAACAACTTTCTTTGACACACTTGATAGTTTTTTTATCTCTAAATTTTGCTCATCCATAGTTTTTTTTGTTAAAAATAAAAGCTGGTTTAATTATAAATTGGCTGTAGAGATAACACAAGGGAAGTGTGGATAACTTTAATAAGACCCTTTAAATATAAGCACAAAAACCATGCAGGTGCTCTTAAATAGTATCATGCTTGACAAATGGGTTGGGCTATGCTATGCTTTTGTGTAGGAGAGATTGCCATGACTACGTTCATTATTTTAGTGACTATGATTTTCGGAGGGTGGGTATGGGCTCCGCAGCCCAAGCCAGTGAAGGTGGACTGCCACGCCACAGGAACGTGCGTCAAGCACGTCCCCCCTTCCCAGCAGTAGGCACGCGATGCGTGCCATCGAGACCGATTTCGCTTGCTGTCAGCAACGCGGGATCGGTCTTTTTATTTTTATGCCAAAATTTTTTTAATTAAATTTAATTTTTTAAAAAATTCTCTATCCTCTTTAAAATCCTTTAAATATAAGCTTAAAAACATATATACACCCTAATAGTATTTGGCTTGACAAATAGGTTGGGCTATGCTATACTTCTCTACGAGGTAATCAAATGTTCTTCCTAGCTAAGGTATTCTTTTACGGGGCATTGTATTTTGCCCCCGAGCAGATGGTTGAAGGCGGTCGCGGGTTTCGTACCCCTCCGCCCCAGCATACGCCGGTGGTTTGTGACACCTGCCGCCCTACGGCTCCCCCGAAACGCTACTAATAAGTTGCGTGCGGGGAAAATCAAACCGGAGTTCGTTTGTTGCCATGCAACACGACCTCCGGTTTTTCTCTTTTTATACCAAATTTAAATCTTTTTTAATTTGCTCAATCAACTCTTCTTCTGTGTCAAACTTTTTGAATTCCCGCAAAAATTTATTTATCTCAAGTGTCACTTCTTTGCCGTACGCATCACCCACATAACCAATCATATGCGCTTCTATTCTATTATTTGGGCCAATTACAATACCTGCGCGATAAATTTTTCCTTCCATGGTTGCCGTTCCCGCGTAAACTCCGTCACGTGGAAATTGTTTACCCTGAGCTTGCCGAAGGGCTTCGTCCACTTCAAGATTCACCGTAGGAAAACCGATTTTCCTGCCGTAGCCGTCTCCTTTTATTACTTTACCGGAAATTATATATAACATTATTTACCAATTTTTATATTTAACTCTTTGAGTTGTTTTTCTTCAAGTGGTTTTGGTGCGTTCATGACTGCTGTTTTTCCTCCGCGTGTCATTGGAAAAGCCACAACTTCACGAAGATAGGATTCGTTTGTCAGGTTCATCAGGTTGCGTTCTACGCCAAGCGCGATGCCTCCGTGCGGTGGCACTCCATATTTGAAAGCTTTTAGCATATGCCCTATTCTGTCTTCAATTTCCTCTTCGGAATACCCCATGACTTTGTATGTGGCTTTCAAAATCTCTGGCTTATTGGCGCGGATTGAACCACCGCCCGCTTCGTAACCATTGCAAACCAAATCGTATTGAGTGGTTAAGATATTTTCTATGTTTTCGCCCTTCATGAGCCATTCTATATGCTCGGGTATTGGCATAGAAAACGGATTATGCGTAAAGGTCCATTTTCCATCATCTGTTTTTTCAAAAAACGGAAAATTTACCACCCATGCATACGCAAGCACATTGTTTTTCTTGTCTTCTTCTGTGCGCATATCAAATTTATCAGCGCCATATTTTTCCATGGCATCTTTATAGGTAATCCTGGGGAAAGGTTTTTGCTTTATGGTAAATCCCATGGATTCTACAACTGTCGTCATAATTTCCTCCACCATATTCATGACATCGGGCATTTCCACAAAAGACATTTCTAAATCTACTTGCGTATGTTCAAAGCCTCTGTCAGCCCGTAGATCTTCATCACGCATGGCGCGGGCAATTTGAAAATATCTTTCCATTCCGCCCACCATCAGAAGCTGTTTATATTGTTGTGGAGATTGGGGGAGAGCATAAAAATTTCCCGGGTTTAGACGGGAAGGCACTACGAAGTCTCGAGAACCCTCCGGTGTGGATTCCGTCAGAAGCGGGGTTTCAATTTCGACAAACATTTTTGAAAATAAAAATTCTCGGACTTTCTTCACAAATTCGCTTCGCATTCTGATATTTTTCTGCATTCTTTCTGAACGCAAATCAAGATAACGGTAAGCCAAGCGAGTTTCTTCGTTGACCCCACTAGTATCGGTCGAGATATCAAAAGGCAAGGTTTCCGCCTTGTTTAAAACTTCAATATTTAAAACTTCTATTTCCACATTCCCGTTTGCATTCTTGTCCGTGCGTTTGTTAACCATTCCTTTAACCTCAATAACCCATTCTGGACGAATCTCTTTCGCTTGAATAATGGCTTCCGGATGAATCGGCAAAGTTACGCATTGCATTTTGCCCGTCATGTCGCGCATATCAAAGAAAACCATCTTACCTTGGTCCCGACGCACATCCACCCATCCGGCAATAACTACTTCCTTGCCGACTTGTTCTTTTAAATCTTTTATATATATTCTGTTTTTCATCTTTTTTTGTGAGAAGCAAAAATCGCCTCTTCAAACTTATCATTAAATTGATAAATTTGCAGGGGCGATTTTTGTTCGCGGTGCCACCCTACTTTGTGCTCATTTAAAACCTCTAGCCTCTTCACCCGCCAAATTTTGACGGCGGGCCCAGTTGTCAGCTGGCTCAACGGCTATATTTATATATTAACATAATTTTTTTCACAGTAACCTTGACATACCCTTATATTTATGCTATTTTGTGTAAAATTCACTGCAAGGAGTTCTTTATGAGTATGGCAAGAAGGCCATTTAACGAGACAGTAGTAGGAATGATACAATCTGCGTCAACGAGCGATCTCGAGTTGATTGCGAGCTTTCTCGTCAACACTATAATGGAGAAAAACCACGACGCAATCGTGGAAGCATGGCGGGTCAGAGGCGCTCAGGATAAGTACGCACGGGAGTGGGTGGAGCACGTAGCGCAAATTGTCTTGCGCTACAAAGCGGAGATCGAGGCGACGGCGAACCATCCGCAGCCTGTCGTCAGTGGAGGTCGCGCTGGTGCAGCCTTCGTGAACGATGTTATTATGCTCATCCCCTTCGGCGACGAAGATGGAGACGATTTCGTCCGTCAATAGCGAGTCCTCTGGGCCGAGAGTCCCGACGATCACTCTCACAATCGGAATAGCCGCAACATCCGGGAGGAAGTTACGGCTATTTTTGTTTTGGCCACGGCTATCTTACACCGTGGCCCGATTAAACCAATCCCATGCTCCCATGAATCGGCCTCCTTTCACAAAGAACAAATCTGCGTCGGATTCCTACCACCCCGAATCTTTTTGTGGCGCAGATGTTTTGTATGCCAAACGGACAACGCCGCCTGACAGAGTAAACACCTCGTTTGTGGTAGGAGAATTCTTGAGGAATTCCTCCAACAACTTTTGCAACTCTTCTCTCTTCTGACGCATAATCACTCCGAAGAACAAAAATACCAACCAT
>JACQGC010000013.1:51837-135236 GCA_016199805.1 Candidatus Nomurabacteria bacterium
TATTCGAGTTGTAGTGTTGTTTTGAGAAATTTTTACAGCGCAAATATCAGCCTTCCATGGTTGGGGCTAAAAAAGAAAAAACTATTCCAATAATTTTGCTGTATTTTGTTCACGGGTATATTATAACACTAATAAATTTTTACACCAATCTTTTCACGGACCTCTTCCATTTTTACCTCAGCTACTTTTTTGGCTTTCTCGCCTCCAGCTTTTAGGATGGCAAGGGCTTTTGGTATATCTTTGGCGAATTCTTTTCTCTTTTCACGCATTGGCGCTATAAACTTTTCCAAATCTTCTATCAAAAGTTCTTTCAACTCTTTATACTTGCCGGTTTTCTCCGCGTAAATTTTTTCCAGTTCTTTTTCATCGCGCACGAGCTTGTGTATGGCATAAACATTTTTGGGTATCCCCTCACCCGAATCAGTGACAATACTCATCACGCATTTTTTGATTTCTTCATACTCGGCAAAAAGAGGAATGGTGTTATTGTAGCTCTTGCTCATCTTGCGTCCATCTAGTCCGGGAATATTTTCCCTATCTTTCATAATAATTTCTTTTGGCAACTTGAATGTTTCTCCAAATATTCTATTAAACTTTTGTGCTGTGTCCCTGGCATATTCCACGTGCTGTTTTTGATCTTGTCCGACTGGCACAACATCCGGACTATAAAGCAAAATATCGGCGGCCATTAACATTGGATAGTTAAAAGTACCCACGTTTACTTCTTTACCTTTTGCCATGGCATCTTTGTAGGCATGAGCACGTTCCAAATATGGCACAGTGGTGATAGTGTCAAAAATCCAAGCAAGCTCTGTATGTTCTAAAATGTCACTTTGTTTAAAAAGTGTTACATTTTTAGGGTCAAGACCAATTGCCAAATAATCCAGCAAAATATCTGTTATATTTTCCTGCATTTCTTTTTTATTTTGGATAAAATTTAGAGCATGGTAATCAGCTATAAAAATATAGCTTTCATATTCGTTGGCTAAATCCACAAATTGCTTCATTGCCCCAAAATAATTAGCAATACTAACCTTACCGGTTGGTTTTACTCCTGACAATAATACTTTTTTAGACATATCTATATATTATCATATTCTTGTCCGCCTTGGGAGGATGTCCCCATTTTAGTAACATCTTTACACACCTTACCGCTTTACAACCAGATAGCCTGCTGTGCTAGAATAGCTCCATGGTAAAGACACTAAAAAACAGCAACTTGCGCATTCCACCCCAAAGTATCCCTTCCGAGATGGCCGTTTTGGGTTCTATTATGCTCCGCAAAGACGCTATGCATGAAGTGGAGGATATGATAATTCCCGATTCTTTTTACGTGGAAAAACACAAAAAGATTTTTCAGGCCATGTTGGACCTTTCGGTAAAAAACGAACCCATAGATATGCTTTCCCTTTCCACCAAGCTCGGTGAACAAAAATTTCTGGAAGCCATTGGTGGCAATCAATACTTGGCGGAAATTGTAAACGTCGTCCCCTCATCTACCAATGTCAAACACTATGCCGACATTGTGCAAAAAAAATATGTCTTGCGTAGTTTGATTGAAGCGGCGGATTTTGTCTCCGAGCTGGCCTTCGAAGAAGGCGACGATCATATGGATGACATTTTGGACATGGCCGAAAAAAGAATTTTCAGTGTTGTCTCAAGTCCAAAGAATCAAAAATTTGTGAATTTGAAAGATGCCTTGCCAGAAGCCTATGAACGCCTGGAGAAATTACATGAAAACAAAGGCATGCTTCGCGGACTGCCAACCGGCTTCAAAGACCTCGACAACATGCTCTCCGGTTTGCAAAAGTCCGACCTTATTATTCTCGCCGCCCGCCCAAGTATGGGTAAGACCACGCTAGCTCTCGACATAGCCCGCATGTCGGCTACCACGCACGAAAAATCTGTCGTCATATTCTCTCTGGAAATGTCCTCACAACAACTCGTAGATCGTATGCTCTCGGCCGAAAGCCGAGTCAACGCTTGGAACTTGCGTACAGGTAAGCTTTCTTCCGACCGGGAATTTTCTCAACTCCGGGACTCTTTGGATAAACTCGCCAAAGCCAAAATTTATATTGATGACCAGCCCGGGAACTCCATCGTCCGCATGAAAGCCCTTTCCCGCCGACTGAAGGCCGAAAAAGGGTTGGACCTCATCATCGTGGATTACTTACAGCTGATGACCACTTCCAAAAATTACGACTCTATGGTCAACCAAGTTACGGAAATCAGTAGATCCTTAAAGAGTTTGGCCAAAGAATTGGATGTGCCGGTTCTTGCCCTCTCCCAGCTTTCCCGTGCCGTGGAATCCCGTGGTGGCAAGCCTCGCCTTTCCGACTTGCGAGACTCTGGATCTATCGAACAGGATGCCGACGTGGTAATGTTCATTCACCGGGAAGACAGAGGCAAAGATGAATCGGAGAAAACAAACATCGCCGAGATTTTGATAGAGAAACACCGCAATGGTCCGACCGGAAAAGTAGATTTGTATTTTGACGAGAAAACCACTACTTTCCTAAACTTGGAAAAGAGCAACCTTAGTGATTTTTCCCCGAGGATTAGCGGTAGCTTAGAAGAATTCTAAGATACCCCCACCCAACCTCCCCCTACGTAGGGGGAGGAGTAAGGAGGGGGTATAATAACAACCAAGTAACATGGATATCATAGACAAACTGACAGAAGTTTTTAAAGAGTTTCCCGGCATCGGCGAGCGACAAGCGCGACGTTTTGTGTATTTTTTGATGTCTAGAAATAATTCCTACGCGGATAATTTGTCCATATTGATTTCAGAATTAAAAAAAGAAGTAGCCCAGTGCAGTGAATGCTTTAGATTTTTTATAATGAAAAATTCCAAAGAGCGTGTTTGCGATATTTGCGCCGACCCCCACGCAGATGCTTCCACGTTGATGATAGTGGAAAAAGATTCCGATTTGGAAAGCATCCGAAAGAGCCGAGTCTACAACGGCAAGTATTTCATTTTGGGCGGATTGGTGCCTATAGTGGAAAAGACCACCAAGAGCCGGGTGAGAATAGAAGAATTAAAGAAAAAAGTAGAGTCTTCCCCTAAGCAAGGCTTAGGGGAACTTAAAGAAATAATTTTGGCTTTTTCTTTGAGTCCACAAGGAGACTATACAGATTCATATGTAAGGGTTCAATTGAAAGAAGTAGCCGAAAAGCAAAACATTAAAATTTCATCCCTAGGTAAAGGCCTTTCCACCGGCACCGAACTGGAATATTCTGATAACGATACTCTCAAAAATGCGCTAAAAAACAGGCAGTAAAACTTGCTATTATGTTATAATTCGCGTTATGGAAAAAGAACCTGAAGAATACAAAAAATATCCAAACAGAAGATTGCGGCATTGGTTGGCCGGGCCTTTTATTTGGTTCCCTGTTTTGCCTATGTTCTTGCTCGATATTTGCGTGGAGATTTATCACCGCATCGCCTTCCCTCTTTACGGCCTGCCTTATGTCAAAAGGTCCGAGTATATAATTTTTGATAGGCAGAAATTGAGCTATCTGCCTTGGTACGATAAATTTTTCTGCACGTATTGCGCTTACGGCAACGGTTTTTTCTTATACGGTTCGGCCATCGCCGCCGAAACCGAAAAATATTGGTGCGGCATCAAACACCAGAGAGCCCGTGTCAAAGCATTAAAGGACAAAGAAAAAAACTATCTGGAATATGGTGACAAAAAAGCATTTGAGAAAGTTGCGGAGGAAACAAAAGACTAAGCACAAAAAAATCACCCCAGGGTGATTTTTTTGTGCTTTATTTTATAGAAATTATTTTGACTTTAAAGAATGGCTGACGATGACCATTTCTCTTTAGGTATCGGGATTTTTGTTTATATTTTACAACCATCACTTTTCGGCTGCGGCCAATATCTACGATTTCTGCTGCTACGGCAGCGCCTTTTATGTATGGAGTGCCGATAGTGGTGTCTTTGCCGTCATCTACAAGCATTACTTTATCGAAAACGATCTTATCACCCTTTTTGTATTCTCCGGTAATTTTCTCAATAGAAACAAGGCCTCCTTCGGAGACTTTGTATTGCTTACCACCAGTAAATATGACTGCGAATTCCTCTTTTTTCATATGAGGTTTATATTACACGATATTTCACAAAAAGGCAACCCCAAACCAAAGCAGAGCTTGGTACGGGGCAGGCCTTCTGCTATAATATCCACATGG
The DNA here is from genome assembly GCA_016199805.1 of Candidatus Nomurabacteria bacterium. GTDB lineage: Bacteria > Patescibacteriota > Minisyncoccia > Phycocordibacterales > UBA9973 > UBA9973. The sequence continues at coordinate 56,033 of JACQGC010000013.1, forward strand.
AATCAAAAACATTAGAGAGGTATTTTTTCTTAGGGCTCTTATTAGCTACTCTTATTTTCGCTTTTTTTGTTTTCCGACCTTTTTGGATAGTGCTGGTTTTGGGAGCTTCTTTTTCCATTGTTTTTTATCCCGTATATCTTTGGCTTAAAAAAGGACATCTGCCAAACTGGCTGGCCGCTTTTTTGACTTTATTTTTCTTCATCATCGTCCTTTGTATCCCCCTTTTCGGCATCGGGACAATTGTTTTTAATCAATCTCAAAATCTTTATCACACAATCATCAGCAATGGAAACACCACGCCGTTTTTGAGCGCGATTGGAAATAAAATCAATCAAGTGATGCCAGCCGGAGTGACTTTTGATATCAATGAAAAAATTTCCGGCTTCATTTCTTTCTTGACGAGCAACATCGCAAACATCTTCAGCGCCACCATCTCGGCATTGTTCACATTCATCCTACTCCTGCTGACTATTTTCTATTTCCTGAAAGACGGAGAAGAATGGAAAAAAACCATGTTAAAGATGAGCCCTCTCTCCGCCAATGATGATGAAAAAATAATTCACCGACTCACCCAGACCATCAACGGCGTCATCAAAGGTTATCTTTTGATTGCCTTCATCCAAGGTACGCTCATGGGTATCGGCCTAGCCATATTCCATGTACCCAATCCGGCCATCTGGGGAGTAGTGGCCGGCATCGCCGCCATCATTCCACCCCTCGGTACCGCGGTGGTTTCCGTTCCAGCCATAATCTTTCTTTTCTTGACCGGGCACACTGGCGCATCTCTTGGGCTCTTGGTCTGGTCTACGCTCATAGTCGGCATGGGCGACAATGTGCTCACTCCATTTGTCGTCGGACACAAGATAGACGTACCTCCGTTTTTGATTCTCTTTTCCGTCCTGGGCGGCATAGAGCTTCTCGGCCCTGTCGGTATTTTGATTGGCCCGCTGACTGTTTCCCTACTCTACACTCTGACCGAAATATACCAAACAGAATTCAAATAAATTAAAAAAATGTCTTTAAAATTTTACAACACTCTCTCCCGCGAAAAAGAAATCTTCACTCCAATAAATCCCCCAGATGTCGGCTTTTATTCCTGCGGCCCGACGGTTTACAACTATGCGCACATTGGCAATTTGCGTTCTTATGTTTTCGCGGATATTTTACAGAAAACTTTGGAATATTGCGGATATAAAGTACATAGAGTTATGAACATTACAGACATCGGGCATCTATCCAGCGATGCTGATTCAGGGGAAGATAAAATGACAAAAGGGCTTTTACGTGAAGGTAAAGAACTCACTCTCAAAAACATGCGTGAACTGGCTGAATTCTATACTGAAAAATTTAAAGATGACTTAAGGGCTCTGAATATTCAAATACCGCATGGTATTTATTTTGCGAGCGACTATGTGAAAGAGGATGTTGATTTGATTAAAAAATTGGAAGAAAAAAAATATACATACAAAACCAGTGATGGAGTTTATTTTGATACTTCTAAAATGCCAGATTATGGAATCCTCTGGGGAAGCAAAAAAAATACCGACGAAAGTCATTCCAGAATTTCCGAAAATCCGGAGAAAAGAAACGCTGAAGATTTTGCGCTTTGGAAATTTAATTCAAAAATCGGTTTTGAGTCTCCTTGGGGTACCGGTTTCCCCGGTTGGCACATTGAGTGTTCAGCCATGGGTATCAAATTTCTGGGTGAACAGTTTGATTTACACACCGGAGGCATTGACCACATACCGACACATCACACAAATGAAATAGCGCAATCGGAATGCGCAACGGGTAAAAAACCTTTTGTTAAATTTTGGATGCATAATGAATTTGTTGATACCGGAAGTGAAAAAATGGCAAAATCAAAAGGTAATTTCTTGAGACTGGAGAGCTTTACTGAAAAAGGAATCAACCCTATAACCTATCGTTTTTGGCTCTTAATGGCGAGTTACCGCACAAAGGTCAACTTCAGCTGGGAAGCCCTGGGAGGCTCGGAAACGGCCTTAAAACGCTTATATAACCTATATATGGCTCTTGGTCCTGCCCTTGAATTGGCGGGCAAGCCTGAGACTGGCAAAGTGTACAAAGAATACCAGAACAAATTCAAAGAGTATGTTGAGGATGACCTGGACACACCCCGAGCCTTGTCTTTGCTGTGGGATGTTTTCAAAGACCAAAATATGTCCGACGCCGACAAAAAAGCCACTATTTTGGATTTTGACAAAGTACTCGGGCTTGGTTTTGAAAACTTGAAAAAAGAAATTATCCCGGAAGAAGTCACAGGGCTGGCCAAAGAGCGGGAGCTCGCGCGCAAAAATAAAGATTTCAAAAAGTCTGATGAGTTGCGAAAAGAAATAAATAGTCTAGGATACGAAGTGAAAGATATGAACGGCGAGTATAAAATAAATAAGATTTAAAAAACACATGGCAAAAAAAATAATAAACGAAGAAAATTTGGAAAAGGCGGATGTGGTGTTGGTCTCCGCGCCGTATGAAAAAACGGCTTCCAGCCACAAAGGCACTGTTTACGGTCCTGAAAAAGTTGTGGAATGTCTGGATACCCAGATAGAATTTTTTGATAGAAAGTTTAAAGTGGAAGCAAATAATTTTGTAAAAATTTCTCATCTGTATTTGGAAAATCTGGAGACTCTCTCCCCCGCCGAAACTTTGGAAGAAATAAAAAGCCAAGCTGAAAAACTCATTCAAAAAAATAAATTCGTTTTCCTGTTGGGTGGCGAGCATTCCGTTTCTATTGGTGTTTTCCAGGCTCTAGCTAAAAAGTACAATCCAAAGGACGTGACCATCTTGCAGATAGACGCGCATTGCGACCTGCGCAAAGACGACAGCGATTATAGTGACACTCCATCTGATCTCGCCCATTCCACGGTCATGCGCCATGCGAGCGCCCTTGGCTTCCCCCTCGTTCAAGTCGGTATAAGAACTTACTCAAAAGACGAGTACGAATATTTTACTGACAAAAAAAACAAAGTCACCGTCTTTGAATGGGGTAAAAAAATACCGGAAACAAAAAAAATACTAAAAAGTATTAAAACAAAATACCTCTATCTCACGATAGATGTGGACGGTTTTGACCCGGCTTACATGCCCGGCACCGGCACACCAGTGCAAGGGGGTTTGGAATGGTGGTACGGGTTGGAACTGATTGAAAAAGCGATTACCAAATCTGAGTTGATTGGCGCGGATATAGTGGAAGTTTCCCCCATTCCCGAATCTGTCCTGACTGAATACGGCGCCGCACAATTGTGCTATACAATCATTGCGAATAAATTCCAAAAAAAATTTAAATAGTTTTTGTTTTGAAAAACTTTTTGCGGTACAAAATAAATATCATAATTATATTGGAAACTACCAGATATACACTAAATGAGTAAATTGAAAAAATCCAATTTTTGATAATGAGTAAAGCTAAAATGTTATTGAAAATACCAGTGAAATAAACAGTGGATGTTTCTGTGTCTGGAGACTTCCAACCCTTAATATAAGTCGGGATAAAAGCCAAACCATCACTCAAGATGGCAAACAAAATTGATATGCCCAAGTTGTGCGTGGCAACATAAAAAACAAGCGCCAACAAAGCCAATACACCGCAGGCGATGTCCAGCTTGGTCGCTTTCCAAATGGAACTTTTTCTAAAAAGCGAAACGACGATTACTACCAATGGCCCAAAACCAGCCATAAATACAGGTAATGCGGAAAGTCCGGCTCCGGCTTTAATCTGGAAAAATACACCGATAAAAGGAGCCAACATCCATAGAAACCAGGAAACTAAGTTTGGCCTAGTGGTTCCGTAAAAAATGTCTTTAAAATAAAAAAAGTACCCGACGAGACTGATGAGAATGGTGATGTAAATAATGTTTTCCGGGAGCATAAAATTAATAAACTTCTTGTTTGTAACAACGATCACAATAAATTATTTCCGGTCTTTTTGTTGAATAGCTCGTCTCAAATTCATTTTCACATCCCGTGTTCATACATTTTCTGTGATAAAGCTTTGGTGGATTTAATTTCTCAATTCTTTCCATATGTCTGCAATTTGGACAAAGATTTGGTAATGGAACTTCTAACACTTTGCAGATATTTAATTCATTTTGAATTATACGAAAAGCCGTGGTGCATCTATGATTACATTTACCCTGGTGTTCACATTGCACAATTTCCTGTAAAACTTTTTCGTCAGCATTTGAGATAGATGGCAATTGATGGGCAAGCAAGGTAGGTTTATAATCTTTTGCTTCAGGTTCTTTGTACCTGTAACCTTTTTCTAAAATTTCCTCTTTGGTCAACGGGAAATATTCACAAACAACTGAGTCATTGTAGGCAAATGGAATAACTTCAATTGGAAAAAATTCTCCGTATTTAAATACCCTGCCCTTTCCATCTTCGTAAGGCATTTCGTCCATTTGTTTCTTGATTTTATCAACAAGAATATTGTATTCTTCTTTACTGTATTCTTTATTCAAAATAAAATATGATTTTTTTCGAAGTCCGGCACAGGCAAAAATATTTTCACTGTTATACACATCATCAGAATATGAAACATCGTGAGAATCGTATATACGGTTAGAAAATAAAATTTTATTGTCACCAAAACCGCTATGTAACTCGCAACTTTCGCTGGTGCCAAGCCCTACATGGTCCAGATCATAGCAATCTTTGGCGCCAGTCGGAGAAAAGAATGTGTAGCATATATTTTCGCCTTCGCTCACGGAAAAAGCATATCTGCAATTTCTGGTTTGCTCTAAATTGTCTCCGGTAGAATTAACAATGTTTTTTACATTGGCATATTTGCGGGGGAAATTTAATGAATGTTTCCAAAATTCTTTATTTATTTTTTCTATACTTTCTCTGTCAGAAAGATTCATTTCTTTGAGTTTTTTCTCATATTCTTCTTTTGTGTGTTGTTCATTAAAAATACAATGAGTTTTATTCATTAAATTAGTACAACCGACACAGTTGGAACAATTACGACAACCATAAATAAGCCATGAATCCATGCAATTTTCGGAATAATAGCCGTACCTTACCTTGAAACAATTTATTAAATGGGCGGATTCAAAACAAAGTTCGCTTTTGTGGGAAAAATCAACATCTAGACAATTTTTTAAATAGAAATTTTGAGCGCAATAAGCAGAGTCTTCGTAGTGATGCCCGCCAAAACAAAGGTAACAATTTTTCATGTACACAGACTGGTTGGTGTATTCACTATTTACTGCATAATCTTGGTATAAAGCTCTGCGCGGAATTTTCTTGAATAATTCACCCAGTTGTTCAAAAAAGTTTTTGGAAAAGTCATAATCTTGACCATAATCCATCGGATTCCATTTATCAGAAGAATAGCAATCGTTGCAATAAACCACATAATTGTTTTCCGGAGCATACATGGAAATTGTAGACTTTCCGCAATGCGCGCAATCTTGCTTATATAAAGACCTTTCATTTCTGTAGAGCATTCTACGAATCATCCGGCATTCCGGGCACCAGGCAGGAGGTGGAACTTTTATTTTCTCATAAAATCCAAAATCGTCCGGTTCTATGGTGAAATCCTTTTTACAATTTTGGCAAGATTTTGTTTCAGTTTGCATAATTAAACTATTCGCGCGAATTAGAGATACTAGATTCCCTCTTTTTTTAGTTCTTCTATTGTCGCCCTGGCTTGCTTGGAAAGCTTTCCCGGGAGTTTGATGTTTAGCTTAATGAGCAGATCTCCCCTTTTATTTTTGGACATCGGCACGCCTTTGCCTCGCACACGCAGAATCTCGTTTATGGTTACACCTTCGGGAATGGTGACTTCTATTTCCCCGTCCAGAGTTTGAATAGAATATTTTGTGCCCAAAAGCGCATCGGAAAGTTTTAAGTTCAAATTCATCACCAAGTCATTGCCCTCACGTTTGAAAACCGGATGCGCAGCCACATTTATTTTAATATACAGGTCGCCCGCGGTGCCGTGCGACACGGCTTCACCCATACCGGTCATCCTTATCATCTCGCCGTCTCGTATGCCGGCGGGGATGACGACGGAAATTTCTTCTTCCCGGCGCAGCACGCCTTTGCCTTTACATTTTTCGCAAAGTTCGTGCGGCACTTCACCCGCGCCCATGCAGACTTCGCAGATTTTTGTGCTGGAAATATTTCCAAAAATTGTTCTTTTGTTTTCGCGGATTTTCCCTTGCCCGTTGCAATGTTTGCAGGTCTCCATTTTACTACCCGCTTTGGCTCCGGAACCATGGCACGTCAGACAAACGGATGTTTTGGTGATTAAAATTTTTCTATTTATACCAAAAATGGAATCTGGAAAAGAAATTTGTATTTCCGTAGAAATATCCCGTCCGCGGCGAGACTGGGTTCTCTCCCCACCCATGCCGCCACCGAAAAAGTCGCTAAAGATATCGTTGAGATTACCAAAATCAAAATCCGCTCCGCCACCTTGCTGGAAACCGCTAAAATCAAAACCTTCAAAGCCACCGTGTTGCGCGCCATAACCTCCAGCGGATGCGCCACCCATATTTTCAAAGCCCGAACCATATTGGTCGTACTTTGAACGCTTAGTGTCATTGGATAAAATCTGATAAGCCTCGTTGGCTTGTTTAAACTTGGCTTCATTACCACCTTTTTTGTCAGGATGATATTTTTGCGCCAACTTATAAAAAGCCTTCTTGATTTCGTCTTTAGAAGCTGTTTTGGGAACGCCTAAAATGTCGTAATAGTCTTTACTCATCAGGTTATTTTGGTATTATACCCTGTAGTGAAACTTTTTGCAAAGTTCTACTACGGGGTTATATCATAGGTTCGGCTTCTTGTGAAGTCCCGACCTTTTGTCGGGATCCCGATTTTTTGTCGGGACTTTTTTCGTCTTGCTCAATTTCAATTTCTTCTTCTTTGTCTCCATTTTTCTCTCTTTCTTTTCGTTTTGCTCGTCCTTCAATGATAGCTTTTTCTTCAGCGCTGCGGATAATGGTAGCTTCTTCTTCGGCAATAAGTTTGGCCGCATCGCCTTTTGGTATGGAATATTTTCGGCGGGATGCATCGACGATTTCTTGCCTATAAGAAGGATGAGTTGGCGGTAATACCCGCAGAGTTTCCGCGGAAAACGGATCGTAAGATTCCCCGTCAATCGTCATTTTGACATAAATTTCACCCACGGCGAGGTTAATCATATCTTTCACATCGAATAAGGGCGCAAATTCCGGCTTCATTTTCACCGCGTCCTCTCCGCCAATACGAAAAGTAATAATACTACCGCAATTACCAAGTACAGCCTGGTGAACTTTCGGAATAATCTGCCCTACGTATTGATGCGCCATCGTTAAATTGAGTCCGTATTTGCGCGCCTCCGATAAAATATTTTCAAAAGTTTGCGTGACCACGTTTTGGAACTCGTCCACATAAATATAAAAATCATTACGTTCCGCTTCCGGCATAGCGGCACGTTCCATGCCGGCTTGTTTTATCTTCGTCAAAAACATTGAACCCAAGAATGAGGAATTTTCTTCACCCAGGCGCCCTTTGGAAAGATTGATAAAAATAATTTTGCCTTCATTCATCAATTTACTGATATCGATTTTGTTTTGCTTCTGTCCAAAAATATTGCGGAGCAAGGGGTCGGACAAGAATTGCCCGAGCTTGTTTACGAGCGGGATGATGGCATCGGTATCGAACTTCTCGGACCAATCGGCGAATTCTATAGCGAAGAATCTTTTCACCATGTCATCGGTAATATATTCCACCACTTTCTGCCGGTAGTTTCTGTCGGTGAGCATGGATATCATCCCGCGCATGGTGGCGTGCGGATAGTCTAGGAGCGCCAGACAAGTGAAACGAAAAACGTGCTCTAGGCGGGGTGTCCAGTTTGCGCCGAATTGCTTCTGGAAAACTTCGATGAGCCCTTGCGTCAATTGAAATTTGAACATGGGGTCCACATTGGCCAGCGGATTGAATGAAGCTGGGAAATCGATATCAGGTGGGTCGATGATGCAAACGTCCTCGATGCGTTCTTTTGGAATATAATCTAGCATGGCATCGATGACGTCTCCGTGCGGGTCAATCAGACACAATCCATGGCCATAAGTGACATCCTGCCGAAGCATAAGCTCGAGGAGTTTGGTCTTGCCCACGCCGGACTTGCCGATGATATATAAGTGCCTTCTGCGGTCTACGCGCTTGATGCCGAAAACGAATTTCTTTTCTTCGAGCGAGGCTACATAATTCGTCCTCCCAATAAAAGAAACCTCTTCGGGCTTGACCTTGCCGAAGACAGGCAACTCCGGTGGTGGCGGACCATATTTGATTATTTGGACTCGATTCGGCTTGGGCATTTGATTTACATTATATCATATTCACCTCTTCTGGGGTGGCGCTTGCGCCGGGGTGGAAATGCATCCACCTCCCCCTAAAGGGTACTCCTCAAGAGGAGAATAATACTAATACACCTCCTGCTGATAACACTTTTCACAATAAACAATCTCCGTCCTCTCTGGCGCATAACTGGTTTCGAATTCCACTTCACACTTGCCTGTATGATTACTGTGCTTTTTGTCACACATGCAGGTTCTGTGCCAAAGCTTCATTGGATTTCTTTTTTTTAATCTTTGAAAATGTCGACAGTTGGGGCAAAGCCTAGGTAGGGCAATATTGTTGTTTTTGTAAAAGCGTAATTCTTCAGGAAGAATTTTAAAAGCTTCAGTGCACTGTTCATTACAAGAATTATTATGCATACAACCAATAACCTTACCCACAATAGAATCTTCAGTGTTTCTAATATGATCAGGTAAATCCTCTGGATTTACCTCAATTCTATAATCTCTTTTAGTTTTTTCTTTCCAAAAAAAGCCGTAGTTTTTTGCTTCATCTATTTCTAACGGGTAATATTCCTGCCCTATTGTTTCATTATAAGCAAAAGGAGAAAGCTCTGAAGGGAAAAATTCTCCATATTTATAAACTTTTCCATGAGTGTCAACATAAGGCACTGTATTCATTTGTTCAATAATTTTAGGTACTAACTTTTCGTACTCTTCTTTCGTATATTTTTTATTCAAAATACAATATTCGCCATTTCTTATTCCAATACAACCAAATAAATTTTTAGAACCATAACACATGTAAGTATATTTTGTATCCATGCAACCATGGTTTAAAACAGCAAAAGCACTCATGGCTCCATCATGCCCAAAATCCACTCCTTCATATAAAAATTCTCCCCTATCACCCATGCCATACCCGTCGTAGCCATTACGCAAACCAAAAGTATGAGCAACGTATTTTGAATCTTCAACCTCGCCATAAACATCAAAAATCATTTTACTGTTTTTTGAAGTAAAAATATTGTCCCCAGTAACATTCACAGATTTAAATATGAAAGCAAAACGTCGAAATTCATTTTGAATAAATTTTTTATATTCTTCTTTAAATTTTGTAAGGGTATTATAACTTCCAAAATCATACGCGGCTATTTCTTTATCATAATTTTCTTTAGAATATTGAACGTTGAAAATGCAGTAGTTTTTGTGACGTAAATTTATACACCCTAAACAGTTTTGCAGGTTTGTACAAGAAGTCAAAAAGGAAGAATCGATACACTCATCGCTATCATAGCTAAAATTTGTTTTATACATACTCCCGCACAGAACATCGTCGAAACACTGTTCAGATTTTAGAACATTAAACAAGTCAAAAGAATCCTTCACATTTAGAACTCCTTGAGCGTATGAAACATTTTCACTCGACATGGAACCGTAAACTAAATAACAATTTTTCAAATCTTCTGTATGATTTACATATTTACTGTTAACAATATTACTATTTCCCAAACTAGCTAGTGGTACTGAATGTAGTAATTCCTTAAATTGCTGGAAAAAAGGTTTAGAAAAATCATAATCTTTCCCATATGATATTGGGTCCCATTTATCACTCCACCATATATCACGTTCATATACATTAAAATCTTTCTCGGGGGCAAACATTGAGATAATATCCTCACCTGAGAATGCGCATTTATTGCGATAAAGTGATCTTTCGTTACGCCATAAAAGTCTACGCATCGCTCGGCACGAAGGGCAAAAGGTCGGCGGAGGGACTTTGATTTTTTCGTAGAAATTAAAATCTTCCGGCTCTATGGTGAAGTTTTGCTTGCAGTTTTGGCAGATTTTTGTTTCCATGGATTTATTCCCCTCTTGAGGGGTGGCACTTGTGCCGGGGTGGATAATTCAACCTCTAAAGTGTATCATATAAATTATGAAAATTCATAGATTTATTGGAGACTTTGACCTCACGAAAAACGAGGTGGAAATCACCAATCCCGAAAATATCAAGCAAATAAAGGGTGTTTTGCGGATGAAAAAAGGCGATGTAATTAGCCTTTCGGATGGCAAAGGCACCAGTGCAGAGGTTATTATTGATTCCATATTTTCCGATAAAATTGCGTGTATTGTTAATAAAAAACCCCACTCCGCTAAAGCTTCGCGGGGTGAGTATAGAAAGGTAAGTCTTTACCTTTCTATACTCAAAAAAGAAAACTTTGAACTGGCAGTGCAGAAAGCGGTTGAATGCGGAGTATCAAATATCACACCCGTCATCACCGAGCGCACTATAAAAACCGGATTGAATATAAAGCGTCTGGAAAAAATAATTCTGGAAGCGAGCGAACAGTGTGGCCAAAGCATGGTACCCACCCTCTCCCCTATTTTAAAATTCCAAGACGCACTAGCTGATGGCGATAAATCAGATCAAAAAATAATCTTTCACCTAGGTGGTATCGACTTTCCCACATACGGAGGCAACGCCTCCGTATGTATCTTTATAGGCCCGGAAGGCGGTTTTACCGATAATGAAATTAACCTAGCAGAAAAATCCGGCTATAAAGTGGCCTCCCTCGGCCCGCTCGTCCTCCGAGGCGAAACCGCAGCCATTGTGGCGACATATCGTGCCGTGCAGGCGATTTAGCGAAATCGTGCCGCGCAATCGTCCATTAAAGCGCGGCTTATTGTATTAATTCAAAGTTATTATTTTTTCGCCTAATCTATTTTTAAGTATGGCTTGATATTTTTCTAAATATACAATCTTTTCATTACCCACGGTATTAAATAAAATTCGTGTAGAATAATCACAATCAACAAAATACTTTTGTAGTGGATTTAATTCCAAATCTCCGGTAATAATAAAGGGGTATTTAGAAACAAAATTAAAAATTGGAATATTTATTGTTTCAATGTTTTTCACAAAAATAATTCTATCCTTAACCAAAGAAGAGTTTGAAATTGCTTTAGTAAACAAGTCAGCATCTCCGCTCTTAACAAATATTGTTTGAAACTTTGTGGCTTTCTCAAAATCGTTTTCAGATTCCAAATAAAAAACTGTTTCCGGATTTTCAATTTGTTTTAAAAATTCCTCTTTTGCCATGGGATATGCGGTAAACATAAGCAATTTTTTATCACCAACATGCAACATGGAAGCAATTACAATAGAAAGCAGAGACGCACCAGAGTGTTCTTTCCCATGTACCATCATTGGTAAATCTCCCTTTGTGAATTTTACCTCCTCTTTTGTTGAAATATTAATAATTTTCTTCATAACTATTTACCACACCATTTTTAGACGGCCGTCTAAAAATGGTGTCATTTAATAAACCTCCTGCTGATAACATTTTTCGCAATAGACTATTTCTCCAGAATCTGGACTATACCCTGTCTTAAACTCTTCCCCGCACAGGGAATCTTTGTGTATGTGAGCTACGGTATTTTTGTATACCCCAGTTTCGTCGGTGTTTCCAACACACATGCAAGATCTTTCATACAATTTTATTCCAAGGCGCAATTTTAACCTTTCTGCTGTACGGCAAACGGGACATAATATGGGCAAGGGTGTATTGGTTTTTTTATAAAAATTAAGTTCATTATTTGTAACTCTAAAAGCCTTAGTGCAACCCTGATTGCATTTTACTTTGTGTGCACATTCAAAGACTTCACCAGTTATTGAATCATTAACATTGTGAATACTGTCAGGGATATCACCTACTAAAACTGTCGGGACATAGTTTTTCGTGTCCACATCCCTCCATCTATATCCTTTTGTGGTTGCTTCCTCTTTTGTCATCGGAAAATATTCTTGAGCGATGGTTTCGTTGTAAGCCCACGGACTGAATTCTATGGGAAAAAATTCTCCATATTTATATATTCTTCCTTTCTTGTCTACGTATGGCATTTCGTTCATATGTTTTTTAATTTTTTCAACCATATCAAAATATTCTTCCTTGGCATATTGCTTATTTAAAATACAATACTGACTCTTTCTGAGAGAGACACATCCAAATATATTTTCACAACTTCGGCAACACACTGTGTACTCGGCATTGTGCGTGTTTTCTTGAGTTTGAACAGAAAATTTTATATTTTGAACATTGGCTCCGCTTATCATTACCTCATACAGTAATTCTGCTCCTTCGCCCCAGTTGGAATAATCATAACTATCTTTTGCGCTTGGGGTAGCTTGTAAATACTGACAATAGCGTAGATTTTCTCCTTCCCTTACCAAGAAAGAATCTCTTACATTTTTTGAGTGGGTAATATATGAACCAGTGGAATTTATATTTTTAACACCTTGAATATTTTTATTTGGAAATTTTTTCCAAAAACTTAAAGCTTTCTCCCAAGCTTTTTCAACTCCCCCTCTGGTGTAAAGTTTATACTCTTTTAATTTCTTTTCGTAATCTTCCTTGGTGCATTGTTCATTAAAAAAACAATAATTTTTATTGCGTAAGTTAACGCAGCCAAAACAATTCATACACCCTTGGCAATCCTTACAGAACCAGAGATCGCTTGATTCCGAACATTGTGAAGAATAGAACACTTTATAACTTGAAGTAATCCAAAAACTTTGGTAGCACATTTCTGCCTTATCACAATGAGACATATCTACACAATCTTTTGAGTTATCAATTCCGTTAGAATACATGGAGTCCTCAGTCCAGTTGGAATTGAATATAAGATAAGAATTCTTGGGGTCGGTGGCATTATTTACATAATCACTATTTACACCCTTAATGACATTATTGCATCGGAGTGGCACTTCTCGCCACAAATCAAGCAATTGTGGCAAAAATGGCCTGGACCAATCAATATCTTTTCCATAATCCATCGGATTCCACACATCAGAGAGCCAAATATCTCGGTCATATACTTTTACGGGAGAATCTGGAGCATACATAGAGAAAATTTCTTTGCCGGAAAAATCGCATTTTCTTTTATAGAGCCCCCGCTCATTGCGGAAAGCCCAACGTCTTTGCGCACGACATAGCGGGCAAAACGTCGGCGGAGGAACTTTCATCTTTTCGTAAAAGTTAAAATCTTCTTGGTCTATTACAAAGTCTTGCTTGCAGTTTTGGCATGTTTTAGTTTCTTGGTTCATCGTGAGGTCATTCTAAAATTTTAAGCAAAACATCTTCCGGCACTTCATTGGTGGGCTTCAGGGGCACTGGAGCTGGAGTAGGAATTGTTTCCTCCCCTCCTTTGGACCCAGTAGGTGATTTTGCTAAATCAGGATTGCTGCCAGCAGGCGGGGTGGTGATTTCTTTTTCTGGGGTGGTAATTTTTTCCGGTACAGAAATTTTTGTGGAAATCAAATCCTTTAATTTATTCATGTCTTCGGCGCTGGCAGCGCGGTCGCCTCGGGTAAATTGGTTTGCAGGTTTTGACGAAGCAACTTCTTTAATTTTATCTTTCAAGGAATCCAGCGAAATAGGGGCCGGAATAGGCGTCGGTACGGGTGCTGGTTTCTGAAGTGGCTCAATAATTTTCGCTTTTGGTTCAGCCATAACTTTATTCAAAACTTCTTTTAGAGCGGGATTTTCTTTTGGTTTTATCTGGGGTTTAATTGCCAAGCTCGGCGTAAAAGCTTTTTTAATAGTACCTATTATTCCGGGCTTGGGCGCCAAATTCACGAGTTTTGGCATTGTAACTACCGGTCTTACCGTCACAGGCGGTTTACCTGTGTGGTCTTCTCTTTCATGATATCTTTCACCTTCTTCAACGCGACTTCTGTCTTTTTGCTCAAATTCAATACCTAGGTCTGCCAATGGCTTGTAAAATTTCGTCTCATCGTACTTGATTTGGTCTTGACCCCTTTTTTCCACTTTCACTTCTCCGGATTTTATTTTAGCAATACAATCTTTGCAGTAAACCGGGCGTCCGGGCTCTGGTTTGAAAGGTACCGTCTTCTCCAAGCCACACAGAGAACACAGGATTTTAAACTTCTCCAAATTTCCACTGCTTATATCGCTGTCGTTGCCGAGAGACATTCCGCTCCAATTATTTATTTCTCTTTCGACTTCTTCCTTCGTTTTACAATAAAGCTTGCGCGAGGACTGTATCACTTCTTCTTCCACTTTTTTATCACCGGACTTTACCATCGGCGGCAAGGTCTTGGCTGAAAATGGGCGTGAGGTCACTCCGTCTATCATCAATTTCAAATAAACTTTGTAGTTCGGCAGATTCACGATGTCTCCTGGCGTAAACTCCGGGTCGAATTCGCTTTCCAAAAAGTCCGCGTCGTCGGAACCTACTCGGAAGACTATCATCGTGCCCACGTTGCCGAAAACCGCATCGCGCACCGCGGAGCTCTTGTCCATCACCAGCTGAGCCGTATACTGGTGCGCCACTGTGAGATTTAAGCGGTATTTTCGGGCCTCGGACAATATGCCGGCGAAAGCATCCGTCACGAAGTTTTGGAATTCATCCACATATAAATAAAAGTCTTTGCGGTGTTCCTCGGGTATGCGCACGCGTTCCATGGCGGCCAGCTGAATCTTGGTGATAATCATTCCGCCGAGTAAACTGGAATTGTCTTCACCGATACGCCCCTTGGAAACGTTGACCAAGAAAATCTTACCGTCGTTCATGACGTCAAAAATATTGATGGTACTTACAGATTGGCCGACGACATTGCGAATGATACTGGTGGAAAGAAACTGCCCGACTTTGTTTTGAATAGGCGCGATGGCTTCGTTTCGGAATTTATCCTGCCAAGCCTCGTATTCGTGCACCCAAAAAGCTTTGATGACCGGGTCTTTCAAATTACCGATTATTTTCTGGCGATAATCTTTGTCCACCAATAATCTCGGAATACCCAAAAGCGTCGTACCGGGAGTGTCGAGCAGAGCCAAAATACAATTGTTTAAAATATATTCCATTCGGGCGCTCCAGGCATTGGCCCAAATCTTGGTGAAAATACCCATCAGCCCCGAGGCTACCAGGTGTTTGTATTGCGAGTCTACCAATTCGAGGACGTTGAAACCGACATGATACTCCGCATCGGCCGGGTTGAAATAAACCACGTCTTTGATGCGGTGCGGCGGTATGGCAGAGAGCACCCCTTCTACCAGCTCGCCGTGCGGGTCTACCACGCACACACCTTCGCCGTTTTGGATGTTCTGAATAATCATGTTGAACATCAGCACGGATTTACCGGTACCGGACTTTCCGAGGATGTAAACATGCTGGCGCCTGTCTTTGCGCTTGATGCCAAAAAGCTGATTGCGGTCGCGAAAAGTCGTCAAACCCAGGTAGGTAATGTCTTTATTTATAGGTATTTCCGGGAGTTCCATATGTTAAAGTATACCTCCAACTGAGTTTTTTTCAAAACATTATTCCTCGGGTTCGGTGCCTTCTCTTATCAACCTATTCTGCCTATCTCTCAGCGCTTTCCAAGCTGCCAGTCTTTCTGCTTTTTGTTTTTCTTTTCTATCTTTCGCTCTTTTTTCCGCTGCCATTTTTTGCAATTCTTTTTCTTTCAAATCCTCGTTGCCGCCTTCCATTATTTCTTTTCTCGTTAGTCTTTTATATTCTGGTTTTCGTGCCAATGGAATGTTGCTTGATTCCGGAGCATCGACCAAAGTATCTTTTATCTCGGTTGGGATAGTAGGTAAAATATCTGGGTCAGTTTTTAAATAATCCAATGCACGCATAATTCCTCCTTGAATTGACAAACTGGGAGAATTTTTGCCACTCAACCAACCCTCAACTACACTTTGAACTGTTCCGCCTGTGTCATTTTCTATAAAGCTCATTACGGCTTTTTCTCCATGTCTTTCCACAAGAGAATCAAGTTTGTTTTTATATGCAACTATCTCTGGATTCAAAGGACGCGGTTCTTCTTTCCTGCCTTTCCTTTGCGGTATTCCACCAAAATCTCCTTTTTCGTTCATAAATATATTTAACTTTTATTTTGCTCTATTAAAGTTTTTAACTTTTCTGTTATTTTTTGTCTTGCCCTCGCTATGTCTTTTTCTGTTTTCATTCTTAATTTTTCCCGTTCAATAGTTTTTTTTGTTATCTTTTTTAACTCTTCATCGTCTCCTTCCATTATAGCCTGCCACCTATGTTCTCTTGTCAGTAATTTTGGTTTTGGTTTAAACGGTAAAACACTTTTTATATTTGGCCGAAAATTTTCCAGGACAGAAATAACATCTCTGCAAATTCCCGGACTTGGAGTATGTTCGTTATTTAACCACCTTTCAACCACTATTGGGAGTACACCTCCTATAGTATTATTTTTTATGTATTTTATTATAAAGTCTCTGCTGTGTTTTTCTAAAAGAGAATTAAATAAACCCAAAAATTTAACCGTTTCTGGATCTGTCCGACGTTCTTGTTTAAAACTACTTCTTGGTGGTGGTATTTTAGGTATTCCTCCAATTTGTTGTCCTGGATGCATGTATTTATTATACCAAAAACTCTAAGAACAAAAAAGCCCCAACTGGGGCTTTTTTGATTTAATAATTATGCTTTTGGTGCTT
Source organism: Candidatus Nomurabacteria bacterium (assembly GCA_016199805.1). Taxonomy (GTDB): domain Bacteria; phylum Patescibacteriota; class Minisyncoccia; order Phycocordibacterales; family UBA9973; genus UBA9973. The sequence continues at coordinate 72,834 of JACQGC010000013.1, forward strand.
CGCCTTCCGGTGGTTTTTCTTTGAATTCTGCGTCTTTGGCATCCACGTGCTCTGCTTCTGATGCTCCGGCTGGGGCTTCTGTGCCGCCTGCTGGTGCACTTTTCGCCATCGCCTCGCCTATCTTGGACATTTCAGCAGACAGTTCTTCGGTGGCTTTCTTTATGGCTTCGCCGTCGGTACCATCTTTTACTCCTCGCACAGCTGTGATTTTTGCATTTACACTATCTTTCAGCTCGGCAGGAATTTTGGCTTCATTGTCTTTCAGCGCTTTTTCTGCGGTATAAATAATCATCTCCGCGGTGTTCTTTATATCCACAACTTCTTTTTTCTTTTTATCTTCTTCAGCATGTAGTTCCGCATCAGCCTGCATTTTCTTGATGTCTTCGTCTTTCAGGCCGGAGCTCGCTTCTATCTTTATCGATTGAGTCTTGCCGGAAGCTTTGTCTTTGGCGGCGACATTTAAAATACCATTTACATCCACATCAAAAGAAACTTCGATTTGCGGCATACCGCGAGGTGCCGGCGGCACTCCGTCTAAAATGAATCGTCCGAGAGATTTATTGTCGGAAGCCATGGGCCTCTCCCCTTGCACGATATGTATTTCCACAGAAGTTTGATTGTCGGCAGCCGTAGAAAATACTTGAGACTTACTGGATGGAATAGTGGTATTTCTTTCAATAAGTTTTGTCGCCACGCCACCTAATGTTTCGATGCCCAAGGAAAGTGGAATAACATCTAGAAGCAAAACATCTCGCACGTCTCCTTGCAATACGCCAGCTTGAACCGCGGCGCCGAGAGCTACGACTTCATCCGGGTTGATAGTCAGATTTGGAGTCTTGCCAAAAACTTTTTTCACTTCTTCCACAATTTTAGGCATTCTCGTCTGCCCACCCACCATGACTATTTCGTTTATGTCTTCAATCTTGATGCCGGAAGCCGCTAAGGCACGCTTGGTGATGTCTATGGAGCGGGACACATATTCGTCAGCTAGGGATTCCAGTTGAGCACGGGTCATTTTGAGGAGCAAGTGTTGGGGACCCTGTGCCGTAGAGGTTATAAACGGAATATTGATTTCACTTTCCACAGCTGTAGAAAGTTCTATTTTTGCTTTTTCTGCCGCTTCATCCAGACGTTGCAAGGCCAACTTGTCTCCCCGCACATCTACACCAGAAGTCTTTTTGAATTCTTCGGCAATCCAATTTATTATTTTGAAATCTATATCGCGGCCGCCCAAGTGACTGTCACCATCGGTGGACTTTACCTCTATGACATCGTCTCCAATTTCGAGCACGGAAACATCAAAAGTTCCGCCTCCGAAATCGTAGACAACTATCTTTTCGTTTTTCTTTTTGTTAAAACCATATGCGAGCGCCGCGGCCGTCGGCTCGTTGATTATTCTTTTTACATCCAATCCGGCGATTTGTCCTGCGTCTTTGGTGGCCTTTCTCTGGGCATCATTAAAATATGCCGGAACGGTGATGATGGCTTCGGTGATTTTTTCTCCGAGCTTGGTTTCCACGTCGGTTTTTATCTTGGATAAAATCATGGCCGAAATTTCTTCCGGGCGCATCCATTTGTCACCTATCATTATTTCCACTCCGCCATTTGCCCCTTTTTGTATTTTAAATGAGGAATTTTTTAAATCTTTTTGAACTTCCGGGTCGTCAAAATTGTGACCCATAAAACGCTTGATACCGTAGACAGTATTTTCCGGATTGGTCACTGCCTGCCTTTTGGCCAGCAAGCCGACGATTCTGTCGCCATTTTTAGCCACAGCTACGACAGATGGCGTAGTGCGGTTTCCCTCCACATTTTCAATAATTTTCGGCACACCGCCTTCAATGACAGCCACTGCCGAATTTGTTGTACCCAAATCTATACCTATTATTTTTGACATAATTAATTTTACTTATTTAGGCTTATAATCCCGACGTTTCAGTCGGGACCCGACCATAAAGCGTCGGATTTTACTAATGTTTCGCGACCACTGAAAACTTGTATAAAGAGAGTATATATGATAAGTTGTAGGTATGTCAAGCCCGAACACTTACTTTCAAGACGCGCCATAGGCGCATTGTACTCAATATCTTAAAAGTAAGTGTGCGGGCAAGCAAAATTTATGAACAATTCTTACACAAAGAAAATATTGGAGATATTGGGGAAGAAGCCAGCTGTTTCGGTGGAAGAAATACAGGAACAAATCATTTCACCCCACCTTAGTCCTCCCCTTCGCAGGGGAGGAGAAACTCGATCAAAATACGCTATCACTCGCTGCCTGAAAAATCTTAGCGACGAAGGGCTGATAGAGCAGATTTCTTCTCCGCAAAATAAATACGCGCGTCTGACAAATGAGGGACGAAAAAAAATGCACAGTTTGGAATTGGATAACGATACTGGCATAGTAAATACTTCTTGGGATGGACTTTGGAGAATTATTTTACTCGACCTGCCAGAGAACAGAAAAAACGAAAGAGAAAGCCTGCGTTACCTGCTTAAAAAAGCCGGTTTCGTCTGCCTGAAAAATTCCGCCTGGATATCCCCTTTCCCTTTTGAACATTTATTTATGAATATAAAAAAAGATTTAAATCTCACCACCGAGATGATGATAATAGTCACCGAAAACATTGACCCGGAAAGTAAAAAAGTTTTGTTTGAGAATTTTGGGAAATAATTATGCGATATTTTGTTTATAACACTCCTCACAGGCTATTTTTTTATAACCCCATTCAGGCGGATAATAGGCCATCATCTCTTTTTTACAGTAAAAACACTTATACGGGTAACCTTTTAGTACTGCAGTCTTTCTGGCTTTTTTAAGCATTCTTAAGTCAAAATGGATTCTTGGCAAAGCAAAACCCTTCCTTTTGTGAAATTCATATTCAGCCGGAGAAATATTGAATCTGTATTTCGTCTCGGGGCAAATAAGAGCTTGGCTTGAAACATCAGCACCAGTATCCAAGATACTATCCGGCAACTCTAGCGAAGAAATCCCATCTTGCGATGACAAGTCTTCTTCCGACCAGTACCCTCCTTTGCTTAAAATGAATTCCTTTTTTACTTCAGGGAAATAAACTATTGCGGTAGACAAATTATAATCACAGATTCCCATTGAGTATGGTAAGAATTTACCGTATTCTCCCCTCTTTTCCATATCGGAAATAATTTTATTTTTCAAACTTTCATATTCTTCTTTGCTATATTCTTTATTTAAAATACAGTATTTTTTCTTTTTCAGCCCAACACACCCAAAACAATACTCGACTTCGTCGCAAATATCGAGATATTCGGAATATCTGCCAAGAGACCATGATGAATGCTTCACATTATAGGAATAAAGCACACAACTGTTATTTCCAGAGTTTTCTACGGCGCCGAATATTCCCATCCCGTCTATGCAATCTTTATTGCCAAGACCCCGAAGCTGGTTGCGGCAATTCTGCGAATCTTCGTAAGAAAAAACATTGATGCATTTATCGCAATTGGTCAAATAATTTCCGACAGAATTTGTGGTTTTTAGATTGAAATTTTCTCTATGTATTGCATCTTCTTTTAAAATGCTTTCAAATTCAGATTTTAGTGTTTCAATTTTTTTATTTGAATTAAGCCCGATATTTTTCAGTTCTTTTTCGTAATCGTCTTTAGTATATTGTTGGTTGCGTATGCAATATTGTTTGTTGCGCAAGTTCCATGACATAAAGCAGTTTTGGCAATTGCGACAATCAAAAAGAAAATACGAATCTATGCAGTCTTTACAATTTTCAGAATAATTTATGCCAAATGAGTTATGACAAGCAAAACAATCATAACAATTTTGCAAATTGAATGAATTTGCCACATCAAAGGAATCCTTGCATTCTATTACTCTATACCCATAGCTCAAATCCTCACATTTAAAAATTGACCGGGTAAGATAACAATTCTTTGAATACCAGACATCATCGCACCAATCGCAATTTTTATTGTCTTTACCGACTTGATGAGGACGCGGAACTTTTTCTTGAAGCTCTTTCAGTTGTTCAAAAAACGGCCTTGACGAATCATAGTCCTGCCCGAAAGACATCGGGTCCCAGGCATCGCTCCACCATTCGTGGGATTTATAAATAGGATATCTGGGGCTGTTTGGTAATATCGTTATAATACTTTCACCGGATAAATCTGAAGTTCCTTTTCTAAATTTTCCAAACGGCCAAAAAGCAGAATATTGTTTCAGCCGGCAGAAAAAACATTGCTCTGGAATCTTCAAACCGACTTTTTCATACAAAAGCAAATCGCCCGAATCTATTTCAAATTCATTTTCGCAATCTATGCATTTTTTAGTTTCAGTTTTCATTCTATAATTCTATAGAATATTAGAATAGATTATTCAACCTTTTCTTTGAATTCATATACATTGACTCTGGCTGGGCGGATGACTCTATCGCCGAGCTTGTAACCCTTTTGGATGACGTTGGCCACGGTGTGCTCAAGTTCTTTTTTGTCTGTCTCTACCACGTCTATGGATTGATGAACATTCGGGTCAAACGGTTCGCCAACTTCACCTATCGGCTTGACCCCGTATTCCTCAAAAATGTTGTTCATCTGCGTGTAGATGTATTCCACCCCTTTGCGCCAAGAATCATCCACCTTTGCCCAAGCTTCTTTGTTGGCAAAAGCCATATTGAAACTGTCTACCACCGTCAAAAACCGGGTAAGCATCCTCTCCCGCAAACCCTCGGAAAAAATAGCCCTTCTCTCATCTTCTTGTTTTTTGTAATTGATAAAATCCGCCCGCTCCTTCTGCCAGCCGGTAAGATATTCTTCTTTTTGTTTTTGCGCCTCTTTCAAATCCGCCCGAAATTTCTTTAAAGTTTTCTTTAAATCCTCTTCTCCGTCGTCATTGAATTCAAACTCCAAAACCTCCGACTCAGCAGAGTCGTCCCGAGCAGCCTCGAGGGGTATATTCGTATCTTCTTTTTTCTCTTCCTCGTCTGCCATTTATACAATATAGCATAAAAACAACCTCTTCCCAACCCTTTAGATTTTGTTTCTTTTTCTTTTATTAAAGAATAATACCGTCATGCCGAGCAATACGAGAATCGCAAGAATTTGTAGCAAAAACTTCCAAGTGAGTGAACTAATTCCAAAGATAACATTAGCCGTCAAATTATTTCCCTTATTTTCCGACGGAATTGTATTTTCGGAAACCGTATTCTGGTTTTTAACACCCAAATCTGGCAACTTACCTGAGCGTGTCACAATCGCGCCATTCTTTACATTTTCATTTACGTTATCTGCCACAACAATGTTATTTGTTGCAACGTCGCTATTTGTCACCACGCTTTCAACTAATGGCTCTGCTATTACCGTTGGAGTATTTATATCTACACTAGTTGCTGGTGAGACAAAACTTTCGGAAAGAAGTGGAGCTCCACCATTGACTACTGGAGGTATGTTTTCAGTTGGAACAACCGGGGATACTGTGTAGATTTCCGTCATAATCCCAGAGGAATTTCCAATTTTGTCAAAAGCCAAAGCTTTAAGCGTAAAACCTTTATCAACTAAAATTCCGGAGCTAGCAACATATAAAGTGGAAGAAATAGTCGGGTCCGACCCGTCTTCCGTATAATAAATCGCGTCTAAATTATCATCAACTGATGTCAAAAAAACATTTATATTATTTTTATAATCCCCTCCTTTTTGGTCAGCGATGGGAATCGTCGGCACCGTGGTGTCTATTGGGATAGGTTCAATATATATTGCTTGCCCCCAAACTTCATCAGGCTCTCCGTAAACATCCAAATATGGTCTGACGTATTTTTCATCACCAACAACAGTATAATTATTTCCTGTTCCACACACACTACCAGCCGTTTGGCGTCCGCAAATCCATTTTATTCCACGATTTGTGATTTCAGTCGCGTCCGTTTCACTGACTTGGAATCTAGCCGTCAAAGTATTACCATTTTGAGTAACTCGTAATGCACCCGCTATTCTATCAACCTGCCCTCCACACTGGGCTCCGTTGTAACAAACATTTGCACCATAAAAATTTCCAGCTTTAAAGTTGGCCATTATGTCAGAAAGAGAATCGGTCGGACTGTTCACAAACATTACCGCAGCATATTCATGTTGCCAAGAATACATATCGTTTCCACCCACACCTAGCCATTTTCTACCATTGAATAATCCGTTATCCCACATATCCCAACCTATATATCCTTGACCATTGTATGTTTCAATTCCATCAATATTTGTCAGTGAAGAAACATTAGACCATGTCATGTTTGTAAAGCTAGGGTGAGGAATGATAGAAATACCACCCTGTGACTTAATCATGTCTAGACCATCTTGAATCGATGTACGAGCAGTCCACGAGGTGCATCCTATACAAATCAAATGTGGATTATCGGTTACATCTTCATAACCAGGCAGGTAATATTGACCGGGGTGATTTCCCGGGTCTGCCGTCACCACATCCTTATCGTTTATGGGAACAACTTTTACATTCAAAGCTGACGCTAAGGTAAATAATTGGTCGGGGGTAGCAGCATCTGCGCCAGTGACAGTCGTATGGGTATGACTAACTATGCCGTACCAATTTGAGTAAGGACCCGCGCCATCTGCCCCATTATATGGGTTTATAATTTTGAAATTAGGTTCAACTGCATTAGCAAATCTTGCCGAAAAAAAAGAGAGAATTAGAACCAAAACCAAAAATAAGTTTATTTTTTTCATAAAATACATATTACATGATAATATGTATTTTGTCAATACACAAAAAAGCATCCATTTCTGGATGCTTTTTAGAATTAACGTTTAGACCACTGTGGAGCTTTGCGGGCTTTTTTCAGACCGAATTTTCTGCGTTCTTTAGCTCTTGGGTCTCTTTTTAGGAAACCAAGGGTCTTCAAACCTCCGCGCAAAGTGATATCTGAAGCGACGAGAGCTCGGGCCACGCCGTGACGGATAGCTTCGGCTTGAGAGTGAATGCCTCCGCCCATAACGTGAACTTCCACGCTCCATTTCTTGGCTGCTGTGCCGGGGGTGCCTTTGGTAATAGCGTCTAAAATCAAACGCTTCTGGTCTTCTGTTTTGAAATAATCTTTTACATCACGTCCGTTTATTGTAAAGTGATTTTTACTAGCTTCGGTAAGACGCACGCGAGCAGTGGAAGTTTTGCGTCTTCCTACGGCTTCTATATATCTTCCTTTTGTTGTATCTTTATCCATAAATTTAGTCTTGTATTTTTAAGTTCATCATCATGGTTCGGCGCAGTTTGTTGTCTGGAAGCATTTGGTAGGTTGCCAATTTTATCAATTCTTTCAAACCTTTCTTCTCGGCTGTCTCGGTACCCTTCAATACTCGGCGTCCACCTCGCATCCCGGAATATCTCTGATGATAAATTTCATCAAGTTTCTTGGCGGTGATGCTAAGCTTTGAAGCATTGGTAACTGTCACCGGGAAACCGGAATAGACATTTCTTTCAAAAGTTGCTTTGGTCTTACCCATCAAGCTCATGGCCACTTCGGAAGCCACTCTGCCCAGGGTTCGGCCTGTCGCATCTATGGTCTTCATTTCTTTTTTGTTTTTTTCTATTTTTTTCATCTTAATTTCATACTAACCTATTTTAAAAATTACACAAACTCTATGACCGCCATCTTTGCGCCATCCGACTTTCGGGCTCCCAGTTTCAAAACTCTGGTATAACCGCCTTTCTTGTCGGCGTATTTCGGCGCGATGACATCAAAAAGCTTTTTTACTTCTCTGCCTTTATTGGAAAGCTTGGCGGCTATGGTGCGGCGTCCGGCTGGAGTATTGGCTTTGGCTCGGGTAACCAGCTTCTCAATAAAAGGACGCAATTCTTTGGCTTTTGGCTCGGTTGTTTTTATTTTCTCTCGCACTATCAAATTGAGCGCCAAAGAATTTAGCAATGCGCGCTTTTGGGTCTTGTCCCGTCCGAATTTTCGTGTATTGTTGTGGTGTCTCATTTAAGTTATAAAGTTAAAAGTTATAAAGTTCATAAAGTAAAACCTACTCTTTCAGATTCAGGCCGAATTTATTCAAAACTTTTTTAATTTCCGTGATTCCTTTTTCACCGATACCTTCGACTTCAAGCAAGTCTTCTCTTTTCTTGCGGGCCAGCCCCCCTAGGGTGCGGATATTCGCGCCAGTCAAAGCATTCAACGTTCTGGTCGAAAGATCCAGGCCGTCGGTGCGGGTCTTTAAGGCGTCGGCAAAGTCGGCTCCTTTCTTGTCGCCTTTTTCTTCTTCGTCGCTTTCCTTGGAAGCTTTCTTTTCAATTTTTACTTCTTCTTCGGGTTCTTTAAAATCAACAATGGCTTTGAGTTGATTGATCATTATTTCAATGGAGCGAGTCAAGGCTTCGCGGGGAGTCAAGGTGCCATCTGTCTCGATAATCATACGTAGACGGTTGTGGTTGGTCTTGTCGCCGACACGCATGTTTTCGACTTCATAAGCCACACGGCGGATGGGAGCGAAAATAGCATCGACGGCAATGGTTCCGACATCGACTTTATCTTTCTGGAAAACGTCCTTGGAAATAAAACCAAGACCCTTTTCAATCTTCATTTCAATATTCAAATTTATCTTGCCGGTAACTTCAACAATGTGCAATTCGGGATTCAAAATTTCCACTTGGCCACCGGTCTTTATGTCGCCAGCGGTGACTTCCTTGGGACCTTTCACGGAAAGAGTTACAGTCTGAGGTTCGTCAGTGAGCATTTTAAAACGAGCTTTTTTCAGGTTCAAAATCATCACGATTACGTCTTCCTTGATTCCATCCATAGTCTGGAATTCGTGAGACACGCCATCGATTTTCAGAGAAGTGATACTGGCGCCAGGAAGAGACGAGAGGATTATTCTCCTCAAGCTGTTCCCCAGGGTGTGGCCGTACCCCGGGTATAGACCGTCTATTTCAAATATTCCCTTGTTATCGATTTCCTCAACAACTCGAGGCTTGGAAGGCATAATTATTTTATATTCAGGCATAGTTTTAAGTTAAAAGTTTATAATGTTAATAAAGTTATAAAGTTTTATCGACTATAAAATTCAAGCACAGCATTGATATCAAGGAAAGTTTCAATGTTTTTTGGTTTTGCTAAAATATGTCCTTCCAGGTTGCCCAAGTCAAACTTAATCCATGCCGGGCCGTTGTAGTCCTTTAGTCTGTCTGCTAAATTTTCAAAAAGTTTTGATCCCTTGGAACCTTCGCGAATTTTTATTACATCTCCAAGTTTTAATTCATAGGAAGGGATGGTGACACGGTGATTGTTTACAATAAAATGTCCGTGCGAAACCATTTGCCTGGTGGCGCGGCGAGATGCTCCGAGACCCATGCGGTAGACAGCGTTGTCGAGGCGGGTTTCCAAACTCTCGTAAAGCTTCTCGGCTGTACCGGCACCTTTGATGGCGGAGGCCTTTTTGACATAGTTGGAAAGCTGGCGTTCAGAGATACCGTAAGAAAAACGAATCTTTTGCTTCTCGACTAGCTGGGCGCCGTATTCCGTCAGAGCCTTTGGACGCTTGCCGCCCGGCAAGGTTTTGGTGGACGCTACGGAAAATTTAGGAGTCTGACATTTGTCATATACTCCCGGACCGAGCCTTCTGCAGATTTTAAATTTTGGTTTGCTTATCATGGATTTTATTTATACTTTATGAACTTTATAACTTTTTACTTTAAACTCTTCTAGGCTTCTTGGCTTTTGGTCCATTGTGGGGTACCGGAGTCGCATCCAAGATGGAGGTGATTTCAATACCATGAGCCATGAATGCTCGGATGGCCGGTTCACGTCCGGAACCTACACCCAGGACAACCACATCGGAATCTTTTACTCCGAGAACTGCGGCTTTGCCTCCGATGATATCTCCGACTTTTGAAGCCGCGAAGGGGGTTCCCTTTTTTGCTCCCTTGAATCCGAGTGACCCGGAACTTGACCAAAACAAAGTATTACCCAGCTTGTCTGAAAAAAGAACTTTGGTATTATTGAAGGTAGCCTCAACATGTAAAACACCCGAAACGATTTTCTTCTTTGGTGTTTTTGACGGAGCTTTTTTGACTTCTTCTCCTTCAGGCTTTACTTCTTCGGTTGTGGTTTTTGTTTTTCCCATTTGATTTTGCGAATTATGTCTTACTTTCTTTTCTCTTACCAGAGGCCATTGTCTTTCGGACATTACCACGAACGGTGCGAGAGTTTGTCTTGGTGCGTTGTCCGCGGACCGGCAGTCTCTTCATGTGGCGCACACCCCGGTAACTCTTTATGTCTTTCAATCTTTTAATGTTGGCGGATATTTCTCTTTTCAAATTTCCTTCGATTAGAATCTTTTCGACGATGGCGCGGATGCTGTTTTCTTCGGCATCGGTCAGGTCTTTGGCTTTTTTACCCGGATCAATGTTGACTTGTTTTAAAATTTTTCGGGCAGAAGAAATACCTACACCGTAGAGGCAAGTCAGCCCAATCTCCAGTCTCTTTTCATTTGGCACGGTGATTCCTAATATTCTCATAAATTATTATTTTTGATTATTGCTTTTGTTTATGTTTGGGGTTAGAGCAAATTATTCTTAAATGCCTGGCTCGTCTAACCATTTTGCAATTGTCACAAATTTTTTTAACGGATGATTTTATTTTCATAATTACAGAAGAAAAACAAGGATAAAACCCTTATTTTTCAATACTCGAACTTATTAAAAATTACATTTACTATAATACACTATTACTAAATAAAACACAAGCCCACACACTTACTTTTATGATATTGAGTACAATGCGCCTTTGGCGCTTCATAAGAGTAAGTGTGTGGGCAAGCCCTTTACATTCTCTTGACTATTCTGCCTTTTCCCCCATAAGGATCGAGCACTACTTCCACGGAATCCCCTATCAAAACCTTGATTCTGTGCATCCGCATTTTGCCACCAAGATAAGCCAAAATTTCTTTCCCTTCTTCTCCTTTGTTGCCCCCGCCTGCTCCCGAACTATCGTGAGGGCGGGCAGGAATATTGACCCTAAACAAAGTAGAAGGCAGGGCTTCGGTGACAACCCCACGCGCCGTTACAATTTTTTCTTTTGAATCACTCATGTATAGACAGTAATTATAATAGAATTAAAGAAAAGAGTCAATGAAAATTACTTGGCGTAATTTATGGTCATTTTTATGTTTTTAGCCTTATCGGGAATAAATGTCTTCCAGATGGGGCTGATGGTGAGTGTGGCGGAATCTATGTTCGGGTACTCTGATAATATTTTAGTAAAGTCCCCTTTTGATTTGCCGAGCAGGTCAGCGACAAATTTATTTGTGTCCAACTTCCAGACGATTTTGGCCGGACCGGACAAATTAAAATTTATGGTTTGCAGATTATTAAAAGAAATATTGTCTTTATTGGTAAGTGTAAAAGCCAGATCCCGGATATTCGGTATATAAACGTCGCTACCGTCATATTTATCAATATTGTCTTGCGCAACTTTTTGGGTTAATTTTTTTTCATTAAACAAAATGCCGTAAAGTGTGGCATTCAAAGAGAGCACGGTGGCGCTCGTTCCTTTGTCGAGCGTCGAAGTAATATTTGGCAGATTATTCGCGTCATTTGTATCGAGGAAGACTGCATCCTTGAAAAGCACGAAGCCGGCCGGAATTTGATTCGTCGCCTGAGACAAAAGCTTTGCTTGTAATGCTGTCTTTAAATCGTTTACTGCCGACACATTGTCGGCTCCGGAAACATCAGGAACACTTCCGACAAATCCCCCGGTTATTTCTCCCTTAGATCTGCCATAAATTTTTGCGTATTTTGGAGTTCCCTTGAAACCAAAAATTTTAAAATCTAGCGGCCCACTGTTGTATTCCACTCCGGCTGCCGAACCATAAATTTTTACCTCGACGGACCCGGGAACCCCGCTTTTACTCATGCCCGGCACAATTGTCCTCGTGAGTGTTTTGTATATTTTGCCGTTTGAACCTTCCAGCCGCGTATCTATGTCGAGTGCTTGGGAGGAGGAACTGAAAGCGTTGTAGATTACGGCAACACCGGTGGCTTTTACCGATACATTCTTTTCACCAAGTGTCTGAACTGTTGTACTTTCACTGCCTTCGATAACCACTAAATCAAATGGTAAAGTGTCGGCACTAGTGTCTTTGCTGGCGGATAAGTTTTCGTTTAAAACCACACTTTTTGTTTTTTGGTTTACGACGACTTCGGCCTTTGAGAACAAAAAAGAAAAAGCAAAAAAGCAAAAAATTACGGAGACCAGAGCCACAAACCAAAGCATATACTTACTTCCTTTTTTATTTTCATTTGTGGCGGTTTTTCTAACTTCAAATATTACCCGTTCCTCATTTTGAAAAATCGGCTTTTCTTTTTCTTTTATATTTTCTCTTGGCTTTTCTATTATTTTTTTATTGATATGTTTTACCTTCACCATATCTTTCAATAATTGTTTGGCCATATGTTTATCTGTTTGCTAAAAAACGGCTGATATAAATAGAGTCGACAACGAGGCCGGAATCGCGAACTACCGATTCTTCGAACACGGCTAGACCGTGAAGCATTTGGGTATCTAAAAATATGACCTCAAATTTTGATTCCGTTAGGCTGTATTGATTGAATTGTTCTGTTTTAATTGTCTCTGAGAATAAATCGGCTATTTCTTTATCTATGGTTATATAAATAACCGACGGAATAGAAATGTCACCGGAGATGTTGGACAGAGATTCCTGAAAACTTTTGAGCCATGTCTCCTTCAACTGGCCCGTAATCGGCATAATTTTTTTAGCCAAACTATCTTCCGCGTGACCATCTTTTAAAAGAGAAATTATTGAGTTCGCTTCATCTAAGGTAGCACCCAGTCCGGAAGCTACCCCGCGTGTCAAAAAATTGCGACCCAAAGGGAACGATATGGACTCGCGTAGGATGCTCTTCTTTATCATAAAAATATCCGTCACCTCTCCGCCGATATCAACCAAAATAAAACTTTCCTGTTCCGGGTGAATATCACGCAGAACGGCGAAAGAAGCCATGGCCAAAGAAGAAAATTTTATCAATTTAAAATGAAAGTGTTGGCTTATGGTGTCTTCAACTTTTTTCAAAAATTGTTCTCCACTTACAGAAATAAACACCGTCATTTGGAGCTCTTGTGCTTTTTGGTTGAGCGGGTTGCCGGTTTCATAACCGTTTAGCATCGTTTTTATATTCTTGAGTTCTATGACGCGAGCTAATGGCCCATATTTTGCCAAGTTTTCTTCCTTAAAAATTTTTATTTCTTTCTGAACCAATTCATCGGCCAGCTTTGCAGTAAAAACAAAAGGTGTATTTTTCTTGAGATTAATCATCCGTGTCTGGGATGCATACCAAGGAGAAGAAAGAACGCAAAAAGTTTGACTGGGAGCCCCTAAATGAGCCTGATAAACTTTATGAGAAACAATCTCCAGTGTTTGGATAGTCAAAGACTGCAACCGTTCAATGTCGGTTTTTTCTTCGAGAGGTATCGGTTCCGTAACAGAGAAGATTATTTTTGGAGTCCCTGATTTTTGGATAAAAAAAAGCGCTCCTCCCACCGAGGAAGACCCAATATTAAAAACCAACATCAATTCATCTTTTTCTTTAGGTTTGGAAAAGATACTCATGCAATAATTATAACATATATGGGAAGGAAAAAACTACAAAAGTACTGCTTTTATACGCCTAATTCCCTGCGCCACTGCTTCTTCTTTTAAAATCTTAAAAGTGCCAAGCTCGCTGGTATTTTTCACATGCGGCCCGCCACAAAATTCCTTAGAAATGGGATTACCATCCTTGTCTTCAATAAAATACAGCGATACTACTTCCGGATATTTGGCGCCGAATTCCATTTCCGCGCCTACCTTTTGGGCTTCGGCCAAGGGCATTTCTTTGCGCACCACTTCCAGCCCCTGTTTTATTTTATCGTTTACCCAATCTTGAACTTTTTGTTTTTCTTCATCCGTCAGCTTGTGGTCGCACAAGAAGTCCATACGCAAGCGTTCTTTGGTGATATTACTTCCCCGCTGTTTGATGTTTTTGTCGACAATCGCCTGCAGTCCGGCCAAGAGTAAATGGTGTGCAGTGTGCAACCGAATAGTCTTTTCATTATGGTTGGCCAAGCCGCCCTTGAACATACCGGCGCTCGATGTCTGAGAAAGTTTTTGATGTTCCGCCATTTTCTTTTTAAAATCTTCTAGGTCAACAGTCTGTCCTTTTTCCTTGGCAAGCTCAACCGTGAGTTCTATGGGAAAACCATAAGTCGTAAACAAAACAAACGGATCAATGCCTTTTTCAAATTCCTTTAAACCTTGTAAAATAGTTTGATTAAATTTATTAGATTCAGCTATTATGACATCTTTTATGTGCTGAGATTTATCTTTTATATTTGTATATATATCACCATATTTGATTACAATCATGTCTACTAAAACTGATACTTCCTCATCTTTCATTCTATGATCAGAAAAACAAAATACAGCTCTACGTATTAACCTGCGAAGAACATAACCTTGGTCTTTATTGGATGGAATTACACCATCAGAAATTAAAAAAACACTGGTTCTAATATGATCTGCAATAATTCTTTTTTTTCTAATGTCATGACCCACGGGTATTAACACAGCACCAATGGAAGAAAACAAATCTGTATCATAAGCGGTTTGCTTGCCTTGCATTACGGCCGTGATGCGTTCTAGTCCAGCACCAGTGTCTACATTTTTTTGTTTTAATTTTCCAATTACTTTTCCATCTTTCTTTTCAAATTCCATAAAAACATCATTCCAGATTTCTATCACAGTTTCTTTTTTTAACGCTTCCAAAAATTTCTCTTTATTTAAATCTCCCACATTGCCGGACATGTCGTAAAACATTTCACTGCAAGGTCCACATGGACCATTGTCTCCTGGGCTCCACCAGTTGTCGTCTGCGGGCAGCGCATATATGCGGTTTTCGGGAATTCCGCAATTCACCCATATATCTTTTGATTCCTGGTCAAAAGGAGCATTTTCGTCACCTTCAAATATTGTAAAATATAAGCGATTCACATCGAGACCTAAGCCTTCTTCTTTGGAAGTCAAAAATTCATAGCTCCATTTGATAGCATCTTGTTTAAAATAATCTCCGAGAGACCAATTGCCCAACATTTCAAAAAAAGAAAAATGGCGATTGTCACCAATATCATCCAAATCGCCGGTTCTCACGCACTTTTGAACATCGACGATTCTCTTGCCCATGGGATGCTCTTGCCCCAAAAGGTATGGCACGAGAGGTTGCATACCCGCAGTATTAAAAAGCACCGAAGGATCATTCTCAGGCACCAGCGAAGCCGAAGGAATAATTTTATGCCCCCGAGCTTCAAAAAACTTTAAAAATTTTGTTCTTATTTCGTCTGACTGCATTTTGTATTTTTATTCGGAAATTTTTCTAATTGGTCGCTCTAGTATGTTCACTAAAATCAATATAAGGAGGACAAGAATGGTAACGACAAAAGCCAAATCATAAAATCCCAAGCCCGCAGCCATGCCTATCCCCGCCGTAACCCAAAGCCCACCCGCCGTAGTCAGCCCTCGGAGCTGAGAACCATATACCATTATCGAACCGGCGCCTAAGAAACCAATGCCGACAATTATCTGGCCCGGAATCATAGTCGGGCTTAGCCCCGGGAGATTTATATATTTCTGTACCATCGCTTCCGAAATCAAAACAAACACCGCTGAGCCCAAAGCGACAAGGGCGTGAGTTTTCATACCTGCGTCCTTATGCACAAAAAGTCTTTCCGCTCCTACGACAAGCCCGAGTCCCACAGCAACCGTTAACCTCAAAACCATTTCACCGTTTTGTGCAAAAAATTGTTCCATGGTTAAATTATATCCCGAACTAAAATTTTTAGCAATATTTAGTACGGGACTACGCAACCACTCCGCCGCCTAGGCTATAATATTTGTTTTATAGTAATATAGTCTTTTAGTTATAGAGTATTACGTACTTTTTTTGGTTATCGTAAAACCATGCCTTTCACCCAAGGTATAAAACACTGCGCCGTCATGATAGCCTATCTCTTCTCCATTCTCATTTAACACTTTTCCTTTTTTTGATTTTATATAATGTTTTAAAAACTCTTTCAAATCAACCGCGCCCAAAAAGCATATTCCTTGACTGTCTTTTTTCTCCGCCACCGGCAAGTTAAATTTCTTCGCCAACTTGCGAACTTCGGTCTTCTCCAAATTCCCAACCGGAAAAATAATTTTTTTTAATTGTTCTTGTCTGAGAGTCCAAAGAAAATATGCCTGATCTTTGGAAGGATCAACGCCTTTAACTAAAAGCGTTTTCGGCGCAGAATTTCTCGGCATTACTCCACCCTTCGGGCGGAACCTTCCGCCTTCAAAATTCTGTGTCGAAAACGCTTTAGCATAGTGCCCCGTGGCCACATAGTCAGCCCCCATCGCTAGAGCTTTTTTGAGAAATGCTCCGAATTTCACTTCTTTGTTGCACATTACATCCGGGTTTGGCGTACGTCCCGCTTTGTACTCGCGTATCATATAGTCGGCCACTTCTTTTTTATAAACATCTACCAAATCAAAGGTGAAAAATGGAATATCCAAAAAAGCAGCCACCCGCATGGCGTCCAGGCGTTCTTCCTCTTCGTTGCAGACCAAGAAATCCGGATGCCAGGTTTTGATAAAAACCCCGACGACTTCATAGCCGGATTTTTTCAAGAGCGCCACCGATACGGCGCTGTCTACGCCGCCGGAAAGCCCCACAAATACTGTTTTCTTCTTCATAAACAAACTTTATAGTTCCATGAGCTTTTTGTAAAGCTCATAGGTCGCGCGGGCGTCGGAAAGAGCGGTGTGAGCTCGTTCGTTGTTTATGCCAAAAAGCAAGCACAACTCCCGCAGAGAAAAATGTTCGAGTTTTGGGTCATTGTGCATTTTTGCCCAAGCGATGGATACTGTGTCCAGCCGATGATAATGCATGGTATTTGATATTTTTGTTTTATTGAAAGCGTATTCCAAAAATCCGGCATCAAAAGCGACATTGTGCCCGACCATGATACAATTTTTTACTTTCTCTGAAAAAACCTTCATGGCCTCCTTTAAAGTGCCGGCAGATTCCCAATCCGTAGAATCATAATGACTTACTTTCAAAGCCACCGGGTCGGCGGTTTCTATGTGCTCCGGTTTTATTTTTAATTCAAATTCCTCAACCACTTTGAGCGACTCCGTCGTAATCACACAGCCGATTTGAATAATCTCATTATCAAGCAGATTGAGTCCGGTGGTTTCTATATCAATAAATGCAAAATTATGTTTTCTCATGATTGTTTTATTTTCCAAGTAAATATTTTTTTATATTCTGATTATGCTCGGCAAAAGTTTTCGCATAGTGAATATTACCATTTTTATCATGCAAGTAATAAAGATATGGTGAATTTTGAGGGCTAATAGCCGACTCGATAGCAAGTAAGCCCGGATTACCGATAGGATTTTTGGGCAAACCTTTTGTTTTGTAAGTCTCCGACGCCGCGTCTACCTGTAGCGGCATACCGATGGAAATTCTTTTCCACAAAATTCCGGCAATGACTGATCTGTCTGTGTCCCCTTTGGCTTCTCTTTCAATAACCGAGGCCATGGTTATAATATCTTTTTCGCTTTTACCGGACTGAACAATTACGGGAAGCAGAGGATATATTTTTTTATTAAAATTATCGGTCATAGACTTTACCACGTCTTTGTCAGTCGTGTTGGTCAGGAAAAAATATGTATCGGGAAAAAGATACCCTTCCAAATCTTTTGTTTCCAGCAAAAATTTCATTTTACTGAAATTTGCCAGCTTGGGAGCAGAGGCATCGGCAATCTGCTCTATATTGAAACCTTCTGGAATTGTCAGGGCTACGGGGGCCATATGGTGCTCCCCATTTGTGATACGGTAAGCCACTTGCCAGACAGGTATTTTATTTTCAAAAAAATAATTGGTGGAAATTATATGTTTTTCTCCTCTCATGGCTATCATAAAAAATTCAAATACCACTCTCGAACGCACGATGTGCTCATTTTTCAAAAGAGCAGAAACACCGTGCAGACTCATGCCGGATTCTATGGAAATTACCGTCTTTGGCGTAAAATCCGAAGGCGCGCTCAAAAAGAAAGAATAGAAAAATATCAAAAAAACAATCACGGAGAGCGTATAAAATATATTTTTATTCTTCATAGTAAAATTACGTAGGTAAATTTGTTGGTGGAGAAGCTTCTTTGGATTCGATACGTTCCAAGGTTGGAACTCGCATAATCTGACCCGGGAAGTGCCACAATGTCGCCAACTCTTCGGTGTTTAAGACGAAAGTTTCAGGATGAAAATACGCTCTGACAAAGCCGGAAAATGGCCAAGGAATTCTGTGTTGATTAAAAAGATGATGCCTCAAAGGAAGATGAAAAAATGACCGTTCGCGATATTCATTCAGCATCCTGTTGGCTAAAAACATAACAGTCTCCGCGGATGCCGGAAATACTCCACTGTATGCATCACCCTGGGTAGAGTTGTGACGAGATAAACCATTACAGTCCGGGGACTCATATTGACGAAAAATAAGACGAATGTCTTTCCGGCGATTGACGGTGTAAACTTCTTTTTTGGCCGCGTAGAAAACACGGATACCTGTTTCAAAACCAAGCTTGGAAACTTTGGCAATCATGGCTTTTGAGACTCTGTCCAGATATGGCGGAACACGAACTTCAATTCTGGACGATTTAAGAAGTATGCCTGTATCTTGATCCTTTCTTTGGGAAGTGTAAGGAAGCATTAATTTATGCCACTGCTCCCTAGCCTCTTCCGCCCAATCATGTTTACCAAACCAGGTATCTTTTGTCTTATATGTTTTTTTGGAAGGTGTGATAATAATTTGCGTCCACGCCTGCTCGCCTTTTTGTAGTGACCCAAAAAATTCCACTAACGGAGAAATCGGGTCAACTTTGAATTCTTCTTTCGGATCTTTATCCAAACCGAAATCCACATAGGTTTTGAGCGGGTAAGCTTCCGGTTTTGATAATTTAAATTCACAACCCCAGCCGTTCCAAGCGCTCTTGGGGGAAATCTCATCCACTCCCAAAGTGTAATCCTCTACCGCTTTGACTTGCGCCTGCGGGTACTGCGCATACATTTGGGTTTCGATGAGGCTACGCACACGCGTAGGCGTGCGGATGTAAAAATGCACTTGCCCGTCTATGGATGCAATCTCCAATGAAAACCAAAACCAAACGGCACCTTGCCAAAACTCTTCTTTGCCTCCCTTCATGCTGAAATGATAAAGAGCATTGGTGATAAAAAGCTCCATGGCTTTTGGGCTGCGCAAAACTTCACGCGGCGGAACTATTTCCAGTAAAACAAAATCTATCCCGGAAATGAAATCTTGCTGAATGTAATGCATCCACATAGCCCAAGCTATGCGACCGAGAACAATTACTCCGATTACCGGCAAGGCCCCTCTGATTATGGTGTATTGTAAATTGTAAACGAAAATAACGTAGACGATAATCGCTACCAATATCCACGCCCAATATTCTCTTATTCCCTCCTCGAGATTATCCCAAAAGCCCTTAGCTTCTTTTTTCTCAGCCATACCTATATTTTAGTACAAAAACCAGAAAAATCAAAGCAAAATACAACCCCTCCCTAACCCTCCCCTTATCATGGGAAGGAAAATACGTAGGGTTAGAAGTCCCCCTGACAAGGGGGATTTAGGGGGTTGCATCTATGCGAGCACGTAAAGCCCGGCTTTGTTCTTTTTGAAATATTTTGGGTTGGCTAGGTTTACCAAGATGGTGTTTTTTTTGAAATATCTTTCTTTCATGACCTTGGATACTACATCATCTTTGGTCATCGGTCCTTCTCTCTTTAAAATATCCTCGATAACCTCGCGGGCGATACCGGTCTTATAACCCCATTCCGCCAAAGCATACATGCCTCTGCCTACCAAAACAAAACGGGAGTCTTTAATAAGCTCGTTGTGGCAAGTAGCATAGTGAGTCTTTTTGCCGAAAGTTTTAGAAATGGAATCGGCAACTTCTTTGAAATGCATAGGAGAACCATGACGTCTCATGACCAGGAAAGCATAATCTTTCACTCCGCGGGTACGGACGTTTGGAGAAGAAGCCTTGCCCCATTCACCCAGGCCGTTCTTGGCAATGGTTTTAGACATCGACAGCCACCTCTTAGCCATCTCTTCATCTCTGTACTCTTCGGAAACATCCTTGAGTTGGTCAAAAAATCTCTTAATCATTTCTGTTTCCGGGATAAGGTCTTCATCTTTCAAGCCTCCGTAAAGTTTGCGTAAAGCATCATGAACTTTGTCGGCTATCTCGTCATCTACGCTGTAACGCGTATGGAAATGTTCATCTTCGCGATGTTTCTTGAAAGCATCGCTTAATACCAAAAAGAAATGAATATGGTTTTGAGTGGTTTTATCTTTTGAAATATAAGGCAACAGTTCGTGTTCGGCCACAACCGAACCCAATTTGTGCATCAATGATTTTAATTCGTTGAAGACCGCTTGTTCATTTTTATAAGCATCGGATTTTTTTATAAGACTGATAGCCGCATCTTCAACCTGACGAACTCTTTCGCGTGTAATGTTGTATTTCTTGCCGATTTCTTCCAAAGTTTTCCTTTCTCCTAGCCCGGAGAGACCGAAGCGGTTCATGATCACATCCGTGGCTCGGGGAGACAAATTTGAAGTTATTTTTTTGGTAACTTTTTTTGGTTTGAAAGATATTGTTGTCATAATAATTTAGTTGAAAGTTATAATGTTTTTAAAGTTATTAAAAGTGTTATCTCTTCGCTCTGGCCCGGTCAATTTCCGTTAAATATTTTTTGCGAAGCCGAACCGATTTCGGAGTGACTTCAAGATACTCATCGTGATTCATGACCTCCAACCCCCTTTCAATACTCAAAGTAAAAATTGGGTTTAAGGTTATGGCTTCGTCCGTACCGGAAGCGCGCATGTTGGTAAGTTGTTTTCCTTTTGTGGGGTTCACTGCCATATCGTCCCCTTTCAAAACATTACCGACAACCATGCCTTCGTAAACTTCCGTACCATGACCTACATACAATATACCACGTTCTTGTAAATTTGCAAGTGAAAAGGCCACTGCCTTGCCGGCCACCATGGAAGTCATGGAACCATACTCACGCTTTTTGATAACTCCGGCATACTCTCCAAAACCGGTAACTCTGGAAGACATTATGCCTTCCCCTTTGGTATCGATGATAAATTCTCCGCGATATCCCAAAAGTCCCCGGGTAGGTATATCGAAAACCACCCTTGCAATTCCTTCCTTTTCTACCATGTCTTTCATGATACCGCGTCTTTTTCCGATTTTCTCAATCACAGACCCGGAGAATTCCATCGGCACATCTATCACCAGTTCTTCGTAAGGCTCGGTTTTGATTCCGTCTTTTTCCTTAATGATAACTTCGGGCTGTGAGACCTGCATTTCAAATCCTTCGCGGCGCATATTTTCGAGTAAAATGGCTATGTGCAATTCCCCACGTCCGTATACTTTGAAAAAAGATGGTCCTGATTTATCTACTCCTTGGTCCGGAGAAAAATCAACTTTTAGTCCGACATTTATTTCGAGTTCTTTTTCCAACCTTTCTTTGATTTGCCTGGAAGTGACAAACTTCCCTTCCTTGCCGGCAAAAGGAGAATCGTTAACCAAAAAATTCAGCGACAATGTCGGCTCGTCTATGGCAATGTGTGGCAACGGCTCCACCGATTCATCTTCACATAATGTCTCCCCGATATAAATATCAGGAATTCCCGCCAAGAGCACAATGTCGCCAGAACTGGCTTCTTGTATTTCTTTTCTACTAATACCTTCAAACGAAAACAATTTCGTAATTTTTCCCTTACGTGTTCCATCTTGACCTTCAATATTGCCTTTCACGAAAATCTGAGTGCCTGAATTCATTTTTCCGGAATAAATTCGTGCTACTGCCATTCTGCCCAAAAAATTATCATAACCCAAGTTGAAGACTTGGGCGGACATTTTTTCATTTTCATTTTTGGAAGCCGGTAAAACTTTTTCCAAAATCAAATCTAGGAGAGGAGAAAGATCTGTGGAAGAGTCACCTAGGTGCCGGAAGGCCTTTCCTTCGCGCCCGATAGCATAAATAGTTTCAAAATTTGCCTGTTCTTCGTTGGCGCCCAATTCAAAAAATAAACCGAGGACTTCTTCGTGCACCCGGTGCGGGTCTGAAGCCGGCTTGTCTATCTTATTTATAACCACGATTGGCTTCAATCCCAATTCCAGAGATTTCTTTAAAACGAATCTAGTTTGCGGCATAGGCCCTTCTACGGCATCCACCAACAGAAGCACGGAATCGATGGCTCGCAAAACGCGTTCCACTTCGGAGCCAAAATCCGCGTGGCCGGGAGTGTCCACAATGTTTATTTTTGTATTTTTGTAAACGATTGAAGTATTTTTGGAATAAATAGTTATGCCGCGTTCCTTTTCCAGGTCGTTTGAATCCATGGATACTCCCTCGTCCTGCAATCCCCCATTTTGCTTCATTAAAGCATCGGTCAAGGTTGTCTTGCCGTGGTCCACGTGTGCTATTATCGCTATGTTTCTGATTTCCATAAAAAAATGCCCAAAAGAGTTATGAGCTTGATTTTATAATAACATAGTTATTTGGAAACAACAAGCTTTTTGGCGCTAAGGCAGAGTAATATTGAAGAAATGTAAGATGAAAGGAATCTGTAAAACTGAACAGAGAAGACTAAATTGGAGTATTCCAAACAAAAAGAGCTGGTATTTTTCTTTTTTTGTCAGGATTCCGGAATACACCTTGGACGCAAGAATTAAAAACGCAAAACCGAACAATATAAATGAGAGCAAAATCAGAATATTGGAGGATGTGCTTTTAATATTCCACAGATACACCAACACTATTCCGATGGCCTCTACAATTGCCGAATAAAATACAAGAGGCATGACCCTATTTAAGAACGGCTTTTCGTCCGTTCTCGGTATTTTGTGGGTAGGCCTTAGCGCCCAATAAGAGATAAGTAGAGTGGCGAAACCGACGGTAAAGTAATTTATAAAAGTAATATTCAACGGAGTGAGCGGGTATGAATATCCAAAAAAGCTGATGATAATAAAAAACAGCAGTCCCACCAGACTCATGTTTACATAAATGCCGGAACTTATTTCTATGCTGCGGATAAAATGGTCGGCCAATTCCACAGCCCCCGGTAAACTGGTAAAACTGTTGGTCATCAATATTACGTCGGCGAGCTGACGCGTCACTGGCGCGCCGTCAAACATGGCGACGCCAAGGTCCGCTTTTTTCATAGCTAGGGCATCGTTTACTCCGTCGCCCACCATAGCCGTAAAACCGTCTTTCCTAAATGCTTCCACGAGTTTGACCTTGTGTTCCGGCAAAACTGGAGCAAAGATTGTGTAGTCGTGGGCCTTGGTATTAAAATCTTTTTCACTCCAATCTTTCATATCTTCCCCAGTTACAACACTTTCAGAACCAGCTATGCCAACACTTTTGGCCACCGCTTTTACCGTTTCATAATTATCTCCTGAAAGAACCCGTATTTTTATTCCTCTGTCTTGGAAAAATTTTATCGCTTCGACTATGCCTTCACGCAAGGTATTACTGAATACAAACACGGCAACCACCGAAAGATGAGTTCCGTTTAAATCTTTTGGTAATCCTACCCCATTACTGCTAGCAATGCACAGTACCCGCTTGCCCAGTTTTGCATTTTCGTCAGAGATATTCTCTAGCCATTTTTTTTCTGCAACATTGGATACTCTCGGCGAAAAAATATCCGGGGCACCCACGAAGACAGACTGCAAAGTATTGCTTTCTTTTACTTCCACAGCTCCGTATCTTCGCCACGAGGAAAATGATAATCCTCTCTCGACTTTCAAGTTTTCAATATTTGGATTTGAATTATTATCTAAATATTTTTTTACAGCTAGAATAGTTTCTGATGTATCACTCAAACCATAAACACACATCTTGGTCAACAGAAAGGCTCTGTCCTTGCTAAAACCTTCTACTATATGCATATCCTCTACCACCAAAATGTTGTCCGTCAGTGTACCGGTTTTATCTATGCAAAGATTTTTTATTCTTCCAAGTTTTTCCGTCGCATTTATTTCCTGGAAAAGCACACTGCGCCTGGAATACGAAGCCGCGCCGATGGCAAAAAGCAGTGTAATGGCCACGACCAAACCTTGTGGCACTATCGTGCTGGCCAGGGCTCCGGCGTTCGTCACAATTTGGAGCCGTGGCGCATGAGTGAGAATTCCCCGCAAAATCACGAACAACAAAACCACGATTAAAATATAACTCGAATATTTTATAACTGTGTTGGTCGCGGTCTGAATAGAGCTCGGACTGGCCGCGTATTTTTTGGCTTCTCCGGCAATTTTAGCCATTCGGCTTTCACGAAAAAGTCCCTCTGCTTCCATCACACCATTACCAGAAGTGACAATCGCCCCGGCAATGATTTCATCTCCTTCTTTTTTCCCAAATGAATCGGATTCTCCGGTGACCAGGGCTTCGGATATTTCCAGATTGTTTACGGAAATCAGTTTACCTTCGCAAGGTGTCTGGTCTCCGAGTTTTAGTTTAATTAAATCTCCTTTCAATATTTTCTCGGCATATATTTTTGTTTCGGTATTGCCTGCCCCGTCCTGGCGTGGGTCTTTATTTATACGGGTCACCATGAGAGCCGTCAGCATCTGTAATCGCTCCAGGAGTACCCGTGCGTGGATGTCTTGCGCTGTTGTAATCAAAGTGTTCAACAAAAAAACAATACCCAAAAATAATGCAGCCTGGGTGCTGCCAAAAGCATAAAGTAAAATCACCACGACAAAAATAACCCCGTTCACCAAAAGAAAGAAGTTTCGAAAAATAATTGGCCCCAAAGAAGGCAAAACCCGACGGTATATTTCAAATTTCGGCATAGCTTAGTATAGCAATTTAATCATTTAATTTAAATGGCGATTTAAAAAATCGGAAAATTCCTTTTAAAACAGAAGCTTCTATTTTCCCTTTTACGTTAACCTTATCGTATATATCCGGAAAAACTATTTCCGCATGATACTTTTTTCTCAATTCAGAATACCAAGACAAATCATATATTTTCCAAAACTCTTCGCGAGAATAATATGAGTGAGCATAAAGTGTTTTTCGTCCACCATATTGACCCAAAAGTGCCTCAAAATCTTTGTTGATTTTTATAAATTCTTCAAATTTGTGATTTACTTCTCCCCATACCCCTACGTTTATCACGAGACCAGTTTTAATAGCATTTGGAGATAATTTATCTTGTTTTCCGGGTTTTAGTGGACACAACCAGAGTGGGAAAATATGCCAACTATTGGAAGTAGATTTTATAAAATCTACTACTCGTTCCTCAGGTATACTAACGTCCTGAACCATAAAATATTGAGAAATTTTCATTGAATGAAGAAAACCGTAAAGTTCTTTTGCTTTTAAAATATTGTTAAAGATAAAACGTGTTAATTTAATAGAAGGCATTTTCAGCCAACCAAGTGCAACCCCCCCCATCCAGAAAGCCCCTCGGTCGTAACGAAAAAGATAATCTTTAATTGGAATCAACTCCTCATGTACCGAATTATTTTTAATCTTTTCTTTTGCGTGTAGATAAAACCAGTCGTCCCAAGCGCCAAGAAATTTTGAAACGGGAAGATTTTCTTCATCCGACAATTTACCTACCATAACAACACCGAAATTTTCGGAATACATTATTGAGTCAAGATATTGAACATTACCGTCAGTTGAACATTTTTTTATTAAATCTATCGCCTCATCAAAATTATGGACAGAATTATATCTAAAGTGAACAAATTTTTTTGCTGGAATAAGTTTAAATTTAATTGATGTAATAACCCCCAAGGAACCATAAGAACCAGCTGTCCCATAAAAAAGATCTGGGTTCTCATTTGGCGATGCTTTAAATATTTCACCATTACCCAGAATGATTTCATATTCTATGCAGATATTGTGAAAAAGCCCCCATTTGAATGAACTACTTTCACCCGCCCCACCTTGAATTCCTCCACCAACGGTTATTTCTGGAAACTCCATCACAACAGGTGGAATAAGATTATATTTTAAAGTTGCCTCAACAAGTTTCGCCATTCTTACGTTCGGCTCAACTAACGCATATTGCTCATTAACGTTAATTTCTAAAACATTATTTAATTTACTAACATCAACAACCTCACCTTTTTTAAAATCAAAAGGACGAGTAGAATTTGTGCCACCGTGATATATTCTTGCTGGTTTCTTGGCTAAATAAAAAGCTTTTACTTGTTCTCTAACTTCTTCTACTAATATGTTGTGTTTTTCTAAGTCTGACATTTTGTGCGCCGGGTTGGACTCGAACCAACGATGCCCGAAGGCCGGGGATTTACAGTCCCCTGGAATAGCCGCTATCCGACCGGCGCATACAAAAAACTATACACTTTTTTGTATATTTTTACAAATTATTATATTTTTGCTTCGAGTTTTCCTATCCGTATATCTAGATTATCAATTCTCCTATCACAGGATAAACCATCACTATTTAAACTAGAAATGCTTTGCCTGAAATACTTGTTTTCTTCATGCATCTGCTGAAGTTCTTTGAGAATATGGCCCATTACTTTTTCGTGTCGCTCAAAGGATTTTGCGATATTTGCCATATTTGTCTCAAAAGAACTTTCAAACTTTTTGAATCTCTCTTCCGTCACGTATTTTTCAGCTGTTTTTTTAACGACTTTTTTCATATTTTCATTATACCAAATCTAAAAATAAAGCAAACTTTACGCTATTGATTTAGCTCGCACATGGATTGAGCTCTTCACTTTTCCTTTCTTGGCTTCAATCAGGAGCTCATTGCTTTTTACTGATACGGCTACCATATCTCCTTTTTTAACTCCATTTGAAATGATGAATGATGCTACGGGGTTTAATATTTTGTTTTGTATCAAGCGATTGATTGGGCGCGCTCCATAATGCGGGTCGTAGCCCTCCTTGGCCAAGTAGGCCAGAGCTTCTTTGGAAATTTCAAACTCAATTCCCTTGCCGGAGAGCCTATCTACCACAACTTTTATTCTAAGCTTTACTATCTCGGCAATAGCTTCCGGTGAAAGCACATCAAAAACAATAGTTTCATCTAAGCGGTTCAAAAATTCCGGACGGAAATTGTCTTTCAACGCTTCCATTACTTTTTCTTTCATATTGCCATAATCGGCTTTCGGAGAATTATTGGAAAAGCCTATGGATTCCATTTTTTCCACAAACTGCGAGCCGATATTGCTGGTCAGTACAATGATGGTGTTTTTGAAATTCACCACTCTACCCTTGCCGTCGGTCAACCGGCCTTCATCAATCACAGACAAAAGTATATTAAAAACTTCCGGATGGGCTTTTTCAATCTCGTCAAAAAGCACCACAGCATATGGCCTGTGGCGGACGGCTTCGGTCAATTGGCCCGCTTCGTCGTAACCCACATATCCCGGCGGAGAACCTACAAGTTTGGATACGGAATGGCGTTCCATGTATTCGGACATATCCACGCGAATAATGGCATTGTCGTCGTTGAACATAAACTCCGAGAGCGCTTTGGTGAGCTCAGTCTTACCGACTCCGGTCGGACCCAAAAAGATAAATGAACCGATTGGGCGGTTTGGGTCTCCGATACCCGCACGTGAACGGCGGATGACATCTGAGACGCGTTTAATGGCCTCTTCTTGACCCACAACTCTTTTCTCCAATTCGGACTCCATTTTTTCAAGCTTGGCGCGCTCTTCTTCGAGCATTTTGGTCAGCGGTATACCTGTCCAGCGCGCCACCACCTCGGCTATGTCTTCAGCGTTGATTTCTTCTTTCAGAATTCGGCGGGATTTTTGAAGTTTCTTCAGCTTGGTAAGCTTTACCTCAAGATCTTTTTTGAGAGTTGGAATTTTGCCGTAGCGTATTTCGGCCGCACGCGCGAGGTCAGCCCGCATTTCGGCATCTTCCGCTTCCAGACGGATACCTTCAAGCTCTTTTTTAACAGCACGAATTTCCATCACGGTTTCTTTTTCGTTTTTCCATTTTAACTCGAGCTCTTTTGTTTTTTCCGATAAATTTCCTATTTCTTTGTCTATTTCTTTAATTCTGCTTTTTATTTCACTGGTAGAAATTTCTTTTTTCAAAGCTTCTTTCTCTATCTCTAGGCGCATTATTTTTCGGTGCGCATCCTCCAAGACCGGTGGCTTATTTTCAAGCATTATTTTGAGTGACGAAGAAGCTTCGTCGATGAGATCCACCGCCTTGTCCGGCAAAAATCTGTTGGTGATATATCTGGAAGAAAGGTTGACTGCCGAAATTATTGCGTCATCAGTAATACGGATACCATGGAAAAGCTCGTATTTTTCTTTCAGCCCGCGAAGAATGGCAACAGTATCTTCAATACTCGGCTCGTCTATGTAGACGGGCTGAAAACGCCTAGCTAAAGCAGGGTCTTTCTCTATATGTTTTTGATATTCCCGCAATGTTGTCGCGCCAATGGCCCGCAGTTCTCCGCGGGACAATGCCGGCTTGAGCATGTTTGAAGCATCCATCGTGCCCTCTGCGCCTCCGGCGCCGACGATGGTGTGAATCTCGTCAATAAAAAGAATTATCTTGCCGTCAGACCTTTCAATTTCTTTCATTATACCCTTTAGTCTTTCTTCAAATTCTCCGCGATATTTTGTGCCGGCTACCAAGAGCCCCAAATCGAGCGAGACGATTTCTTTTTCTTTCAGAGATTCCGGCACATTGTTCTTGGCAATCATTTGCGCCAAGCCCTCTACTACGGCTGTCTTACCGGTACCCGCCTCGCCTATCAAAATCGGATTGTTTTTGGTCCTACGCGAAAGTATCTGCATGATGCGAGTTATCTCGCCATCGCGGCCTATCACTGGGTCGAGCTTGTCTTCGTGGGCGAGCTTCGTCAAATTGCGGGTATATTTTAAAATCAATTTGTATTTTTTGGGTTCAGAGACATCGGTAATATTTTGACTGCGGAGTTCTTCCAGCACTTTCATCACTTGATCTTTGTGAATTCTAAACCGCGCCAAAGTCTCCCGCGCCTCGCTCCCAACCTCCAAAATAGCGACAAAGAGATGCTCTGTCGAAACAAAATCATCTTTCATGTATTCCGCGAGTTTAGCCGACTGTTCTATGACTTGCGCCAAATCCGGGTTCAAATAAATCTGATATGAAGGCGAAATGGTGTTGCGGGTTTCGGGCTGCTCAATCAATTCCAAAACGGAATCAGTCAGAAGCATGGTGTCGATTTCCAGTTTATCCAAAATGGAATTCACCATTGATTCATCTTGCAAGAGCAGTGCCGCAAGCAAGTGCAGTGCGGAAACATGATTTACCCCACGCTCAATAGCCAGCTCGTGGGCTTTTTTGATGGCATCTTTGGCTTTAGTTGTAAATTTATTTAATGGTGGCATGATGTTTTAGTTAAAAGTTATAAAGTTTTTAAAGTTATAAATAATCTTACTTTACGAACTTTCTACTCTTGTTATTATACACTATGTGTCAAGAGGTTATTGAGCTTTGGCTGACGGAACAGTAGATGCTGCTAGAGCATCAGTGATAGATTTGATTGAAGCAAAAGAAGTAGTATCAAGAGAGAGTGCTATACCAAGAGCTTCCCCATCCAGATTGAGCACCAAGCCACCGGCACTGGATTTGGAAACATTCAGGTCTAAGCTTTTATTTGCGTTTAATCCTTCAAAAATAGAAGAGGACACAGAACTTCCTATAAGTATAATTTGCTGACCTATTTTCATTTTACTCAAATCTCCGAAAGCTGGCACTGTAAACACCACCTTATCTGTGCCGTTTACCGGAGCGCCTATCTTGAGGAGAGAAAATCCGTTCTTGTCGGTGGAAATAAAATCCGCTTTGAATTTCCCGCTGTCGTTTTTTATATAGTAAACTTCTTTGTCCGGCACCAATGCCGCATCGGAAACAACTACACCATCAGTAGAAATTGCAAAACCTCGTCCGGCGGAAACTTCAATTGTTTTAAAAGCCGCATCCTGAGTTTCTTTGGTTATGGAAAATACTGCTGTGGAATTTTTCGCGATGGCATCCACCACCAAATCTTCCTCTTTCACCACCACTGTCTGCGTGACTGTCTTACCTTCCACTTGCTGAATTTTTTCAATCGTTTGTTGCACGACTCTATTCACTGGTGTAGTAAAAGAAGTCGGCGCTTGTTGCATCAGAGTCACAGTGGTGATACCCGTCGCGATAGAAGTGACAAACGAAAGAAGTATAGCCAGCAGTATTAATTGGGTTTTGTTTAATTCCTTAATATCCATATTTATACATTGTACCATTTTTTTAGTTTTTGCAAAATTTCGGATAGTGACTTAACTGTATAGTCAATATCGCTCTTTTTTGTATCTCTGCCCAAAGAGAAACGTATCCCACCAATGTTTCTGTTTGGCTTTTTGCAAATTGCTTTTATCACATACGAACCTCCCGCTTCCCCGCTTTTACAGGCAGACTTGGATGACGTCATGATACCTTTTGCTGAAAGTTCTACCACAATCAAGTCACTTGGAATTTTTGGGAAGGTAACATTTACATTATTCGGCAACCTGTTTTCCAAATCGCCGTTTATTGTCATTCCAAAATTCGTTAGAATGTTAGAATGAGACAATTGGTCTAAAAAATAATTACGTAAAGTGGTTAATCTTTTTACTTCCTTTTCTTTTAGGTCTTGCGCCATTTTTAATGCTTGCGCGAATTTTACAATTTCCGGCAAATTTTCGGTTCCGGGACGCAAACCCATTTCCTGGTCTCCCCCGCCGAAAACATTTGCCAACTGCACCGACGCTCTTTTGTGAAGCACGCCAACCCTCCCTGCGCCTTCAATCTTTGCTCCAGAGAGCGAGAGCAAATCTACACCAAGCCTTTCCACGTTTAAATCCAAATAACTCACAGCCTGTGTAGCATCGGTGTGGAAAAAAACTTTATTGGAATTTGTTTTATTATAAAATCTCACAACTTTACTGATTTCTTTTATAGGTTGAATAGTTCCGATTTCGTTATTGGCATACATCACCGAAATGAGCACGGTATTTTTTCTGATTTCTTTTTTAATTTTTTTAGGATTCACTATTCCATTAGTCTCTACAGGTATAATCGAAATTTCCGCGAATTTTCTTTTCTCTAAAAGTTTAAAGGTTTCTAATACTGACGGATGCTCTATATTGGTGGTAATAATATGTGGAAGAAAATTTCTATCCGTTACCGCAAAAACTACCCCCTGTATTGCCAAGTTGTTACTTTCGGTGGCGCCACTGGTAAAAATTATTTCAGAAGTACGCGCACCCAAAACCCTTGCAACTATTTTTCGTGCTTCTTCCAGTTTCTTTTTCGCGTTTATTCCAGACACATGAATAGAGCTGGGGTTTGGCAAAGCTGAAGCCGCGTAGTCTAGATAAATTTCTTTTTTACTAACCATGAAAATAGTATACCCAGTTAGTAGATTTTAGCAATGTAATTTTGAAAAATTACGCGCTTCACGCCTTGCTAAAACTCACTACTGGGTATATATTAAAAATATATGAACACAAAGCTCGATGGTACTTTTGGGTTGATTTTTTTTATCTTGAACGGAATTACCATATTCCTAGTTTTTTTGGGCATCGTCTGGGTTATCATTACCGAAAAACGCTTAAAAAGATTTTTCTTGGGTAAAAAAGCAAAGGACCTGGAAGACACTATCGTTGTGTTGGAAAACAATATTACAAAATTGTGCAAAGCCAGAGACAACACCGAAAAGGAAGTAGCTTTGATAAATTGCAAACTCAAGAAAAGCATTCGTGGACTTGAAACGATACGCTTCAATCCGTTTCCGGACCAAGGCAGTAATCAGAGTTTTGCTATTGGCATGCTAAACGAAGAAGGTGACGGCTTGGTAATCTCCAGCCTGTATTCGAGGGAGAGAATGAGCATCTTTGCCAAACCGGTGAAAAATGGAAAATCTGAATATGAGCTTTCGGACGAAGAAAGAAGGGCTTTGGATAAAGCAGAAGTGAAGTAAGTTACAAAGTAGAAAGTTATAAAGTTAAACAAAAATGCCAGAAAATAAAATAAACAAAATAATATCACGCCCGCCTGTGGTGGTAGTCATGGGCCATGTGGACCACGGCAAGTCTACGCTTTTGGATTATATCCGAAAAACCAACGTGGTGGAATGTGAAGCCGGAGGCATAACCCAGTGCATTTCCGCTTATGAAGTCGTGCATAAAAACGAGGAAGGTATTGATAAAAAAATAACCTTTCTGGATACTCCCGGACATGAAGCATTTTCAAAAATGCGCGAACGCGGGGCGGAAGTAGCCGATATTGCCATTCTAGTGGTCTCGGCAGCCGATGGAGTAAAACCTCAGACTATAGAAGCTTGGAAAACCATCGTGGAATCCAAAATCCCCTGCCTGGTGGCCATAAACAAAATAGACAAACCGGGTGCCAATATAGAAAAAACAAAAACGGAACTGGCTGAGCATGAGATTTATTTGGAAAACTATGGCGGTAAAATTCCGTTTGTGGAAATTTCCGCAAAGATAGGCACCGGCGTAGACAATTTACTCTCACTTATTTTGATTATTGCCGAGATGGAAAACTTGACCGGTGATTCCGGTGAAGATGCTTCCGGGTTTGTAATCGAAGTGAACTTGGATTCCAGGCGTGGAATAATGGCAACCCTGCTCATAAAAAATGGCTCAATCAAGAAAGGGATGACTGTCGCTGTGGAAAATGCAGTTTGTTCCACCCGCATAATCGAGAATTTTATGGGGAAAACGATAGATAATGCCACTTTCTCTTCTCCTGTCCGTATCATGGGCTTTGATAAAATGCCGAGAGTGGGAGCGCAGTTCAAATCTTTTGCGAAAAAATCTGACGCGGAAGAATATGCGGAAAACTGGAAAAGTTTAGAAGTCCTGCCTCTAAGTGGAAGCAAAACCTCTAAGTCAGATAAAAAAATTATCCCGATAATTTTGAAAGCCGATGTTTCCGGCTCGCTCGAAGCCATCGAGAAAGAAATAGCTAAAATAAAAAATAAAACGGGTGTGGACAACGCCGAGTTTAGAATCATATCAAAAGGAGTGGGGCCTATTTCCGAATCGGACATAAAAGGAGTGACTTCGGGAGAAGATGTATTGGTCATAGGGTTCAACGTGAAGGCCGACCGTAGCGCCGTAGAAATAGCCCAAACGAGAGGTATAGTAATTTCTCACTTTGAAATTATTTATAAAATGACGGAATGGCTGGAAGAACAAATGGAAGAAAAGAGACCAAAAGTCGAAACCATTGAAACGACCGGGCAAGCCAAGATTATCCGAGCCTTCAGCCGCACCAAGGAACGCCAAATAATAGGCGGCAAGGTGACCAGCGGAGAAATAAAATTGAATTCGACTGTCAGAATAATGCGCCGGGAATTTGAAATTGGCCGCGGGAAAATTGTAAACTTGGAAAAGAGTAAAACAAAAGTAAGTAGTGTGGAGGAAGGTACAGAATTCGGGATGATGCTGGAATCCAAAGTGGAAGTCGTAGCTGGAGATGTCCTCGAATCGTTTGCCATAACTCAAAAATAATTCACCTCACTCTAGCCCTCTCCTTGTAAAGGAGAGGGGAAATAAATTATGAATCAAAGAAACGAAAAAGTTGCGAATAATATAAAAGAACTCACGGCGCAGTACCTGGGACGTGAGAATAATAAAAGCTCTCTCATCACTGTCACCGGTTGCACCGTCTCCCCTGACCTAAAAAGGGCAACTATTTTTATCACTGTCCTGCCGGATTCCAAACAAGACGCCGCTCTGTTTTTCGTAAAAAGAAATCTGAAAGACGTCCGGGAGTTTCTGAAGGAAAATCTGGCAATAAAAATAATTCCTTTCCTGGATGTGGAGATAGATTTGGGCGAAAAGAACCGCCAGAAAATTGACGAACTGCTGCGAAAAACGTAAACTGAATTTGACCCCCTCTTTGATTCTCCCCCTTGGCAGGGGGAGTTTGGTGGAAAGCTTAGGCTTTCTGTAGTTGGCCTGGTAGCCAAGTGGTAAGGCATTCCTCTGCAAAAGGAATATACGGCGGTTCAATTCCGCCCCAGGCCTCAAAAAATTAAATAATTTTAATTTTTTGCTGGTTCGCCGGAGGCGAAATTGCCGATGCGAGACAAGGTCGAGCAGGCAATAGGAAAAGAAGTATGTTAGAATATTTTAGGATTATTGCTCGGGTGGCGGAATTGGTATACGCGTTCGACTTAAAATCGAATCTCGCAAGAGGTATGGGTTCGACTCCCATCCCGAGCACCGGTGTTTTTTAAAAAAATATGCGCCCATAGCTCAGCTGGTAGAGCAGATCCCTCTTAAGGATAAGGTCGTTGGTTCGATCCCAACTGGGCGCACATTGACTAGGAAAGGCCTAGCATTAAATAATTTTGGGCGAGTGGTGTAATTGGTAAACACGCCAGTCTTAGGAACTGGTGGCGCAAGCCGTGAGGGTTCAAGTCCCTCCTCGCCCACAAAATAGTGGAATATAGCAGACTTGACATTTATGGCACAATATGCTATACTTCACACATGAAGAAAATAAATAACAAATCAATAAATTTGAGCTTGAAAGTGCTGACTATTTTGGCTTTTGGCCTGATTTTTATCCCTTTTAACAAGGTTTCCGCTCAATCTGCCGGCTACAATTATGTTTACAGTAGCAATACCGGACAGCAAGTCTACAACCCGGTGGATATAAACAATCCGAGTCCATCTATCGACGCCATCAGCCCAAAATCCAGCAACTTGGGTGTAGGTACAAAGACTATCACCATTACCGGTAGTGGCTTTGTACCCAGCTCTGTCGCCAGAATAAATTCTGCCAACCGTACTACGACATTCATAGACCGCTCTCACCTCTTGGTGCAGATTACCGGCAATGACACTTATGCGTACAAAACCAACGGAGGATTTTATATCACTGTGTACAACGGTGCGCCGGGTGGAGGATTTTCCAACGCAGTTTTCTTTATTGTAAATAGCAACACCTCAGTAGCGGCTACAAACAATGCCAACAACTACAATTACGGCTCTGCCACAACCAACTACACTGACACGAACACAAACCAAAACACAAACGATACATTTACCGATACACCAAACGATGCAACCAATCCTGACAGCGGAAACGCCCTCGCCTCCAATGCCATCTTCGGGTCAAATAGTTTCTTACCTTCCGGCTTGATACAATGGATTCTGTTTGCGATATTTGTCCTCATCATAGTCATCTTAGCCAGAAGGATTTTCGGAGCCAAAGAGAACTACGAGACTTCGCCTTTGAAACACGAGTAATGGAATTATTCTCCTCTTGAGGAGTACCCTTTAGGGGGAGGTGGATGCATTTCCACCCCGGCGCAAGCGCCACCCCTCAACGAGGGGAATCATACGAAAAAGTCAGCCCGAAGGGGTTGACTTTTTCGTTTTGTTGTGATACAATGAGTAGGCACTAGTTATTCGAAATCAGAATAAGTTTTAGGTTTTGCGCTTACGGGCGCGAGGAGAAAAACATATGACTAGTAGAATCCTGGGCGCGGTGTGTGCCCTTTTCGTGCTCGCAAGCGCCTACATGGTGTTCAGCGAGTTTTCTTGGTCATGGTCTTGGCTACTCCTAGTAGTCTGGACCATCGTCCTTAGTAGTTGGTACATGGGCGGATGGAAGAAAATCGGGGGAGATGAGCTTGGCTGGAGAGCAGCCATTCTCTTACTCGGACAACGAACTTCCGGAGAAGTTGGTGAAGGTTGGCAATGGGTGCCGTTCCCTTTCGGGATAAAGCCGGTAGATTGTCGTGAGACAATCATAAAGCTTGACGCACTGGATGTTTTCACATCAGACACAGTGCCGGTAAAAATCGACGGTAGTATTGCAATAGAAATCGTCGACATAAACCTGTACCTTAGCGTTAATCCAGCCGGTCTTAAACAGGGATTGGACGATCTTTGGGACGAAGCGATTCGTAATAAGGTCGCAACAATTGCCTTGGATCAATTGCTACTGTCAAAAGAAACCCTAGAAAAACACGCACACATTGTTCTCAACCCTGAGGATGAGGAAAAAAAGCCACGTAATCGCTGGGGTTTTAAGGTGACAGGAGTTATTGTCTCCAAAATCTCGCCCGATCAAAAGATGACTGACGACTTAGAACTTGCCGCGCGTGAAGAACGCCAGCGTAAAGGTCAGCGAGTGCAGGCCAAACACCAGGCGGAATTGATCAAATTCTTTTCGGGTCATGAAAAGCTAGGAACCGATGGACCTGAAGGACCTGGACTTTCCGCCGAGCTGGCCTATGAGGCATCGCTGATCCACATGGACAAGGCCGAACCGAAGAAACTTTCTTCGAGCACGTTTGGGCTTGATCCGGCAATTGTCACTGCGATTGTCGACGAATTGAGAAGGAGGAGACCATGACACCATCTTCACCAACGACGCCAACCCAAAAACCCATTCGCCTCGGGACTTGGATAGGGGTAATCGGGGTTTTAATCTTTATTGTAATGGTAGTTGTTTTCTCTCTAGCTAGCTCATCAAGAACAACAGTAGAAAATAAAGCCGAAGCGGAAAATGCAGCTGCACAAGAAATAGCTGCCGCGTACGCCCGCAGTCTGGCTGCCCAGGAAGCCGCGCAGGTGATTCCCGAAGTACCGGGATTCCCTCGCGCTGGCGACGGATACCCAACCAAGGACAAGCCTACTAAGGCTTGGATTGACCCCAACAAGACCCACACTCGGGCTACGGCGGCAGTACAATACTGCGTCGCTGATCCCGAAAACAGCGAGATGTGCTGGACCGACCATATGGACGGTCATGATGTAGGGTTTCGTAATTTCCCGGCTGGACCATACCTCGTCTCCCCGCTTGGAGATGGCAAGGTTTTCTTCCACTGGTGGCAGTAATTCTTCGCTAGTAGTAATGGCCGTAATCACGTTGGCCACGTAACACAAAAGGGGCGCTCGTTTACGAGACGCCCCTTTAGCATTTCTATTTAGTATTTTCCCCTTACTTACTCGCTTAGATGCACTTCCCCTGTCTCCGGAGTCACTCCCTTTATGCCAAAAGTATTTATAACTATGTTGAGTATCGTAAAGACTCCGAGCATAATAGTAATCCCGATGACACCCCAGAGCATGTGGCTTTTGCCTGAAGTTTTTTTCTCTTCGTTTTCTTGATTCATTATAAACTCGAG
Source organism: Candidatus Nomurabacteria bacterium (assembly GCA_016199805.1). Lineage (GTDB taxonomy): Bacteria > Patescibacteriota > Minisyncoccia > Phycocordibacterales > UBA9973 > UBA9973. The sequence continues at coordinate 110,144 of JACQGC010000013.1, forward strand.
AACGCCATAGAGAAAATAAACCACAGCTAGCGCAAATAAAAGTCCAATCAGCGGGTTGATAATCAGATTATCAACATTGGCGATGAATCCGTTCAGGCTCGTGCTGGGTGCAGCATAGGCTATCTTTGTGCTAAAAAAACTAAGCAGTAAATCCATATTTTTATTGAACTACGGGTACTGTAGGAAGCGTAATGTTTGCACTGTTACCGACATTGAAAAATGTGTTTTTCAAAACATTTACAAGTCCCCACATACCGATAATCACAGCCAAACCGATGATGCCGTAAATAATTCTGTCTCGTCCTCTTGTCTTTGCCTCTTCGTCATTGGCAACAACGAAGGTAATGACTCCCCAGACAAAGTAAACGACTCCTAGGGCTATCAACACAGGAACTACAGCATTTAGAAATACTCCGATTCTGCATAGTAATCCAAACAAAGTTGCGTTTTGTCCGGCATAGGCTGCAGGATCGCAAGATGTAGTACTACCATTTATAGTAACCTGCGCGAATGCGACGATAGGCGCTAAAGCGAAAAACACACCCGACAATACCATTAAATTCTTTTTCATACGATTTTGCGAAATCGTGTCGCGCAACCGTCCTTTAAGCGCGACGCAATTAACGAACTTATAATAAATGCGACCTAATAATAATTAAACTAATAATGTTACTTAATTATACCCCTTGCCCAAATATGAAGCAAATTCTACTTTTGAGGCGGAACCACAGTAGGAAGCACAGAACTCCCTGTCTTGATTGCAAAAGTAGTCTGTAGAATATTAACCAAACCCCAAACCGAAAGCATGACCGCTAGGGCAATTATCCCCCAAATCATAAACTGCTTACCTTGCGCCCTTTTGGCTTCCTCGTCGGCATCAAGAATGAGAAACTTTACCACTCCCCAAATAAACATAACCACAGCCAGCGCAAAAATGAATGGAATGATCGAGTTGCCTATGATACAGGTAAAGAAATCAAGATAGTCGGAAAGTTTTGGTTTTCCTGCACCCAAGTCAGGACAACCGGAACCGGAATTTTTTGTAGTGGTCACTAAATTACCAAGGTCGGGAGTTTGACCGACTCCCAAGCCGGTTGTTCCGCCTAAGCCGAATGTCTGATTTAGGATAGCTACCAATCCCCAGATGCTGACTATGACCGCCAAACCGATGATGCCGTAAATAATTCTGTCGCGGCCATTCTTTTTAGCTTCCTCTCCATCAGCAATGAAATATTGCACCATTCCCCAGATAAAATATAAGACGCCAAATGCAACCAAAACCGGTAAAATAGCTTTAAAAAGATCGCTAATCTTGGTAATCACATCCGTCAAACCAGTGGCTTGAGCGGAAGCAATAAACGGTACAAAAACTGCAAGTAAAAGTATTGTAATAAATTTTAATAAATTTTTTTTCATGTTATTTAGGTAATAATTTATTAAGGTCAGAGTTATTTATGTAGTTGTTGTCGTCCAAATTAAAAGTATTAACAAGAATAAATACAAGTCCCCATACACTAATAATCACAGTCAGACCGATAATGCCATAGATAATCCCGTCTTTCCCTTTCTTTTTTGCTTCTTCGCTATCACCAATCATATATTGCACTATACCCCAAACAAGATAAACCACACCCAGAGCAACCAAGACAGGAATAACAGCTCCAAATATCTCATTTATTTTACACAACACACTAAGTATACCGGGATTACATGTACTCATAACAAATTAAGTTAAATTAATAATATTTACAAAGCCAAAACGGTGGCAGATATCATCTGCGCTATCGCCCACGCACCCAATAATATCGCCGCACCTATCATTGTATAGAGCAAGGCGTCTTTGGCGTGAGTAATCTTTTCCGAGTTTCCTCTGGCAAAAACAAACAGAAAACCGCAGTAAATGACGGCCAGCGCCACGACGGGAATTCCTATTTTGAGCATACCTTCCAGGATGCTTTGAATGAGTCCGGGTAAAGTGTTGTTGGTATTTAGTGGGTTACATATGACTCCCTTGGAAGGATCACAAGCGGGGTCATTGGCAAGAGAAATAACAGGTAAAACAGAAACATACGCGAGTACCGCCAACTTCTGCCAATTTTTTTGAATGAAATTCATTGTTCTTTAATTATATACCTTTTTTCTGCTAAAAACCAATCCAGGCGCCACTATAGCCCAAAATCGATAATAATGTCTTGACTATAAGCCAGGCCGCGGCGGCGAGGATGAGGCCAATCACCGCGTTGGTAAAGACTTTTTTGGCTATACCCCTCTTCTCGGTGCTGCCTCCGGAGCTTACCAGCTCGAATCCGGCATACACAAACATTATGGCCGCAATCGGTATGGCCATGAAATAAAGGGCAAAATTTATGAGCGTGTTTACCAGGGTCATCAGCGCATTAAAATCACAGGGGCCGGGATTGCTTTTTGTTAAACATGGCACCAGTCCGGAAGTCGGAGGAGTGTTCGCCAGAGAAAAAGCCGGAACGGCCAGCAACACAGCAAGCACAATTACGAATGTATAATTACGAATTACGAATTTTTTTACTTTTTGCATTTTATTACTTTACGAACTTTTTACTATCTCGAGAAGAGCAGACTCATTTTGGCACTCGCATCTTTGATGGAGTCCCCGACCGACATGTTATTGGAAAGCACATTATTAATCATACCACTAAAAATATTATCTGTGTCTTTCGAAGATGGGTCCACCCAGCTTTTGGCGTATAGAGCGGAGCTGTAAAAAATCGGTGAATAGGCATCTGTGGGCTTGATGGCAAGCAAATCTCGCCTGGCCGGAGCCACACCCGTAGCCAGGGCAAACTTGGCCGCAAAATCACTAGTAGCCATACGGCTCGCGGCCACAAAGGCCGTATTGATGTTCTTGGAAAAAGCCGAGATGGCCAGCCCGGTGACTCTGGCGCTGGTAAGTTTAAAATTCGCATTCTTCATCTGGGGAAACGGGGCTATAAAAAAGTTTTGATTTGGATTTCTATTTACGAGAGTTTGTAGCTCGGAAGCAAAGCCAAAATAAAGTGCCGAATTTTCCGATGAAAAAACATCCAGAGAACTTGGAAAGGACGCATTCCAGGAATACGTGGCGACATTGTTTGGGTCGGCAAAATCCGTATAAAATTTTAGCACGCCGGGAAGATTGGTATTCCCTGCCGATGAATCCAAGGTTGAGCTGAAAATACCGCCTGATTCCGCGACGATAGGATTTCCGGCTTGCATAAACAAGGCGGCCAAAATATCTTTGGCATTATTCACATTTGAATAGTGTCCGAGTGCTACTTCCGGTTTTACTATTTTATTTGAACTGTCTTTTTTGACCAGGGTCGGCACAAGAGCTACTAAATCATCCCAGGTGGCGGGTGGATACACTACTCCGCTCGCATCCAAAATACTTCGGTTGTAGTACATCATGAGCGGGTCTACAGACATTGGAAAAGCCAAGATGCCCTTCCCTGTCAGAAATACTTCCCCTGCTCCGGCAAAAACATTTTTAAAAGAAGAGAGCGGGTAGCTGGAATACGGAATGGCCAAAATTTTGTTGGCATAATGAAAGGCCAAATCGTCCGGTAAGAAAAAAATATCTGGGCCGGAACCGGTAGCCAGGGCTTCAAGTAAATCTTGGTCAAAAGTATCTGAAGACTTTTGCACATATTTCACCACAAAAGTCGGGTTGGCATTATTAAAATCCTCGAGCGGAGCGTTTATCATACTCGTAGGCACTGTGCCCCATAGAGTAACCGTGCCCAGACTGGCTGTATTGTCACTCCCCAATTTTATCGCTCCGGAAAAAACCAAAATACCGAAAATAGCGGCGGCAATGAATACGATTAAAATAATAAGTTGAAAATTTTTCATTTTTACTTTACGAACTTTATAACTTTCTACTTTATAACTTCCTTAAGATTATACCATAATGGTGCGCTCCGGCATCAATATCGCGAACCCAGGCAAAACCTTTTTTTTCAAACATCGTCCGCGCTTTTTCCCTGGGTACAATTCCGCCCCCTTTCATGATAGACTCCTCCGACCAATCAACCAAAAGCACCTTGCCGTTTGGCTTCAATATCCTTTTTATCTCCTCGATAAATTTTTCTTTGTCTTCAACCTGGAAGAGTACATTTGAAGCTATGGCTACATCCACTACTGTGTCGGCAATTTTCGTGCCACCCAGTTTTTCAATATTTCCCCAGATAATTTCCACGTTCGAGAGATGCGCTTCTTTTACCTTATGTTTGATGGTATCCAGAAAATCTTTCTGTAATTCAACGGCGTAAACTTTTCCCCGGGGCACGACAGCTCCGGCCGCCACGGAATAAAATCCGGTCCCAGCGCCCAAATCAGCCACGATATCATTTTCAGCAAGTCCCAAAGTTTTTAAATTTTTTACCGGGTCGGTAAACATATTTATATTGTACCATTTATATGCAAGCGAGCGAGGCTATACCGTCTCCTCCGCGCAGGCGCATGACTGTCACGCCTTGAGTCTGACGCCCCAATGAAGAAATATCTTTGAGGGGTGTGCGGATGACCTGTCCTTTTTTGGACATGGCTATGAGCTCGGCTTCTTCGCCACTGAGTACTTTGGCCACAATAAGCTTGCCTGTTTTTGGAGTCACTTTGGCTGTCTTTACGCCGGAGCCGCCGCGCTTTTGAACTTTGTATTCTTTCAAGTCGGTTTTCTTACCAAAACCGTTTGCGCTCATGGTCAGGAAGGCCGCCTTTTCACTGGTCTTCTTTATGACATCCACGCCGATGACTTGGTCACTTTTACCAAGTCTGATGCCACTCACCCCGCCGGCAGTTCGTCCCATTTCGCGAACATCCGATTCTTTAAATCTGATGGATTGTCCGTCGGCAGTAGCTATCATCACTTCGTCTCCTTTTTCAGTTACCAGCGCGGAAATAAGTTGGTCGTCTTTGTCGAGCCGAATAGCAATGATACCGCTACGGCGAACATCTTTGAAACCGGAGCTGGCCATTTTCTTGGCTGTGCCGCTTTTGGTGACAAGCATCAAAGAAGAAGGCGTCGTGCCCAAATCTTTTGGCATAGCCAAAATAGACGTGACTTTTTCATCTCCGGAAAGAGCCAAGAAATTCATGATGGATTTACCACGTGTGGCTCTACGACCTTCGGGAATATCGTACATTTTCATTTGGTAAACTTTTCCGAGGTTGGTAAAGAACAAGAGGTTGCTGTGCGTGGAACCGGAAACCAACATGGTCACAAAGTCTTCTTCTTTGGTTTCGAGGTCTATCACCCCCACTCCGCCGCGTTTCTGCGCGTGATATTCCGCAGGATCGGTGCATTTCACATATCCGCCGGCAGTCAGCACCAGCATGGTTTCTTTCTCCGGAACCAAATCTTCGTCGGAAATTTCTTTGACTCCGCCTTTGACTATCCTGGTTCTTCTTTCGTCGGAATATTTTTCCCGGATTTCTTTCAGTTCATCTGCGATGGTCTTCAGTATTTTCTTTGGGCTCGAGAGTAAGTCTTTCATCATGGCAATAAATTTCTGCTTCTCGGCAAGTTCATCTTCCACCGCTTTGCGCTCCAGTCCGGCCAGTTTTGCCAGCTTCATTTCCAAAATAGCCGTGGCCTGCAGGTCCGAAAACTTAAATTCCTTCATCAGGTTTAGTTTAGCCAGCTGGGAATTTTTTGAACCACGGATGACGGTGATGACCCGGTCTATCTTATCCAGGGCTTTCTTTAAGCCGAGTAAAATGTGTTCCCGTTCTTCAGCTTTACGCAAGTCATAAGCGCTTCGGCGTTTGACAACTTCTTTTCTATGCTCAATAAATAAGGCTAAAATGGATTTTAGGGATAAAGTTTGAGGCACTCCGTCCACCAAGGCTACCATGTTGAAATTGAAATTTGATTCAAGCTGGGTATTTTTGTAAATATAATTTAAAACTTTCTCGGGGTGCGCGCTCCCTTTCAAATCAATAACGATGCGAATGTCTTTGGTGGATTCATCTCGCAGACCCTTGATACCTTCCAGCTTTTTTTCCTGCACCAATTCCGCGATACTGACAATCAAATTGGCTTTGTTTACCCGGAAAGGAATGGAAGTTATAATGATAGAGAAATTCCCATCTTTTTGCTCGACTATTTCCGCTTCTCCTCGGCAAACCACTCCGCCGCGGCCAGAACCGTATGCATGAAGCATGTCTTTGTAGCCATAGGCAATGCCACCCGTAGGGAAATCCGGACCTTTTACAAATTGCATCAGGTCTTCGGTAGTGGCTTCATCGTTTTCAATTAAATAATTTGTCGCGTCCAAAACTTCCGCAAGATTGTGTGAAGGAATGTTTGTTGCCATACCAACGGCGATACCCAAAGTACCATTCAAGAGAAGTGCGGGCACGTTGGCTGGTAAAACTATCGGTTCTTTGCGGGTTTGGTCATAGTTTGGACGGAAATCCACTGTTTCCTTTTCCAAATCTTTCAGCAGTTCATTTGAAATTTTAGACATTTTTGCTTCGGTATAACGCATAGCCGCGGCATTGTCTCCATCTATAGAACCGAAGTTTCCTTGCCCGATAACCAGCGGATAACGATAAGAAAATTCCTGGGCCATACCCACCATGGAATCATAGACTGCTGTGTCGCCATGTGGATGATATTTTCCAAGCACATCTCCGACAATGGCCGCGGACTTGCGAAAACGCGCCGTGGAAGTGAGCCCCATTTCATTCATACCAAAAAGAATTCGGCGGTGCACTGGTTTGAGCCCATCCCGAACATCCGGCAGAGCGCGCGAAGTGATGACCGACATGGCATAGGCCAAGTATGACTCTTTCATTTCAGCAACGACATCCACTTGCAGAATTTCGTCTCTGGGTTTTTCTTCAATTGTTTCTACGTTCTTCTTCGCCATCCCATTAAAAAATTAAATTGATAAACTTTATTTTTTTACAAGTCCGCTGATTTTCTAACGGGACAAGTAAATTATTTATTTCATTAAAGTAACTCCCAATGAATAAATCCATAGCAGAATTAAAATAACACCGCACACCACCACGAGAACATGCAAAACATGCCTTCTTACGTGTTGCGGTTGTCGTCTTATTCGTCTGATGTGATGAAAAATTTTTTCCATATAATTACATTTCCTTTAAAACCACCACTTCTCCTTCTTTACCCTCTAAGTCTTTTCTCTTTAAGGTTAGCTTATCTACTGTTTCTGCTTTTTCTTCTCCCATCTCTTTCAGGAATGCTTTGAGCGTTTTGTCGTCGTAGTCCATAGGAATTATCATCTTTGGTTCAAGCGATGAAGCCAGCTTAGCGGAAGATTTTGCATCGAGCATGCCGTTTCCGCCAACCGGAACAAAAAGAATATCCGGGCCATCGATAGCTTCACGGGTCTCTTTGGAAAGTTCCCCTTCTCCGAGCGCTCCCAAGAAAGCAATATTGATGCCATCCACAGAAAAAACATAGATAGTGTTTATATATTTTTTGCCGGTAAGTTCGGCGGGTGACATTACTCCTTTCACAAAAATTTCTTTGATTTCGTAGTCTCCCGGACCGTTGATGACAAAGGGTGCCCTGTCGCCATGAGAAAGTTGGTCTACGCCGTTGTAATCCGGATGATTTGTCGTTACCAGCGCAATATCCGCGCCAAAATGTGCCGAAATGCCCGTCTTGGAGCTCTTGCTAACAGGATTAAAAGCTAAGACCAAGTCTCCTTGGCCAATCTTAAAAAACTGCTTGCCGAAATATGTGATAATCATTAGGTGTATTATAGCAGAAAAATTCTGAAAACAAAAGAGAGAATTCAGGCAATTCAGCCTCACCCCCTACCCCCTCTCCAGAGTACTGGCGAGGGGAAAACTCACAACATAAATTTTTACTGGCGGTGCTCCTTGAAGGTGCGACCGCCAGCGTTCTAGTGGGACCATTCGGCTCCCACTACGACTCCCGCAACAAATATTGCAAGGAGGAGAGTGAAAACTCCCATCGTTCTCACTACTATCCTCAATTTCTCGACGTAGGACATGGCGCCTCCAAATAAGATATTACAACTATGGAATATTTAGTCAATTCCGCCTCACCCCTTATCCCCTCTCCAGAGTACTGGCGAGGGGAAAATACAAAATCAATTACTTGATAATTCTTTTATTTTATTCCTGATCTTGCCTATGGCATTCTCTAGGTTGCTTTCAATTTCTGAATTCCAGAATCTCAAAACGTCTATATTTTTCCGGTTTAGGTAGTCCGTTCTATCTTTATCCCATTCTTTGTTTTCCTTTTCTTTGTGTGGAGAGCCATCAAGTTCAATGGCGAGTTTTAAGTCTGAAGCATAGAAGTCCAGAATATACATATCAACTGGATGCTGTCTTCTGAACTTTATGCCTAGTTTTTTATTTCTTAGTTTTTGCCACAAAATCTTTTCTGCTTTAGTCTCTTCTTGCCTTAAAACTCTTGCTTTGAGTATTGTTTTTAGTACTGGCATGAAAATAGTTTTTTAATCAGCGCTAAACCTTGATATATTTATAAATCTCATCAATAACTTCCATGAGGGGACGGTCTGCATTTATTGGAATAGCTCCTTCTTCCAATACTTCCTTTTCAAAATTTTTATACCAACTTAAAATATTTTCTTGATCTAAGGGATGTTTGCCGAAATCATGACTTTCTCTGTCTATGATTCTTTTCATAAAAGTTTCTTCTTTACACTTAAGCAAGAAAACCTTATCAAATAAACCTCTCAACTCGGAACGGTTATTAAATAGCCCCGCAACAGCTACAATATCTTTTGGACTATTTTTTATCAGATTAGTTAATTTTTCTTTGTCACAAACATATTGATGCTTCCAATACCAATCTTTGGTCATCCCAGGGTGCCACTCTACTACTTCTTTTGTTTCTTTATCTATCCAATGAGTTAAACCTTTAACTGAGTCTGCGTCAATAGGAAAAACACTCTTTTCGGCCAATTTTTCCACAACTGTAGATTTTCCTGTACCAGCATTACCCGTTATATAAAATACTTTCATAAACCAATAATACCACATTCCCCTCGCCAGACCTCACCCTGCCCTCTCCGAAGTACCAGAGAGGGTTCGAACTCCTTCTCCAGTAATCTGGGGAAGGTTGGGATGGGGCTGGAGAGGGGTCAGGGGTGAGGCTTGTGTTTTGGATTATTTCATAGTACTATCTGTTTAGTTGAATATATATTAAAAGCAGGATTTGGGGTAACCCTCCCGGCATGAGTACGCCCCGAGAACCTAAACCTTATATCCGCTTTCATGCGGATGTTTTAATTTAATAAAGAATATTATGAATGTAGATATAAAAGATACGGAAGAAATAGTGCCTGAAAATTTGGTTTTGAGTTCTATCACTGAACGCAGTGTAAACAAGCCGGAAGTTGATTCCCTGGTGGAAGGTCCGGTTATTTTAGTGGAAAAATCTTCCGTCTATGTAGATTTGAGCCCCTATGGCACAGGTATCATTTACGGACGGGAATTTATCAACGCCAAAGACGTAATCAAAAAGATAAGCTTGGGCGACATCGTCAAAGCGAAAATCGTCGACGCGGAAAATGAAGACGGCTACATAGAGCTTTCTCTAAAAGAAGCAAAGCAAGCCCTCACCTGGAGTGAAGCCGAAAAAGCTATTAAGGCAAAAACAATTTTGGACTTGGAGGTAAAAGACGCAAACAAAGGTGGTTTGATTTTGGAATGGCAAGGTATTCAGGGATTCTTGCCCGCTTCCCAACTCAAAGCCGACCATTATCCAAGAGTTCTGGATTCCGATAAAGATAAAATTTTGAAAGAATTAAAAAAGCTCGTCGGCACGCGTATTTCTGTGATGATTATTTCCACCCTTCCAAAAGAAGGAAAACTAATTTTCTCCGAGAAAGACAACAATCCTGAAGAGAAAAAAGAAGTTTTGAGTAAATACAACATCGGCGACACGGTAGACTGCACCGTCGCCGGCATAGTGGACTTCGGAGTATTCCTTAAGCTGGAAGAAGGGCTGGAAGGACTCGTGCATATCTCCGAGCTCGACTGGGGCCTGGTAGAAGACCCACGCAATCTGTTTAAAATCGGAGATAAAGTGGCAGCCAAAGTTATTGAAATCAAAGACGGAAAAATATCCCTTTCCTTAAAAGCTTTGAAGGAAAACCCTTGGAAAGAATTCGAGGGTAAATTGAAGAAAGGAGACATCATCAAAGGTGTCGTCATCAAGTACAACAAACACGGCGCGTTGGTATCCATCAAGGAAGGCGTAGCCGGACTGGTGCACAATTCCACCTTCCCTTCTGAAACCGCGCTTCGGACAAAATTGGAACTTGGCAAGAATTATAATTTTCAAATTACACTATTTGAACCTAGAGACCAGAAGATGACTTTGATTTACTTGGAATAAAACTAAATCAAGCACAAAAAAAAGAACGCCTAAGCGTTCTTTTTTTTGTGCTTGATATCAGTATTTTTTATATATTCGCCGCAACAGTAGACGAGATAGCTGCCATATCTTCCCTACCTATGTCTTTCATTATAGCCAACACTTGTTCGGCATAACGAGGCACGATAGACGGCGGATTGTATGCGTTCAAAATCTGCTTGGTGGTTTTGTTGTCATAATGTCTGGCCGTGTTTGGATTGTTACCACCCAGATTTTTGGCCACAGTCTCGATAGTCTCATCTAGGGTTTTAAAGCTAATCTTGCATGAGCCCCAACCGAATGGATTATTTTCCGCTTTTTTACAGTCGAACTTTCCACCTGTAGACTCTCGCACAGCAATAGCCGGCAACAATCTCCAGTCCAGGTCGTTAGCCTCTGCTTCTTCCGCCATCTTCAGTCCCATGCCTTCGAGTGGCATATCATGGGCCGCAAAGTAAGCATCGATGGCGTCTGCTTCCAATTTAAGGGTTGGGTCGACAGAAACCGCTGGAGAAATAAACGCAACTTGAGGCTGGTTTATAGCACTGATACTACCCGGAATATTCCCGAGAGGTATCGTCATGGTCATTATTGGTAAGATAATAAACGACTCCACGAACCTTATTGTTTTTGTTTTTTTCATAATGGGCGGTTGTGCTCCGCCAAACAAAGGAATGAAATGACTATTGTTTGCGAGAGTGCAGGGCTACTTGTTGCTGCCTCCGCCAAGCCAATTAAGGTGAAAACTAAAAAACCCTTATTTAATAAGACAGATAAGTCATCTGGCCTATACAATAAGGATGTACTTTAATACTAGCATATTTAAATAAAAAAGTCAAGAGTTATGCAACACTTTTATCATCTGTCAAACCAAAAAAACCTTATAAAATAAGGGCGGATTGGAATATACCCATTGACAAATTGTGTCTAAAATTGAACAATTAAGGGCCTGTGAACAACTTTTTTGCCCCGACCCTATTCTCGGGGTCCCGACTCAAGGTCGGGAAAGACTTTTTCGGCAACCTTATAAGCTTCCCCTGCTCCCATCGTTACAAATACGTCTTTGGGACCCAGCTTCATCTTGGAAATCCAGTCTTCGGCCACCGTGAAGTCCTCAAAAGCCACAGCTTCACCCCTATGCGCCCGTATTGCCTCGGCCAATTTCGTACTTGAAACCTCCGGGTCCGGGTTTTCTCGGGCAAAGTATATGGGCAGCAGGAAAACATTGTCCGCTTGGTCGAAACAGGTCACGAACTCATCAAACAGCGCTTTGGTTCTACTATAGAGGTGTGGCTGGAAGAGAACCGTGATATTTTTTGTACCTTTGGGGTAAACCTCCCGCAAAGCTTCCAAGCTAGCCCGAACTTCCGTCGGATGATGGGCATAGTCGTCGTAAACAATAGTGCCTTCCCTCGTCATCCCCTTTTTCTCGAGCCGGCGCCAGGTGCCTTCAAAACCAGCCAAGGAAATACTGGCCTGATCTGCCGGAATATTTAAAATTTCAGCTAAAGCCATGGCGCAAGCTGCGTTCATCCTGTTGTGAATACCTGGCACGGACAATTTTGGAACCTTATCCAAATAAGCCGTGTAATCCATAATCTTTATATTCTCCCCATAGGTCTGACCTATGGGTAAATCTTTCGGGTTGCAAATCACAAAACTCTTTGTCTGGTTTATGAGACTACTAAAAGCACTTTGTATGTCTGCTAAGTCTTTATAATAGTCCAAATGGTCTGGCTCCATATTCGTAATAACCAAAACTGTCGGATTTATATTTAAAAATGATCTTTCATATTCGCAGGCCTCCACCACGAAGTAATTCCCCTTACCCACGACTAAGTTGGATTTGGATTCTTTTAAAAGACTGCCAACGATTATCGATGGATCAAGTTTTGCATCCATTAGCATTTTGCCAATCATGGCTGTAGTTGTCGTCTTTCCATGGGTACCCGAAACAGCAATTGTATATTTGTTGTCCGTCACATAGTGCAACATTTGCGGGTAGCTTTTATATGGAATACTGGAATTTTTAATTTGCTCAAAAAGTTTCGGGTCATAGTGCGGAATGGCAATCGTGTAAACAATCAAATCCACACCAGCAGGTATTAATTCAAAACCCTGGCCGATAGTTATCTTTATTCCAAGGCCCATCAACTCGCGAGTCAATTCTCCTTCCGACATATCAGAACCGGAAACCTCTTTACCCTCCAAAAACATCAACCGGGCAATAGCCGAGATACCAATTCCACCAATCCCCACAAAGAAAACTTTTTTAATTTTTGATAAATCTAAATTCATAAATTTCTTATTTCTTTTAAAATACGATTCGCTATTTGTTCTGGAGCCAGTTCTTCTGAATTAAAAATTGGAACATTTAGATGCTTATTTTTAGTATGGATACGATAATTTCTTTCTATGCGAGTTTTGGTAATTTTTGGTTTTCCAATTAGTCCTGGTCTTGCCAAAACCCTTTCCTGAAGTAAAGACTTCGACGCATATAATTGATATATAAAAATATCAGCACAATATTTTTTAGCTATTTTTTTAAAAGTTTCTATTTGCTCCTTTTTCATTCCTTGTTCTATAATCACGTTAATACCTTGTTTTAAATATTCCTGTGTCATTGCCAATACTACATTGCGACTAATTTCGTTGTCTGCGGGATTTCTTTTAAAATCTGACAGAAAACGCTTTATTTTGTCGAGACCAATACAAGATGTACGTTTTAATTTTAAATGTAAAATATTTGCTACGGTGGTTTTTCCTGAACCCATGGGGCCATCAATTAAAATTATAAAAGATTTATTTTTTAACTTCATATTTTTATATTTAATTTTTTAAGCTCATTTTTTAGTTGTTCGACTGATTTAAAGACAATTCCGCTTAAACCATACTCTATAGCTTTTTTAATATTATTCTCCCCATCATCTATGAAAATAGCTTCTTCTGGATTAATATTAAACTTTTCTAGCGTTATATCAAAGATTTCCTTATTTGGTTTTTTTAATCCAAGCTCCCAAGAAAACGAAACAACATCAAAAATGTTTCTTATATCCCAATTGTCCAACACGACCGATTCAAAAACTGTAGTGTTTGAAATAAAACCCAATTTGTAATTTTCCTTTAGTTTAAGTAGTAAATCTTTCATACCTGAGAATATTGTTGCTTTTTCAATTCCTTGTCTCAATAAATTAATAACATATTTTATATTTTCTTCATTTCGTTCAATTTTAAATTCTTTGAGAAAATTTTGAGCCATTTCTTTTTCGGATTTCCACTCCTTAAGTTGAATACTAGTTTCATATAAATGCATAAAGTCAGATGTTTTTTCAATTCCAAATTTATCTTGCAGGGATTTAGAAATACTTATGTTTTTTGTACCTAATGTCTCCCATAAATCAAAAATAATCATCTTTATCATATTATTGTTATTTAAAACTAATTACTGTAATCAATCTTTCGGATGTCTTATCTCTGCGAAAACTCGGTAACGATGTGTCTTCGTATGTATTTCTCGAGTCAAATTCTACACCCTGTGGCAATAAAGACATAATAGCATCTTTAAATAAAAAGGTTATTTTTTCTTCATTATACGTGAAGTATTTTTCTCCGAATTTTTCTTGTATTTTATCAAAACAAAAATCTTTCTTGATTTCAAATGAATGCATAAAAGGACCCACGAAAACATGTAAATTTTCTTGATTGAATTCCTTGGACATCTTTTCAACTAACCCCAAACAAAGCCCCCGCCAGCCGATATGGGCAATTCCGATTTTCTCTCCATCGTTGAAACAAATAGGCGCGCAATCGGCTGTTCTCATACCTAGTGAAAACTTTATATTTTTTGTAATTAAAGCGTCACAATTTTTAACATCTTCTTTGCCTGTAATAATTTCCACTATATTATCACCATGAATTTGCCTAGGTAAAATTATGTCCCTTGGAGCATTTTGTGATTTTGTATAGATAGAAACATTGATTTTGTCCATTTTATTTTTCAATTATTTTAAACTCTCCCTCTGCAAGAGCAAAAATTGGCAAATCTTCTTTGTATTTTTTTAATTCCGTAAGAGCTTTCTTCCATTCGACTTTGTAGTTGGGTGATTGAAAATGAACTATGACCTTAGTGTCAGTCAGACCCAGTCCTTCCTTTATGCAAAGGGATTCAATATCATAATAATATTTCGACAGCATATAAGCTCCAGCCGAAGAACCAGCAATGTTTTTACCTTCTAATAATTTCTCCCATCCTTTGTGTTTTAAAAGCCTTTCCAGTAAAAGTTTCGTTTCCCCACCTCTAAAATAGATTGCATCTGCCCATTTTAATTCCTCAATAAAATTTTCTTCAGTGGCACACTTCATATCTATTTTTGTTTCCGTTATGTTTGTTTCCATATAGTTTTTATCTTGTAAAAATGACTTCTCCCAATTTTCTCTCGGTCTTGAGAAAAGACATTCTAATAATTTTACCGGTCCTGGTTTGTTTTCAATTAGAGACATAAAAAATGCCTTTCCTCCATCTTTTGCTTTGTGTGGATATCCACCAGCTAAAATATATTTAATCATTTTATTTCAAACTCTTGATTATTTTCATAAATTGGTCGCCGCGGTCGTATTCGTTTTGAAACATACCAAAAGACGCAAAGGCCAGGGAAAAGAGAATAATATCTTCGCGTGAGGCAAGACCTAACGCAGTCTTTACTGCATCTTTTAAATCTTTTGCCTTTTCATTCATAATTCGTAATTTATAATTCGTAATTAATTTATCCGTTCCCGTTCCCGGAATCATTACAACTGCTTTGCAGTATTTATTTACATCCTTCACAAAACCAGCTAAATCCAGCTTTTTGTCTGCCCCACCACAAATTAGGATAATATTTTTACCACTGAGGTCTTGCCTCAGTGCCTCAATGCCTGCCATCGTGGCTTCTGGGGTGGTGGCGTTGTTATCATTGTATATTTTTACTCCTTTGACTGTCTTTATGTATTGTAATCTGCCTTCCAATCCTTTGAAATTTTCTACAGCTTTCCTTATTTTTTCAGCAGGAATTTTAAAAAGCTTTCCTACTTCCACCGCACAGGCCAGATTTTCTCTTTGGAATTCTCCGGGAACAATAAATTTGAAATTGCTTACATTCTTTGAATTTGCCATTATTAATTTACTTTTTAAATTTTTTGGAATTAACTTCTTGACTCCAGAACGGATTATTAACACGTCTCTCTTTTTCTGGTACTTAAAAATATTTGCCTTGTCGGCAAAATAATCTCCCAGGCTATTTTTATAGTAATTCATATGGTCCGGCATGAAAGATGTGAAAACGGAAATATGCGGAGAAATTTTTGCCTCACCAAATCCTTGCAGCTGCCAGGAGTCCAGCTCGCATACCAAAATATCACCTTTCTTTACTTTTTTAAGGAGAGGAAGAGTTGCCAGTCCTCTTACGTTTCCGCCAAGATATACTTTTCTTCCCAAGGACTTCTCGTTTTGCTTTAAAATCTCATAGATTAAGGCTGTGGTCATTGATTTCCCCCTGGTACCCGTTATCCCAATGATTTTTATTTCCGGCGCGCATTTTGCAAACAAAGACACGTCCATCTCTATCGGAATTTTGTGTTTTTTTGCTTCACTTATATAAATAGAATCAAACGGCACTCCGGCCGCTTTCAAAACCATATCGCAATTCTGAAAATCTTCCAGCCGGTGCTCACCCAATACATATTTTATATTTTTAAACTTTTTTAATTTATTTAAAGATTCTTTGAGTTGTTCATTTGTTTTCAAATCGGTAATAGTCAATTTCGCTCCGCATTCAGCCAGAAAAACAGCATCCCCAATACCCCGTCCGAGCAAACCCAACCCCATTATGGTTATCTTTTTGTTTTTGAAAAAATTTTTATTCATAAAGTTTTTTGAATTCTTCCATATCGTCAAAATGATGCTTTACACCTTTGATTTCCTGATAGTCTTCGTGGCCTTTGCCGGCGCAGAGTATTATGTCCCCTTTTTGCGCGAGCTTTACGGCTTCGGCTATAGCTTCATACCTGTTGGCATTTGTTTTAACTTTTTTGAAATCTTCTATGGATAATCCTTCTTTCATCTGTTCAATTATCTTCTCCGGGTCTTCGCTGCGCGGATTGTCGGAGGTAAAAATAGCAAAGTCCGAAAGGGTTGCTCCTATTTTCCCCATGATTTTTCTTTTCATCGGGTCGCGGTCACCCCCACAGCCAAAAACAGAAATTATTTTACTGTTTTCTTTTCTAATCTCCCTTATTGCTAAAAGAATTTTCTCCAAAGCATCCGGCGTATGCGCGTAATCCACCACTACCAAAACTCCGCTCTCCGAAGTAAAGTGCTGAAATCTGCCCGCCGGGGGTTCTATGGTTTCCAAAATCTTATTTACTTTATCCATATCAAAACCCAAGAGCGAGCATGCGCTCCAGACAGAGAGCAGATTGTAAGCGTTAAACTTGCCCAAAAGTTTCGATTTGATTGGTATATCATTGAAAGAAAGTTCCAGCCCATCAAAATCCAGCTTTTTGATTTCCCCTTGAAACAACACCTCTTCCCCTATCCCAAGGATAGGGGAAAATCCGTAAGAAAATTTATTGGCTTGTATGCCTTGCAGCATTTTTAGACCGTATTCATCGTCGGCGTTTGTAAGCGCAAAAGCCGGTCTCGGCAACATTTGAAAAAATTTCTTTTTGGCGGCAAAATAATTCTCGAAGTTTTTGTGATAATCCAGGTGGTCGTGCGTCAGATTGGTAAAAATACCGCCAACAAAATTCACTCCCCGAACTCTGCCTTGGTCTAGGGCATGACTGGAGACTTCCATAAAAACATATTCACAACCATTTTCCACCATCTCACTAAAAAGCCTGGTGAGAGTTATAGAATCGGGAGTGGTGTGTATAGCCGGCTTGGCTTCTTTGACGATAATATTTTCAACAGTGCTCACCAATCCTGCTTTATAGCCGAGCGCAGTAGCAATCCTATAGAGCAAAGTAGCTGTAGTAGTCTTGCCATTGGTTCCCGTCACACCAACGATTTTCAACTTGCGAGTCGGATGACCGTAATAATACATAGCCCCGACGGATTTACCTCTCCACCAGATTGTTTTCAGTTTTTTGGATATGGATTTCAATTTAGTTTTTCTAAAAATTCTTTTAATTGCAAAATGGGTTTTATTTTTAAATACACGACTTTATGGTCTTCGGCATTTTGTTCCGCCCTAGTCACATTATAACCTTCGGGAATAAATATCCTATCGAAACCATAACCCCCATCCCCAGCCGGTTTTTCAGGGATTGTGCCATCCATGCTGCCTTCAAAATAAGCTTCTTTTTCTCCGTCAAAATAGCCAAATACACACCTAGCTGTCGCAGTTCTGTCTTTGCCATTCAGCAACGAGCAAATATCTTCTTCGGACATCTGCTCCAAAAAATATCTAATGAAAGGGCCCGGCAATCCGCCCAACCCTTTGAATTCCAGATTGGTATCTTCTACCACCACCGGCTTTTTTATTAAATCATAGGCTTGTCTGACTTTATGTTTTACTATTTTTTTTAAATCAAGAGACTGAATTTCGTCCAGGTCCACTTTTTGGTGTAAAATCGGAAAATCCAAAAGATTGGCCAAGTATTCTGCCTTTTTCGGGTTCCCGGTAATGTAAGTAATCTCCTTCATAGTATCTACTCTCCCAAGTATTCAAACCTCGGAACTTTTTTGCCGTTTACTTCCACGTCTTCTACGAACATGGCATATGGACGCACCTGCAGAGAATAGTCGTCATAAAGTTTCTTGTAAACAACCATTTCCTCGCCTGTTTCCGAATGCCTGGCCACACCCAGAACTTGATATTCCTTTTCTTCACCCTTGAAATGTCTATATTTACCCAATTTTATTTGATTTATCATACAAATTTACAAAATCGTTAATTGATAAGCGACTTTCTGTGCTGTGGGGCATTAATCATCCCGCACTTTTTCCATTTATATACTTCCCCTGTCGCTGGATTTATGGCTCCGCACGGGCACGGGTCATTTCGGCCGATTTCCTTTCCATTGACCAGGTCTTTCTGCCCGCCGAGTTCGGTCGGTTCGGTATGACTAGTTACTAAAGTTTCCCCGGAGGAGCTAGCATCTGTTTGTTGCATGTTTGCAACATTGTCGGTATTGATAGTGGTGATAAAAGAGAAAACTTGTTCTTTGAAATTCTCTTCCATTTCTTTGAACATCATCAGTCCGTCTTTTTTGTATTCTACGATTGGTTCACGCTGTCCATAGGCGCGTAGATTCACCGAACTGCGCAAGTAATCCATGGCTTCCAGGTGTTCCATCCACAAGGTGTCAGTGGTA
Organism: Candidatus Nomurabacteria bacterium; assembly: GCA_016199805.1. GTDB lineage: Bacteria > Patescibacteriota > Minisyncoccia > Phycocordibacterales > UBA9973 > UBA9973. The sequence goes on from JACQGC010000013.1 coordinate 128,904, forward strand.
TACAGAGCGATGCGGCGCACGGTTTCCAGGAAAGCCTCTTCGCCTATTTTTGTTCTTTTTTCTTCTATTATTTTTTCGGCATTTTCGTGGTCGGCCGAAACCTGGACTAAAAGATTTTCAATCTCTTCCTTATCTGCGCGGAGCATTTTCTGCCTTCTCTCGTAGATAATCTTACGCTGATGGTTCATGACATCGTCGTATTCCAGCGTGTTTTTACGGGCGTCAAAATGAAACCCTTCTATTTTGGCCTGCGCGCTTTCCAGGGTGCTGTTTATAAATCTGTTCTCAATCGGCTGGTCTTCCGGTATGCCAAAGCGCCCCATCATGTTTTTTATTTTCTCCGAACCGAAAACCCGCATCAGGTCATCGTCCAGCGAAACATAAAACTGCGTGGCTCCCGGGTCGCCCTGCCTACCCGCGCGTCCGCGGAGCTGGTTGTCTATTCTTCTGGCTTCATGCCTCTCGGTGCCGAGCACAAAAAGCCCGCCGACGGATTTTACAAATTCGTATTCTTCTTTTACGGTCGGATTGCCGCCGAGCTTTATATCTATTCCGCGGCCAGCCATGTTGGTGGCGATGGTCACTGCCCCGCGCCTGCCTGCTTGCGCGATAATCTCGCCTTCCTTTTCGTGGTTCTTGGCATTCAATATTACATGCTGCACACCTTCTTGCCTCAAATAAACGGACAGAAGTTCGTTTTTCTCAATAGAAATGGTACCTATGAGCACAGGCGTGCCGGCTGTGTTTAATTCTTTTACCTTTTTAGCGATAGCTTGAAACTTTCCTTTTTCAGTTTGGAAAATCAAATCTGTCTGGTCGTTGCGGACCACGGGGCGGTTGGTGGGAATTACAATTACATCCAGCCCGTAAACTTTCAAAAACTCTTCCGCCGAAGTGGCGGCCGTACCGGTCATGCCCGAGAGCTTTTTATAAAATCGAAAATAGTTTTGGAAAGTAATAGAGCCACTCGAGCGGGATTCTTTTTCAATCTTCACACCTTCTTTGGCTTCTATGGCTTGGTGGATACCCTCACTCCAGCGGCGGCCCGGCTGCAGGCGCCCGGTAAACGGGTCAACAATGATAACCTCTCCTTCTTTGACCACATAGTCCCGGTCACGTTCAAAAATGGCTTGAGCTTTCACGGCTGTTTCCAGGTGATGCACATATTTGATGCCTTTTTCGGTGTAGATGTTTTGAATACCCAAAAGAGACTCCGCTTTGGTGATGCCTTCATCGGTCAGAGATATGGCTTTCAGCTTTTCATCCACCTCATAGTCAGTATCCCGCTTTAATTGTTTGGCTATTTGGTGAAATCGTACGTAAAAATCCTCGGAATCCCCGGCTTGCGAGGAAATGATAAGCGGGGTGCGCGCTTCGTCTATCAAAATAGAGTCCACTTCATCCACGACTGCGAAGCTGTGCCCTCTTTGCACGAGATCATTTATATTGGTGGCCAAGTTATCGCGCAAATAATCAAAACCATATTCATGGTTTGTGCCGTAAGTTATATCCGCGGCATAAGCTTCTTTGCGGCTACATGGTTTTAGAAAATCATAGACAATTTTAAATTCGCCGACAGTATCACGCTCTTTATCTTCTTCTTTGTGCGCTGGATCATAAAGATACGAAACATTTTGGGAATTGATAACTCCCACAGAGAGCCCGAGAAAATTGTAAACCTGACCCATCAAGACCGCGCCGATGCGCGAGAGATAATCGTTGACGGTGACAATGTGTACACCCTCACCCCCGAGCGCGTTTAGGTATGCAGGCAACACCGCCACAAAAGTTTTTCCTTCTCCGGTTTTCATCTCGGCAATTTTGCCATTATGGAGAGCCAAACCACCGATGAGCTGTACGTCAAACATTCGCTTGCTATCTACTCGCCTCATAGCTTCCCGCACCATAGCAAAAGCCTCCGGCAGTATCTCCTCCAGAGTTTCCGGCTTACTCTCTGAACTAGTCAATTTGGCCTTGAATTCTTGGGTTTTCTTGGGGAAATCTTCGTCCACCCAGGCAGAAACGCCCGCCTCCAGAGCATTGATTTGGGCCACTGTTTTTTGGCTGTTTTTGATGAATTTGGAGCTTTCGTCTCCAAATATTTTATTAAAAATTCCCATAAATATATATTAGCATAAAAACGAAAAAATTCCTCCGTAGAGGAATTTTTTCCAAGAGACCAGAGAGAACTAAGCTCGCTTCTTTCCCTTCTTTGCGGCTTTCTTCACTGTCTTTTTTGCTGCCTTCTTTGCTTTCTTTTTTGCTGCCATAATATTTTTTTAAATTAAATTTTTAATTTAGTTTGCAATAAATCGACCGAAAAAATTTACTGCTTCGAACTTCTCTAATTATCTCGCATATTAAAACACAACACAAGACTTTTTTCGTAAAACTGTGGATAACCCGAACACTAACTTTGGCATCGCTTTTTGTTCTGTTAAGCAAGTTTTGTGTAAAAAATTATTTTTTTTGATAAAGATACAAAAGTTTTGTGATAGTTCTATTGAAAAAGCAGAATAATGCCAAAGTAAGTGTGCGGGATAACTCCTTCCAAATTTACATGAATTTGTTTATTTGATACAATTTTTATATGAATTATGTTTATATTTTAAAAAGTTCGGTTGACCAAGAACTATACATAGGCAGCACCAATAATTTAAAGCGGAGGTTTAAAGAACACAACACAAAAAAGAGTTTTTCTACTAGCTGGCGTGGGCCCTTTGAGCTTGTTTACTATGAAGCTTATAAAAACCTGGAAGATGCCAGAGACAGAGAATGGGCCTTAAAACTTAGAGGAAACAGCCGAAAACATATAATAAATAGGATACAGCGAAGCCTAAAATAAAAACTTTTCTCACTCTTTAACTTCTGCGCCACCCTTCCCTGGTCTCATGGCAAATGCGTTTGCATCAAAATAAATTCCACCACTCTTAAGAAGAGGATAAGCTATCTCTTTGCCTTTATGAAAAGCATACCCAGCACATCCGGATTGTAAGTGTGCTGATGTGACTAAATCAAAATTCCCACCTGTTAATTTATTTATTGTTTCTTGGGCGTTAGGGTTATTTAAATCAAGTTGGATATGTTTAATTACTTCCTTTTCTAAAACGTTTGGGTCAATTCCTACTTTATTAAAATATTCAAATTCATCCGAACCAACAATGTCAACCGTATAAACATCCGCCCCAGCAGCCCTAGCTACCCTAGCAAAGGTTGGACTGCATCCACAACCCAAATCTAAAAACTTCATACCACTTAAAACCCTGCTCTCTATTACTTTTTTCATCTCTAATTCAATTTCAGATCGATTTCTTTCAGGTTTTAATAATGCTGCTAAATCTTTTACTTTAGGATTCATGCTCATTGCAAGTGCAAACTCTAACTGTATTGAGGCCATTGGTGAATTCTCACGAGATGAAAATCCCACCGGATTTCCAACCAAAGTATAATCTTCTGTTCCAGCAACACCACCAACCATGTTTAATAAATGAAGGTCCATAGCTAAATCTAAAATTTTAGTTAGTTTTTCTTTGCCAGACAATTTTTCAGGTGAGCCTATATTTAGACCTGTTGACTCTTTCATTTCCATCTTTAGATTATAGCAACAACTAAATACAAAACAAAATCCACCACTTACGTAATGGATTTTAAAATTACTTCCATTTGAAGCGGGTGATGGCGAAACTCCAACATATGTGCCTATGTGAGTGCGATCACCCGCTACAGATAAAAATAATTTCCAGAAGTATATTATACCAAAAAATCAGGAGCGTAAACAAGCGCCAAAAAAACCCTTATAAATATTGTCGGGCTGCCCGGAATCGCCTGCTGGCTTTCGGCTATTACATAGCCACCCAGTAGGTCATTCTGCTGAATGAGGTGCTTTTCATTACATTGTCGGGCTGCTGGGAATCGAACCCAGTCTACATCCTCCCGAAGGATGTGTACGACCGGTATACTACAGCCCGCCTTCGCTAAAGCTTTGGCGGGTAAACCCGCTAAACCTAGCTTGTGCCGAAGGAGGGACTTGAACCCTCACGGGCTTGCGCCCACTGCGTTCTGAACACAGCGCGTTTACCAATTACGCCACTTCGGCTTGTTTTTTTATTTACAACATATCTAAAAACTTCCTTCCCTGCCCACTTTTCAAAAACTTTTCTCTTTTTCTAGCTTCTGAATAATCACTGTACTCTTCTTTTAACCTTAAATCAAACGGACAATAAGGCGCAGTGGACTTACTTTTTTTTGAGTTATGCTCCTTTATTCTTCTATCTAAATTATTCGTAATACCTACGTATCTAAAGTTTTTCTCTCTACTTTTTATAACATATATAAAAATCATATGCACGCGGTCGCCTGAGGCGACTAAATATACCAACTTGCCAGCCTCTGGCTGGTTCCGCCACCACGGCATTTAAATATTCTCCAATATATGTTCTACCACATGATGCGTCTTTGCACCAATGGATTCGCAGACTTGCGCAAAATGCGAATTTGGTTTCAGGTCCGGAATTTCCTCTATCTGCAACAGATACACCTTACCCCTCGGCGTCAAAACAAAATCCGATTTTAGGTAATACTTCGCGCCAATGTGCTTGTGTAAAATTTTTGCCGTATTTGCCAATTGCTCTTTTTCTCCTGACGAAAAGATACCAAAACTATTTCCTAAGGGAAAAGTATAAATATCCTCATCGCGAAAACCGGGCACGGAATGCACCGAGGCGACTTTGCCGGCAATAAATTCTTCCACCAATATACTTCTCTCGTGCTTTACGCCATCTTCTATACTATCCACCAATTCCGGAAATGTTTTAGCCAAGTGTATGCCCATATTTGTATTCTCGGTAAATGACTTTACTATCCAAGGGCTGGAAAACTTTTCAAAAACTTCTTTGGCTTTTTTTACCGCATATGTTTCCCGCGGTCCGTCGAAATCGCTCTGATATAAAGGCAAAACAATAGAGCGAGGTATTTTCAAACCAATGCTTTTTATGTGTTCCCGGAGCATTTCTTTGCTGTTGTCTAAAGCGGAAGAAAAAGCGCTGCCACTTATATTTGGTATAGACAAACTCTCCAGAATATTTGAAAAGCTCGGGTGTGAAGTATTCCAAACCACATCTACCCGGTGCATCAAATCACTTGGGTTTATCGGTATGCCACCCGCGTGCCAAATATAATCTTGGTCAACCAAAATATCTATAGGTTTATATTTCTCGCCCAAGTTTTCACTGATATGCATTATAATCTCCCCGCCTTTTTGCAAAGAGGAGCTGTAATATTTCCCCGCCCCGCCCCGTAATATTCCAATTCGTTTTTGGCTCATATATTTATTATAACAAAAAACACCACGTGTTTCCACGTGGTGTTTTTTGTTTTTTGCTGTTGTTTGTTTTGTTTCGTTCTTATATTAACTTTTTTATTTTGTATGTCTATTCCACACTTGTCATTAAGTTTTAAGTTCTTGCAAACTATTGTGTCGTCAATTGAGCGACACAATACCGACTCAATATATTCAACCTCTCCGAGGTCAGTCTTCGTTGAGACGAAGAGCTCAGTCCTCTAAAATTTCTTTCAAAGGACTGGAATGTTTTTCAAATTGAATTATTCCACGAGCAGCTTCCGCTACCCGTGCCTTGTTACGACTTAGTCCCTGTCACCGAGCTTACCTTAGGACCCGCTTCTGCGGATACTTCGGGTACTCCCGGCTCCCTTGACTTGACGGGCGGTGAGTACAAGACTTGAGAACGTATTCACCGCAGTTTAGCTGACCTGCGATTACTAGCAATTCCAGCTTCATGGAGTCGAGTTGCAGACTCCAATCCGAACTGAGGCCACTTTTATACGATTAGCTCAGAGTCGCCTCGTCGCTGCGCGTTGTAGTGACCATTGTATTATGTGTGCAGCCCAGGGTATCAAAGGGACATGCTGACCTGGCGTCATCCTCTCCTTCCTCCCCCACCAAAATTCGCGAAGCGAATTTTGGCTAGTTATAAAATAAAAAGTTAAAAGTAGAAAGTAAAATACAAATGCATTTACTTTATGAACTTTATGAACTTTACACTTTCTACTAGCGCACTTCGTGCGCTTTGGTGGGGGCGGTCTCGTGTGACACTTGTAACACACAACGAGGGTTGCGTTCGTTAGCCCACTTAAGGGTACAATTCAAACCACGAACTGACGACGGCCATGCATCACCTGTCCTGCTGTCTTGCGAGGGCCAATGTTTCTAAAGGCTTGCAACAGGATTTCTAACCCTGGTAAGGTTCTTCGTTTACCATCGAATTGAGCCACATAATCCACTGCTTGTGCAAGTCCCCGTCTATTCCTTTGAGT
>JACQGC010000005.1 GCA_016199805.1 Candidatus Nomurabacteria bacterium
TTGAGTCAGTCACTGAAGAAGAATTGCTGGAAATTCATTCCTTCTTAAACGACCGACCGAGAGAAATTATTGGCTTTCGAATTCCGATGAGTTATTATTCAAACATTAGTTCTGTCCTACTTGAGGGGTAACTAGAGGTTCAAAGAACTGTTATTTATTATAACAGTTTTATGGAAAAAAGCAATACTTTTGAGTGAGGACTCCCCTCGCTCATTTTACTGCTCCACCTCCACAAATTTTTGTTCTTGGATATTTACCGGGCTAGTGAGAAGCGCTTTGTTGAACGGGTCTCTCGGGTCCGAGATTATGGTTTGAGCTATGGCCAATACATACGGATTAATGCCCGGCATTGTCACTTGGTCTCCTTTTTGCATCGCAAAATCTTTCGGCATTATCATTTCAAAATCGCCCCCACCACGGCCGACCAATTGCATAAAAATATTCTTGCCCGACACCACTCCTTCCGTGGTCTCGCCAGGATTTGAAAATAAAATTACTTTGGAAGAATTTTCATAGACAGTGTCCACTCGCCCGATTGGCACATTACCTAAAGCGAAAACAGTATTCCCTACTTTTACTCCCTGCGAGGAGCCCACATCTATAATCAGCGTATCGTAAACGCTTTGATTAGGCTTGGATAAAATAGCCGACAAAATCATAGGTGTTTTAGTATTTTTTCTACTTAAAATCTCTTTTATGTTTGCGTTGTCGGCAATAACCGAATCATAGTTCGCATTTCGCGCGTTATTGAAATCCACCTGCGACTGCAATTTTTGGTTTTGCTCGTAAAGATAACTTTTGGAAACAAAATATGAACCCAAACTTCCCAATTTCCCGCCGAGACTATTCCCCGCCACCAAGATAGGGCGAAAAACTTTTTGAGTAACTCCGGAAAGTCCGCTCCAGACACTGGTTCTGAAAAAAAATAAAATCAATAAAACTGCTACAGCGAGCGCAATTTTTAAATTCTTTTTATTTTTTACTTTTTTATCTAGGAGGTAGCTCATCTTGGTTTCCTATCAACACATCTTTATAAAGAGAGAGATCATCCAGGATTACTCCCGTACCGCGGGCCACGGCCGAAAGCGGGTCTTCCACCACATATACCGGTATTTTCAATACTTTCTGCAAGAGCTGGTCCAGGCCCGGGATGAGTGCCCCGCCCCCGGAAAGAGTTATCCCTTGGTGCATTATATCGGATAAAATTTCCGGCGGTGTCCGCTCAAGCATATCTTTCACACCTTCTACCAGCCCTTTGATAGAACCGGAAAGCGCTTCCCTTATATCTGAATCCGTCACCACAACTTCCCTGGGCAAACCGGTCAAAAGGTCTCGGCCGTGAACTTCCGTTTCCATATATTCTCCCTGCATCACCGTGCCAATAGCAATTTTGACCATTTCCGCTGTTCGTTCACCGATTAATATTTTAAACTCATCACGCATGTAAGTGATGATGTCATTGTTCAATCTGTCTCCGGCAATTTTTAAATTTTTAGATTTTACAATTCCTCCGAGGGAAATAACCGCGATGTCCGTCGTGCCTCCACCGATGTCTATAATCATCGAACCCACGGGTTCTTTGATGGGAAGTCGCACGCCAATAGCTGCCGCCATGGGCTCTTCTACCAGGAAAACTTCCCGAGCGCCGGCGCTCCTGGCCGCATCGTACACTGCCCTGGTTTCCACATTTGTAGTACCGGATGGCACACCGACGAGCACTCTCGGCCTCGCCAATTTCTTGGAAATTTTATCGGCTTTGTTTATCAGATACGAAAGCATTTCTTCGGTGACTTCAAAATCGGAAATGACTCCATCCACCAATGGACGAATGGCTTTGATGTGCCCCGGTGTGCGTCCGAGCATTTCTTTGGCTTGGGTGCCGACAGCCAAAATTTGGTTGGTCTTGATATTCACGGCCACCACCGAAGGTTCGTTGATGACGATGCCGTGGCCTTTCAGATAGACCAGGGTATTGGAAGTGCCCAGGTCTATGCCGATGTCGTTTGAGATTAATTTGTAAAATTTATCGAACATATATTTTTAACAATTCATCGAGAGAAACAATTTTCCCTTTTTCTTCTGTTCTTTTTTTAATTTCTATTCCCCCGGAAGATAAGTCTTTTAGACTGCGCGCTGAAACCACTGCCCTAAGTGGCATACCGAGCAAGTCCGCATCGGAAAACTTTTCTCCGGCCGATACTCCCGCGCGGTCATCAAACAAAACCTCCACGCCTGCTTTATTCAAACTCTCGTAAACTTTTTCGGCTTCCTTCAAAACCGCTTCGTCTTCTCCCAGCATCAATAAATGCACGGCAAAGGGGGCAATAGATTCGGGCCAAATTATGCCCTTGTCGTCTGCCAAGGCCTCCACCACGGTGCCCATGAGCCTAGAGAGCCCAATACCATAGCAACCCATCAAAACAACATGTTTTTCGCCTTTATCGTCGGTAAAAGACAAGTCAAAAGGCGCTGAATATTTGGTTTTCAAATCAAAAATGTTACCAACTTCAATCGCCTTATATTCTACTAATTTTTCCTTGCTTAAATTAAGTTGACCCAGAACTTCATCGTTTAAAACTTCTTTGTTTAAAGCCACACCGTTCTCTTCGTCGAGATAAATAGTATCTTCCCCTGCTGGAGTAATAGTTTGGAATTCATGTGAATATTTTGAAAAAGTTCCACCCGAAGCGAAAGTCAGATAAGTCAGGTGTCCAATGCCGGCTCTGGTAAAAACTGTTTTGTAAACTTCTTTCATCTTCTCGTAAAACTTTTCAAAATCTTCTTGGCCCGTGTGGAAAGAATACATGTCTTTCATAATAAATTCCCTGCCGCGGAGCATGCCAGACTTGGCGCGGAGTTCCATCCTGAATTTATTTTGAATTTGATACACCACCACCGGAAAATCTTTGTGTGAAGAAACATAATTTTTCAAAATAGGAACGACGATTTCTTCGTGAGTGGGACCTAGGGCAACTTCTCTGCCGGAAGAATCTGCGACTTTGTATAAATCATCCATGCCTGTCCATCTTCCGGTTTTTTCCCAATTTTCTTTCGGCTGCATGCTGGACATCAAAACTTCTTGCCCACCGACTTTATTCATTTCTTCCCTAATTATATTTTCAATCTTTTTAAAAACCCGTAGCCCTAGTGGTAGATAGCTGTAAACACCAGACATTTCTTTGTGCACAAAGCCCCCACGGATAAGTAATTCCGCATTTTTTGACACTTCATCTGCCGGAGCTTCTTTGCGTGTTTTGGTAAAAAGTTTTGATTGCCTCATATATGCCCATACTACCCGAAAAAAGTCCTTTTGGCAAAGAATACATTCAACCCCTAAATCCCCCTTGTCAGGAGGACTCCAAACTCTCCCCCTCTCCTTATAAAGGAGAGGGGGCGGGGGGTGAGGTGAAGGGGTTGTATTTCCTGGAGCTTTCTGCTATATTAACTCTATGCAAAAAACGGAAATCAAAAAGGGCGGAGACACAATCGACGGAAATCAAAAAGGGCGGAGACACAATCGTGGAAAAAATGTTTCAGGCGGGAGTGCATTATGGGTACAGCAAAACCCGCAGGCATCCTTCTGTTTCAAAGTTTATATATGCCACCAAAAACAAAGGGGACATCATAGACCTTGAAAAAACAAGTATATTATTGGACACGGCCACGGAATTTATAAAAGAACTTGGCTCTAAAAATAAAATAGTTCTTTTTGTCGGCACCAAACCGGAAGCGAAAGTAGCCACCAAAAACGCAGCCGAGGCTTTGAACATGCCCTATGTTGCTGAGAGATGGATTGGGGGCACGCTTTCCAATTTCACAGAAATAAAAAAAAGGATTACCGAACTTGAAAATTATCGCAAGGATTCGGCCCTTGGAAACCTCGACAAGTACACCAAAAAGGAACGGGTAGTGATGGCCAAGAAAATGGAAAAGCTCAGCAGGTATTATTCCGGCTTAATCGGCCTGAAAAAAGCTCCAGACGCGATTTTTATCGTGGATGCCAAAAGCGAACACATCGCCGCCACCGAATCCAGGAAGTCAGGTGTTCCGGTTGTCGCTCTTATGAATTCCGACTCAAATATCAAAGGCATCGACTTCCCTATCATTGGGAACGACTCCGGTATACCATCAATCAAATTCTTCACCTTGGCCATCGAAAAAGCTTATAAGGACGGACAAAATTCTGTAACTCAAAAATAAAGTATGTCTACTCAAATCACCACAGAACAAGTGAAAGAACTTCGCGATGCTACCGGTATTTCGGTCATGCAATGCAAGCGCGCTCTCGAAGAAGCCGAGGGTGATATGAATAAGGCTCTGGCTATTTTAAAGAAAACCAGTTCCGATATAGCGCTTAAAAAAGGAGGCCGGGAGATTAAAGCCGGGAGTGTTTCCATAAAGACAAGTGGCAAAAAAGCTGTCTTGGTGTCTTTGGGGTGTGAAACGGACTTTGTCGCCAAGAATGAAGATTTTGTCGGTCTTTTAAATAAACTCACAGACATGGCGCTCGCGGATGGAATCGAAAAGATGAAAGCCGGAGCAAAAGACCTGATTGACCCAATAATTCAAAAAACCGGAGAAAATATACAGCTCGGCGAGGCCTATGAAGTAAATGGAGATGTGCTCGGAAGCTACCTGCATAATGGCAAAATAGGAGTTGTCGTTTCGCTAGCTGGCGGAAATACTGAAGTAGCCAAAGACATAGCTATGCACATCGCGGCCATGAAACCGGAATATATTTCTGCAGAAGAGATAACGGCTGATATTCGAAATACAATGATGGAGATTTTCCAAAAGGAAGTTGCCGGAATAAATAAACCAGAAGAAATAAAGAAAAAAATGCTAGATGGAAAAATGGCGACTTACTTCAAAGAGAAAACTTTAGCAGACCAGGCGTTCATCAAAGACGGAGAAATAACCATCGGACAGCTTCTAGGGAAGAACAAAGCGACGATAAAAGAGGTAAAACGTTACTCAATTTAAAAGAAATAAAAAAATGTATTCTCTCTTAATTTTATTTTTTGCATCATTACTTGGAATAGCCTTCATGATAGAGAGAAAGTTATTGATGCTCCAAAACGGCAAACTGCCCTACGATGGGAAAGATAGTTTTCTGGAAACTCCCTACGAGGAATGGAAAGAGCTGGCTATCAGAAACGTAAAAAAGCACGGCTACACCGGACTGGTGGCTATGATTAGATATTATGTCATTTCTGCAAACTACTTGAAGAATAAATACGAGCAAGCCAAGACAAAAGTGAAAAGCCTGAGTAAGAAAAATTTAAGCGTGGAAGAAAAAATAGAAGTGAACGGTTTCCTGAAAATGATTACGGAATACAAGCAGAAAATCCGGGACATAAAAGACAGGGTGAAAGAGGAAGAAAATTTGTAAAAACACATCAATGAGCCGGCACGAGGATTCGAACCCCGGACATCCACTTTACAAAAATGGCGCTCTACCAACTGAGCTATGCCGGCTTACGTCTTTTAGATTAGCATATCTTTTACTAAAATCAAAATATTATTTTAATATTAGTTTTGTACCTGTAGACCACAACATACCCATTAGTTATGGTATACTAAAGATATGAAAAATTTAAAATTTTGTGCAGGATGTGGAATTAAACTTCTAATTAGACATAAAATAAAATTTTGCTCAAATAAATGTCAAAAAGCTTTGGAATATAGAACGAATGTTGACTTGTGGAAAAAGGGAAAATTAAGCGGTGGAATTGGAATAACTGCAAGAAATCTATCATCCTGGCTTAGAAAATACTTGATTGAAAAATATAACAATAAATGTTCTTTTTGTGGGTGGAATAAAAAACATCCCTTAACGGGCGTAGTACCATTAGAAGTGGACCACATAGACGGAAATTCAGAAAATAATCTGGAAGGCAACTTGAGATTATTGTGCCCAAACTGTCACGCTCTTACACCCTTTTATAAAAATCTAAATAAAGGAAAAGGCAGACAGTGGAGAATGAAAAAATACATTAAAAATTAAAGCGAAGGTCCTCGGTTCGAATCCGAGAGGTGGCTCCAGAATTTAATTAGTTGGAAATATCCTCCACTTTTTTTTCTACCACATCTTTTGCATCTTCAAGTTCTTCTTCAAATTCTTCCAGAAAAATAACTTCTTCGGAGGTAAGTTTTCTGGTAATTTGAGCTGTTTTTAACCGCGCGACGTGGGAGCTTATATCTTTTCGCAAAAGATCAAAAGATTTATCGATCAAATGCTCTGTCTCTTTCGTTTTATCACGGAGACGGCGGATTAATCTTGAAAATTTATACCACGTAAAGATTCCCACGCCGATAACACCTCCGATGACCAATAGTATTAAAATGACTCCAGAAAAATAGTCCATAATAAAAGCAGCAACATCGGCTAGGAATTTTGATTTAACCACGATGGTCAATGGGTTTGTTTCTTTGCTTTTAGCTCCCCGCCCGTCAGTGACTTGAGCGGTAAAATTATATGCTCCCGGAGCAAACCTTTTTGTCACAATAATACTAAAATCTCCCAGAGAATTGGAGCGCGAAGATTCTTGGTGAATAATTTTTTTGTCTTGATAAAAGAAAACTTCTAGGTCTGAATCTGGATAGGTTGTCCCGCGAATTTTTACAATATCGTCAAAATTAATTTCTTCGGGGTAAGATGTTATTACAGGCACATCAATGGCTTCTATTGTAAAATCAGACGAGGCGGTGGTAGTGTTGCCGACACGGTCAAATGCTGTCACCGTGACTACGTGCGACCCTGGGTTTTGTGGAGGCAGAGGATATGGGTTTGACAGAGCAATTGGTGCAGTCCGTTCTGGTCCACCATCTCCTATTTTTACTTCGTAGTGACTTATACCCGACAAAGTATCCGTAGTGTCAAACAAAATTACCGGTTGCGGTTCAAGGCTATTTTTCCCGTGAGGAAATGTGACAGAAAACGCTTTTGGAGGCGTCGTATCAATATTTACACGATAACGCGCAATTGCTCCCCAGCCGGAAGCGGTGTGTATCTGCAGACTAAAATAAGAAACACCATCGGCGACTTTATTAAATTTTTTATTGGAAATTGCCGGCATGCTGATGATAGCAGGTTTACTTGCCGGATTTTTACTGATTCCCGTACGTATTTCGATAGATCCTTTCGGTAAAATCCAGAAAAATTCCGGATTATTATTCGCATACCACATTGATTGGTCTGAATGAGTCAGAGAGGTTACAACAGGAGCATTCTTTTCTGAAGCTCCCAGAGTAGTATCTTTTTGTTCATTTAACGTAGAAGAATTTGAGGTTTGATTGCCAACATTAACAACGGCAATTCCGAGATTGTTTAAAATATTCGTTCCGGTTCCATCATTTGCCAAAACCGATCCGGAAGAGAAACTCAAATTGGCCTGACCTATATTTTTTGTTTTGAAAGTTATGGAAAGAACCTTACCTTGCGCTCCGCTAAACCCTGGATTTAACACTATCCCTTCAAAGTTCACGGTTCCAAGACTGTTTGAAAAAGAAGGTTCTTCGGCCCAAAGAGATAAAACTGAACCTGTTTTTGAAATGGAAATTACCTGAAGCTTATCCCACGGGAAAGAAATAACACCTGAAACTGCATTCATGGATTGATCAGAACTCCCTACATATATATTTACAGAAAAAGTACTGCCGATAGCATAAGAATCTAATACCGGAGAAAAAGAAAGAGTCGCTGCCTTTGCAGAAAAAGGAATAAATGCCAAAAATAAAAAGAACAGAATTATTTTATATATTTTAGCCATATTTTTTTTATAAAAAGAATAAATATTATTACAGTAAGTATTATAGCAAAGATTACATAATTTTGATACAGAGTTTGCTTGTTTTGAGGTTCTAGGGTTTCAACTTTTTCGTTCCCGTTTTTGTCGACGGCTTTCACATAAATCTTTTGACTTAAGCTTTGATTCCGAAGTAAATACGGGCTTTTTGCCTCAACAAAAAATCCAAACCGCCCTTCCCTTACTTTGTAATAATTTACACCCGAAGATTTGTCTTGGGTGGAAAAAACAAGAAAATATTTTCCGTTAAAAATTCCAGGGTCACTTGTGATTATCGGTGTAAAATCCTCCGGCATTTCTGTGTCCGGAAAAATAAACTTTGGCTTAAAACCATCGAGAGTGCCTTTGGAGGAAACAACAATCGGCAAAGATTCATTTTTGATTGGTGTACTGGTGCCCATGCCGTCACTTAAAAGAGATTGAAGGTCCGTCCCATAAATTATGCCGTTCCCTTCTCCCGTAGCTCTTAAAACGATTGAAAATAGAGCATTACGGGCTCCAGAAAATCCTCCAGGTGTAATACCTGCAAACCTTATAACGCCAGGTTTTGAGATATCTGGCTTTTCAAGCCAAAAATTTACAACAGAATTCCCGTCTCTTACTTCTTTTATATCCACCAAGTCAATCGGAAAATTAATACTGCCTTCTATTGCGTTTATGGATTGCCCTTGTGTATCTACCTGCATAGAAATAATGAATTCTTCTCCCAAGGTAAACTGATTTCCTTTTGAGTCAAAAGATATTTCTGAAGCATAACTAGCAACAGGAATACACAACAGAATTACAGAGAGAATAAGTGTTTTTAAAAAAATATTCATTAAATTATCCGGTCCAATTAAATGCCATAATGCTAAAATCTACCAAATCAACCTTTCCATCCCCGTTGATATCGGCCGACTTAGGTGGATTCGGACGTTTATACCAATATGCGGTAATAGAAAAATCAACCAAGTTAACTTTGTTGTCATTATTTATATCCGCTTTTGATACTACCTTTTCTGTTAATTCTTTAATAACGTTCTTTGCACCAACTGTAAAGCCAACCACCTTACCAAAAGAACTGATGTCTCCGCCCAGGGCGGCTTTTGATTTTGCACTATGCTGTCCCATTTCAAGTTGAGAAGTGTCAAAATTAATTAAATATGTTCCGTTTGCATCGGTTGTTTTTTTTACAAAAAGTTCATTCTCGGAGTTTATGCTCACAGTAACTTCCGAAGAAGGAGTGCTTTGTCCAAAAATAGCAAGATTATCTCCTTGTTTTACTTCACTTTTATCAGTGGTAATGGTTGGTGCAATAAAAATCCCGCCCACTTTTGTGGTTACACCCTCAGTAACACTCAAAGGAAAAGTAAGGAAGGAAGACCGAATACCTTTACTGTCTTCGGAATAGACGCTAAAAATATAACTTCCGCTGGAAAGGCCGGAAATCGTAACTTGAAAATTGGCATCTGTATCGGCGACCGTCATCGCCACGACTTGCGCATCTTTTAATAGAGTCACAGTACTTTTAGGATACGCCCTTCCCGTGAACACGACATTTGTATTTGGAATTGAAGATGGAGCATTATTGTTACCTCCGCCACCACCCCCTCCGCCGCCATTATTGATGACAGGCGGAAAAATATTACAAATAGATGTGTTGAAAGTGCAAATAGAGGTACAAGAAAGCGACCCGCTTGCAAACCCACGAGAGAGACAAGAAGAACCCCCTAAGTTTATCCCGTCGCATTGTTCCCCTGCGTCAATAACATTATTGCCGCACCCTGGAACATTAGCTGTCACGGTGATAGTAAGAGCCGAAACCTTCGTTATTTCCTTAAGAAAGAAAACGCTAAACGCAATTATAATAATTAAAATTATTGATCTCATTCATTTTCATTGATGTTTTTTTGTTGCACTAGATACTATAAATTTATTATATCGCTTTACAGACATAAAGATAAGTAACAAGGCAACAACAATCAGAATCAGGAGTTGCCATGGAATAATAAAAAAATTATAACTTGCGCTCCCTGTTTGATTTGTATTTCCCCATGTCAAATTAAGAACAGCGGTATACCAACCGAAACGAAAATTTTGCAATTGCTTCCAAGCTATTGTGAAAAATCCCGCAGTATCTTCTCCGTTTTGTGGAATTAATGACTCTCCCCAAATGACATCAAATTTCCTTATGCTATTTGGCAAGACGCTTCCCTCTTTTTTGTTTGCCGAAATTTTATCGGCGGTGAGTCTGATCATATTTTTGAAACTGATTTCACCCAAGGGAACAATACGGTCTCCGCCTGTATTGTTTAGGCGGTAAAAAAACGAAACAGGCAAACTGCTAAAAAATCTCTGTCCTCCATTGGTCATAAATTCATTCAATCCTCCCCCTTCTTTTATATCACCATTCACCCGAAGTAATACCAGAGCTCCGATTCTACCCCCGATTGATACTTCCCCGCCACTTTGTGTGTTTACAGGAGTAGTGCCAAAAAATATCGCGGCAAAATATCCTCCCGGTTCGGTATTTTTTGGTATGGTAATAGAATATGGTATCAATTTATTTTCCCCTTTGCCAATCTGAACACTGGAAATAGATTTTATCCAAGTAGCCAAACCGTCTTTGGCACCGACGAAATATGGCGCGCCGGAATCCCCCCTAGGTTCAAAATTTTCAAAAGAAGTAAAAAAGGTTTTATTGGAAGATTCCTCGTTGATGATTTCTATTTCCCCGGATAAGGTTTGCCCCGGGTCACCACTTAATTCTATTCTCGCCGGGGCTATGGTCAAAGCTCGCGCGTAATTTGAAACACCAAATAAAACAATCAGCACAGGAATAAAAAACAAAAGTGGATATTTTAATTTTATTTGTTTCTTCATACTTATTAGAAGTTTGCGACAGCAGTATAATTAAGCGCTGTGGCATAAGATCCGGCTTTTGTTAAAGCAGCCACACTTCCGAGATAGTGAGCAGAATAGGTAGTCGTAGCAGAAGGTGCAGAAGCTGAAGCAATCTGATTTGGAGAACCGGCAACAAAAGCAAAACCACTGGCTGAGTATGGAGCGCTAACTGTCGCCGTACCACCTGCCGCATCATATCTGACACCAAATTGTTCTGTGCCTGTGGCGTAAGCAGTATTTGTAGCTCCGATAGCAGCTATTGTATTCGCACCATCCGTCAAAGTACTTCCATTCAATAAAAGAGTATAACCGCTGGTAGCATTTGTACCGACTGCCAAAGTATGCGCCACCGTATCAGACCCGGAACCAAGTGTGTCTGATGTTGCGTATCTGGCAACCGTCGGAGAAAGCGAACCAAAGCCGATACTGTTACCTGAAATACTGAAAGTGATGGATTGATCCACCGTCGCGCTAACTGCTACTTGGTCGTTGGACAGGATAGTGACAGATGTACTACCTGTGTCTCCAAAAGTGCCGGCAATGTTAATTGCGTATAAAGCAGGCGAAGCCGGGTTAATCATATTGGCAGAGGTAAGAGTAAGAATTACTTTGTTTCCCGCAACAATCAAACCTGTACCGCTCGATGGTGCAGTAAGAGTGAGAACTTGCGCTGCCACCGCTGCGCCCCAAGTGTTTGCTGCGTTTGTAGCGGCAATCGTAGCCGTACTTTCTGTACCCAAAGTAGCACCGAATGTCATAAATATCGTTGAAAATGTCTTTCCTGTAAGGTTAAAACCAGCCGGAAAAGTTACGGTGATGGTATTACCAAAAGCAGTACCTGTGGGAGTGGTAAATTTTATAATGTGACTTGCGGCCGTACTAATTTTCAACGAAGACATTGTGTCCGACTTACTGGTAAGCGAGGCGGCATTAGCAACACGTGCTCCGCTGAATGAAACAACAACCAAGGCAATCATTAAAACGAGGCTCGCAATTCTTTTTACAAATAATTTCATATTATTTTCACAAGTTATTAATAATAAACTAAGTTCATACAAAACGATATACCTATATTATACACGACTATTCTAAAATATCGTAATTTCCCGGGCACAACTGTGGATAACTGTTTTTCATAAATATTTAATATTTCCAACTAAAAATTAGCGGTAGCGGTATAGGTAATCACTCCTCCATAATTGCCGGCCGAAGTCATCGCGGCTATGTTTGCAAGATAATAAGCGTTGATGGTTTCAAGAGGTGTGGGATTGCTCTTGGTCACGATAAGCTGATTGGAACCAGTGGTGAATTTCCAATTTCTATTTGCGGGAACTACGTTATGGTCATAAGAGCTTGTAATGGTGGCACCGTTGTCGGCAGAAAAAGCCAGAGCAAATTGTTTAGTACTTGGTAATCCGTCCGGGTCATTTGTAATAGTCGCTTCGGTAAGAACTTCTGGCCCCGCAAAAGCGGTACCATTGTATGAGATAGAATAGCCTGATGTTGCATTAGTAGAAACTTGTAAGCTGTTTCCACTCGCATCTGTGCTACTACCCGAAGTATCATTGGTTGCAAAACGGGCCCCCGATGGAGTGACGACACCAAAGCCGACAGTATTAGTGGAAATGGAAAAAGAAATGACTTGAGGTATGGTAACCGTTTGTTCACTTGAAAGGGTAAGTAAATTGCTGTTATTATCCAATGTTCCAACTACAAAAAAATAATCTCCGGCACTCAAATTTGTATAAGTATAATTTAAACTAAGGCCAACCGGAGTATAAGCATAAGGACCACCTGAAACCGTAGCGATGCCAACCTTATAACTGGCTACATTGTAGCCGAGGCCCGCTGTCGTCGGCGTCCAAGTTAAATCTACATTGGAACCATTCAATATAGCCGAGAGTGTCCCCTTTGTAACATATGGATAATACAAAAGACCGGACCGCTCTATAAAACTGGTCGAGGATGACTGTCCTGCGCCAAACAGATTTTCACTTGAATACAATTTGAAACTGCCGGAACTTTCATATCCACCACCACCACTTACCACCGGATCCCTGATGATAAAACTGGGACTGGTCAAATCAGAAGCATGAATAAAATACATCGGCAAAAGAACACCCAGGGTTATAGAAAATATTATTTTTAATTTTTTATTTTTTATTTGCGGCATTGTATTTTTATTCAATCTTTCGTGAATCTACTTCTGCATAAACCATCTCGGAAACATGGGCGATAATTTTTGCAAGCACGTTGAAATCTTGGCCCTTAGTCATCACACATAACAAATAAGGGTTGTTTGGATAATAAATGACTCCACAATCATGCAGTTCGTTTTCATGTCCCGTGGACTTGCCGTTTGAAACAAAATCCAACTCGCGCTCACCAAACTTGCCGGCCACTTTTATACCCTGCGGAACTCCGGCTTCCAATCCTTCCTTGAAAGAAGCCCTGCCTAAAAGGGTTAGAATCTTTTCAGAATTTTCTTTGGACAAAAATGAAGCGTTGTAGAGCAAACGAAACAACGACGAATAAGATTGAGTAGAGAGGTCCCCTTTTGTTACATCCCCCGGAACAACCAAACCTAAGTCGCGAAAAGTATCAAAAATCAAATCTTCTTTGGGGTTTATTTTATATAGTTCGTTCACCAAAAGTTCATTAGCTGCATTGTCAGAGTATTCCAAAGTCCTAGCCACCAAATCATCTATAGTGTACGACTGCCCTACTACTAGTTTCTTCGCTGGCGCAAAATCTTGGTTGCCAGACGGAATTTCTTGCGAATACAATATCTTACGCTGTAGCAAACTATCGTCTTGGTCAGCTAAACGCAGAACCGTCATCACGGTCGGCAATTTAATCAAGCTTGCTGAAATAAAAAGTTTGTTGGAGTTGATTCCAAAAATCGGACCATTCTCCAAATCTCTAAAATACACGCTGGCGTCTGATAAATTGCCTTTACTACTCTCCTCGTTTAGATATGTACCGACACTGTTTTGCAGACTTAAATAAGCAACCTTTCTGATGACCGGTTTATCTTGGCAAGCCAGGCGAGGGTTAAGATAGTGATAATAATTGCTGTAACAATTGAAATTTTGATTATTAAGATAAAAAGAAATAAAATAACCGATGACTAAACCGGTAATTAAAAAAAATGCCATTAGCCTGGAATTAGAAATATTTTTAATTTTATTCAACATTAAATTCTTCATATATTATCTAAAATCAAAAACTGGGTGTCTCCACGGGAACGCTTGCGGGATTGTCGGCTGGAGCGGTATCGTCTGGAACACTACCAGATACAACATTATCTGGAGTTGGAGTTAACGCAGGGTCTTGGGTTGGTAGAATGGGTTCTGGGGTTGGAAGTGAAAACGGCACCAAAGATGGGCTGGAAATTTTACTGCTAAAAGTCTTGGCGCTCTTTACCGCCAAAGCAATCCAGCTGAAACTGATGTTTTGTTTTGCTGTGTCTTTCAAAGTGATAGTAAAACCTTTTTCTGATTTATTAGTTACCAGATACTGCACATTGTCTGCAAATAAACTATTTGTCGCTTCAGTTTGAGCATTTTTAATTGACTGAATTAGGGAAGCATCAGTTTCAGTATTTAGATTTTCCAACTGTGGGTCGGCATCGAGAGTAATAGTCGTGTTCACAATGGGTTGTTCTAAATATTCTTTATCAAAAACTATATCTACGGATTGATCTCCTTTATTTATTTTTGCAAAACCGGCCGTATCTGTCGTAAAGTATGGTCTGCCAAAAAATACAGTATCACTCATAAACATCACCGCATCCTTGCCGGAGCTGATAGTATCCACCGTCAAACCATTGGCAAATATTTGTGGTGTAATTATTTCCATTGAGGCAGCCACTCGGTCGGTAAAAATCTCGGACAAGTTTTGCATATTGGTTTTTTGATTCCGCACCTTAATAAGGAAATCCAAGATTCTGGACTCTACTGTTGCGGGAGTATTGGAAAGAGTTGAAGTCAAACCGTCGGAAACAACCGGAGAAAGAGCCAAGGAATCTGTGCTACTTCCATCAGCAGTTGATGGAGACGAAAGCCCATTTTGTGCTGTAGCTGTTACAGCATCCAAATCTTCCTGCATCAACATCTCAATAGATGCTCCGCTGTAATTTGCCAAATTTACAAACACTACCAATGTTCCGCATTTTGTATTTGGCAATTGACCCAAGCCCATAGATGGACAATCTTCCAATTTATTTGTGTCCATATTTTCCAGAGCCGTGCCTATTACCCTGCCGGCCTGTGTCGCCCGCATAGCATAACCCGGAATGCTGGAAGAAGTCAGATAATCCCCTGCTTTTATCGGGCCATTTTCCGTACTGAATCTTACCGGCACACGGCCAACGAGCGCTATCGGCACAGAATCCACAGTCTTTGAACCGGCCACAAAACCTGGAGCGGTGGAAACGACTCCGACTAAAGTATTTTGATATTGTCCCGTGGAACGCAAGACCCCTTGTGAATTGTTTGGGTCTACCATCACCACTTCTCCTTTGGTCAGACTTTCGGTTGATGTATAATTTTCCGCCAAATCGGCGCCACCGGAAAAGAATCCACCGTTGGTTGACGACATGATATTTCCGTCGGATGTCACACGCAAAATACTGAGCCCATTATTTTGTAAATTCATAAGGTCCATCCCATTTGTAATCTGGTACGAATTTACAGTCGGTAAAGATATATTACGATAACTATATGTTAAACCACTAGAAGAATTATAAACACCATTTAAGTTGAGACCGAATGTAGGAAAATCACGACGGAAATTTATTTCCACTTGAGCCCATTGTTCACCTCCGGCGTTTCCGATAGACCCTCCAGGTGAGCTTATACTATTCCAAGTAGCCACACCGAGAGCGGTCTGGGTCGCAGCCACTCGCGCTTCCATACGCACAAACTGGTCCGGAGTTTGTTGCCAATCAAGTGTAGAATTTGAAGCAAGTGCCGGCACATTCATTTCTTCAGAAAGATATTGTCCATCAGCATACCAACCAGCATCGTAAATATTGATAGCCTTGGACCCAGATGATCCTCCGAAAAGAGTAATAAATTTTCCATCTGGCCTTTGAAAAGAAAGGGCACCGTCACCCACGCCACCACCGAGATACTGACCAGTGGTTGGGTCTGTCACCGAATCAGCAAAAGTTGTAATAACATTGTCAGCAATAGTTCCAACTAAGAAATATGGAGAGGTGTTATTTACTCCACCAGCTATTGTTGTTCTATAAATATTACGTGCTGTTGTTCCGGTAGGACCAATAGTAACAGCAGTAAGACTTTCTTGTCCAAGCGTTGTAAGAGTACATGACTGTGTAGCAGATGGAGCAGAAAGTGGTGATTCAACACCGCCAATAACGTAAGTATATCTCCAGAAGTGTACACCGGTATTACATAAGTTAGATCCACCAGAAGCTGGAGCAGAAGAAGTAGGAGCTGGTGGCGCAGTATTAAACATTGTAGGTCCTACAGCCACAGTACCGACAGGAGCACCAACAGCAGAAGTTGCGCCACCCCAAGGGAAATAAATCTCAGTGAGCACATCATTGTTTAGAGCCAAGTTTCCTCCAACAATTAAAAACGTACCATCAGCTCTCGGAATAACATGAGAGCCTCTTCCTAGCATTGCAGGAAAAGTTACACCCGCTGCTTCTGTACCGTTGTAAGGATTGACTATACCTGACAGAGTACCACGAGCATTTGCTGTAGCTTCTCCTCTTATTATTATCCAATACCCGTCTTGTCTTTGAAATGCGAATCCTCCAGATCCATTAGCTCCGCCAAGAACAGCTCCAAGAAAAAATGTTTTGGTGTTTGCATTATAAGTCATAGTAGCAGTAGATACAGTTCCAACAGCAGACCCTGCTATAACTTTATACATGTTGTTCATAGAACCCTGAAGCGGTATAGCAAACCCTCCTAAATTTGTAGCTGCTGTCTGTAAAGGACCCGCTGTCATAGTATTGCGAACTGGATCATAAAGAGATGTAGAAGTAGCGCCAGCACCAGGTAAAATAGTATAAGTGCCATCAACATTAAGAATCGTAAATGCACCACCAGATGGAGCAGTACCAACTATGGATGGACCGAGAGTAAAACGTGAACCAGAGGGGGCATATTGATCATAAATATTTGTCACAGCTGACCCTCCACCAAGCACTACTAAATATTTACCGTTGGGACGTCTAATAGCAAAACCTCCTGCACCTACTGTAGCAGTAGGCTTATCTCCAGTGGCTGTCTGGTTTATAAATGTTGATGTTGTAGAATCATATAGCTCAGCAGATCCTCCCGCTACTCCACCATTTACCACCAAGAATGTTTTATCGTCACGAGCAATAACAAAAGTACCATAACCAGCAAGATTATTTAGAAACTGATGATCATTACCAAATGATCCCATATAAAATCCTAAACCTGTGGCACCTCCAACTTGAGTCGTTGGCGTAATACGACCATAAGGAAGTGTGAGTTGATTATTGATTGATTCAACACGAGCAGATTCACCGCGAGAAAGCATCGGACCGGAAGGCGTGAGCTGCGCAAATGCCGCACCGAGCGAAACATCCGTCGCTCCGTCAACATAAGAAGTTGTAGAGTTATCGTTTAAAGTTGTAACTAAAAATGGAGTATCGGTGACAGCAAGCGCCGCGGCTGTACGATAAATTTTTCTGGCAGTTGTACCGGACGGACCAATTGGAATATTTGTCAGAGTAACTTTATCTGTGCCACCAGCGCAAGAGGCAGTAGCACTAGCTCCTAGTTGCGACTCTGCTCCGTTGATAATAAAAGTAACAAACCAAAAATGGGCTCCAATAGTACAAGTACCTCCGCCCGCTGACTCTGTGGCTGTGGGCGCCACAGGCACTGTCGCCGCTACTGCGGTGTAGCTATCCGGAGTGCTAAAATCAAATCCTAATTTTTTAAATACGGCAGAATTGTCAATAGAATAATCAAACAAGGTTGGCGTCGTAAAATCATAACGAAGTACTGTCGTATTGTTCCCCGTCCATGTGCCACGATCATCTGCCAGCTTTTTCGGCATAGCGCGATTGAAGTGTACGGCAACCTTCACGCAATTTGCTCCGGACACAGCACGAATATTATCTCCAGGGTTTTGAATTTCTTGCCACGAAGCGGCGGCGAGGGGTCCCGAACAACCGGAAGAATTCACGGCAGTTTTTACAAAAAATTGCATAGCTTTAAATGCGGTATTGGTGACTCCATTTCTGGCCGCCGCATACACAGCTTCCAGCTGAGCCGTCCAACGCAAAGTAGAACCAGTGCTAATATATGAATTTGAAATATCTTCCGACGTATACCAAGTCGTAGCCGGAGTGATAGAATATGTGGCACCAAGTGATGCATCAACTGTTGCATCGGAACAAGATGTCGTGGTGTTATCAGCAATACTACAAGAACCTGAACTTATTAATTTTGGCAATCCTGTATCCCCTGCTGTTGTGCGATAAATCTTGCGCGCTGTTGTAGCCGTACCACCTGGGCCAATTGGAATACCGGAGAGTGCTACCGTTCCGTTAGCTGCCGTACATGCGACGATGTTTGATTTCTGGCTCAATTCGGATTCCACTCCATTTGTTACAAATGTCGTGTAATAAGAATGCAGTCCAGCATCACAGCCCGCACCAGATGAAGGAGTACCAGCAACCGGTGCCACAGGAAATGGATCATACATAGGCATATTTGTACTGAAATTATTTGTGGCTTGGCTCGCATTACCGGTGATAATCTGCCATGTTCCATCTGTGCGCATTATTGAATGAGCACCAGCACCAATCGTAGACGGAGCAGTGCCACCAGTGGAAGTATAGGTCGCAAATGAGTCCGTGTCTTGACTATAAATCCACGCATTGGCCGTAGCCCCTCCACCTAAAATTAAAAACTTTCCATTTTGAAGCGGGATAGCGTGAGCCCCATCTCCCAAGGCAACCGTCGGGCCGTTGTTGGGACGGCAAGTCATAGTATTGGCTGACGGATCATAAACAGCCGAAGAATTTATTCTTGAAAGAATGACATATTTACCATCTTGACGTTTAAGAGCCACCGAACCAAGACTATTTATTCCGCAAGTATTTGTAGCTTGGTTTCCATCAAGACTTGGCCCAGCGGAAGTAAATGCTCCTATTGTGGCATTTCCTGAATATGGATTATAAATATTTGTATTTGAAGTAGAACCTCCATTTACTATGAGCGCACGTCCATCGGGCATGGGAAGTACGAGTGCTCCTGCTGCCCAAACACCTGCCGAAGCAGGTGGACCAAGTCCAAAAGTATTTGCCACAGGATCAAATATTTGTGTGGTACCTACAGAAGTAGATGCGCCAATAGTCACGAGATATTTCCCATCTGGACGTTTATATGCTACAGTACCCGCCCCAGTGATGGCAATAGTCGTTCCAGGCCCAAGAGAACTTGGAACAGTACCCATCGTATCAATGTTAGTTGTAGTAGTTGTTGCACCAGTAGCTGTTCCACAGATAAGAGTATATTTACCGTCTGGTCTTGGAAGAGCTATTGATCCTACACCAACACCAGCAGTAGTTGCAGTATTACAAATAATTGATTGTGATGCAGTCATTGCACCTGTAACCGAATCATAAAGAGTGGTTGATGTCGCCCCTCCACCATGTACTATCAAGTATCTACCATTCGGACGCGTAAGAGCCAAGGCACCTGCACCCACGGCGACTGATGTCGTGGGTTGAGATGATGTCGTTATCGTACCCGTACCAGAGTTTGCCGGAATACCATCCGCCAGCTGTAAGCGTCCGCCAGTATTTAAAAGATTTGAACCTATTGTTCCCAAAGAAAAATCCGTAGCAGCAGTACGAACGATAGAAGAATCCGAACCATTGACGGTAAGTCCCCCATTTGAACCAACGGTGAATCTGTCGGTACCGTTTTGATTTATATCAATAGCGTTGCCGGTGCCGGTGCTGTTGATGGACAGCCCAGCTCCGGTGCCAGCATTGGAGATAGTCAGTGCGTCAACAGCCCCGGCAGAAAGTTGGTCAACCTTCAGTGCATAGTTGGCAGTGGTTCCACCCGATACCGGATTTTGAAAAATCACCGAACCATCGGTGGAGCTTAAGGCAATCGTCACATTACCCCCATCAGTATCATTGTTGTAAGTTGTTTGTAAATCCGAACTGCCGCCGCCTGCCCCGCAACCGGCATCAGTCGTATTACATAAAACTTTTGTCGTACCGTTTTCATTCACTTTGTATTTATTGGCGCTGGAATCATACCAGATATCTCCAGCCGCTGCGCCGGAGGTGCCCGCCACGCCAGTCTTTAAGAAATCTCCGGTAGCAATTGTGGTTCTTCCAGAAGCGGAATCTAAGGTCAAACCACCAACGCCACCAGAAGAAACAGTCACTGCGCCGACTCCAGTGTAGGACAAAGCCGAAAGAAGTCCTGGAATAGTCAAAGCTCCTGAACTAAGAACTGGAATTTGATTACCGGTAGCGGATTGAGATGGAGTAAACCCCCCCACGGTGCCGGAATTGATAGAATACCCTGAAGAAACCACTTGTGGACGCGGAGTGAGAGATTCAAATGTAACACCGACGCAAGAACTGGCCACTTGAGCTGCCACTTGCACATCTACATATATAGTATTATTACTTTGAAAATCATAATCAAGCGTGTCTCCCCCGGTTGACACATCCCCAATCCCCGCGTTAAAAACTCCTTCACGAGTGAGGATGGTCATCGTTGACGGAGCACCCGTGGGCCAAACTTTGGACCCTGCCGTTGATGCATCATATAAAGAAAACTTATAACAATAGTTTGTGCCACTCGTGCCTCCGAGCAAAGCCCCGCTGGAATTTAAAAGTCTGCCTTGAAAACTAATAATTTTGGGTACCCCTGGCGCAGCATAGGCAAAATTTATAAAAAAAGATACGACAAAAAAGCACGTTAAAATCCGTAAAATATTTTTATGTTTAGGATTGTTTTTTCCCATTGGACTGCCTCTAAATTTTACCTTTTTTAGGCAAAAAACAAAAGGGGATAAACATAAATCGACAAGAAACGAGTTACTTTTTCTTTTTTATTGAAGTGCTAGGGATTGAAGTCGGATTTATAGTCTGAGCTGGGGCAATGGTAGTGGCTTTGTCTCCGACATTTAGAGGCGCAACATTTAAAATTTTATTCAGAGAAACACTGTACAAGATAGCTTTCTTGGCTTGCGCGTATATCAGCACCTTATCTCCTTTCTCGGCTTGCAAAAAAAATGGCTGATCTTTCAATACTTCAGGGTCGGACACAGTGGCGACAGTCGGAGTCTCCCCTTGTGGAAGAACGATTATTTTTGAAACTTTCTCCACGAGGCTAGCTGTCTCTTTTTGAGCCACTGCTTGAGGATTTTGTTTTGCGACATAAAGCTGATAAGAAAAATATCCGGCGAGAAACAAAGCCACCACTGCCACAGTGGAAATTATGAGAAATACTTTTTGTATTCTTAGCATATCTAGATTATAAAACAGTTATTTTTTTAATGCAATGTGTATAAACAAAACTTAAGGAAAAACTTGACAGAAATATAAAAAGTGTTATACTTTAGCTAACCAATTGGCTTTTATTCACTAACCCACAAATAAAAATAATTTTTTATTTTTATAGAAAATTTGTAAGCATCTGTGTGTGAAAGCACTCCTAGGTATGATGCTAAGGTCGCTTTGATTTTGTCTTTGCCAACTTCCCCTCTTCGGTATGCTTCAATTTTATCTTCAAATTTTCTGATAATCCTCTTTTTCGTTCTTTTACGAATGAGAGTATGGGTAGAAAAGATAATATTCCCCAAAAAATCTATGCCCTTGATATAACTTAATATCTCAACTTTTTCCGGATGTAAATGTAAAAATAAAGAATCTCGTAAAAATATATTTACGGAGTCTAAAATATGGAGTAAATAATCTCTATCTCTTGAAACAATCACAAAATCGTCAGTGTAGCGCGCATAATAACGAACTTTGAGTTTGTGTTTAATAAATTGGTCAAATTCATTCATATAGATATTCGCAAAAATCTGCGAGGTGAGATTGCCTATAGGCACACCCTTTCTTCCCAATAAATCTGACGCAGAACTTGTATAACTCTCGATTATGTTTTCCAGAAGCCAAATTATATTCGGATCTTTAATCTTCTTATTTAAGATTGCCAACAAAATATCGTGGTCAATTGAATCAAAAAACTTACGCACGTCACACTTGAGCACATAGCATGTCTTTGTATTGTTTCTGCTTTCTTTTCGCAACATACCTCGCAAAGTTTCGATCCCCTTATGAGTCCCCTTGCCTATTCGGCAAGAAAACGAGTTGGAAATAAATGTTGGTTCAAATATTGGGTTGAGTATATTAAAAATTGCATGGTGGAGGACTCGGTCTCTGACGGTGGCTTTATGTATATGCCTCAATTTCGGATCTGATATATAAAATCCTTCGTACTCGCCGTGTTTATAGCTTTTGTTTTTTAAATCTCGAGATAGTTTGAAAATATTACTCTCAAGCTCACTCTCAAACATCAATACATCTATTTTCGATCCCTTTCCGTGTTTAAATTCTTTCCACGCTAAAAACAAAGCCTCGGGTTGAACAATCTTATTAAATAAATCTTTGTGAATAATCATATGAATCAAAATGATGTGCCAGTACTTAATAAATCGTATGAATTGTATAAGTTGTTTCACGAATATCGCAAGGTTGTTCCAAAGCAAGACAGATTTACCATATATGAACGAAGTGAGCATGTAATGCTGGGGATTATAGAACTTCTGCTTGAAGCGAGTTACGGCGGCAAAGAAAGAAAGCTAGTCACCCTAGAAAAAGCCAGCGTCAAACTCAATGTGCTCCGATTCCTGATTCGCATAATGAAAGAAACAAAAACATTTGATATGAAAAAATACATTTCACTGGAACTACTTGTTGATGAAATCGGACGAATGATTGGAGGATGGATACGTTCGCTCAATCTCAATAAATAGCTTCACACAAAAGGTATCCAAAAAGGATACCTTTTGTGTTTTACAAAAAGAGACTTCGGGAGGAAGCCGGACGCCGAGCCAAAGTTGTCGTTGGCATTGTCGACCGTGTTCGTGTCAAACTTGAGCTTGCCGTCGTTCCAGTTGAGGTACGGAGCGTGATCGAAGCGAACAGAGGAATCCGGATTCTGCCTTTATCCATCTATGGCACCGGAACTTGAAAGCTTTGCAAAGCAAAATGCAATCTTGCTCCTGAATTTAACTTCACAACACTTATTTTTTAAGTAAGTTTGTGTTGGGTAAAGACAAGCAGTATCTCTTCATAGTAACGCTCTTTTTGCAACCGTAGTCGCAAAAATTCTGGCTAGTTTCTTTGTGAAAAGAAAGAGTTCGGCGATGGCAATCCATAAACTGCCATACATGAGCTTAGACTCAAGGTTAAGTATATTAAAAGTAAATTTAAAAATCAATATGAAATGAAATCAGGGCTACCCACATTGTGTTGTGGATAACCCTGATATTTTTTGCCGCGAACTCAAGAATCAAATGAAAGAGTTCAAAAAATTCAAGTATTCGAAGCGATAGAATCACTTCTGCGGGAGGAAGCCGGACGCCGAGCCAAAGTAGCCGAAGGCACCGCCGACCGCGCCCGTGCCAAACTTGAGCATGCCGTCGAGCCAGTGGAGGTACGGAGCGAGACCGAAGCGAACAGAGGAAGCCGGATTATCAAACTCTTCGCCGGGCAAGTCCATGTGAAGTTGCTCCCAGCGAACGAAACGCTCCGGATGAGTGAGTATGATAGCACCTCCAATAACGGAAGTGGCGCCGAACTCATTGCGTACGAAGACTTCGTGTGCGCGCCGAGTGGAACGTCCGCGGTGACGCATTCCGAGCTGGAGAGCCGCGACGAGGATATCGCCATTGCCCTGTTGTTCGGAGAGCGTTTCGATTGCCATTGCCGTCCGCGAATGAACGCGTAAACGGTCCATTTGACTCGCGCGGTAATTGTAGAACGAGCGCGACGCGGCAATTTTCGAGAGAACGGCGCCAGTTGCAATGGCGCGCGGAAAAGCGAACCAACCCACAAACGGCAACGCGTCTTCCGGAACGAACGACTTCAGCTCTGGTCGGATTTGTGCATACGCCAGCGCAGAGTCTGGATTGAGGTTAAAAACCTCCGCCAGGTATAAAATCTGGTCACAGATGGACTTCGGACCCTTGTACTCTGGCGGGTACGTGTAGGAGGATGCGACCTCCTCGCTTGCGTACTGGTTCGGGCTGCCGTATTTACGCACGAGATCTCGGACGAAGTCGCGAACGTCGTTCATGGCTCCCGTGCCGTTGTCGATGAACCGAACGCCACCCTCGTACGAGTCGAGATATTTTTCGACCACGAGAGGAACCTGCGCTTGAATCATTCCTGTAATATGCTCACGCTGTTCCGGCGACGCCGGGGCGGCTTCTGACAACATCGTTTTCATAGTAGTCTCCTTGACCTTTTCCCCGATTCGCCCGGGTACTGTTTTGCGGCTTATCTTTATGAGACGAGCTTTTTAGGGCTTATTTTTAAGCACCAAAAAGCTCGTCTCTAAGTGAATTCTTGTTAAAGAACCTTAAAAATACTGTTGTATAGTATAACATAAAAAACAGCCACGTGTCAATGTTTTTTGGATATTGTGGCCAATTATTGTTTTTTTGTATTCCCTGCTGGAGTTTTAACTGCCGGAGTTGGATTTGCCGCACTTTGGAGCTTGAAGGAATCTTTGATACGGGTTTCTAGACCCTCCACGCTTTGAAAACCGGTCAAGACTTCGTCGTCTATGACCATGGCCGGCAGAGCCGTGTCTTTGATTTTGTATATTTGGAGCATAGATTTGACAGCTGAAAGTTCGGTGCTGTAATCAAAAGAGTATACCCGCAGTTCCGGATATTCTGTGCGCAAAGTGGAAAGCACCAGGCTCTCTTGCTCACACATGCTGCAATTTGCCGCTGTGGTATAGAAATACAGAATAAAGGCGGATTTTATTCCGCAACGCACAGAAATCTGCTTCGCCAAGAGATAATCTTTAATCTGTAGTAAAGAGTAATATTTTTGCAAATAAGCCACTTCATCGGTCGAGCCCAGGTTTTTTTGGCTCCACTCCAGCTTACTGCCAAGTTCCCCCAACTCCGGAGAATATATCGAGTTTGAAATATTTTTACAAGAAAGTTCTGAAAGCAAAGAAAACTGGGTTTCTGAAGACAAAATATCGATTGATATTTTGTCTTGAATACTTTTCAGCTGATTGATTTTTTGATTGCCGAAATAGTTACTCAAATAAATGGCCGTAAAAAAAAGACCCATCGTAATCAACAAAACAATTAAATATTTTTTCCAATCAAAAGTGTCACTCATGAATTTTATTTATAACTTTATAACTAATAATTATCTCCAAGCCGGCTTCCTGTTTATAATGGTGTTGTACATGGCTTGCATGAGCCAAAACGGGGCAACCAAACTGAAAATGGGGAAATAATAAAGCATATCCATGGAAAGACCCCATTTCCCTTCAGCCATCCTTCTGCCAAAAATCATCGAAAAGAAGATTAGAGTATAAGTAAGAATGACCAAGAAAAAGAAAGTTTGGATATTGATAAAAAATGGATCAAAGACAAAATTCTTGACACCCGGGTGAAAACCGACTGCTTCATACATAATAATTTTCGAATACACAAAACTGCTGAAATTGTATACAATTCGCACAAAAAGATAAAAAACAGCTGTCACCGAGGCGATACGAACAGGCAGGGTAAAGACAGAAAAATTACCGTATTTCTTTTTAAACAATACTCCCCTGTAATCAATGGTATTGTTGATAAAACCAAAAATCCAGCGCAGACGTTGGCGATAAAGCTTCGGAATAGTTTTAGGTGTATTAGTATAAACATAGGCATCATTGCAGTGTTCTATTTTATAACGATGTTGTTGCATCCTGTAGGCGATTTCCATATCTTCCGTATTGTGTCCCAGGCGATAACCACCCAAATCATCAAATACTTTTTTTCTGAAAACCGTCAGAGGTCCGGGTGTGACATCGATAGCCCCCAAAAACGAAAGCATTTTCTTAAAGTAAACACCCATATAATACTCGGCTTTTTGAGCACCTTGAACAAAGTTTTTGGAATTATGCACTATGACAGAAGGAACCACAGCCATCAGGCCCGGGTCTTTTTCAAAATAGCTCATGATGCGCACAAGCGATTCTGGGTCTGCAAATGAATCGGCATCTAGGCACCCGAAAAAATCAGTTTCCAAATTTTTGAGTCCCAGGTTTAGTGCAGTAAATTTCCCTCCGTTTTCTTTATGAAAAATTTTTATATTAGGGTAAGAAGTGAATTTATTTATGATACTCAGAGTATTGTCCGTAGACCCGTCGTCAATCAGGAAAATCTTGAGCTTGTCTTTCGGATAATTCATGGAGAGAAGCGACTGGATTGTATTATGAATAGTAGTCTCTTCATTCCAGCAAGGTACGGCGATGGTAACTGGCGAATAAAATTTCAATTCTATTTTGCCCTTTCGGGTTATTATTTTATTTCTGTTTTCCAGAAAGGTAACGAAGAAAAACACCTGCACGTAAACAGATAAAAAAATGAATATATCAAGAATTATGGTTCCGATTGAAGTCATATATGTGCTATTAACATAGCATTTTTGGTGAAAAAAGCAAACCCCGCACCAGAGCAAAGCTCGGTACGGGGCAAGCAAAAAGCTACTAAAATATTACATTCCCTTGTCCATCCCCTCCGCACTGCAGGATGCGCAGGCCTCCATGCATTTCTTGCACTTGCAACCGAACATCTGAGCAATCGCCGCGACACCCACCAAGAGGTAAATTATTGCCTCCAGGGTTGGCATAGATCCGAAAATCAAATTAATGACATTTAGATTGTTGCCCATCAACATTCCCAAACCTACCAAACCCCAATTTAAACCTCCGATCATTATCAAAACCATACAAATCTTGTGCACCATGCAACCTCCGCATTTTCCATTACACATATATTTTTTATATGTTAAATAATAATACACAAAGTATACCATGTTCATAAAATATGCTACAATGGTTTATTAACAGTTTAATTAAATAAACAAATGGAGGAAAATAATATCGAGTTTACAAACAAAGAAACAGTGGTGGGGAGCAACAAAAACAACGGTCCACAACAAATAGCCGGGGCCATCATTTTAGCAGGCATAATAATAGCTGGCGCGGTTTTATTGAAAAGTAATGGGACTCCTTCTACTCCAAACGGAGCGAATAACGGAGCCCCGGTAATATCCAAAATATCCCCGGTGAACCCAAGCGACAGAGTTCAAGGAAATCCCCAAGCAAAAGTTACCTTGGTTTTGTATGAGGACTTTCAATGTCCTTTCTGTGGCGCGGTGTCGGGATTGGAACCAAATAGCTTGGTAATACAGTCCTTAAAACAACGAGACCCGAGCTGGTCACCTTTTATGCTGGGTCTCAAGGACTATATCACGAACGGCAGTGTGCAGTTTGTCTATCGGGACTGGGCCTTTCTCGGAGCAGAGTCTACCCAATCAGCCGAAGCCGCAAGATGCGCCGGAGACCAGGGAAAATTCTGGGAATTTCATGATTATCTTTATGTCCACCAAAATGGAGAAAATAAAGGAGCCTTTTCCGATGTTCATCTGAAAGCTTTCGCTAAAACATTGGGACTGGACACCACGGCCTTTGGCCAATGCTTAGACAGCAACAAGTACGCGCAAGCCGTAGCGGACTCCAAAACCGAGGGAATGGTGGATGGAATCACCGGCACGCCAAAAGGATTTATTTTGGTAAAAGGCAAAATAGTATCGACAATCGATGGAGCTGAATCGTGGACAACGGTAAAACCAAAAATTGACGCTGCGCTGAAGTAAAAACAAAAACAAAGTAAAAAAATTCCCCAATATGGGGAATTTTTTTACTTTGTTAGTCGAAGTAATTTTTTAAACGAGAAATTTTCTCGTGCTGTCGGAGCTTTTCATGCACCTTGGCTTCAATCTGGCGGATGCGCTCACGGGTCACGCCGAATTCTTCCCCCACTCTCTCCAGAGTGTGCTGTATACCGTCTATGAGCCCGTAACGCATTTCCAGAATTTTGCGTTCTTTCGGGTTGAGCTCGTCTAAGACTTCGCGGATTTGATCGGAAAGAATTCGACGGGAAGATTCCTGGTCTGGACGCAAGATTTTGTCGTCCGGAATAAAGTTTTCCAGAGTGGATTTATCATCATCGTCCCCGACTGGCTGCTCGAGCGACACTGTCTCTTGGGAAATGTTTTCGATGACATGAATCTTTTCGACAGGTATACCCATCTCGGTGGCTATCTCTTCAGCTAACGGTTCACGGCCCAAGTCTTGCGAGAGGCGGCGGTGAGTCTGTTTGTATTTGGAAATTGTCTCCACCATATGTACCGGAATACGAATAGTGCGGGATTGGTCGGCCAAGGCGCGGGTAATGGATTGGCGAATCCACCAGGTGGCATAAGTGGAAAATTTATAACCCTTAGTCCAGTCGAACTTCTCTACAGCCTTGAACAGTCCAAGATTTCCTTCTTGAATCAAATCAAGTAAAGTCAGGTTCGCACTTCGCCCCACATATTTTTTGGCGATAGAAACCACCAAGCGCAGGTTGGCTCGGGCCAGCAGATTTTTAGCCTCTTCGTCACCGTGTTCGATACGTTTAGCCAAGTCCTTCTCGTCACTCGCATGAATGAGCGGGTACTGCCCTATTTCCTTCAGGTACATCTGGATGGAATCATGCATGGACCCTTTATTCAAATCCTTATCGTTCAAATCAATATCCAAGTTAAGCAAGTTTCCGCCTTCGAGTACGTCGATACCGGCCACGGCAAACTTTTCATAAAGCTCGTCCAAAAAGAGAATGTTGTTTTCTATGTCTGGGAAAGTTTTCAATATCTCGTCGTAAGTGATAAACCCGCGCTTTCTGCCTTTTTCTATTATTCCGTTTGCCAAAACGTCCAAGGCCTCGGCTTTTTTCTCAACAGAAGATAGTTTTTTTGCTTTTGTTCCCGACCCATGTCGGGATCCCGACTTTGGTCGGGACTTTTTGACTTTTTTTGCGGGTTTCTTGACCTTTTTAACTGGTTTTTTAGTTTTTTTGACGGCTTTATTTTTTTTATTTATTTTTTTGTTTTTCTTTTTCATTTTTTTGCTAATGCTTAAGGCCTAGTTACCTAGCGCCTGTGTTAAAACGACCGTTTTTAATGTTTTCTTTTTTCTTGTTTAATTCACTTATTTCTTTTAAAATTCTTTTTCCTGTTTCTTCTTCTTTGGTTTGCCTTAATTCCATCATTTTTTTATTTAATTCTTCGTTTATATTTTCCTCTTCGAGATTTAGAAACATTTCGTTGACACTTTTTTTTAAATCTTCGTTGTTTGAGTAAAACACTTCCGCTTCAAATATCAGGTCTTCTTTTATGTTTTCAAACTTTTTGTCAATTTCTCCCAGTTTTTCCAGAATCTTTTTAAAATCTACAATTGGTTCAGCAACCGATTGCTGCCAAAGAGCTATCCCTAAAAGCTTTCGCTCAATGTAATCTTTTCTGTACAACTTATTTAAGGCCTCCCCGGCTACTTTTATCTCATCTTTCTCGTATTTTTGTTCTTGCTCAATATTTTTTAAATCATCCTGAAGGGCACTTTCTTTAATTCCGGACAAATCGCTTATTTTTTTCACAAAGTACGCTTTCTCTATGGAGCTCTCTAGCGCGTTGACGAACGGAAGTATCACAACTTTTATTTCCCTGCCCGCCTTGCGCATATCTCCTTTGCAGTTTTTTAAAACTTTTTTCAAAAGAAATTCTATAATGTGTTTTGAATTTTTTATTGCTTCTTTCCATGCTTCTACTCCATTCTTTGAAATCAAATCTGCCGGGTCCACACCTTCCGGCATTTCCACCACTTTTACATCCATGCCGAGCGAAAGAGCAATTTTACCAGCCCGAATGGTAGCATTGGCCCCTGCCTTGTCGGCATCGAAACTGAGCACAATATTACCGGAGAGCCTGCGGATAAGTCCCAAATTGGAAACGACATGTTCTTTGGATACGGTAGAGTCTGCCAAAGCGGTGCCGGATGTGGACACTGTGTTTTTATACCCTGCCTGGTGCGACAATATCAAATCCATTTGGCCCTCGACCAAGATGGAAAAATTATTTTTGCGAATGGAATCTTTGGCTTTGTCTATCCCAAATAGCACTGCGTTTTTACTGAAAATTGGCGTCTCGGGGCTGTTTAGATATTTGGCCGATTTGCCATCATCTACAAAAATTCTACCGGAGAAAGCTATCACCCGCCCGCTCGAATCAGAAATCGGAAACATTATACGTCCGCGAAATCTGTCGTACCATGCTTTCATGGCATTATCTTTGACTAGACCGGCACGTTCCATAATTTTATCGCTAAAATTCTTAGACTTTAGGTGTTCAAAGAGCTTGTGCCAGTCAAGCAATGCAAACCCGATTCTAAAATCTTTTATAGATTTATCGTTCAGTCCTCTGTTTTTCAAATACTCCAGAACTTCCTGATTATTTACCAAATTATTTTCAAAAAATTTAGTAGCTTCTTCCATTACCCTATACAACTTCTCTTTCTCACTTTCCGCTTCCTTCATCTCCAGGCTGTAAACCTCAAGTTGCACTCCGGCCCGGTCTGCGAGTAGCCGGAGCGCGCCCTTGAAATCCAAACCTTCAAATTCTTCCACGAAAGTAAATATGTCTCCCGAAGCTCCGCAGCCGAAGCAATAGTATGTCCCCCGGTCTACAGACACAAAGAAAGACGGAGTCTTTTCGTTGTGAAAAGGACATCGGGCTTTCAGGTTTGATCCTGCCCGCTCCAGCTTTATATAAGAAGAGACCACTTCTTCAATTGACAGTCTTTCCTTTATTTTTGCAACGGGAGAATTCATAATTTATTTTGTAAACTTAAAGGTGGAAAGAATTTGGTCGAATAATTTAACATCTAGCTTGTTATTTATTGCTATATAATCTTGTTTGTTATTCTGGCTAAAAGAATAAGAGATCTCACCACAATCGTCTTCCCGATTCATACTAATACCATTAATAATTTTTGTTGTTGTTTGAGTGTCATAACACCCCTCGCCAAAACTAAATCCTGGATTATTTATTATTAAAGAAAATCCTTTTTCTGTATTAGTTGAATCAGTCACAGCCAAAGTGTTAACCACACCACCAGTTTTATTCTCTGAATAGGAAAAATTTGCTGGATACTGAAATTCGAAACCATACTTATTGCTTGTATAAGTTTTCCAATTTGCTGTTTCGTACGCAGTAGTTACTGGAACTTGCTGGACAGCCGGCTCCGAGCTTTTCTCCAACATTCTTGTGAAAGCAAAATATCCGCCAATTAACACAAGCAGAACTGCAGCCACTCCAACCACAAACCCACCTACAAAACCTTTTTGACTATTTTTCATACTATTTTGTTAAATTGTTAATAATTTTGCTTGACATTTTGTTTGTATTTGCTATACTATGGGTATTCCTTCGAAAAAGTCGCGCTTCGCGGCTTTTTCTTTTTGTCTCAATTATACTGCTTTTTGAATAATTTTCTTTATATTCTGTAATTCTATCAATTGAACAGGGCTGCCTTCTTGATTTGTAAGTTTTTTCAACTTTTTTGAAAGGCGTTTATATCCGCTATTTTCTACAGGAAGCGCGCTTGAGAAAATACGAACTTTTGTTTCTCTTTTAATGATTTCTTCTATCAAGAAAGCAAAATCTCCATCACCTGTAAACAACAAAACCTCTGTATCTGCTTCAGAATTTTTTAGGACATCGAGCGTCATTTCTACGTCACAATTACATTTCCAAGAATACCCCATATCAACTTTATGAACCACATCTATTTTACAATTCGGGCAAATAACGCTGCTTACCTTGTCCTGATTTTTATAAACACGATATTCTTTTGCGCGAACAATAACTTCAGATTTATTGCTAGTTAAATTAAGAAATAGATTTTTTCTAATTTCATCGTTTTCTTGTATTCCAGGATAAAAGAAGATTTTTTCACAATTCCAACGTGTCTCCAGATAATTAATTAGTTTTTGCCAATCAAAAATAAAGTTTAACACTTTTAATGCTGTTGTTTCTGTATTTTGAACATCTATAAAGGCAAATGTTTTCATATTAGATTTAACACAAAAACTATTACAAACCTCGTTCTCTTTATTTATGGATTATTTTTCAAGAACAACCTTACTCTTGAATCCGGTTCCGGCTGGAATGAGTCTTCCTATTATCACATTTTCCTTCAAACCTCGGAGATTGTCCACTCCCCCTTTGATGGCGTTTTCGATGAGGACTCGGTTGGTGTTTTGGAATGATGCCGCTGAGAGCCAGGATTTGGTTCGGAGTGATACTTCGGTAATACCTAGAACCACTATTTCCGCGGTGGCTTTTTTACCATTTGTGTCTTCCACTCTGAAATTCTCTTCAATGAAAGCGGTATTTTCCACTATGTCTCCGGTAGAGAAATTGGTTTCTCCGGCATCTTTTATCTTTCGGCGGGAGAACATCTGGCGAATAATTATTTCGGTGTGCTTCCTTGAAATAGAGGCGCTTTGCAATTCGTAGACTTTGTTTATTTCCTGAATGATATATTCTTCAACCAATTCTTTGCTTCCAAGCTTGAACATCTCGGCAATGTCGGCGGAACCATCGGTCAGAAGCTGGCCTTTTTTGACGGAATCCCCGGCTTTGACTACCGGTGTTCGGCGGAAAGCAACGAGATATTCCATTTCATTTTTCTTGCCATCTTCTTTGCTGTCAGAAAGAACTTTGATTATTTTTTCTTTACCATCTTTGGCGGTAATAGAAATCACTTCTCCGTCAGTCTCGGAAATAATAGCCGGATTTTTAGGAATTCTTCTTTCGAAGATTTCTTCGACACGAGGCAGACCGGTGGTGATATCCGTTCCCGCCACACCTCCGGCATGGAATGTTCGGAGCGTGAGCTGGGTACCCGGTTCGCCGATAGCTTGCGCGGCGATGATACCGACAGCTTCACCTTCTTTTACCAAATGGTTTCTACCAAGGTCGAGTCCGTAACATTGAACACACAGACCGTGCACTGTTTTACAGGTGAGTGGTGAGCGGACGAATACTTCTTTGAATCCTGCTCCTTCAATATTGTAAGCTTCTTCTTTGGTTACCAAGAATCCTCTCTTGTAAACCACTTTACCGCTTTCATCTTTCAAATCTGCGGCAAGCACGCGTCCGCGAATGTTTTTCGAAAGCGGAATTTCCATTCCGGAAATATTTTCCTTGGAAACCATTTTACCTTCTTTGGTTCCGCAGTCTTCTTCGGTGATGACGACATCTTGCGCCACATCCACCAATCTTCGGGTCAGATACCCGGCCTTGGCGGTGTTTAGCGCGGTGTCAGAGGCTCCCTTCCTAGCTCCGTGAGTAATGACGAAATATTCAATCGGGGAAAGACCTTCCTGATAACAAGGAATAATCGGGAATTCCAATGTCTTGCCTTGGTTGTTTTGGATAAGTCCAATCATACCGGTCATCTGCATCAAGCTGGACATCGTGCCTCTGGCTTTGGAAGTAAACAAGTCATAAGTTGAACCGGTTTTATCCAAAGTTTTTGGTAAAACTTTTTCCAACTCTTTCTTGGTATGAGTCCAGATTTCAATAATCTTTTGATATTTTTCTTCTTCCGAAAGCAAACCTTCGCTCCATTCCGAGATTATTTGTTCCTCGAGTTTTTTACCTTCGGCAATAATTTTTGGCTTCTCGGCAGATACGGAGACATTGTCCAGTCCCCAAGTCGTGCCAGAAACAGTGGAATATTTAAAACCGAATGCTTTAATCTTGTCGAGAATAGCCGGAGTACTGTCCACGCCGCAATGCACTATAAGTTCATCGAGGAGTGCTATCAGCCTGTCCTGGGTCATTTCATCATTTAGGTAAGCGAAGTCGGACGGGAGAATACTGTTGAAAAGAAGTTTTCCGACAGATGTTTCAAAAATTCCTCCATCAAATTTTCTGTACTTGTGCGAATCGGTCGCCAAAACTTTTATTTTGGCGCGGAAAGAAATGATACCGTAATCATAGGCAGTGATGGCGGTGTTTGGGCTTGCAAAATATTTACCTTCCCCAAGTTCGCCTTCCACCGATTTGGTCATCCAATAACTTCCAAGCACCATATCCATGCGAGGGTTCACTATAGGTTCGCCGTTTTGAGGCTTGAGTAAATTTTTATTTGAGGCCATCAATTCTTTCGCTTCTCTCTGCGCTTCTTCCAAGAGCGGAACATATACGGCCATCTGGTCTCCGTCGAAGTCGGCATTGAAAGCCTGACAAACGAGAGGGTGCACCTGCACGGCGTTTCCTTCTATTAGAATAGGATTGAACGCTTGAATACCGAGGCGGTGTAAAGTAGGCGCGCGGTTTAGGAGCACGTACTTACCTTTAATCACTTCTTCCAACATTTCCCAGACGACACTGTCGCGCTCTTCTATCAGCTTGTTGGCTCCACGAATGTTGAAGGCCAATTCGGCTTGCAAAATTTTTGAAATAACGAATGGTCGGAATAGCTCAAGAGCCATGTGTTTCGGCAATCCACATTGGTTCAATTTTAGGTCCGGACCGACGACGATAACGCTGCGACCGGAATAGTCTACACGCTTGCCTAGCAGGTTCTGTCGGAAAAGACCTTGCTTGGATTTCAAGTTGTCAGAAAGAGATTTAAGAGGGCGCTTTTGGGACTGGCTCATTGCTGCAGAGTCATTCTGCTTGGCGATGGAGTTGTCTATGAGCGCATCCACAGCTTCCTGAATGATTCTTTTTTCGTTTCGGAGGATTACGTCCGGGGCATTGATTTCTTTCAGTTTTTTTAGACGATTGTTTCTGTTGATAACCCGGCGGTACAAATCGTTCAAGTCACTCGTCGCATGTCTGCCTCCATCGAGAGCCACCATCGGGCGGAGCACCGGTGGAATGACTGGAATAACCGTCAAAAACATCCACTCCGGCCTGATGTTGGCGTAAGTCATGGCGCGAATGAGCGAGAGTCTTTTTTGTAGTTTTTCTTTTTCAACCGCACTGGCTTTTTCCAACATCTTTTCCGTCAAATGTTTCAGCTTGTTCAAATCAAGATTCTTGAAGATAGTGTAAATGGCTTCCGCGCCGATGTTGGCTTCAAAACAAGTACCGTATTTCAAGGAATAATGATGGAAGGATATTTCATTTAAAACTTTTCCTTCATAAATTTCTCCGATTTCTTTTTTGGTAATCGAGAGCAAAGTTTTCAACTTCTCCCGGGTATCGTTATCGGCTGAATTTTTTGATTTGGTCTTGAATTCTCTGTCCAAGTTCGAAAGGATAGTTTCCTTTTCGTCTTCGTGAACCTTGGTGATGATGTATCCGGCGAAATATATAACCTTTTCCAAATCGGAAACGGAAATATTTAAGAGAATACTCATTCGGGAAGGCACGCCACGCAAGAACCAGATATGGGAAACCGGAGTGGAAAGTTCGATGTGGCCCATGCGTTCTCGGCGAACGATAGAACGGGTGACTTCGACTCCGCATTTCTCGCAGATGATATCTTTGTAACGAATTCGGCGGTATTTTCCGCAGTAACATTCATAGTCCTTCTCCGGTCCGAAAATTTTCTCGTCGAAAAGACCTCCGCGCTCACTTCGGCCGGTTCGGTAATTTATGGTTTCCGGTTTGGTCACTTCTCCGAAAGACCATTCTTTTATTTGCTCGGGCGACGCAAGTCGGAGAGCAATGGAATCAAATTCTGTTGTATTTAGTGTTTTCATATTATTTATTTGATTTGATTACTCTTTCGACTTTTTTAAATCTACATCCAGCGCCAACCCACGCAGATAGTTTAGGAGCACGTTGAATGATGCGGGAGAATTTGGCGGTCTGATTGTTTCGTTTTTGATAATGGAATCAAAAGTAGCCGAACGGCCCAGTATGTCGTCGGACTTGATGGTCAACATTTCACGCAAGGTATAAGCGGCACCGTAACCTTCGAGCGCCCAGACTTCCATTTCTCCGAATCTCTGTCCCCCGCCTTGAGCCTTTCCGCCGAGCGGTTGCTGGGTGATGAGCGAGTAGGGACCAATCGAACGCATGTGAATCTTGTCTTCCACCATGTGGTGCAGCTTGAGCATGTACATATAACCCACGGCTACGTCTTGCTGGAAGGGCTCTCCGGTGCGTCCGTCAAAAAGTTTCAATTTACCATTTTCCGGAAGTCCCGCTTTCTTCAACTCTTCTTTTATTTCTTCATGTTTGGCTCCCAAGAATGGAGGAACTATCGCCTGATAACCGAGAGAGTTTGCGGCCATACCAAGGTGCATTTCCAAAATCTGTCCTAGGTTCATACGAGAAGGCACGCCGAGTGGTGACAATATAATATCTACCGGTGTACCGTCGGCCATGTAAGGCATATCTTCTTCGGGCAAAATCGTGGAGATGACTCCTTTGTTTCCGTGTCTGCCGGAAAGTTTGTCGCCGACGGAAATATTTCTGATTTGCGCCACCTCAATGACTATCTTTTTGATGATTCCGGCTTCCAGCATGTGTCCCAAATCTCGAGAAAATACTTTTACACCGATGATACGTCCACGCTTGCCGTGCTCCATGCGCAGGGATGTGTCTTTCACGTCTCGGGCTTTTTCAGCAAAGATGGAACGGAGGAGTCTTTCTTCCGGAGTGAGTTCCGTCTCTCCTTTCGGTGTAATCTTGCCGACCAAGATATCATTTTCTCGGACTTCGGCTCCTATGCGCACCACTCCGTCTTCATCCAAATCTTTTAGCTTCAGTTCTCCGACGTTTGGAATATCGCGGGTAGTGATTTCGGGTCCGAGCTTGGTGTCGCGGACTATGCAGGTAAACTCTTCAACATAGACGGAAGTAAATTTACTCTTCTTTACCAACCTCTCGGAAATAATAATCGCGTCTTCGTAAGTAGAACCGGACCATGACAAAAAGGCCACAAAAATATTCTGGCCGATTGAAATCTGTCCGTTTACTGTGCTGGTTGTATCCGCCAAAACATCCCCTTTCTTTATTTTGTCGCCGACGTTTACAAGCGGACGCTGATGAAAGATGGAAAAGTTGTTGTTTCGTAGGAAATTAACCAAAGTGTAAGTAGTTTCTTTTTTGCCTTTGACGATTATCTTTTTACCGTCCAAATATGAAACCACTCCTTCTTCGGTGGCGATGACCAATCTGCCTCCATCTCGTGAGGCCAGTTCTTCGATACCGGTGGCAACCAGTGGCATCTCCGGCAACACGCAAGGCACTGCCTGCTTCTGCATGTTACTTCCCATGAGGGCTCGGTTTGCGTTGTTGTGTTCCAAAAATGGAACCATGGAAGTAGCTATGGAAAAGGCCTGGTTTGTAGCCACATCTATAAAATCCACCTCTTCACGGGCAATTCGGCCCGGTTCTGTCTTGATTCTGGCTTCAACTTTTTCTTCGGTGATTTTTCCATTCTCGTCATAAGGAATACCGGCATGGGCTATGTTGTATTTTTCTTCTTCGAGCGCGTTTAGGTAAACCATCTCTCCTGTGATGACACCTTTTTTGACCTTGATGTACGGAGTCTCGATAATTCCGAAATCATTTATTTTTGCATAAGTTGCCAAGTGCAAAATGAGTCCGATGTTTGGACCTTCCGGGGTGTGAATCGGGCAAACTCGGCCATAGTGTGAAGGGTGCACATCGCGCACTTCCAGTCCGGCTCGTTCACGGGTAAGACCTCCGGGTCCTAGAGCCGAGAGCAAGCGCATGTTTTCCATTTCCGACAGCACGTTTTCCTGCCCCATAAATTGTGACAGCTGGTTGGTGGTGAAAAATTCTTTGATGCGGGCTTGCAATGGGCGCTGGTTGATGATGGCAATCGGCATGGCCGTGTCGACATCGATGATAGACATTCTGTCTTGAATGTTTCTCTTTATCTGCATCATACCGGTGCGGACTTTTTGCTGGAGAATTTCTCCGACAAAACGCACGCGTCTTTGGCCCAAGTGGTCTATGTCGTCGGCCTTGGCTGTCGGAGTGTTGTTCAAACTGATGATGTGTGCTATCACCGTCACCAAGTCTTCTCTGGAGATGGTTCGGCGGGCCATTTCTACTTCACCCATATCTTTGCCGAATCTTTGGTTAAACCTGAATCGTCCAACCGGAGAAAGGTCGTAACGCTCCGCGGTAAACAAGGAATTGATGAATTCTTTGGCATTGTCGGCTGTAGCCATATCGCCGTCTCGGAGACGTTTATAAATCTCAATATACGCTTCGCTTAAAGTCTTTATTCCGTCTTTAGCCAGAGTTGCCTTGATGATTCCTTCCGCAACGGTGTCTTTATTGAAAGCCTTTATTATTTCGCCGTCATTTTCATAGCCCATGGCCCGCAGAAGCGCGGTAGCCGGGAATTTTCTTTTTTTGTCTATTCTGATGTAAATTCCCCCGTCCGATTCGGATTCTATTTCAATCCAGACTCCTCGGGCCGGAATAATTTTCGCGCCGAAATATCTGTTGCCCTTGCTTTCGGATTCGGTAAAGAAAACTCCGAAGCTTCGCGCGAGCTGTGGCACGATCACCCGCTCCACACCGTTGATGATGAAAGTTCCATGGTCGGTCATGAGTGGAAGCTCCGACATAAAAATCTCCTGTTCCTTGACAGTGCCCAAAATTTTGTTCGTCAGCTTTACCCGCGCTTTTAGAAGCCCGTGATAGGAAAGCTTATTTATTTTGGAATCGTTCTCGTTGGTTTTGGATTCACTCAAAGAGAAAGAAGTGAATTCCAA
This sequence comes from Candidatus Nomurabacteria bacterium, assembly GCA_016199805.1. Classification (GTDB taxonomy): domain Bacteria; phylum Patescibacteriota; class Minisyncoccia; order Phycocordibacterales; family UBA9973; genus UBA9973. Next base: position 38,598 of record JACQGC010000005.1, read on the forward strand.
TTGGAATTTTTTCGTGGAGTAATCGACAATCGGAGAAAATTCTTTGAAGACTTCTCCGATACCGGTTTCCACCAGCCATTTGAAACTCTTTTGTTGAGCCTCGATTAGATTTGGAAAAGCCACGAGCGGCTTTTTGTACCGGCTAAAATACTTCTTCGGACGAGCTGTGCTTTTTTGCATAGTTTTTTGCTCTAAACAAAAAAACAGACGCAGAGATGACAGGGAAAAACAGACGAAAAATGCTTTTCTCTAGCTTCTCTTGAATCTTTCCTTATTTAGATGATTAAGTTAAAAACCCTATTAATATACGCTAATAATATAAACAGGATTGCATCCGATACTCAATCAATGAATCTCGAATAGCCTACTCTTTTTTTGCTTTTTTGTCAAGCAAATTATCCGTACAGTTCCGGATGTGTGCCGATGTCGTAAAAAACTACTTTATCTTCAGCAATATATTTGAAAATCGCCCGAAAGTTGCCGGTTATGTTTATACTACTATACCCTGCATATTCTCCGTGCAATTCATGATTTTTTAGAATTGGGTGATATAAATTTACTTTAAATAGTTCTAATCTTTCAAAAAATTTATCTACTACCCTTTTAGGAATTTTTTTGATTTTTTTATTAAAATCGTGAGAATAAGAAATTTGCATAAATTATACATCCATGGCTTTTCTCATTTCCTTCATGTCAGTATAGAATTTCAACTTACCGCTTTTTAATTCTTTTTCTCCATTTCTAATAGACCTTCTCAATCTAGCATTTGGTATTTCGGGAGTGGTAAATTCTATTCTTTTTTCGGCTATGATTTTTCTGACCGCATGATTTAAGGCAATAGAAAGAGTCAGCCCCATTTCGTCTAGGGTTTTTATAAGTTCTTTCTTTACCTTTGGGTCCGTATTAAAATTTATTACTGCATTGTTACTCATGTATACAGTATATAGTATTGTATATATAAAAGTCAAGTCTTTATTTGTCTCTCTTCTTCCACTCTTCTATAAGTTTATGGTTCCCGGAGAGTAAAACTTTGGGCACTCTGTAGGTTTTTATTTTTGCTTGTCCTTTCGAAGCTTTATGCAAAGAAGGATATTTCAAGATTTCTGGGCGAGTGTAAACTTCACTGCTGGACACTCTTTCTTCTTCCAAGGATTCGTATTTGCCGAGCACGCCCTTGATTTGGCGAGAGATGGAATCTATGAGCACCATCGCCGGCAGCTCGCCGCCGGTTAAGATGTAGTCCCCTATTGAAAACTTCTTGGTTTTTAAAATTTTATCTATCCTGGCGTCTATGCCCTCATACCGCCCACAGATTAAAATAATATCCGTATATTTTTTGGAAAGTGTTTTTGCGGAATCAGTAGTAAATTTAGGCGCGCTTGGAATGAAATTTATAATTAGAGTTTTTTTGCTCTTAATTTTTTTCACTGCTGCTTCCACTGCTTTTAAAATCGGCTCCGCCCGCATGACCATACCCGGTCCCCCGCCATATGGCTTATCGTCCACGGGACGGTAATTGTTTTTGGGAGCTTTAATGAAGTCTCTCGGATTATAAAATTTTACCGAGATAAGTTTGTTTTCCGCCGCCCGCCCTAAAATGGACTCTTTTAGATAAGAATCAAACATTTCCGGAAAAATTGTGATTATATGAAAACGCATAAATACATCATAACAAAAATCCCCTCAGGATTTCTCTTGGGGGGATTTTTCTTTAAATTCCTTTTAGGTCTTCCATCGCCTGGTCTACTGTTTTCATCGTCGGAGCGGCGCTCATTGGTCGGTCAGGTCTGGTATAAGTCTGGCTTCCTTGAGTGCTTTCGGTTCTCTCTGGTCGGGTGCTTCCTTCTGGTTCATTGATTTTCAAATTAACGCGGGCGTTGTTCTTCATACCGATGATACGCAAGAGAGTGCGGATGGCCTTGGCGGTGTTGCCCATTCGGCCGATAATCTTACCCATGTCGGCAGGATTTACGGTGAGAGTGATAAGCACGCCCATCTCGTCCACAGTTCTTTCGATTTTTACATCATTCGGATTGTCTACTAATGCCTTCACTACGTACTCTAGAAATACTTGATCAGCTTCTTGCATATATATAAAACTATTTTAAATTTCTAATTTGCAGTGTTACGACTTGCTGCATGTCTGTATATTATAACCGACCCGCCAAAGGCGGGCAAGTTATTTCTTTGCTTTCAACTCTTTTCTCTTCATTGTCGGCTTTTTCTTCGGCAATACGTTTATTTTCTTGCCTTCAATTATTTTATCGTGCACTAAAAAGTTGTGCATAGTGTCCGAACATTGCGCGCCCTGGCTCATCCAATATTTTATCCTGTCGGCGAGTAAATTTTTCTCTCCGGCCTTGGGATTGTAGGTACCCAATATTTCTAAAAATCTTCCGCTCTTGGTGCTATTCTTGGAATCGGTCAAAACCGCCCGAAATGACGGGTCGTTCTTTCTGCCTATTCTCTGAAGTCTTATTTTTAACATCCCAGTACTAAAATTTTATTAATAATGCTTATCGACATGTCCCCGTAATCAAAAATTTAGTACGGGACAGGTAAGTGTAGCTTAACATAAATTATTAAAAAGGCAAACTTGCCCGCCTGTGCGCGGGTAAAACTAGAAAAGGCGCCGGTGCCTTTCTAGACCCCTGACGCCCTCAGATTTTCCCCTCTTTCTCCACCCGCCGAATCACGACGATCGGCGGCTTCTTGAAATTCTCCCAGAACTTCGTCCTCTCTTCGTCGCACTGCTTGGTGAGACGCTCAAGACGCTTCTCACTAAGACCGAGGACATTGTCTTTCACCCAACAGGAGGAAATCGGCACAACTGCCGACTCGGCAATCACCTGTACCGGTGCCGTCTGCGCCTTGGCCCGCGGCAACAGCCACATAGACAGCGCAACGAAAAATGCAATAGCTAGCAACGGAGCCCAAATCGCCCTAACTACTGCCATGAACCGAGCTACACCAAACAGTTGCATTGAAGCATTTACGACACTCTTTTGTGACACAGAACTCTCCTCGGGGAAAAATCCCCATTAGTCCGAATTGAGTATAACACATTTTACCCCTATCGTCAATGCATATTTTGTGCTATATTGTATGGAAGTGAAAAATAAACCTCACAAGCAAATAAATAAAGTTCAGGGCACCATCTCCATTTCTGGAAAAGGCACCGGGTATGTGAAAGTATTGGGCTACGAGGAAGACCCGGAAATCGATTTCAAACATTTAAACACTGCCCTGCAAGGTGACACCGTGGAAATAATTTTGCACGGAAAAGGAAAAAGCCGACTCACGGCGGAAGTTTCAAAAATAATCACGCGCGCCAAAACCCGATTTGCCGGAGTGCTGGAGGCCGAAGACGGTGTGTTTTTCTTAAAGCCGGACGACACAAAAATGTATACGGATATTTTAATCCCCAAAGAAAATTTGCACGGCGCAAAGGTGGGACAAAAAGTTTTCGTGGAAATGATTTCTTGGACCGACGCTTCCAAGGCTCCGCTTGGAAAAATAATAAAAATTCTGGGCCGTCCCGGCGACAACAATACCGAGATGTATTCCATCGCTATGGAAAAAGGTTTTGACGCCGAGCTTCCCCAAAAAGTGGAAGCTGAAGCGAGGAAAATAAAACAGGATGGAATCAAAAGTGAGGATTATATTGGCCGCCGGGATTTCCGTAAAACTCTCACCTTTACGATTGATCCATCGGATGCAAAAGATTTTGATGATGCATTGTCATTTAGGGAAATAAATAAAGAAGAATATGAAATCGGCATCCACATCGCCGACGTGTCGCATTATGTCAAAATCGGTAGCGCCTTAGACGTGGAGGCTCGCGGACGCGGAACTTCGGTTTACTTGGTAGACAGAACCATTCCAATGTTGCCGGAGGTATTGTCCAACGATTTGTGTTCTCTGGTGCCAAACAAAGACCGCTTGACTATGAGCGCCGTTTTTGTGATTGATAAAAATGCTCAGGTGAAGACACAATGGTTTGGCCGCACCGTCATTCATTCGCAAAAGAGATTCACTTATGAAGGCGCCGAGGAATCTATCCAAAAACCCACCGCCCCACTACACAAAGAACTTTCAATCCTGAATAATTTGGCAAAAAAACTAACCAAAGAAAGATTCGCCCGGGGTGCCATATCGCTGGACCAAGAAGAAGTAAAATTCGTGCTGGACGATAAAGGCACACCGATAAAAGTTATAAAAAAAGAACGGGGTGATTCAAACAGACTGATTGAGGAATTTATGTTGCTGGCAAATAAAAAAGTGGCAGAGATACTTTCTCCTAAAAAAACAAAAGGCAAAAAAGATAATCAACAAGACGGTAGTGTCTCTATTTACCGCGTGCATGACCTGCCGAGTAAAGAAAAAATGATTGACTTGGCGTTCTTTCTGCGCAGTTTGGGACATAAAGTAACTCTCCAAAATGGAGTGATTCCAACTTATGAAATAAATAAATTACTAACAAGCTTGGCTGGCAAGAACGAAGAAGACACAGTGCAAAGAGCTGTGATACGCTCCATGGCCAAGGCTATTTACTCTACGAAGAATATTGGACACTATGGATTGGCTTTTGAATACTACACTCACTTCACTTCCCCTATCCGGCGTTACCCGGACATTATGATTCACCGATTGCTCGCGAATTATTTGACCGGAAAAAAAGTAAAACAAGAAAAACTTTGGGAATACGAAAAATTGGCTATTATTTCTTCGGAACAAGAAAAGCGCGCCTCCGACGCCGAACGCGCATCCATAAAATACAAGCAAGTAGAATATATGAGCAAACGCTTGGGCAAAAGTTTCGAAGGAGTGATAAGCGGGGTGACCCAGTGGGGCATGTACGTGGAAGAAATTGAAACCAAATGTGAAGGACTGGTGCGGGTGCGGGATATGAACGACGATTTTTATGTCTTTAACGAAAAGAAATTGGAGCTGGTGGGACAAAAAAAGAAAAAGAAATATCGCCTGGGTGGCAAGGTTAAAATAAAAGTCGCCACCGTAGACTTGGAGAAGAAAACAATTGACTATGTCTTGGTATGAGTAAAAAGATTTACATATTTATAATTCTTCTCGCTCTACTCTTCCCTATTCCTCTTTTGGTGGAAGAAAAAATCAAAACAATCGAAACCAAGGCTGAACCAGATTTTATCAACATGGCTTTCGAGGGCGATATCATGCTCGACCGTGGAGTAAGGAATTCTGTCACCAAAAACTTTGCGGGAGATTACTCGCAGTTATTTAAAAACGCGGATATATTAAAAAAGTTCGATATAGTTTTCGCCAACCTGGAAGGCACCGCCTCGGACAAAGGTAAAAACGCGGGAAGTATTTATTCTTTTCACATGGACCCGGCCGTCATTCCGGTATTGAAAGGAGCCGGCATAAATATATTATCCGTGGCCAATAACCATGTCGCCGACTGGGGTTTAAAAGCATATGTAGATAATCTCGCGCGATTAAAAACAGCTGGGATACCTTATGCTGGAGGCGGACAAAATAAAACCGAAGCGGAGACACCGACCATTATTATAAAACATGGTATAAAAATTGGATTCCTGGGTTTCTCAGACGTCGGTCCCGACTATATGCAGGCGAGCGAAACCAGAGCTGGTATACTTTCCGCCAAAGGCCCAAATTTTGATGAAATAATAAAAAATGCCGCAGCACAAGTGGATTTCCTGATTGTCTCATTTCATTTCGGTACGGAATACAAAACCATGCACAACAAGAGGCAAGAATATTTGGCGCACGAAGCGGTGGACGATGGAGCAAAGATAGTCATCGGCGCGCACCCGCACGTGGTGGAAGATTTTGAGACTTACAAAAATAGTTTCATAGCTTATTCCCTGGGAAATTTTATCTTTGACCAGTCATGGAGCGAGCCGACGATGAAAGGAATGTTGCTTGAAATAAAATTATATAAAAATGGCGAAATGGCTGTGACCAAAGACCCAACGCAACTGAATTCATTTTTTCAGCTGGAAAAAATAATTGAAGGCGAAGAAGAAAAAGTGGTTTTTGAATAAAAACGAGTTTGCTCCCGGCAGGTAGGACCTGTCCGGGCGCGTGATTGTTACGACACATTGCTATGGGCAGCCGCGAGACCTGGCTCTCCTTCTGAGTAGGACAATCCGTACGTCCCGACCCACACTGCTTCCGCGCCTCCTTTCTCGACAGCTTCCACCGCTCCATCCAACAACATTGCCGGGAAGTGCCGGGAAATATCTTCCCTTTTAATCACCTCCCACTCGTCGTCGTACTCATGCAGCTCACCACCAGGAGTTTTGAATGAAAACCCCCCATTGGTTACGCTAAGGACCGCCTGCAAGTTGACACCCGCGAAGCAGTCCGCTTTGCCCCGCTCCGCGGGGTCTTCAAAAAATAACAGAACAAAAGTCATAATTCACCTAATTATGATATTCTTCCTTTTTAGAATTTTGTCAAACCTTATTTTGCAATCTGGGTAGCTTCTTCGAATTTCACAGACAGGAGTTTGGAGGCGCCGTCGCTGCCTATGGTTACGCCGTAGAGCACACCAGCTCGGGACATCGTTTCCCTGTTGTGGGTAACCACTATCAGCTGAGATTGTTTGGATAGTTTCTCCAACATGTCTCCGTATTTGCGAGAATTTGATTCATCCAGGGCCGCATCGGTTTCATCCAGCACCAAAAATGGCGGTGGGTTCACTTGAGACATTGCAAAAAGCAGGGCTATAGATGTGAGTGAACGTTCCCCTCCGGAAAATGCGTGCAGTTCTTTCACTTTTTTGTGCGGCAAAGAAACATTTATTTCTATGCCTTTTTCCAAAATAATTCCCTCATCATCATCTGACTTTGATATTTCTTTCAGCTCGTCGTCTTCATCAATTTCACTAGCCCTTTTTTTCTTGGTCTCCACCACGATAGAAAGCGAGCCATGCCCCCCGCCAAACATCAATGAGAAAAATTCTTGAAATTCTATGTTTATTTTTCGGACGCCCTCTTTGAATTCTATGTCTATCTTTTCTTTCAGATCGGCGATAAGCTTCTGCAGAGACACAATACTCTTTTCCAAATCTTCCATCTCCCTCGCCAAAAATCCATCCCGGTCGGAGACTTCTTTAAATTCTTTCAAGAGTTCCGCTCCGTTGCCGAGACCAATATCTTCCAATTTTATTTTTATTCGTTCAATTTTTCTCTTCAGCTCTTCTTGGGGGGTTTTATTGTCATTTTCTACGAGCGTATAATTTTTGTAAGAAAGTATTTCCTGCCCAATCAGCACCGCGCCCTCTTTGAGCTCGTTTTCAAAAGATTCCGTCCTGCCCCTTAGATTCCCCTCTTTTATAGACACCATTCCAAGCTCGGAAGAAAGTTCTTGGTGTTTTACTTTCCAAGTAAATTTCTCACGCTCTAGGTCTCGCATATCTTCCATCTCTTTATTGATTGATTGTTTCAGGACTTCCGACAGTTCCGCTTTTTCCTTTTCTTCTTTTTCGAGTTTTTCTATTTCAGAAACTGTCACCGTTTGAGAATTTTTCAATTCAATCAGCTCGGCTTCTTCGTTGTGCCTTTTTTCTATCTGATCCGCTTCGGCTTCTTTTATTTCGCTGCCACACAAAGGGCACTTGCCGGAAATTTTTACCCGGTTGGCTTTGGCTTCAATCATACCTTCAATGCGCCCCAATTTACGCTCGAGTTCGTTTTTGGTTGCCCTAATGGAGTTTATCTTTTGTTCAATAATTCTCAGCTCTTCAATTTTTTTATTACTCTCGGGATTGCCACTTTCCGTTTGTGAAATTTTTTCGGAGACGACTTTCAGCTCTTCTGAAATTTTTTCTTTCTCTCTCGCTAAACTATCTTTTTCTTGGTTTATATAAACGCTTTCTTTTTTTAAATATTCCCGGTAAAGGTCCGCCAGCTCCACCTGCATTTCTTTCCCCTTTTCAAATTTTTCCACCTGCTTTTTCAAAAAATTAAGATGTGGTGCATTTTCCCTGCGCAACATCGTGACCTCTTTTATATTTTCGTTTGTCTTTTCCAGTTTCCTTTCGGATTCTTTTATTTTGTATTGATAAATTTTAAGCCCGAGCGCGTCTTCCACCATCTCGCGCCTGTCTCGCGCATTGGCATTCAAGATTCTGTCCGCCTCGCCCTGGGAGATGATATGGTGCCCGGAAGAGCCGATGTTCACAGAGGCGAGCAAGTTGTGAATATCTTTCAGTCGAACTTCGGTGCCGTTTAAAATATACTTGTTCAAACCATCGGAAAAAACCTCGCGGGAAATAGAAACCACGTCGTAGTTTAAATTTATATCGTCACCTCCATCACCCATAAGTTTGAAAACTTTGTCAGTATTATTGAAATAGATAGTGACCGCCGCCTTGGAGCCCTGGCTTAGATTTTTTGAACCTTTAAAAATAAGGTCTGTTCCGCCTTTGCCGCGCATGGACTTCATAGATTGCTCACCCAAGACGAAACGGATGGCCTCCACGACGTTGGATTTACCTGAACCATTCGGGCCGACGATGGAAACAACCGGGGTCTCAAATTCCAATACCGTCTTGTGGGCAAAAGATTTGAAACCATTTATTTGAAGGGTCTTCAGGCGCATGTCTCTCTAGTATACCTTAGTCTAGCCAATTTTTCATTTTTAAAGCGGCGAGGGCTGCCGACTGTTCGGCTTCTTGTTTTGATTTTCCTTTGCCTTCAGCCATCAGCTCGGGTCCGAAATAAATACCGACGGTGAAATGTTTATCATGATCAGGGCCCGTTTGGTTTAAAACCTTATAGGCCGGAGTCACCGAGACAAATTCCTGCGCTTTTTCCTGCACCAGGGACTTGGCGTCGCGCCAGAGTTTTTTATTCACGATTTCTTCCGTCTGAGGCAAGAGAGTTTTGGTGATAAATTTATTGGTCACTTCATAGCCGGCATCCAGATACATCGCGCCGACCAATGCCTCATAGGTATTGGCTAAAATATACTGCCGGGCCTTACCATTGTCTTTGGCTTCACCTTTGGATAAAAGCAAATAGTCATTCATACCGATATCGCTTGCGATTTCGGAAATAATAATCGCGTTCACCAAGGCCGAACGGAGCGCGGTCAATTCCCCTTCCGCATAGTGCGGATACTTGCGGTATAGAAAGTCGGTCACGATAAGCTCCAGCACGGCATCGCCCAAAAACTCCAAGCGTTCGTTGTGCGATAAAGTTGCCCCCCCATTCTCATTGATATAGGAACGGTGCGTGAAAGCCTGCTTCAGTAAATTTTTGTCTTCAAAGACCACTTTTATTTTTTTCTCAAAATCTGAAAATTTTACCATATATTACTTTACAACTTTATGAACTTTATAACTTTTTACTACTCAATATCTCAATTGCCTTACTGATTAATGGAATAATATCATTATAAATACGAAGTCCGGGGATAGCGGAAATTTCAAACCAGCGGGCATTGTCCAGGCCAGTGGATTTTTCCAGGACTAGCTCTTTATATTCGCTTTTCGCTAAAAAGTAAACAACTTTTTTCAAAATCTTCCCTTTTACCGGGTGAGAAGCCACATACTCGTTCTCGCCCAGTTTTTCTTCAATGAAAATATCCAGCCCGATTTCCTGCTTAATTTCTCTTTTTGTCGCTTCTTCTTCACTATCCTCCCCGTCAATTCCGCCTTTGGAAATAGTCCAATATCCAAAAACATCGTGCACTAGGGCAAATACTATTTTATCTTCGTTCCTGGCATAGACCAATGCCCCGCCCTTTTTTTCCACCGGCAGTTTGGTGATATCCAGAGCCTCTTCGGGTTTTTTCTTCTTACTGATTTGTTCTTTGCCCGGCTCGCCTATCTCTTTATAGACCGCGCCCAAGACACCGTTTACGAATTTGCCGGAATTTTCCCCACCAAAAGTTTTCGCCAATTCTATGGCTTCATTGATGGCTACCTTTGGAGGCACTTCCTTGCGGTCGCCAAAGAGAAGTTCGGTCAAGCCGATTCTTAGAATATTTCTGTCTATGATGGAGATTTTGTCTAGCGGCCAGTCCGGAGCGGCTTTTTCAATAATCTCGTCAATTACTTTATGTTTCTTCAGAACCTGTTCGATGAGAGAAAATACGAAAGCATCGTCCTCAAAACCGGGAGCAAATTCTTTTAGGTTTCTTTTCAGACTTTCTTTGATATTAGATTCGCTGTTTTCTTTATTATTAGGCAAGGTGAAATCCCACTCAAAAAGCGTCTGCAGCACTATTGATCTGGAAAGGTGCCTGTTTGCCATGATTAGTTATAAAGTTATCAAGTTCATAAAGTTAAAAGAAAATTCAAAACCTTCCTAACTTTACAAACTTTATAACTTTCTACTTTATAAACTAGCTCTTCGCAAGAGCTGCTTTCGCTTTCTTTTGTTTCTTTTCGGCTTTCTTTATCAAGTCCAGAACCTTTTTTCCGCGGTAGAAACCGCAAGAAGAGCAGACGGTGTGACGTCTCTTCAGGGCCTGGCAATTTTCGCACTTGGAAAAACTCGTGCTCTCCAAAGCATGGTGAGAACGTCGGTTGGCCGTATGCGATTTTGTGTGTCTCATTCGTACTACCATAGTGTACCCATCTTAGCATATTAAAGTTGAAATGCAAAATAAAATGTGATATTATAAAAATATGGAAAAGAAAGAGGAAAAACTGAACAATTTGAGGCACACCCTGGCGCACCTTCTGGCCTCCGCCGTCGGAGAAATATACAAGTTTGATAAAATCAAGCTGACCCTCGGTCCGGCTATAGAAAATGGCTTTTATTACGATATTGATTTCGGCGAAGAGAAAATCAGCGACTCCGCCCTGCAAAAGATTGAAGACAGAATGCGCAAAATTTTGCCAAAATGGACGGACTGGCAGCATAAAGAAATATCCAAAGAAGAAGCCTTGGCCTTTTTTAAAAACGAATACAAGGCGGAATTGATAAATGAAATATCCGACCGTGGAGAAAAGATAACTACTTACACCTGTGGCGGCTTTACCGACCTGTGTCGGGGCGGACACTTGGAACACCCGGCACAAGAGATAGATCCCCTGTCCTTCAAACTGGACCGTGTGGCCGGAGCCTACTGGCGCGGAGATGAGAAAAATAAAATGCTTACCCGTATTTACGGTTTGGCTTTTGAGACCAAAAAGGAATTGGAGGCATATCTCACGCAACGCGAAGAGGCGGAGAAAAGAGACCACAAAAAATTAGGAAAAGAATTAGATCTCTTTGTTTTTTCTGAACTTGTGGGAAGTGGACTTCCCCTCTGGACACCCAAAGGAACAATTTTAAGAAACCTTTTGGATGATTATATTTGGGAACTTCGCAAGAAACTTGATTATATGAAAGTTGAAATTCCACATATAACCAAAAAGGAATTATATGAAAAAAGCGGACATTGGGATAAATTTAAGAATGAACTGTTTAGAATAACTACCCGAGAAGGACACGAGTTTGCTATGAAGCCAATGAACTGCCCGCACCATATTCAAATTTTTGACCGCAAACAATGGAGCTACAAAGAATTACCTCAAAGATACGCTAATTCAACTACTTGCTACCGAGATGAACAGACAGGAGAACTTTCTGGTCTCTCTCGGGTTCGTGCTTTCACACAAGACGATGCCCATGTATTTTGCCGAATGATCCAAGTAAAAAAGGAACTGGGGGAAATTTGGGATAAGGTGGTAGAACCATTTTATAAATCTTTTGGATTTAATTTAAAGCTTCGTTTGTCTCTGCATGACCCTGCTCACCCTGAAAAATATCTGGGCGACGCAAAAAGCTGGGAACACGCCGAGTCTGTATTGAGAGAGCTTGCCCAAGAACGTAAAACGGAATTTTTTGAGGGTGTAGGTGAAGCAGCATTTTATGGACCAAAATTGGATTTTATGGCTACAGACTCATTGGGTAGACAATGGCAAGTTGCTACAATTCAGTTAGATATGAACCAGCCGGAAAGATTTGATTTAACATGTGTAAATGAAAAAGGAGAAAAGGAAAGAATTGTGATGATTCATGCAGCAATTATGGGTTCTATTGATAGATTTTTGTCTATACTCATAGAACATGTCGCCGGCAACTTTCCTCTCTGGCTCGCGCCTGTGCAAGTGAAAGTCATCCCCGTGCGCACCAGCCACAACGAATACGCCAAAAAAGTTTTTGAAATGCTCAAGGAAAACAATGTTAGAGCGGAGTTTGACGATGCCGAAGAAAACCTTGGTACAAAAGTCAGAGACGCGAAAAACAACAAAATCCCTTACTGGATAGTAGTAGGTGATAAAGAAATTGAAGCCGACAAAGTCACCTTGGAATCCCGTGACAAAGGCCAACTAGGCCAAATCTCCAAAGAAGAAATCTTGTCTAAACTTTTGGAAGAAATTAAAAATAAGAAATAATTATATATCAATCTCGGCGAGTTTGGCGTTTGACTGGATGAAGGATTTACGAGGTGGAACTTCGGAGCCCATGAGGATGTCGAAGATTTTGTTGGCTTCTTCGGCGTCGTTTATCATCACTTTTTTCAGGATGCGGTTGGCTGGGTCCATGGTCGTCTCCCAGAGTTCTTCCGGGTTCATTTCTCCGAGACCTTTGTAACGCTGAATGTGAATTTTGTTGGATTTTTTTGTGCTTTCTTCCGGTGTCTCTTCCTCGCCTTCCGTACCTTCAGTTTCCTCCGGGCTTTCTGTTTCCTGTATTTCGCTCACGTCCGCGCTCTTGCCAATGATTTTTATTTTTTGTTCATCAGTATAAGCATAAGAAATTTCTTTACCCTTTTTTATTTTATAAAGCGGCGGTTGTGCTATGTAGATATAACCGGCATCCACTACTGGCCTAAAATATCTGTAGAAAAGAGTCAGAAGTAATGTGCTGATGTGCGAGCCGTCCACATCGGCATCTGTGGCAATGATTATTTTATGGTAACGCATTTTTTCCAAATCAAAAGTGTCACCGATGGACGTGCCCATGGCTATCACCAGAGATTTTACTTCCTTGGAAGCGAGCATTTTATCAATACGCGCGCGCTCCACGTTTAAAATCTTTCCACGAAGTGGCAGTATAGCTTGTGTGCGGCGGTCCCGCCCTTGTTTGGCGCTACCTCCTGCGGAATCTCCCTCCACCAGGAATAGTTCCGACTCGGCGGCATTTTTGCTTTGGCAGTCTGCCAATTTTCCCGGCAAGGTCATACCTTCCAATGCGCCCTTACGCAAAACTGAATCCTTAGCAGCCTTGGCGGCCTTGCGGGCTTTTAGGGCAAGGATGGATTTGCTGATTATAGATTTGGCTTCATCGGGGTTTTCTTCTAGAAAATTGGCAAAGGCCTCACCGAAGACCGTGGCTACCGCGCCCTGCGCCTCCATACTGCCGAGTTTGGCTTTGGTCTGCCCTTCAAATTGTATTTCGCGGAGCTTCACGGAAATGACCGCCGTCAAACCTTCGAGAACATCCTCACCGGTAAAACCGCCTTCGGACTCTTTCATCATTTCGTTCTTCTTGCAGTATGTATTTAAGGTTCTGGTGAGAGCCGTTTTAAAACCCGTAACGTGCGTGCCGCCCTCACCGGTATAAATGTTGTTGGCGAAAGGAAAAATTCTGTCGGTTATATCATCCACATATTGCAGAGCTATCTCCACACCGACATTGTCTTGCTCTTTTTCTACATAAAAAATATTATTTTGAACCGGTTTTTGGAATTTGTTGTAATACTTTACGAGCGACACCAGTCCTCCTTCGAAATAAAAAGAAACGGATGGAAGCTCCAGATCAAGTTCCCGGAAATAAAAAACGTCATCCTGGTTCATACCCTTCCCGCTATCCCATTCACGCGCATCGATAATGGAAATCTTTAATCCTTTGACTAGATATGCCTGCTGACGAATATGGTTCACCACCGTCATCCAATCAAAAACAATATTGCCAAAAATTTCCGTGTCGGGTTCAAAAGTAATGATTGTGCCGTGCAGTTTTGAAGCGCCAGTTTTTTTGACCGCGGATTTCTTCTTACCTTGAGAATATTCCTGCATATACCTACCGCCATCTTTATAAACTTCCGCTTTGCAATAAATGGAAAGCGCGTTTACCACCGAAGCTCCCACCCCGTGCAAACCGCCGGAAACTTTATATCCTTCCCCGCCGAATTTTCCTCCGGCATGCAAGGTGGTCATGACAGTTTCCAAAGCGGAGACTTTTGTCTTTTTATGAATATCTACCGGTATGCCACGGCCATTGTCTACAACCCGTATTTGATTGCCGGGTAAAAGCACTACTTCGATGTCATTACAAAAACCACCCATGGCCTCGTCGCGGGAATTGTCAAAAATCTCCCAAATTAGGTGGTGTAAGCCTTCCGGCCCTGTTGTACCAATATACATACCGGGACGGCGCCTGACGGGCTCTAGGCCTTCTAGGACAGAGATATCTGAGGCATCATAATGATGCACACCAATAGCGGAGGGTGACCCTTTTTCGCCCTTTTTTATCTTTTCTTCTTTAGCCATCCCAGTACTAAAATTTTAAATATTAATTTATATCCTTAGACCCCCGTAATCAAAAATTTAGTACGGGACAGGTATATACCTATATTATAGCAAAATTTACCTGACTTGCCAATCAGCGTTCTCCTTGATTTTATTGGTTATTTTAGTCATAATATCGTTCACTTCTGTGTCAGTCAAAGTGCGGTCAAAAGACTGAAAAACCAATCTGAAAGCGTAAGAAATTTTTCCATCTTTTTTGAATTCATCAAATAATTCCGGACCGCGGATTACCATATCCCCTGCGTTTTCCTTTATAACTTTATAAACTTTTTCACTTTCAACTGTATCTGGCACCCACACGGCAATATCTCGGGCGATGAATGGGAAGAGGGACCAGGGCTTGAATTTATTATTCCCCTCTTGAGGGGTGGCGCTTGTGCCGGGGTGGATAATTTTTCCACCTCCCCCTAAAGGGTACTCCTCAAGAGGAGAATCAATGCAAAATTCATCCAGTTTCATCTCTTTTATTTCTTTCTTGTTTGCATAAGCCACATGCATCTCTTCTTTGTCTTTTTTGAAGATTGTTCCAATTTCAAAAATTTTTATCTCGTTCATTCCCAAAAGTGGAGCATTGGCTTGGTTGAGTTTTAGACTTTCTTTTAATCCATCAGTTAAATTTGTGCGCAGAAACTTTTTGTCCGACGCAGAAGCCAGGACAGACACCTCCCCCATACTCCTAAAGCTACTATTCATGACTTCAGAATACCCGTCATTCAGTAATTTATTTCTAGTCCAGAGTATTTTAGTATATGTTTGGTTTTGTTTCGGCTGGAAATTTATTTTGGAAATTTTAACTTTCACCTTATCATAACCGAGAATCCTGCCGATTTCTTCCGCCATATCTTCCTCAATTACCAAGTCTAGGCGCATCGTCGGTACGGTAATTTCAAATTTTCCGGCATTTTCTGTATATTCAAAATTATACCTCTTTAAGATATCTTTTATTTCTTCCACAGAAACTTCTAAACCCAAAATCTTTGAAATTTTATCGGTTGAAAAAGATAATTTTCTTTCTTCTTGTTTTTGAGGGTAAACATCTACCACCTCTTCAAAAATTGCTTCCGGGCACATCTCGGCGATAAGTGCGGAAAACTCAACCATTGCCTCCCCGCAAAGCTCGGGCGATAAATCGTTCTCGAAACGCTTTTTGGCATCCGTAATTATATTCACGGCTTGAGCTGTCTTTCGCACAGAAGTCGGGTCAAAATTGGCAACTTCTAAAATTATGTCTTTAGTATTATTATCTACTTCCGCAATTTTCCCTCCCTTCACTCCGGCGATGGCCAAGGCGTTTTTCGTATCAGCTATTACCATATTTGAATTTTTAAGCTTTATTTCTTTGTTGTCCAAAGTGGTTAAACTTTCGCCTCCTGTGGCCTCACGCACGAAAATTACATTTTCCATTTTATCCAAATCAAAACAATGCGTGGGCTGGCCATCGTCAAACATCACGATGTTGGCGGCGTCCACGATATTGTTGATACTTCTCTGCCCCATGGATTCAAGGTGTTTTACCATCCATTCTGGGCTTGGGCCAACTTTTACGCCCCGAATTATCCTGCCCATATACCTGCGGCATTTTTCTGTTTCAATTTTTATTTGAAGTTTTGTTGGTTTTACTTCGGGAATTTTATATTTCGGCGCCGGGTCAACAAATTTAATATTTAGAAGTGAAGCGAGTTCGCGAGCCACACCCAGGTGGGACAACAAATCATGCGCGCGGTTTGGTAAAACTTTTATATCAAAAACATAATCACCACCCCCTGCCCCCTCGGGTGAAAGGAGGGGAGGAAGTCTCTCCATTGATTCCATTTCACAAAGGTGATAGTTGAAAATATCCGTGAGTTTGTCTGCGTAGGGAACTTCCGGTATATACCGTTTGAGCCAGTTGTAAGAAATTTTCATATTAAAATTGATTTAAAGTTGATTTAAGCGTAAATCTCCCTGATAAAGAAAACGCACATCGGATATCCCCCACCTGACCATGGCTATACGGTCAAAACCGTGCCCGAAGGCAAAACCTTGCACCTTGACTGGATCGAGCCCCAGATTGCGCAACACATTTGGGTGCAACATACCTGAACCGCCAAGCTCTAGCCACTTGCCTCTAAACTTTGCGAAAACTTCTATGGATGGCTCGGTAAAAGGAAAAAAGCTCGGCCTGAATTCTATTACTGTATCCTCACCCAACATTTTTTTATAAAAATGAGTCAGCACCCCTTTCATGTCGGCAATGGAAATATCTTCCCCAACCATCGCGCCATCTATCTGATAAAATTGCATTTCGTGCGTAGCATCCGTCGCTTCATTTCTGAAAACCTTGCCAATAGAAACAAAAGCGCAAGGAACTCTGCCTTCCTTACCCGCCTGCTCTATGGCCCGCCCAGTGACACTAGTGGTATGAGTCCGAAGCACATGGTCTTTTCTGTCTTTAATCCAAAAAGTGTCCTGCATGTCGCGCGCGGGGTGGTCTTTCGGAACATTCAATACATCAAAATTGTACCACTCACTTTCCAACTCCGGTCCGGTGGCAATTTCAAAACCCATCTCCGAAAAAACTTGATAAGCCTCTTCGGCTAAAAGCGAAAGTGGATGCAATGTTCCCTTTTTAGTTTCTTTGTCCATTAATGAATTGAATTACTTTTTCTTAAATTATATTTACCGTCTTTTTTTTCAAAAACTACATTTCCAATATAAATCTTTTTATTCGGGTCGTGGTCTACGGCGTGACGCATTTCGTCAAAATCAGTTTTGTGGTCCTTCCAACCCTCAACCACCTTTTTGACGCTTTCGTGCTCGTGATTGTGAATGTTTAAATCAGTGTCATGAATTTTGACTTCTATCATATGGTTAAATTAAGTTAAGTTGCTAATAATGTGATTATATCACATCTTTTTATAGATTTCCGCCATTTTGCAATATTCGCATTCTGTGTTTTTGCCATAGGAATTATAATTACAGGGTCTGTTTACCCATTCCCCTTTCTTTACCAGTTCATCGTAATCTTTTATATCTTTCACTAGTAAATCCAATTGCTCTGAAGTTATGGATTTTTCGTAAAAAATTTCCTTTGGATTTTTTGCTTCCAGAAATTCCAGCCGGCTTTCTGATACTTCCGCTTTCCATTTTGGACTCTGCTTTATCAGATACGAATACATTGCAAGCTGACGCATATACCCGCTCATCCTGCCCTCTTCGTCCAACTTTTCTATCTCACTTTTCTTGCGAACGCTGCCAGTTTTGAAATCCGTCACCCGCACATTTTGAGCATCAAGATTTTCAATCAAGTCTATTTTGCCGTAAATATTTAGGTGCGGAAATCTGTCGTCTTTCGCCGAAACGCTTTGCTCGCTACCTCTACTGGGCGCTATTTCTGGCAATCTGTTTTTTGCCCAGCGGGAAATAATTTTAAAAACTTCTTTGTCCCCCTCTGCCATGTCTTCCAGTTCTTTTTGAGTTGGGATTTTTCTCTCTTTTAAAATTTTATCCAGAGCTGCATGTATCTTGCTTCCAAATTCCATGGCTTCCACTTGGGGCTCCGGAACTTGAAGCAAATTTCTGAAATACCATTGCCATGGACAATCAAAGAAATTGTTTAAGAGTGACACAGAGAGATACCTGTCTTTGTATTTAGCGGCTGCCAGTTTTACAATTTCCGGTAAATTCTTGGGTTTTGATTTTTGTATATCCTTCTTTTCTAAAGAAAATTTTTCTTTTTTAAAAACTTCTGAAGGTAGCTCGGCTATGACTTTCGCCAGTTCCTGTTCTGTATCTTTTTTGGATATATATGAATAAGACAAGGTGCAATATTTTTTGGCGCGAGTTATCGCCACATACAGCTTGCGTTTTATGGCATCAATGTCGTTTCCCTCCAGCCACATGGCGATAGAGGGTGGCAGAGTAAAGCCCATTCTTTTTCCGCCCACAAGTGACCTTTCGTCCATATGGGCTATCCAGACATATTCAAATTCCAGTCCTTTGGACGAATGCATGGTCAGGACCTTCACCCCTTCTTTGGGTTTAGTAATAAGGGGTATGTCTTCATCGTAAGAAGCCAGCTTTTCCAAAAAAAGTACAAATTGCGACAAGGTGAGCTCTGGGTTCCCGCCTTTCGGACGGGCAAGTTTTTCTTTTTCTTTTTTAAATAAGTCCAAGACTGTATTCGTGATTTCTTCCCCGGAAACTAAGCCGCCTTTTTTCGCTTGGTCTGTAAACAGCTCTTTGCCTATTTTTTGTATTACCAATTCTGGACTGTTATTTTTGAAAAAATCTTCCCATTCGCGAAGCTTGGCAATCCATTTATGCGCATTGTTGCTTTCGGAAAAAAGGTCACGAGGAGCGCTCAGGAGCTTATCAAAAGAAAATTCCCGCATATTTTCGCCCGCCAAAAACATATGGCCCTCTATGCCGGACAAGCCTGAAGTTTTATCCAAAAAAGATCTCGCCAGAGATACCCTGTCCCCGTCGGTAATGATTTTCAAAATACGCAAAAACGTATATGCTTCGTCCTGACCAAAAAGACCCAAGGCGTCGGTAGATACTGGAATGCCGAGACCGTGCAGTATTTGAAGAGCGGGTAACACTTGGCGATTTTTGGGCACTAAAAGAGCGCAGTCATCCGGGTTAAGACCAATACTTTTTACTTTATCTTTTATATCCAAACCGAGAGCCATGATTTCTTCTTCCGTGGTTTCAGTTTCCACCAGTCTCACGGGAACCGCTTTTTGCGTTTCTTTTTGTTGGCTAATCAATTTTGAATCGGACATTACACTTTTGAGGAGCGCGTGAGAAGCGTCCAAGATAACTTGCGTGGAGCGATAGTTGTCTACCAAGGTGACGAGCTTTGCCCCCGGAAAACTTTTCGCAAAACCCTTAAAATGATCAATTGAAGCGCCGCTAAACCCGTAAATGAGCTGGCGGTCATCGCCAACCACGAAAATCTCCGGCTTTTCGAGTGGCGCCCAAACCCTGGACAGGAATTCATTTTGTATTCGGGAAGAATCCTGGTGTTCATCCACTAAGACATATAGATATCTTTCGCGGATTGCGGATAGTGCCTCGTCTGACACTTCCACCAGTTTCACCAAGCACTCGAGTACATCATCATAGTCCAGCAAGTTTTTTTCTTTTTTTGCCTTTTCGTAAAGATCCAAAAATTTTACTATCTCCTCGCTTCTTTTTAAACTTTCAATTTCTTTTAACGTTTCTTTCTTCAAACTCCCCTTGCTTTCTCCCCGGCTGGAAATATTATCTTCGTCCCCTTCCAAAGACTCTATGGCTTTATTTATTTCTTCCGCAAACTCAATAGAAGAAATTCTTTCGCGTTTTAAAATGGAAGAAAGGGACATCAAATCGTGAAAATATCTCATCCGGTCACTGCGCGGACGTAGATATTCCCACTCATTTTCGTTTAAAATCTGCTCGAAAAAAATGGCGTGGTCTGTGTCTTCCAGGAGCTTCGGGGCTTCCGGTAAATTTAACGCTTTAAAATATTCACCGAGAATTTTCATCCCAAAACTGTGAAAAGTGTAGACATTCACCTTTTCGCTAGCCTCGCCGATGTAGCGATGAAGTCGTTTTTTCATCGCCTCCACTGCCGAGTTTGTAAAAGTCAGGCATAAAATTCCATCGGCTTTGATATCCGTCTTTTGCAAAATGTTGGCGATACGCAAAGCCAATATTTGTGTCTTCCCAGTACCCGGACCAGCCACTACCATGACTGGTCCATCTATGGAGTCTACCGCTTCCCGTTGCGCGGGATTGAGTTTTTTGTATTCTTCTTTGAATACTTTTCCCGAATCTTTCATGTTTATTTTATATTATTTAGATGCATTTTAGATTTCCAAAAGAAAAACCCGATTATGATAAAGGTGCAAAGCGGCGAGACATATTCGGGTATACTAAAACCAAAACTGTGCAGCAGCATGATTATACCCAAGACCAATATCGAATACATGGCGCCATTTTTCAGGTAAACATATTTTTTTATTCTTTCAATATTACTGACCGTAAGCTGCCGCACCAAGAGAGCTCCCAGGCCATTGCCGAGTAAAATGAGAGGCACGGAAAGAGTAAAGGCGAAAGCGCCCAGCACGCCATCTATGGAAAAAGTGGTATCGATAATTTCCAGAAAAAAAAGTTTACTCAAATCGGAACGAGAACTGTCGAGTAGATTTTTTTCTTCCATTTCCGCATTTTGCTTGAAGCCGTGGGTAATGAAAAATAAACTGGAGCCCACTACCGCGCCGAAAGCCATCAGGCTGTCTTGCTTCAAGGCAAACCAAGAAATGACCGCGAGCAAAACAGAAACAATCGCGTAAAACCAAACTCCTTGTGACATAAAAAATTTCTCTGTCCTTGGTAAACCCAATTTTTTATCTTCTAAAAATAACCAATGCAAAAACAAGAAGATTAGAAAAACTCCCCCGGCAATCAGTAAAATTGGGGCTGATTTATAGATAGAATCTTGCACGAGCGGGTCGCTGGACCAGGCCGCCGATAAAACCTGCAGAATAGTAAGAGAGGGATTAAATCCCCAGATTATAAAGAAAGGCAGAAGCCCCCGCACCACAAACACAGCCACCAGCATTCCCCAGGTAAGAAACCACAGACGAGCGCGCTTGCCCATACCGGAGAGCACTTCGGCGTTGATTATAGCGTTGTCTACGGATGAGATAGTCTCAAAAACAGAGAGACCCAGTATGGTAATTAGGGCTGAAAATATCATATCCGTATTCTACCTCTTTTTTTACTTTCTGTCTTTTATTCGGTTGTTACCCCGTCGAATTCCGGACCGTCTTTTTCAGCCTCTTCTTTGGTGGCCCGCACTATGCCGTCTTTGTGGTGTGCTGGAGAATAAATGGTGTAAAGTTTCAAGTCATCGGTTCCGGATGTATTTATGATATTGTGCTCCGCTCCGGCTGGGACGACAATGACCGAACCGTCAGCAAGCTCATAAGTATTTCCGTCAATGATGCATTTGCCAACTCCTTTTTCAAAACGGAAAAATTGGTCGTTGTCCAGATGCACTTCCATACCTATCTCCTCTCCCGGCTTCAAGCTCATCAGCACGAGCTGGCTGTGCTTGCCGGTGTATAAAACTTTGCGAAAATTTGTATTTTCAATGGCGTCTTTTTCTATATTTGCGTTGAATCCTTTCATGAAATTTTTTGTTTTATTCTCTAATAAATCCGACTGTATTAGTATAACATGGTTGCGGAGGCGGAGAGATTCGAACTCTCGATACCTTTCGGTATGCTACCTTTCCAAGGTAGTGGAATAAACCGCTATCCGACGCCTCCGTACTCTTAATTTACATTATTTTCGGAAAAAAGAAAGCTTATTTCAGCATTTCTAAAAATTCTTTTTCATTTAAAATTTTCACTCCGAGTTTTTCGGCGTTTTTTAGTTTAGAACCCGGCTCCTCTCCGGCCACCACATATGAAGTATTTTTGGACACCGAGCCGACGACTTTGCCGCCTTGAGCCAAAATACGTTCTTTGGCTGTCTCGCGCGACATTTGCGCGAGCGTGCCCGTTAAAACAAAATTCATTCCGGTAAATTTTCCGGCTTTTGTTTTTTCCATCTTTTCCACCAGCACTCCATTTTCCTGAAGTTTTTTTATGAAATTCAAATTATTTTTATCGTTGAAAAATTCACCCACGCTCTTGGACACCGCCGGACCGATGTTTTCTATATTGTCTATCTGCGTTAGGTCTTGCCTAGCGCAGAAAAGTAGTTTTTCGAGAGTGCCAAAGTGCGTGGCTATGTCTCGCGCAGTTTCCTCTCCTACGTGTAGTATGCCGAGCGCCCAAAGAAACTTGGCAAAAGATATTTTCTTTTTATTTTTTATTTCCTGCACGATATTTTCCGCGCTTTTTTCCCCGAATCTTTCAAGGGGAGAAATGTCTTCTTTGGCGAGAGTAAAGATGTCCGCCGCATCGGTTACGAGCCCTTCGTCTTTAAACCGGCGTAGAATTTTAGGACCGAGCTCGTATATCTCAAAAACCGAAACAAAATGTTCCAAATATCTTTCGTTTTTGGCGGGGCATTTTGGATTGGAACAGTAAAAGGCGACAGAAGATTGCGCCAGAGAAGAATTCTGAACGCGGAAGGTTCCGCCCGAAGGGTGGAGTAATGCGGAGGAATTCTTCTCTGGCGCAATCTTCTTCTCTACTTTGCTCCCGCAAGTTGGGCACGTCTTTGGCATTTTAAATTTCTTTTCTTTTCCGGTGCGCATCTTGGAAAGCACTTCAACCACTTTCGGAATCACGTCTCCGGCTTTTTCTATGACCACAGTGTCGCCAATTTTCAACCCCAGACGCTCTATTTGGTCCATATTGTGCAAGGTTGCTTTGGAAACAGTGGAACCAGCCACCAGGGTCGGCTCGAAAATGGCTAGTGGTGTAAGCACTCCGGTGCGTCCGACATTTACTTTTATGTCTTTCACTATTGTTGTGGCTCTTTCGGCGGCATATTTAAATGCTGCCATATACCGCGGCGCTTTGCCGACAACCCCTAAAACTTCCTGCAGCTTTAAATCATCCACGGAGACAACCACACCATCCGTGCCAAATGGAAAATTCGGTCTTATCTTTTCAAACTTTTTTATAAAAGTAATTACTTCCCCTAAGTTTTTGCATACCGCATCGTTGTCATCAACCCGAAAACCTAAATTTTTTAAATATTTATGTTTATCAGAGTGAGTTTGTAAAATTTCTGAAGATTTTAATTCGGCAATATCATATGCAAAAAAATCTAACTTTCTTTCTGCTGCCAGCTTTGGGTCCAGCTGTCTCAAACTTCCGGCAGCGGCATTTCGGCTATTGGCAAAGAGCGGCTTGCCCTCCTTTTCGTTTTTTTTATTCAGAGCAATGAGAGTTTTTTTGGACATCAACACTTCGCCGCGAACTTCAAGAAATTGGGGAATATTTAAATCACCACCCCCTGCCCCCTCCTCCGAAAGGAGGGGGGATAAATTCAACGGAATAGAATGTATAGTTTTTAAATTTTGAGTTATATCTTCACCAATAAAACCATCCCCTCTCGTGGCCCCGCGCGTAAAAATACCGTTTTCGTAAATAAGCGAGACGGCTAAACCGTCAAACTTCACTTCGCAAAAATACACCTCACCCCCTAGCCCCCTCCCCTTATAAAGGAGAGGGGGTAAAAGTTTCTTTATCCTTTTTTCCCAATCCAACAATTCTTCTTCACTAAAAACATCGTTTAAAGAAAGCATTCTGGTTCGATGCTTTACTTTTATAAATTTATCTAGCGGCTTGCCGGCAACTCTGTTTTCCGGAGCGTTTATGTCATTAAGCTCTGGATATTTTTGTAAAAGTATTTTTAGTTCTCTGGTGAGGGAGTCGTAAACATCGTCGGTGACACTCGGATTGTTTTTTACATGGTACTCTTCTCGCAGACGCGCAATTTCACTTCGCAGTTTTGCTATTCTGTTTTTCTCTTCATTTCCGTTCATATTTTAGTAATAAGTAGTATAATACGAAGTATAACTGCAACTACCTGAGCCTGTCCAAAGTTGCGAACCCCAGCCGGGGTAGGAATAACAACCTGAATTGAAACCCATGCAACTGGCTCCCATATCTGATTGGGTTCCCGAACAGCCTTGCCCAGAATAATCATACAACTGTATACACCACTGACCCGACTGGCAACCATATACAAGATTTGAACCACTGGTGTAATTATCCCAATTTCCGTCGCAATCTTCATCTGTGTTTGGCGTCGACACATTCACGGAACCTGCCAGCCCGGTGCAATTCAAGGTCGCTCCAAAAGTTCCCATTACCGCCAAATCACTTTTTCTAACCAATCTGACCTGTGTTCCATTCCAATATGCTTTCCAGCCATCCCCGTTTAGACTAAACCCAGACGCAGTAGCGGCGTCACAGTTTACATTTATTGCCGAGGCGATATCAATCCATGAGCCATTCAAAAACTGAAGCTTACAACCATTTACTCCGCCGTTCCCTGCGCCTGCATTCCAAGAAACGCTAAAGTTTCTGCTTCCGTTAGAGTCTGAAAGAGCCAAGCCCGTCGGGTTCAAGGTGCTTACCGTCAGATTGGAGCTGGCCGTGAGGCCGTTGCCTCCCTCGGTAGAAGTGACCGCAGTCGTCGTGTTGGTTTTTGAACCCAGGGTAGTACCTAAAACGGTAACCGAGAAAGTACAAGCAGCGCTGTTTCCGAGTGTTGCTCCGGAGAGAGAAACGACACTGCCACCCGCTGCTGCCGAGATAGTTCCGCCGCCGCAACTTCCGGAGAGCCCATTTGGCGTGTTGACTATGAGCCCAGATAAAGATGAGGCGGCGTTGGGATTGGTAATGGTGAAAGATAGTGAAGTTGTGGCATTCACATTGATAGATCCCGCGCCGAATGATTTGCTGATGATTGGAAGAGTGATTATCGGTTGAGCCACCCCGCCACCTTTATAAGTAATTTTTAGTTCGCGTTCGACATTAGTGGATACCGGAGTGCAAGCTCCGGGGATACTTCCTCCGTTGTTGTATCCATCTGTAGTTACACTGGAGAGCAGAGCCGGAGGGCTGGTGTTGTCCTTGGTGACTTTTACTTTGGCGCAACCCTTGCCGTCACTACCCAATCCGGAAACAACAAAGTTCCAAGTTTGAGTCGTTCCCAGGGCGGGTAAATAAGAACTACCGGAAGATTTGTCGTTAAAAAGCGTGTATTCGCTGCCACTGTCTGCGGCAAAAAAAGCGTTGTTGGCATCTCTGGCTGAGGTGCCAAAGTTTACTTCCTTCAGAGCCACATTGGCGACACCCAAGGCAATGGACAAAAGAATCGCCGCAATGCTGACCGCAAAAAGTAAAACGAAACCTTTATTTTTTTTAATATTTTTTGTCATTTGATTTTACTCCACCCAATTAAATAAATCCTCGGAAAAAGATACGTTGGAAGTACCGGAACTCTGCGTCCAAGAAACTTTAGAAAAAATTCTCACATCATTTGCATTAATGGTTGTCATCCAAACTTTACGGACAAAACCGGAGTCTGTGCCGCTTGAAACAGTGTCATAACCTCCGTTGTTTATATATAATTTACATTGGCTGAGGGCAGTACAGAGAGAAACATTAAAAGGTACCACCGGTTTGACAAAACCGCATTCGCTCCCTGGAACGCATGAAGCTAGTTTGGTTTTAAAACTATCCCAACCAATCTGTCCGGTAACACTGTAAAGCACAGAAGTATCCCGCATATTTCTGAGATATTCTATTCCTTCTTGAGCTAAATAAGCGCCCACTATTTTCTGTTTGGCATAAGTAGTACTGCTGATACTGGAAGCCAAAATCGACATCAAGCCGAGGAGCGACATGGAAAAAATAGAAATGGCAACAAGTGTCTCGACTAAGGTGAATGCTTTATTTGTTTTATTTGTTTTTTTAAAAATTAGTTTCATCTCTTTATGACTTTATAAACTTTCTACTTTATAACTAATTATAAATCTATGACTCTTTGCGAAACAGATGTTTGTAAAGAAAACGTTGTCGTCGTGGTAGCGTTTAAAGTGATTGTTCCGACCAGTTTGATTGTCACAAAAGGTTGTTGGGTGTCGCCGGCCGGAGGTTCGGCTCCCAAAACGGAAAAACCGGAAACCGCGGAGAGAGTAACTTCATCCGGATTCATCTGGACAAAAGTGACTCCTCCATCAACCGACTTAAAAATTCCGGGCTTGCCGGCATAGGTGCCTATGTAGTAAACCCATTGTCCGCCAAGCGATGACTTGAAAGAAATTCCACCGCCGCTTGCGCAACTTAAAGGGGTGGTGAGAGTGAGATTTCCGTCAGCGATGCAATGATAAGCATACCCCGTCCTCAAGTTTCTACCCATATCTTCCACTACATAGCTCAAGTTGTCCATAATGGAACGCATGCTTTGTGATTTCTTGCTGAGTAAATTGGCGTTGAGTAATGCGCCCATGCCCGCCATCACAATGACAATGAAAAGAGAGATGGCAATCATTGTTTCCAAAATAGTATAGCCTGATTCTTTTTTTATAATATTCTTCTGCATTTCTTTATAACTTTATAACTAATTTACCTGTATTCTGCCCGAAGGATATATTTTTATTAAAGATGTCTTCCCCTTCGGTGAACTGACGGTGATTTGCATATAATCAAAACCGGTTACGGTTGTACCGTCGGAATAACTGAAAATTGCGCTCGAATTTGGTCTTTTGAAAGTGACACAAATGGGATTCGTAATTGAAGTAGCCACTGCGCCCACATAACTGTCTATTCTGGATACATAATTACCTTTTGTTATAGCAAAATAATTCACGCACTCTCCAGTGCAATTGCCACCGCTAGCAAAATTGCTATTATCAAGGTCTACAAAATAAACAAAACTTTTACTGTTTACTCCACTGGAATTAAAATAAATTCCATAAGCTGGTTTCCAAGGAGACACCGTGGGAATTTGGACCGGCTGCAACCCCGAGAGCGAAGCTTTTTGCGCAGCCACTACTTGTAAGGCAATATCGCTCGCCAAATTTTTAAGATCAATCCTCGACTGAAAATCTCCATAATTAAATATTACCACCGAAGACATAATAGTAAAAATGATGAGAACGACGATGAGCTCTATATAGGTCATGCCCTTGTTTAGCTTATAGCTAATAGCTTTTAGTTTGTAGCTTTTTAGTTTTCTGAAAAAATAAATCATTTTTTTTGAAATTTATTTAAAAAAGACCAAAAAGACTAAGACTAAAAATAAACGCCAGCGCTGTGCCAAGAACCAAATACGGTGCAAAAGGAATTTCGCTTTTCATGCCATGTTTTGATGAAAAAATAATCAGGATTATGCCGATAACCGCTCCGGCCCAAAAAGCCATGACTACGCCCGATAGCGCGCCAGATAGCCCGAGCAACCAGCCGATAGAAAGAGCTAGCTTAGCGTCCCCTAGCCCCATCCACCTGCCACCCGAGACCAGCCAGAGCAAAGCAAAAGGAGCGGCAATCAATGGCCCCGCCAAAAATTCCAGCAGTGAGGGTATGTGAGGGAAAAAACCGAAATAACCCAAAAAATTACTGTTGCCAAAAATAAACAGACCGAGAAAAGTCAGAATACCCAGGGTCAGAGAAAGTGAATCTGGAATAATTTTATGCCTGATGTCATAAACCGCGATGACTAACAAAAGCGAAAATACCACCGCGTAATAAGCGTAAGTGAAACTAAAAGAAAAAGTATTCAGAAAGAAAATATCTTGAAACTTCAGAAAGATGGCGGCAAAAATTAACCCGGTCACCAGCTCCACTAGTGGGTACTGGATGGATATTTTTGTCTTGCAGTTCCGGCACTTCCCCCCGAGCCAAAGAAAACTGAAAACCGGAAAAAGCTCGTACCAAGACAGAGTGTTCCTACAAGACATGCAAGCCGACCTGCCGCCGAAAGTTTTTTGGGTATTCAGACGCAAAATGACGACATTCAAAAAGCTCCCAATGATAAGACCGAAAACAAAGAAAATTATTGTCAGTAATAAAATCACAAGCTTATTATAACATATATCATCTTTACCCTAAAGTTATGTGCAAGCTAAGTCGTTGGCAGTAAGATTATCGGTTTCTTGTTTTGATTTTCCCATACTATCTACACACCACATCACCGGCGCTCCGCTGGCGCTAGCCGATAAGGGCACTTCTGCGGCCCAAGCAGTTCCAGTGGCATCCACGTGGCAAGTGGCAGTGTTATATGTACCGGGAGTGGCAACGGCATTATTCAAAGTTACTCCGCCGGCCGCCTTAGCTGCAGCCAACATTTGTGCATTAATCCCTAAAGCTCCCTGAGCTGCCATTGTACCAGTACAAACAGTTGTATAAGTATTAGCTGCCGCAGTATTGGAATTGTAAAAAATTTCTCCCTGCCTTTGAGCGTTTACCAAGTTTGCCTTTACAGCTCCGTCACTTCCCTTACCTCTGGCATTATTTAATGATGCCATAACAACCGAAGCCAAAATACCAATGATGGCCACAACAACCAAAAGCTCAATCAACGTAAACCCGCCCCCCTTCGGGGTCACACCAAATTTTGGTGTGCGGGTAAACCCCTTATTTAAACTAGATTTTTTCTCCATATGATTTTCTAAATTAATAATAAGGATCTTTTTGACCTCTACTTTTTATTGTACCACATTGTGAAGATATGCAAACCACCCTGTGCATAACTATTTTATGGGGTAAAATCTAGTTAACATACCAATCACCACAACATTTTATAAATACAATTTGAGAAAACAGACCGAACCCAAAGTAAAGAAATCCAATTATTCCTATCATTTTGAATGTTGACCACAACCATTTATACTTTAATGTTTGTTTTGCATACTTATAGTTTAAATAAATTAACAAGACCGAGCCCAGAACCGGAATTACCCATGTTAGAGTTTCTCTTGACCCAACATCGCTGACATAACCATGAATGGTGCTCTGAAAATAAAGTGGTACAACGTATGTTGTAATCAATAAAACCAGGTTGAGTATTATCTTTTTATACATAGATTTATTTTTTAAAAAATTATTTACCTGTAACAAGAACAGCTATTGCTACTTAAAAGAATTATCCGAGCATAGGAAAATGAAGTGTAGCTGCTCTCAAGCCAAAATAAACTAGCAAGATGAATGGTATGTTGATAACTAATATAGCTATCAAATATTTCATTCCTCTTCTATCAGAATAAAAACTAGCAATTGATACTAAAATAGCAACCGGGGAAAAACAAATTCCAACAAGAATACCCCAGGGCATGATGTCTCCTACAAAGTAATTAATAAAATTACCAATATTTATATTGCCGGGAGTGGGAGCAATAATGATAAGGGCGCTCGCTCCAATTAATATTAACAGGGATAAATAAAACACAAATCTTACAACCTTATTTGTTTCCATTACTAATTTAAGTTATCTAGTAATTTATTTAACATATCTAACAATAATTGCGCATCTATTTTTGACAGCTTTTTAGGTTTTAGATGTTTTGGGTCCGGTTTAGCTAGTTTATTTTCCAAAACTGACTTGAATTTATCTACCTTCAACTTTGCTTTATCTATCTTCCCCTTCTGAATTGATTTTATTATATTGTCAATCCTTTTATCAAAAGCTTTGATTTTTGCTTGAGTCAAATCCAAGGAATCTATCGTTGCTTTCATGATCTGCAAGTATATAACAGGGTCAAAATTTGCGCTTGGAGCTATGGTAAAATCAGTCACTCCGTCACCCGTAACATCTAATGCCAACTGTGGTGTTCCTGTAGTTTGGTTAAGGGTTATTTCTGCTTGTGTTTGTGTGGTTACGGGAATGTTCACAAAGGATGATGTCGTTGTCTGACCACTCGGAGCTATTGCCTGAGAATTAAATGTAAAAGTTCCAATATCTGTACCCTGAAGTACTGTTTTTTGAATTTTATTCTGGCTGAGATTTACATATTTACCTTCTCCAAATTCAAGGTATGTGCTACCAGGGATACCTTCCTTAATAACGCAATTGCCTGTTACATCATCACAAACTTTTCCGGTAAAATTACCTTGCGTGTCATACACCCCTAGAGAAACTGGTGAATGAACACTTTGAACCAGAATAATATCTGACTGAAGTGGTTCCGTGTCTGTGATATTTGAAAGGGTAGATGATTTTTGTTCAACTACATTATCAATAAACGACAACAGTTGCGGGTCTTCAAAAATATGGCCATGGTCCAGTGTCGACTGACTCAAGTCAAGCCAATATTTTGTACCTTGACCATATATTGCGCTTTGACTAACCACTGTTTCATCTCCACGTATACTTGTTATTGGTTGAAGATCATCAGCAATATATGTCATTCCAACTATGGTTGACCTACCCCACCCAGCAATGTTTATAACATTGATTGATGACGGGAAAGTCATATTATCTATTGAATTATGAAGATTTTCTGCTTGAGTTAATAATACACTGTTTCCTATCGCAGGAGAAATTAAATCTGAATCTACTGGTTGTGTTCTACCCTCTTGTCCTAAAAGAAAATTATGTTCTTCTTGATAAGAATCTATACTAGGTCCATAAGCTGTAGTGTATATTTGCTCTGATGGGTCAAAAACTGCTGGATAATTAATTCCTGGTAAATCAAAATATTTCTGGGAAGGCAAAAGCCCATATGCAGATGCCATATTTTGCGCTAACTTGCGAGCATGAATTTTATCCATGAATGTAAGAAAATAATATGAAAGATCTTGATTGTACCCATGAAGAAGACCTGATAAGGCTTCTGGTGTACCCAGTTGTGGTACAGCCACCATGATAAGATTATCTATATGATCCACTAAATCACTTTGTCCAGCGGACTTCATATCTTCCAGTTTTTTTATTAGTGCTTTTGCTAAGAGTCCACCATTGCTGTGGGTAATTATTGTTACTTTGCCTGTCTTGGACGTGTTAATTAAATGCTGGAGTGTACCAATGAGAGTTAAAATTTGACCATCATTATATTTAGTACCGTTTTGAACTAAATCATTGACTCCTTGTCGCCAGTCATAAGCGAAAGGTTCCCAATCTGAAATTTTGTTTGTTGATTTTAAATTGTTTAACTCTGCGATTAGACTCTTGTATACATCCGGACCAGATACTGACAAAACATTAGTAGTTCCAATAATATCCCTGGTATATATATTCGGATCAATGGAAGACCCGTTTGTGTTTAAATATAAATTTTCTACGTCACTATTTGAACTGGGTTCCCAAAACTTATATTCTGCCGTCATATCTGCAATAGTTTCCGATTTATATAATCTGCTTGCTTCAATTCCCGGCAGGAAAAGAACATTTGAGAAACAATCAACAGTGCAAGATGGTGTCACGGTAACAATATATTCTTGCGTTGACCCATCTGTTGCAGTTACTATATAAACCACAGGACTGGAAAAATTTTGGGCTGTGTTGGTATTTGGACTAACCGATGCTCCGGAGGAAATAGCAATAGTTGGGACAAGAGCTGAAACATCAGTACTGTGGGGAACAGTCAAATTTATGCTGTGGTTTGTTTCATTTACAACACCAGTTACGCTAGGAGTTAAACCCTGAAAATTAAATGACGTGATTGCTTTCATTCCACAAATCCCACCGATATCAATACCTGTTTCGTCTTGATTTTGTATTCCGTCTGAACAAGTTGATGAAACAGAATCAGTCAAAACAAATGCCATATCTTTGCCATTGGCGATACCTGCAGAATTAGAATAAATATAAGTGTCAAGAGAAGAATTACCCAAAATGTCAATCTGTGTAATATAGTCTCCACTATGGCGAGCTAAATTGATTGTATAAAATTTTAAAGGATCAAAAACCAAAGGAGTGACACTGTCATAATAATTAACATAACCATGAAGATCTACGTAAAAAGTAGTAGGAACTGTTTCTCCATTTAAACAAGTAGTAATGCCAGAGGGATAATTCGCTTGGTAAGGAATACCACTATTACCACTTGAATCGTTAAAACTCCAAAGATCAACAGCAAAACAAGAATAGGAACCATGGGGATTTATGCGCAAAGCAAGATATCCTGGGGAACCACTAATCCCAGTGCCTAAAAAATGATTCTGCATATAATAGTTACCATTTTGAACCAAAGCGGTTGTGTCGTCAGTTTGAGAAGAAATAATGTTTGCCGAAACAAAATGCGAAAAACTTAAAAATGAGACAACAAAAAATACCGCAAAGCTAACAATAGACTTACGCAAAAACAAGTTTTGTTTTTTCATATCTTTATTATACAAAAGAAAACTATGAAAGAGCAATTAAGTTATGCACATTAAAAACAAAAACCACCTATCAGGTGGTTTTTGTTTAAAACATAAATTCCTTAAACTATTCAACACAAGCACCACCAGAAACCTCAGCGGTTATACCAGTTGCGTCCATAGTAGCAACGGTGATAGATTTTGATTTTCCTGTGCTGTCAACACACCATCCTGAATTTGCTGTATTGGCCACACCGCTTTTTAGTGTAGAAGCCCATGCCCATGCTGTTTCGCTGGCAGTTGATGAGCAGGCACTAATACCACCATTGGTGGTGACACCAGCAAGAGCGGTCACAAACTGAGTATTAGCAAAGAACGTTAAAGCCGTTGAAGGGCAAGGTGACACAGCGGCCACAGCTGGTCCTGTACAAGCGGCAGTACCAAGAGAAGTGTAACAATTTGCATCAGCAAAAATAATTTCTGCTTGAGCGCGCATGTTAGCCATGTTTGCTTTTATGGCTGCATCAGCACCCTTTGCTCTAGCAGTGTTTAGAGAAGCCAAAACGACTGAGGCCAAGATACCGATGATGGCCACGACAACCAAGAGTTCTATCAACGTAAAACCTTTTTTAAAATTCATTTTTTTCATACTAATAATTTTTATCTGATAATAATTTTGCCTCAAGGGCTTTTCAGCTGATAAGGCTGAGTTCTCGACTTATTTTTTAATGCCTTAATTATATCATATAGATAATGCTAGATGTGCAAGGGAGTTATCCACACCCTGTAGTAGATTTTGGCGAGGCCCTTTGGGCGCGCTTTGCGCATCGCCAAAATTCACTACGGGGTCCACAGGGCGATTCCCCTCTTGAGGGGTGGACTTTGTACTCAAAGGACGGGGTGGATGAATTTTTGTATAAACTCAAATACTCCACCCCGCCCTAAAGGGCACCCCTCAAGAGGGGAATAATTCTAGCTAATACTTCCCGCCATATTGTAAATAGGCATCAAGACGGAAACGAGGAGTATGCCCACGCCGAGACCCAAAACCACTATCATCACCGGCTCTATCAGGCCGACTAGGGTATCCACAGCGCCGTCTACTTCGCGCGCGTAGAAATCCGTCAAAGTTTTCAATATAGCCCCGAGGGATCCCGTCTCTTCCCCCACTTGCACCATCTGCACCAAGATTCCCGGAACATGCTCGGGATGTTTTGCAAACGCCGCCGAAAGAGAAAGGCCAGACTTTACGCCATCCGCCACAGTTTTTAAAATTTCTTTGTAAGTCAAAGAACCCACTACATCCGAGGTAATATCTATGGAGCGAACTATGGGCACGCCGGAAGAAAGCATGGTGTTTAAGTTGTCGGTGATTCTGGAAAGATAAAGCTTTTTATAAAGGTTGCCGACAGCGGGAGTGGACAGGCGTAGATTATCAAGATATATTTTACCTTTCTCGGTGGAGGATAACCTCCAAATCCAAATTCCCACCAAGACCAAGAAAATCAACAGAAAAAATCCGTAATGCACGAACAAATTTGAAACCCCAATTACAAGCAGAGTGAAAAAGGGCGGCGTCTGACCGGAATCCAAAATGATTGATGAGAGCTTCGGAATGACAATCGTGAACATCAGCGTCATGACCACAAAAAATGTGATTATGACGAAAGCCGGGTAAATGAGGGCATTTCTGGTCTTGGAAGTCAGCGCGTATTGGCGGTCCAAGTAGTCCGCCAGGTGGGCGAAAGTCTGATTGAGTTTTCCCGTTTCTTCACCAACCTTGACCATGTTTACATAAAAATCGGAAAATACATCCGGGTGCTTGGCGAGCGCGCCGGAGATGGAAACTCCTGCTTGTAAGTCATCGCATACCTGTGTCAGCTTCTGCCCCAGGAGTTTGTTTTCTGTGTTGGTCGAGAGCATAGTGAAAGCTTTTAAAGCAGAAACCTGCGCTTCGAATAAAGTGGAAATCTGCCTGGAGAGAATCACGATATCTTTCATTTTTACCTTTTCGAAAAATGAAACTTCAAAAATTGATTTCTTCTCTCCTTCCTCATTTATGGAAATGACCACCAGTCCCCGCCTCTGAAGCCCACTGATAGCTATATCGCGGTTTGGCGCATCAATTTCTCCTTCTTTATTTGCTCCCGCATTGTCTATGGCTTTGTATTTGAATAGCATATATTTTAAGCTAGTAGCTGTTAGCTAATTAGCTAATTAGCTTTTAATCATATCAGACGTTCGAGTCCTTTAGGGTTTAACGAGTACTGATAAGCGTTTTCGATGGAAATTTCTCCAGCGCGCACCAGCTCTATGAGCGAGTGGTTCAAATCCATCATTCCGGATTCCGACCCGGTTTCTATGACCACATCTATCTCGTGAGTGCGTTTTTCGCGAATTAAATTGGCCACGGCATTGTTGTTCAAGAGGAGTTCGTAAGCCGGAACGAGTCCGCCGGTAATTCTCGGAATAAGTCTTTGAGAAAATATACCCAGGAGTGACGCGGCCAGCTGTGAGCGTATCTGGTCCTGCTGAGTACCCGGGAAAGAATCGATTATGCGGTCTATGGTCTGAGAAGCATTGTTCGTGTGCAGGGTCGAGAGCACCAAGTGCCCCGTCTCGGCAGCAGTCACTGCCGTGGAGATAGTTTCCGGTGTGCGCATTTCTCCTATCATTATCACGTTTACATCTTCACGAAAAACTTCTTTCAAGGCTGTGGGAAAATCTTTGGTATCAATTCCGACTTCACGTTGGCTGATGATGGATTTGTTCGGTATATACACGTGCTCGATTGGGTCTTCGATGGTGATGATGGCGCGGGCTTGTTCGTTGTTTATCAAATCAATCATGGCTGAAAGAGTTGTCGATTTACCTTGTCCGACGGGACCCACCACCAAGAAAAATCCTTGTTTCTTGCGGGCTAGGTCGGCAATGACGGGCGGCAATCGAAGCTCGGCAATTGTCTTTACTTTTGGAACCAAACGGAAAACCATACTAATCAATCCTTTTTGGAAAAATGCATTTCCGCGCAGTCTGGCCTCCCCTCTGAAATCATAAGAGAAATCTGCTTCTTGCTCTTCTTTAAATTTTTCAACTTTTGTTTTTTCCAATATTTCACCCAAAAATCCGAGCATGTCCCCTTCAGTCAAAACTGGGTGTTTAGCCAGAAAGATAAGTTCGCCGGAAACACGAATAGCCGGCACCCGCCCAGCACCCAAATGCAGGTCCGAACCATTTTCGTGGATAACTGTTAAAATTAAATCTTCAAGTTCTTTTTTATAGTCCATCGTAAGTTATAAAGTTAAAAGTTATAAAGTTTGTAAAGTAAATTGAAAAACATTATTTAGGGGTGACCTTATTTGCTAAGATTTTTGCCACTTGCTCGATGACTTCAGCCGGAGTGGAATTCGCTTTTACTATATATCCGGCTACCCCCAATGTCTTACCTTTATCAATATCTTTTTGTTCGCTTTTATTTGATAAAACTATTTTTAAGCAGTTGGTACACAATTTTTGTGTATTTATTTTCTCCAACATTTCAAAACCATCCATCTCCGGCATAATGATATCCATCAACAACACTTCCGGGTTTAACCCACCTTTCATTTTTTCAATGGCCTGCGCGCCGCCCTCTGCCGTATAAACTTCAAAATTATTCTGGCTAAACTTTAGCGCGTACATATCCAAAAGAAAATTGTCATCATCTACTATTAATATTTTTCTTTTTTTTCCTTCCATATGATTATACTATATTTTAGTCGTTTTCATTATTAAAGTTATACACTTCGGTAAAAGGAATGATGCCCTCGATGGATTTCAACATCGCGTCTTCTTTCATCATCAGCATCCCTTTTCGGCGAGCCACTTCGTAGATGGCGCCATTGGTGGGATTTTTGAGTATCACTGCTTGTATTTCTTTATCAATTTTAAACATTTCAAAAACCGCAATACGACCACGGGTACCGGATGGGCAATCTCCAGAAGGAACGGTCTCATACATTTCGCTCTTAAAAGTGATATCTTTTTTAAATTCCTCCGGTAAGTCTTTCATTTGCTCTTCTATTTGCATTTTGATACTTGGGTCCATAGGCACCAGCTTGCGTGAAGACGGGCAAGTCAGCCGGGCTAGACGTTGAGCGATAGAAACTATCAATGTCGGCGCAATCAAATACGGGTCCACGCCCATGTCCACCAAGCGCGGAATCGCGCCGATAGCGGAGTTGGTATGCAGAGTAGACAGTACCAAGTGACCCGTGAGTGCGGCCTGGATGGCTAGCTGAGCTGTTTCCTTGTCGCGAATTTCTCCGACCATTATTATGTCGGGGTCCTGGCGGAGAATAGAGCGGAGCCCGGAAGCAAAGGTATAACCAATCTCCGGCATCATTTGCGACTGGTTGATGTCCGGCATGTGGTATTCTACCGGGTCTTCCAGAGACACGATGTTGCTCTTTTCTTTATCGAGAGCGTTCATCATCGAATACAAAGTGGTGGATTTTCCGGACCCCGTCGGGCCGGTAATCAAGATGAGTCCGTAAGGCCTCTTGATAGCTTCCTCAACGATACTCAAATTTGTTTT
Organism: Candidatus Nomurabacteria bacterium; assembly: GCA_016199805.1. GTDB lineage: Bacteria > Patescibacteriota > Minisyncoccia > Phycocordibacterales > UBA9973 > UBA9973. The sequence goes on from JACQGC010000005.1 coordinate 75,457, forward strand.
GGACAAGCCCAACTGGTCGAGAGGTTTTACTCCTTTTTCCGAATCCAAAATACGCATAACAACTTTCTCTCCATAGTATGCCGGCATGGTGGAGACACGAAAATCTATTTTGCGTCCGTCTATATTTGCACTAAAGGATCCATCTTGCGGTTTACGCTTTTCATCCAAACGCAATTTAGACAAAATTTTTATGCGCGCCACAATTCCGCTGTAGACATTTGGCGGCAAGACTATCGAAGTATGAAGTGTGCCATCCACGCGAAAACGCACCTTGACCTTTTCCCCAGTGTATTCTATGTGTATATCCGAAGCCACTCCTTCGATGGCGTTGCGCAGTATCACCGCTACTATTTTTATTACCGGCGCGTCTTCTATAATTTTTGATTCAACTCCTGATTTTATATTTCCTATTTCTTTGCTCAAATTTTCCTCGCTTACACCTTTTACTTCTGCCATTTCATCCTGTCCGAGCTCGGTCAGAGCTTCTTCGACTTGACTACCCATACCTCGGTAAGCCTCCATTATGGTTTCGTAATTGCTTTTGGAGATTAAAAAAACCTTAAAAGGAATACCTATTTTATTTGAAATAAATTGTAACGCATCCATGGCCTCCATGTTTTCTGGGTTGGTTATTCCCACCTCCAGCACTCCGTCTTTCAGTTCGATAGGCACAAAATGGTAGTGGGTAGCCGAATCTTCAGATATATATTTGAGCGTATTAAAGGACATTTGTTCTGAATTTACATTTCTTATAGGCAAATTCAAATACTCTCCTTTTATTTCAAGAATTTTTTCTTCCGGAACACCGGATTTAATCAGAGCCTCGTCGATATCTCCGCTAAATTCTTCGTTAGCGCGATTTTTTATTTCACCAATTTGGCTCCCCTCGATGACTCCTTTTTTAGCTAATTCTTCTAAAAAACTCATAATTTAATTTAACCTACCTAGGGTTTAATGGGAGGAGGGGTTGTTGGAATAACCGCAGGAACAGAAACTGCATCGTTGCCAAATTGCGCGAATGGGTTTGGCCGGCCGGTTGTCGCATCGGGTACGAGGGTGATGCTCGAATCATGCAAGCTCCCGAATGCCGGGTCGGCAAATATGGAATCGTCCAGTTTTATATGTTTGACATTCAGCAACAGTGTCAAGAAATCCTGGGTAACTAAAGTAGTCCCGTTCGGGATGTTTGCCCCAGAATTGCCGGTATCACTGGTGGCAGGAGCGGATGATACCAGATTGGCTTGGTCGCTCGAGGAGGGTTTGAAGAAAAAGACGTAAATCAAAACGAGCGCCACCGCTATCGCTGCAAATATTATTATGTTTCGGATTTTAGGCATTTTAATTTTTTAAATAATAAGTTTTAATTTTAAAGTCGTATGTATAAACCTCCGAGGAAGGAGTCTTTACGTTTGCATTACCAGCTGCGTTCGTATCGGAGGCAAATGAAATCGACGATATGTCCACGATTCGGAGATTGCTTTCCAGGTCTTTGGTAAAATTTATGAAATTGTTATAACTTCCCGTCGTAGAAAATTCCAAATCAAAAATCCCATAATCTCCGGAAGTTACTTGGCCTGCACCGCCACTGACCACACTGGGCGTAGAAGCTACGGGGTTTGTAGTATTATATTTCACGTCTTTTAGAATCATGCCGTAAGGTCCGGCTATTTGTTCTATCTCTAAAATCAAACGTATGTTGTCGACATTGTCGGGCAAGAGTTTTTGAATTTTTACCAGGTTGTCAGGGTTGATAGCGTTTTCTTTGGCAGTCAGAGAGTCTCTGGCATTTTCCAGAGCTTTGGAATTGTCCAAGGCTTCGTTGTAAGAGGTCACTGTTTCTTTGAGCGTACCGATATCGCTATAAATTGGATTGGTAAACATGAAAAAGAGCGCAATGGCAATCAGTATTAAAATGGCCGGCATTATAAATCTTGTCATAAAATTAATTATGCGCTTGCGTTAAAAGATTTTGTTTATAATTCACAAAATTCGGATTGACCGAAAAATCCAAGTCAAAAAGAACATTGCCGGTGTTGTCTAATGTCAGGTCGGAGAAAATCGGGTCAATGATATTTTTGTTCTGAGTAAACAAGTCGGACTGCAGCGCTATCGAACGATAACCGACCGCGAGCCCTGACATCTTTACTTCCACCATAGAATTGGAACTCTCGCCCACAGTATAGCTAAACTTGGTATAGCGCACACTTCTCATGGTCAGGTCGGCAAGAGCGGTGAAAATCGGGGTAACGGTAATGTGTTTGGATAAAATTTCAGTCGAGGCAGAGAGGCGTTTGTCTAAAACCTGAAGCTCGGTTATCTTTGCCGGCTCAAAGCGGTTTTTGGCTAAAGTCAAAGTCTTTTCCATGTCGGAAATATTTTTCCCGACAATACCTTTGTAGAAAAAAAGTCCGATGGTAGCGACAATCACCGTAACCAAAACAAAAAGTGAGGTGATAAGAAAAATACCGACAGGCCGCGGAGATATAGCGCGTTCGTCCACGATGGGTTTTTTGGGTATAAATGATGTTTGAAAGTTTGGTTCCATTCTATTCCCCTATTATATTACAAAAACAACTTTTAAAGAAGCAAATTGTGCATAACTTTAATGTTACTGCAACTTTCGCATCGCCAGGCCCAGAGCTACGGCGAATTCGGGCCCCATTGTTTCCAAAACTTTGTCCAAAAATGCCGGCGCTTCGACTTTACTAAAAGGATGGCCCATCTCTACCTCGGCTTTGAAATTATTTATAGCCACTTCTTTTAGACCCTTGAGCAGTGCTCCCCCTCCGGTAAATATTATCTTGCTGACGGTTCGGTCGTATTTTTTTTCATACCCCAAAAGCACGCTGTTGGTTTCCGAAAAAATATAATCGATGTGGACTTTTACTATGTCGGCCAGACTTTTTTCAGTAGGGCTTCCAAAAAATCCGAATTCTTTTTTCATCTTTTCCGCTTCACTAAAAGGAATACTCAAAGACTTGGAAATGGAGTTGGTGATGTCCGCTCCTCCGCGGTCTATGGTGTGATAGCTTTTAATCATGCCGAACTCGACGATGGAAAGCTTGGTGCGGGAAGCGCCGAAATCCATCAGCAATACCGGAGAAAGTTCGTGTTCAAAGTTTGAGCGGATAGAGGAAAATATTTCAATTTCAAAAAAAGATGAGGTAAGCCCGCCTTCGGAGACTATCGAACGGTATTTGGCTACGGCATCATTTTGAGTGGCCACCACCAACACATTCATTTTTTCTCCGTCGTTCTTGGATAAATCTTCGTTGCTTAAACTATTATTTGCTTCAGTAAAAGACGACTCCTTTTTTGGTAAAATGAAATAATCAATTGACACTTCATCTATGGGAACCGGAATATATTTTCTGGCTTCAGTCGGAACAATGGAGGCTATCTGGGATTCTCCCAGTTGGGCTGGAAGTTCAATGGAAAAAATCAAACTTGATTGGATGGGAATAGACATGGACAGAGAGGTAGAGGTTACCCCGGATTGTTTCAAAACTTCCTTTAAGGCTAGAGCTATTTTTTCGACGGGAAGGTTGGTGACAGACCCTGCTTCTGCGTCACCATACGGACCGAGGGCTATCGCTCCGTATGTTTCCAATACGGCCTTGCCCCCCTTCCGTCTTATTTCCACCACCTTTATCGCGCTAGAGCCAATGTCAACACCGATGGCGGAATCTCCACTTCCGCCCTTATTCATACTAAAACCGGAAATAAGTTTTGTTAAAAAATTGCTCATTATTTTATGCTAATATTATATCATAAACGATGTTTTTAAACACTATATTAAATCGGGCTTTAAATATTGTTTTCCCCGTAAAATGCGTCTCTTGCGGAAAAAGCGGCACGGATTTGTGTTTGGACTGCCTATCACGCACTCCACCCGCCGAACGTGAAAATGCGAATTGGATTTTTTCTTTATATGACTACCGACACCCGCCCACCAAAAAGGCGCTGTGGTTGCTAAAGTATAAAGGTAAAAAAAGATTGGCTAAGATTTTTGCCGAAATTGTTCACGGCAGAATTCTGGAAGAACTTTCCGACCTGTCCGTACTCCAAAATTTTAACAACGTTATTTTGATTCCGGTTCCCCTCTCCTCCAAAAGATATCGCGAGCGCGGATACAACCAGGCGCAACTTATTTGTGAAGAAATAATTCACCTCACCCCTGGCCCCTCTCCTTATAAAGGAGAGGGGTGCCCAATACTTACCCTAGCAACTAATATTTTAATCAAACCAAAAGAAACAGAACACCAGGCACGCATCAAAGACCGACGCACCAGGTTAAAAAATATAATCGGTTCGTTTGCTGTAAAAGATTCAGAGAAAAATAAAATAAAAAACAGAAATATAATTCTGATAGACGACATCACCACCACCGGGGCTACATTGACGGAAGCCAGAAAAGTTTTGAAACAAGCCGGGGCGCGAAAAGTAATTGCTTTCACGATAGCACACTAAGACGCATTAGAATTTATTTTTTGTTATAATAAAATTATGGTTCAGTTGCTGCTCACATATAGATATATCATTCTTATTCCACTGGCTATTATTGAAGGGCCCATTACTTCCGTGGTGGCCGGTTTTATGTCTACCAGTGGAATTTTCAATCTGCTGATTGTTTTCCCGATTATGGTTTTGGGAGACATGATTGGGGACAGTATTTTTTACGGTCTTGGCCGGTTTGGCAGTGGCATATTGCATAGACACGGGCACCGCATCGGAGCCACACCCGAGAGACTGGCTGAAGCAAAAGTTTATTTTGGTAACAATCATCACAAAGCCTTGATTATGTCGAAACTTATTCACGGCATAGGATTAAGCGGGCTGATAGTCGCCGGTAGTCTGAAAATCCCCTACTCTCGCTACATAAAAACCTGCACATTCATAGCCATTGGTCAGTCTGTAATATTTTTGACCTTAGGAGTATTTTTTGGAAGCACTTTTGCAGTCATTGGAAAATATTTAGATTATTACGCCGCAGGAGCGAGCGTGCTGGCTTTGTTTGTGATATTACTGATAGTTTTTAACAAATATAAAAATAGAAAAAAATTGTAACCCTCCCCTCCTTGATTAAGGAGGGGTTAGGGGTGGTAATTCAAAAAATCACCACCTCGCCTCGAAAGGCACTCCTCCTCCGAAAGGAGGAGAGGGTACAGAAACAAAAACACTCAACGAGTGCATCGTTGAGTGCGAGGACTGATGCGATATTGCACCAGTCCGAGATATTTTACTGAAAGTCCGCAGCCTTCAGCTAGCTGTATTGCTTCTTAGTCTTGATGGCGTTGATGTACGTCCCAAGACTGTGGTAATTACGCTGGTCGAGTCGGTAGGTCGCAGCGTCGTAAATAACAAACACGAGCCACACCAGAAACAGGCAACCCGTGGCCGTTATCTCGACCTTCGTGCCCTTCCCCCACACAACAGGCAGAAGAGTTACGAGACAGTAGGCCAAAAGCGGAGCGATGAATAAGTGGTGATACTTGTCCGCCCATTGCCGAGGGCGATCTTGCCGCCACCATGATACGCCGAAGCAAATACTCAGGGTGGCGACAACGAAGTGAAACCTCTCATCCTGAACCCACGCCGGTACAGCATGGACGCGCTGCAATATGCCAGCGGCCATGAGAACAATCACGATGAGAGCACCGTCGCCTATCACCGCCGAGTACGAGGTGTTGTAATACAACCCTTCACACCGGTCGCGCAGAACGAACAGGACCCCCATCGTCAACACATAAAGAAGGAGCGCCGTCACCCAAATAGGTAGCGTCGCCAAAACGTAGTAGCTTCCGTATAGTTGTTGCATAAAACTCCTTTTACAAATAACAACGAGTACCCATTTAGTATAGCACAAAACAGCATTTTGTCAACCCTATTTTAAATATTGTAACGCTGTATAATGCCTTTTATAGATGCCTCCGAAAGAAAAACTCAACATCGCCATGGTTTGCGACCCTATCGGCTCCAATAAGTCCGGAGTGGTGGTTTCAACCGTGCGTTTTGCGAAACTATTGCGGGCGCGCGGACACCACATTATTTTTATCGGCGCGAAATTATCGGAACAAGATGACAGCGACCACGACAGTATCAAGGCATACAGATATAGAAGTATTCCCATTCCCAAAGGCGACGGCTGGTGTCTGTCCTTCCCCACCGTCCGAGAATTGAAAAAAGTTTTTATGGATGAAAAAATAGACGTGGTGCATATTATTCTGCCGATGTCCGGCGCCGTTGTGGCGATCAAAGCAGCTCAAGCATTAAAAATTCCAATCGTGGCTCACTCTCATTCTCAGCCGGAAAACATATTTTTGGAAGCTCCGAAATGGCTTCAGCCGACACTGGGCAGATTGTGGAACAGATATTTAGTTTGGGTTTACAGTAAAGCCCAAACTTTGATTTATCCTTCGGAGATGGCCAAGAGCTTGCTTCACAACTTGGGTAAAAAAAACCAATCCTCTATGGTCATCAGCAACGGCATAAACCTATCCCACTTCGTGACCTTGCCCGTAGGTGATTTTTATAAACGTTTCAATATTCCGGAAAAAGCAATCAAGTTATTATTCGTCGGTCGCTTGCACTTGGAAAAGTCTGTCGACACATTAATCAAGGCCATGCCATACATTATCAAAACATCCAAAAACATTCACTTGATGATTGTGGGTCCGGGATACTTACGACCAAAACTGGAAAAGCTGACGCAAAGTCTCGGCATGCAACCATATATCACCTTTCTGGGACAAGTCAGCGAAGAAGATAAAATTATCGCCTACAATGCGAGCGACATATTTGTTTTGCCGTCGATTGCCGAACTGGAAGGCATGGTGGTCTTGGAGGCCATGGCCTGTAGTAAGCCAATTGTAATCTCGGATGCCAAGATGAGTGCCTCACGGTATTTCGTGGATGGCAACGGGTTTTTATTTAAAACACGCGATCATCAACACTTAGCCGAGCAGGTATTGAAAATAATTGCCGACCCGGTTTTAAGAAAAAAAATGGGCGAAAAAAGTTTTCAAAACGCCCAAAAATACGACATACACAAAAGTGTGGAATTACTGGAAGAGGTTTATTATAAAGCGATCACCACCCCTTAGTCCCCTCCTCCGAAAGGAGGGGAAATATTTATATATGCAAGAACATATTTTTGAAGACAGGATATATTACCGGACGAACGAATTTAAACCGGAACGGCTGACTTTGGTTTTCGCGCATGGCGCCGGAGGTTCTTCTTCGGCCTGGCTCCCTTATGAGAAAATATTTGAGAATAAATACAACATCTTGAGTTATGACATCCGTGGACACGGCAAATCAAAAAAATATCTCAATTACGAGGATTACGAAATTAAAAAATTCGCTTTTGACCTGCACGACCTGGTGAATTATCTGAAAATCCATAAATTTATTTTAATCAGTAATTCTTTTGCCGGATTGGTGGCTTTTGAATACATAAAAATGTGGCGAAGCGATGTCATCGGGAATGTCTTCACTTCCCCCGAGGTATTTCTACACGAGGGACTCTTCGCGAAAATCGTACGCCCCATGGTATCGTTGTTATCTAGGCTTTTCACTATTTTGCCGTTTGACCCAAAACCCCGCGGACAAGTGGATTACAGCAAGCACATTGGTTCGAGCGACTGGGACATAAAAAGAAACTTGGCCGACATCAGAAACACGACACCCCGCGTGCAATTTTATGCCATACAACAATCGCTCAATCCAAAACAAGAATATTGCTTGGAAAAAATAGACGTGCCGACTTTGGTCATCCACGGAGAACTCGACTCCATGGTTCCAATGAAAAATTCTATCCGATTGTCCAAGGAAATAAAAAATTCAGAATTTGTATGCGTTAAAAATGTGGACCACAATACCGTGCATAATGGAGTGAAATTTATGTCCGCGGCCATAGAGTCTTTTATAGAAAAAAATAAAAATGTGCTAAAATAGCATACATGCAACAGTATAAAGATTACTTCGCTGACAGGGATTTTCTTATTTCTTTTTTCAGCAGTTTGGTGCTACTTGCGGTGAGTCTAGTAACCCAATTTTTCATCAATGGCTACGTCACCCGCGCCACCAGTGGATCCGTTACCGATATTATTTTGTCCAACACCCGGGTCTACGATGTGGGTGGTGTCTTCGTCTGGGGAGCGGTGATTTTGACTATCATTGGCGTTTTTATTGGTATCAGACATGTTAATTATGTGCCGTTTACTTTCAAGAGTATGGCGGTTTTTATTCTGATACGGTCTGTTTTTATCAGTCTCACCCATATCGGCCCATTCCCCACCCATGCGGTCATAACTTCGGTGTTTTTCAACAGAGAAGCTTTTAACGGTATTTTTACCGGCAATGATTTGTTCTTCTCGGGGCACACCGGTCTGCCGTTTCTCCTCGCTCTCATATTCTGGGAAAACAAAAGTATGAGATATTTTTTCTTGAGCTTCTCCGCCCTCTTCGCCGTGGTTGTGCTTTTGGGACATTTGCATTATTCTATAGATGTCTTATCCGCGTTTTTCATCACTTACAGCATTTTCAACATTTGCAAATATTGGTTTAAAAAAGATTGGATATTATTAAGAATTAATTTTGATAAAAATGAAACACTGTAAAGATTGCGAGCCGGCGCAAGAAAGTCACCTTGTGGCCTACACCTCGGTGGTTTTGGGTTGGATAGATGAGCCGATATTCGACTTCATGGAAAGAATATTCAAAAACACGGCTGAAAATATTTCCGATAAAACCACTCTTCCATTTTTCAATCTGATGGTCTCTTTAGGTTTGGGAAAATTTTCTCTGGAACCCGGCGCCAAAGACACTTGGCGCACAAAATGTTTCTGGGACGAAGCGACGCGACGAAACATAAAAATGAAAGAATTTCACCTGGGTCCGATTCAAGACGGCTTTGTGGCCAAACATCAAAAAGAAACAATAATTTTCGATGGATTGCCTAGGCCAGATGCCAAAGACTCTCCCGCGCTCAAGTGGATGGACGATAAAGGCATAATGAAAATAAAGTTTTTAAAAGAAGGTTTGCCGGTAGCAGATGGTGGCGTAGCCTGGACGACAGCTGGCGCGCTCAAGATTTTTAACCGTCTGCAAAAACCGGTAATAACCAAACCAAACCTGGGTTCCCGTAGCCGACATACGACCATACATATAAACACCCCGGAGGAGCTGATTGTCGGATTTAAAAAGGCCAGAAAACTTTCTCCGCTGATTGTCATAGAAGAAGAATTGACCGGGGCTCTTTTCCGGGGAACATTGGTGGGCGAAAAGTTGGTGGGTGTAGTCAGACGAGACCAGCCGGCTGTTGTCGGGGACGGCAAACATACTCTGCAAGAATTACTGGATGAGGAAAACAAACGCGCAGAACGAGGTGGACCTATTTTTCATAAAATACTTATAGACAAAGAAGCAAATGCGGAATTGGACAGGCAAAATGTAAAATTGAGCGATGTTATAGAAAAAGATAAAGTTGTAACTTTCTCTCAAAAAACCAGTCGAGGTTGCGGTGGCACCACTACCGAAGTCACCGATATTACCCACCCAGAAAATATGGCAATGCTGGAGCATGTGGCCAAGTTTTTAGACGACTCGCTTATAGGCGTGGATTTTATAATGCAGGACATTACTAAATCCTGGAAAGACCAGCCCCATTCGGGAATAATAGAATGCAACAGCTTGCCGTTTATAGACCTGCACCACTACCCTCTTTTTGGAAAACCAAACAACGTCGCCGGACACTTGTGGAATCTGGTAATGCCGGAAAGTAAAATAGATTAAATTATTTTTCACTCAAAACAGTTTCAATGGAAACTTCCGATTTCGGGTCGAAAGAATTCGGGTCCATTTTTAGATTAGAAATATATTTTTCTTGGCTGACAAATTCTCCCAGAAATTTCAGGAAATCTTCTTTGGCTTCCCTCTCTCCTTTTTCTTCCATGTGTTCTAGTGGGTGCGCCTCGGGAGTAAATTCAAAATGTCCGCAGATTTCTCCGTCTTTATATACGCGCAAGTGGTATTGGTCTTGAAAATCTGTAAGCTTCCTCCAGGAGAGAACCTGGTCTTCATCCACCCAAGCTATAAAATGGTTACCAAAACCCCAATTGGTGTGCAGATGGTCTTTCAATTCTTCCAAGGTGCGCCCCGCCGACAGCCATCCGACGTGATATTTCTGCCTGCCTTTTTTGTGCCAGATAAGGTGGTGTTTCAAAAGGAACTGCCTGGCCGGCAGAAAAAAACCGTAAACAAAATCCCACATTTTTTGCTTGGCTTTGTCTTCGGGGGTCATGTGTTTAATATAGCATAAATATTTAAATTAATAAGGCGGAAGGTATGGGAGTCGAACCCATAGAGGAGTTTTAAAGTCCTCACGGTTTAGCAAACCGCTGCCTTACCATTCAGCGCAACCTTCCATTTTCGTATCTTTTGCAGATGTTTCTCATTGTGACTTCCTATCTCCTTTATATACTTATTCACAAAACGTGTATCATCTATCCGCACATCTTTTTGATTCTTGCTTATTCTTACATTAAATCCGGAATTTATCAAAGTTTTTGCAAATGACGACAAAAGAGGTCTTGAGGCGCTCGTAAAAGCTATTTTTAGATACGAATACTTTTTTCCTCTTACAATATATGAATGAGTGAAAAAACATCCATTTGTATCTATTAATCCCCTTATGCATTCGCGACTAAATACTTTATTTGTCTTAATCCATTCTGGCATATCAACTTGATGCATAACCTTATTACCCATTTCAAAACCAAATTTTTGACAAAAATCAACAAGTAATTTTCTGTTAACAATAATACTTACGGCATTAGCTGATTTATGTTTAAAAATTTTTGGAGAAACTCCAAATAACTTTTGGATAACACTACTCACATATTTGATATAATTTTTTTCTTCTGAAGAAAGAGCGATACCAACATGGTAGGCAGAGATATTTCCATCACCAAGCAAAATACCAATAAATTCAGCGAGCAATTTACTTTTTCTTGGAATTTTTATTTTTGCCAAAGTCAGAAAACCCTTGGCCGGTTTTTTATATTGCCCTATTTCCTCCCACCATTCTTCCCATTTTTCTTTCCTATATTTTTCATTTCCACCCACACTTCCATATTTAAGAAATTTGTTTTTCCCGCCTATTTTTCCGGCTTTTTGAAAATGCGTTCTCCAATCAATGACAGTGTGATTTTTAGGAATTGGTACATTTATCAATTTTGAAATTGTTTGCGCCGAAACTTGAGAAATTGTAATTTTCTCCCGAGTCCAATCAGTTAGGGTTCTTTGGCTAATATTCAACTTTTTTGCCAATTTAACCCCAGTTAATCCCAATATCTTTTGGGCTTTTAAAATAAAAGCTCTCTGCGTTCCCTTATTGCGAAATTTTATTCTATATTTTACATACGACTCTGACATACTTCTATCATACCATAAATTAAAAAAATATTGTATAGTGGTTACGTTGGACAGATGACCGAGTGGCTTAAGGTAGCGGTTTACTACACCGCCGTCCCCTTAAAAGGACCGTGGGTTCGAATCCCACTCTGTCCGCTAGTATAAAAATGAGTCCAACTTTTGTTGGACCATTTTTATTTAGAGGAAAGAAAAAAGAGAACTGCTTCTCTTTTGTGAGGGATGAGAAAGATTTTTCGTTGTTTGATTTTAATCAAATCGAAAAATACCCGCCGCAGTATCGGCGAATCCCACTCTGTCCGCAAAAAAAATTTATCTCCATAAACGAATTCAGGCCACGGGCGTCTTTTGGACGGCCGTGGCCTGTTTGATGCTCGCGCTGCCAACAGCGCGAGCGATACTACTTTTTTGATTTGGGATTGAAGTACGCCTCTAGAACTGGCATAACTTCTTTCCACACTTCTTCCCAGCTCCACAGCTGGGGCATCTCTTGTGCAGAGACACACGGGCGGTTGACGATAATCTTGTACCCATGCACCTCAACACTCTCCACCCCCACTGTGTGCGAGAGTCTCACATGTAGGTTACCTTTGATGTCCGAGACGTGGTATTTTACATCTATGACAAGAAAGTCTGGGCAGCCCGCGACCGGACGAAATGTCCGAGTTCCGTCATCCACTTTGGACTGTACGGAAACCACGTACTGCTGAGCTCCGAACGAGCCCGTGCGCGGTCTGAACTCACTGATGCTTGTACCGACGGACGATGATACAAGCGGAAATGGCTGGACGACTTCGAGGTGTTTTTGGGATTGTTGGTGTTTAAAAACATTTACTCCGAATCGAAGCAAAACCAACACGAGCATCAGAGCCATTGACGCTGAAGCTCCTGCCCAAAGCAGTTCCTTGTTGGTGAAAGGAACCAACCCTCTTAGCCATCTCCATAAATCCGCCTTCCTTATCTTCAGCGGCATTAATATTTTCCTCCTGTTTATGGGAATGCCGCAGAGATGTCTCCGCGGCATTGTGAGGGTGCGCTACATCCCCCGAATGTACGCGATGTACTGCCCGCCCAGGAACACCAGGGCGAAAGACACCGCGCAAAGCGCGATTATCCGTTTGCGCATTTGTGTGCTCTCCCACTACTAATATAACACATTGTGAGCAATATGTAAAATGTAATTACGTTTTAGTGCCGAGGCTTTTATCCCCTTTTCTTCTTTGTGGTAGGTTTTTTAGGCGCCTTTTTGGAAACAGTTTTCCACTCTTTTTTTAATTTTTTGGCGTCGCTTTTCACTTCCTTTTTTATTTTAAATATCAAAGCAGCCGCTTTTTTTTGATTCTTTTTACCATCCGGCCCTAAAAGATAATACGCTCCGGCACCCAAAGCCGCCATCCCCGCTTCTACCATCAATACTTTGCTACCAGATATTTTACTTTTTTTCTTCATTTGATTTGTATTTTACTTTATTAACTTTCGACTTTATAAACTTTATAACTAATCTCTACGACTCTTTCTCTTTTTTCCAAAGAGAAAATTAAATATTACGCTGTCCCTCATGTCTTCAAATAGATCCCTTGTCGTGTCGCTGATGTTGTTCATGTCTTTTTCTATCTTGTCCATAATTCGGCTAAAAGCGCTCATTGCCCGGATGAGATAAAACAAAAAAATGGCGGCTAAAATCCACAAAAAAACAAACCCGACAGACGAGATAAAGAAAAAAACTTGTGATTGTGATGTTGTGTCCATGAGATAATTGTAGCATAATAATTTACAAATGGAACTACACGACAAATTGGAGACGAAATTTCGCCTGGACGAAAACCAGAAAAAAGCTCTGCGTAGGCTTAACCTTTTTTCGGTGGCCGATTTACTCTTTCATTTCCCTATACGATATAGCGATATAAGTGAGGTGAAGAAGATTTCAGACCTGACTCCGGGAGACACAGCCACTGTCTATGGCAAAGTATCAAAATTAAAAATGAAAAAAGCCTTCCGGTCCGGAATCCCCATGGCCGAAGGCGAAGTAGCGGATTTGTCCGGGAAAATAAAAATTACTTGGTTCAACCAAGCCTACCTCGCCAAAATGCTTCACGACGGAGAAAGTGTAAAATTGACCGGCAAAGTTACCCAAAGTAAAAATGGCATCTACCTAGCCAACCCTGAATTTGAAAAGATGATGGACATGCCCGTTGATATGCATGAGTCACTATTCAGACCCCCTCGCCTTTCAGGCACTCCCCCTTCGCAGGGGGAGAGGAAATACGAAGGATTTTCATACCCGGTATACGCAGAGACCAAAGGCATAACTTCCAAATGGTTTTACCACGCTATAGAAAAAATATTCAAAGAAAAAACTTTGGACAACGTCGCGGATTATATCCCGTCGGATATTCTAAGTGCCTACCACTTGCCCACCCTCAAGACCGCGCTCGTCTGGATGCACAAGCCGAAAAACGGCAAGGATGCGGAGAGCGCCCGCAAAAGATTCGCTTTTGAAGAAGTTTTTTGCATTCAGCTGGAGCGCCAACACGACAAATTGGAATATAGGAAAAATAAATCTTTCCAAATCAAGCCGAATGAAAACGATGTGCAAGATTTCCTGAAACGTTTTCCTTTTGAGCCGACTAATTCCCAGAAAAAATCTATCGGAACGATATTGGAAGACATGGCAAAAACTTTTCCGATGTCACGCTTACTTGAGGGCGATGTCGGCAGTGGTAAGACGGCCGTGGCCGCCACGGCTGCCTACGTGACAGTAGAAGAGAGACCCAAAGACAAAAATGGCAAGATGCAAAACTTTGGCAACTTGCAGGTTGGCTATATGGCCCCGACGGAAATATTGGCCACCCAACATTTTGAATCTTTCATCCAGTATTTCAAACACCTGCCGATAAACATAGGGCTCATCACTGGAAGCGGTTGCAGAAAATTTCCCTCAAAATTAAATCCGAGTGGATGGACTACAATTTCCCGCGCGCAGCTTTTGAAATGGACGGCAAACGGCGAGATACCTATTTTGATTGGCACGCATGCGCTCATCCAAAAAAGTGTGAGATTTAAAAATTTGGGTTTAGTGGTAATCGACGAACAGCACCGCTTCGGCACCGCCCAGAGAAGCAAACTCGTGCGCAAAGATAACATTGCTCCGCACCTGCTTTCCATGACAGCCACTCCTATCCCCCGCACGCTTGCGCTCACTATCTATGGTGACCTGGATTTATCATTACTAGATGAAATGCCGGCAGGGAGAAAACAAATAATTACCGAAATAATTACGCCAAATAAAAGACCAGAAACTTATGAAAAAATAAAATTGGAACTTGCTGCGGGTAGGCAGCTTTATGTCATCTGCCCGAGGATAAATGAACCAGACCCGGAAAAGGAAATGGCGCTTAACGTAAAGTCCGCAGTGGCTGAAGCTAAAATATTAAAACAAACAGTATTCAAAGAATATGAAATAGGCGTATTGCACAGCCAGATGAGTAAAGATAAAAAAGAAAAAGTAATGGCGGATTTCTCCGCAGGTAAAATCCATATTCTGTGCGCCACCTCCGTGGTGGAAGTCGGAGTAAACGTGCCAAACGCCACGGTCATTATCATAGAAGGCGCGGAGCGTTTCGGCCTCGCCCAGTTACATCAACTCCGTGGCCGGGTTATCCGCAGCACGCACCAAGCCTATTGCTATATCTTCGCGGAAGCCAAAAGCGCCAAGACTGTGGAGCGGTTAAAGGCTCTGAAAACAGCCAAAAATGGTTTTGAACTGGCCGAGCTGGATCTCACTCTCCGCGGCTCCGGAGGCCTCGGTGGCACCAAGCAGTGGGGTATCACCGACATAGGTATGGAAGCCATCAAGAATATAAAAATGGTGGAAGCCGCCCGCACGGAAGCCGTGCGCTTGATACAACAAGACCCCGAACTGACAAAATACCCTCTCTTAAAACAAAAAGTTCACCAAAAAGCCGGCGAGTTTCATTTTGAGTAGAGTAGTTTTTCATTTTTATTGGTATTATCACTTTTTGACAGCTGTAAAATATGATAATATATAAATATGTCATACAACTCACCAAGTATTGGAGATTTATTAATGGCTACGATATGTAGCGGAAAAAGTACTCGTCGTTTTTATGCCATAATTCGAGAGCGAGAATTTAAAAGATATAAAAAAGAAAGCGTGAATGTCACTCTTTCGCGATTAAATAAAAAAGGTTATTTGAAAAACACCAGTGGCGGGTGGTCGCCAACCACAAAAGGCATTTTGCGTAATAAAGAAATTAATCTATATTCTTACATCCCCTCTTTTTTTAACGAAAAATCTCCAGTAAACACTATTGTTTCTTTTGATATTCCGGGACCAAAAAGAACAACGCGGGACTGGTTGCGAAACCAAATAAAAATATTTGGCTATAAAATGCTGCAACAAAGCCTGTGGTTAGGTCCTGGCCCATTACCTCCTATATTCTTGAAAAGACTCGAGGAATTAGAGATAAGAAAAAATATTAAAATCTTTTCTGTAAAGAAAAAAGAAGTTTAGTTATTATTATCACTTTTACACAGGTGTTGAAAATTGATAAGACGATATTTTACGGAAAATCATTTGTAGTCCGGTTTTATTTCTTCCACACCTTCAATATGCCCGGAGATACGGGCAAGTGCATAAAGCAAGCTAGAGAGACGGTTTAGGTAGGTCATGGTCTCGGCGCTCACGGTAATTTTTCCTTCTTCTTTGACAGCTACCACTCGCCTCTCGGCCCTCCGTGAGAGCGTCCTCGCGAAATCAAATGTCGCAGAAATAACAGTCGCTCCGGAAAGGAAAAAACTTTTAATCGGCGGAAGAACTTTTTCAATTTCATCCACGATTTTTTCTATACTTTTTATTTTATCCACACTGATAGTCATCGTCGCGCCAGCTACTTCCGCCTGCACGATAAATAAATTTTGTTGCACTTCTAAAACCACGTCGGAGAATTTTGTTTCACCCAAGGCTGTTTTAAAACTCATTCCCGCAGTTTTGGCGCGGGCCAGCCCCAGAAACGAATTTGTTTCATCTAGTGAACCGAGGGCTTCGGCCACAGAGGAACTTTTAGAAATGCGCTGGTCGCACCCAAAAGTCTTCGTTGTGCCATTGTCCCCTTTTCTGGTATAGAGCATATTTTTTTATAAACTTTATAACTTTACACTTTATAACTAAGTTATATTTCACAAACACCGGCAACACAAGCAAATTCTTTGGCCCCAGTCGTATTGTCTACGATTTCATATTGAGAAAGTTTAGAGAAATCAATTTTACCGATGGCTTTTGTGCGTCTTTCGTATTCTTCTTTGGTGATTGTCTCGTAGGGGGCGAGTTTATAGACATGGTCTGACCTAGGTAAGAAAGAAAGTCCACCAACCCAGTCCCAATTTTCATAAACAAAGTTTCCAACAGCTAGCCACTCATTGGGACCGACGTAAATTGTCGCTGATGGATTGTGTTCTACGAAGTGTTCTTTTAATCTCTTCCATTCCTTGAGCAGGTCCAGGGCTGAAACTTCATCCTTGAAGATAGCTCCTGCCGGGGCTTTGACCGGGAATTCCAAGACAAAAGTTGTGGCCGTCTCGGCAGACTGTCCAACCTCCGGCAAACAAGGAACTCCTTGATCTCTGGCCATTTGTAGAAGTGTGTCGGTGTGAGAAATACGAACTCGGCGCACAAAGTATGGAGCGTACCAAGGATGCATGCCGGAACCCACACCGAGGAGCTGTCCGGAATTTCCATGAGGCTTCACGCAAGTGATAGCTGTCGAAGCATTGACGCCGAAACGCTTAGCATATTTTTTATTTACTTCAATTCCTTCCAGTCTTAGAGTGTCCAAAACTTTATCATTTCTGATAATTGGATTATCATAGTAACCTGTCAAAGAAACACCAAGCAATCTTTCCTCTTCACAGTTTTCTTTCCATTTTTTTGAAAGATAACCGAAGTTGGTTAAGGTGGATTGATAAGTTCCGACAAGTGTCGCCAATTCCATTTTTCTTTTTAGCATCGCGACGGTATCGTTCGGACGAATTACAATACTGGTTAAATTACAAAATTGTTTAGAGCGTAAATAAATTTCTCCACAAGGATTCATTCCTATCTGCCTCTCATCTTTGATGGCAGCCCATCTGCGAGCCGGAAGTTGTTTCTCTAATCCTGCGCGATTAAAAATTCCTCGCTCACCGGAACGAGATTTTACCAAAGCCGTCCATTCATCTAAAAATTCTTCCGCTGATGGTTTAGAATTATATACTGCGGAATTGTTGGCCATGGCTCTTTGCCCCTCCGTCAGATAAAATTGCCCTTTCTTTGAATCACGCATCTCTGTGTCTTCAAGTTCAGAAAGAGAAATGAGGGCGCTGCGTCGCACTCCTCCGGCCACAACAATCAAACCAATCTGACAAATTACATCGTGTAAGTCCAAGTTTGAAAGACGGCGACCTTGTTTAGATAAAATTTTACGTTTAGCAAACTCCATAAGATCAATCAAGGGCTGAGGACCTGATGCTTTTCCCCCGGCCGTTTCTAGTCGCGCTCCGGCTGGGCGAATCGCTGAATAATCAAACTTTATGTCTTTCCCTCCAAACCATGCATCCAAGCCCATAACAAAAGCATCTGCCCAACCTTCTTTGCTATCTACGACAACATGTGTAGGTATTGCTACTTTAGTTTGTTTTTTAATTTGTGGAAATTGCTGAACGTTTTCCCACTCCACGGCAAAACCAAGTCCGGCTCCGCACATTGAAATGTACATGATTTCTCCCAAGTCTTGCGTACAAGTAGGAGCAACATAGGAACAATTATAGGCCCAAACATTTGATTGTCGGCAAGCTTTACCTGAAGACCATAAAAGACGCATAGAAGGACAAATATCTTGTTTTAGAATAGCTTCCCTGACTTCCTCATATTCTTTGGTGGTTAGCTTGTTCCCCATGTTTTCCTTCATGTAATCCATAAAGCGGCCAATCGCTTCTATCCATGTCTCACGACGACCTAATTCTGGAACCCACCTAGCATAAAATTGATAGAAAATATATTCCGAATAAGCGCTACCAAAATATTTACTGGACTCCTCCACAGCTTTCTTGACTGCCTCTGGCACCGGACCAAAAGCTTTGCGGAGTTCTGAACGTTTGTTTCGGTAGAGAATATATTTCTTGGCCGTGTCGGTGAAATTATTTTTCATCAATTCCTTTTCCACCAGGTCTTGAATGAGCTCCACTGTTGGCAAAAATTTCGCTCCTTTGTTTTCCTTAAGTAATTTTGTTTGAATTTCAAGTAAACTTCTGAAGACGATAGCGGCTACTGCCTCCGCATCTGATTCTTTCCCTTCTCCGCTAACTTCAAAAGCTTTCAGCACCGCCTGCGCGACTCTCTTTAAATCAAAATGCACAACCTCACCGGTTCGTCTACGGATTGATTTTATTTTTTTTAATTCGCTTTTTAAAATTTTGGCTGTTTTTTTCATAAATTTAAATTATTTTTGGATTAAGGGTGTTAATGGTTGAGACAGATTCTTTTTTCCTTTTCCGAATTAAAAAATGATAAATCCCCGGGGACAAGCAAGCGGCCAGAGTGACATTGCCTAGCAAGTGCAGCGCCGTGAATGGAATTTGCCCGACCAAGGATCCGACAAACGACTGATGGAAGAAAATAGGGCCGACGGTGAGCCCCGTAACTGCGTCAAAAAAAAGTGTTCCGTAAACCGCAAAGAGCATATAATCGGTAATTTTACCCTTTCGTTTCTTAAAATAGAGTGAAGAATAAAGACCGATGAGGCCATAAGCTGTCGCCGTAAAAATTGTCTGCATACCTATAGTATGTGTGGCAAAATCGTAAATTAAAATACTTAAAACGGCAAAAGAGAAACCGAAAAATGCGCCGTACGCCCGGCCTATTGGCATAGTTCCGGCCATTATCGGCTCGATGTTTGGCGCGCGAAAAGGAATCAGCCGAACAAGCAGGCACAAAACCAGAGTCGCGAAAAATTTGAAGTAGTTTTTTCCAGTGGTTTGCATGTGAGGTCTATTATACACGAAGACGCTCCCCCGGTGTAAAGATATCGGCTTGAATTTTTCACAAATTCAGCAGAACAAAACACAGATAAAAATAAAACAAGGCGTGTTTTAGGCCTGTCACTTTTTGCTGTTTAAAATAGGTCTTTTTTCGTGGGAATTTTTCCAAAATTTTCCGTTTTTAAAAAACCGCAGGCCTTGACGGTGCATAAAATGTCATTTGTAATGCAAAAAGAGTAGATTTTAAGAAAAAATTATTTTGGAAACAATTTTTTCTTGTTTTTAATAAGTTCCTTTTTAAGTTCCTGCCAATACTCATCAAAATATGATGAGGAAGAAAGAATTTTATTCTTGTAATTAAGTTGTTTTAATAAAGAAACTTTTTTCTTGTGCCACATCTTGCCGTCTTCTAGATATATCTGAATGGGAGGCAGTAATTTATCCAAAATATAAATAAATTTACTCTCTTCGTCTTCTCTTTTTTCGTAATTTTGGATTATTTTGATTAAATTTTTGAATTTTGAGAATCTTTTTTTGATTTTAACCAGAGCTTCTTTCTCTCTTTGGTGTTTTGAAACCTTTTTCTTTTTATCAAAAATAAATGTGTCTTCGGCGTAGATTTCCACCAAGTCGTGCGCGAGCGCGTACATCAGGCAAAGTTCTTTGTTTAATTTTAAGTTATCTTGCTCAATCAAAAACCAGGCGACCATCGCTACCTGGTAGCTGTGTTCATTGCTGGTCTCTACTTTTTTCCCAAGCTTGGAGCCCTCGTACCTCACCACCTCGCGAAATTCTTCGGTAAACTTTACGAAGTCGAGAAGCTGCGCGAATTTTTTAGAAAACTTTTTCATGTATTTATAGGTTTGTGTAATTTATATTTTTAACAATTTTGATATTTCTTCTATAGAAAGCCCAGAATAAAAAGTAACTTCACTACCATATTTATTAAAGACATCTTCTAATTTATGTTTCGTGACAGGACCTTCTGTGCCAAATTTTGAAATAACCATATTATTTTCTAACCAAATTCCAACATGATTTAAATCTTTCCCTTTTCTGTAAAAAATATAGTCTCCTAATTTTGGTTTCTCGGTTAGTTTAAGATTACCATATTTAACCCAAAAAATAAATTTATCAGATTCTAATCTTATTTTGGGAGGTTTACCGTTAAAACATAAAAAATCGAGGTTATTATCTAAACCAAAAGCATACACAAAACAATTAAATTTTATTGTTGAGTTTGTTTCCATTGTTAGAATTTGATTCTAAAAGTTTTTTTTGGACTTTGGAACCAAATGTTGGAGTTTTATAGTGACAAGGAAGACATAAGGTTCTTCCATTGTTTATATCCCACAATTCATTACATTTTATCGCATCCTCGTAACTTTCAATTTTATTTCTGTAGATCAATAGTATAAAAGGCTCAATATGATCCGCACATAATTTTCCGCCACGAACTTTACAAATTTGACAGATAAAATTATCCCGTTTAAAAATTCTTTCTCTCCACATACTATATTTAGAACACCTGCGTAGTAGATTCTTAAACTTAGATACGATGTTGGAGAGGTATTGTAAGTCTTTATTAATATTACTGCGGATTATTTCGCTTTGATTCATTCTAAATTCTTCTGTTTTAAAGTAGAGTTTATGGCAATTAAGTGAGCAAGTCTTTGAGCCAGCACGATATTGATCTACTAGAAAATCTTTACTACAAATAAGACAGATTTTCTTAATTTGTCCGCCTTTCCATTTATTATTTTTCTCACCAGTATTAGCTTTTGAAAAACAATCTTTAGAGCAGTAAATTTTTCCAATTCTTTTAACTGGATTTGTTTTACAATAAGCACATATTTTTATTTCCATCCTCCTTGTGTCATCAAAACATTTCTTGGAGCAAAATTTATGTCTAGTTTCCCAATTCTTTTCGGATTCATTCTGTGGTTTCTGAAAAAAGGTTTTGCAGTATAAGCATAATTTTTCAGGTGGATGCTTCATATTTTTTGTCCGCCCTCCACGACTCGAACGTGGGACCGATCCGGTATAAGCGGATTGCTCTACCAACTGAGCTAAGGGCGGATATGCCAACACAACAACTATAACAAAATAAGGCCGAAATGCAATTTAAGATTTATTTGATTAAATTATCTTGAATATATCTCAGACCCATTATAACCTTTTCATGTAATCTAGCCCCACCTACTAAAACCGAACATGTTCCCTGCCCAAAGCCATTGTGATATGTAATTGAAGAAAATTTTGTATCTTTTATATACGATTTCCTAAATTGCGAAAGTGGAATGGACAATTCTTCAGACCAATATTTTTCTTGCTTCTTTATGTTCATATCGGAATAAAGATGTAAACTCACCTTCATCTGATTTCTTTTTATGCCCAACAAGTCTAGCCATTTTATATAGAACTTTAACATACTTGGATTAGTATTCGTAAGACCTATGGCAGCATTTGTCGTTTTACTGCCCTCACCCCAGTATAAGAAAAGCCCCGCTAAAAATAATTCACGCGAAGAAAGTTTTTTTATTTTCTGCGACATTTCATGATATGCACTAGCAAATTTCTTTTCTCTCTTCGCTCTCATGGTATTTCTATATCTCTCAATCCGAATAGGGTTATCAGCTTGAAGTTCTCTAATTCTTTTTTCAGAAAGTGGCATATTATAAAGCCACCCGCTCAATGTGCTTTTATTAATTCCGAGCTTTTCTTTTATTTGGCTGTAGCTCATGCCTTTTTTGCGCATGGCTATGGCCTTTTGTTTATCCTTTTTTCTTGCCATAAATATGAACCTACAAATAGTAGTTACTGGTATATTATACCATGGTTCACATATTACCGACAAGTAGATTCATGCAACTTCCACTGGAACAACTAGGTCCTTCTTCTTGAGCAGTATCCCGTGGGCAACCAAAATCTTTTCGTATTCTTCCTGCTCCAGGGTTTCCACTTCAATCAGTTTATGCGCAATCGCCGTGAAAGCTTTTTTATGTTCGTTCAAAACTCCTTCCGCCGTTTTCAATCCATCTTGAATAATTCTGGAAACTTCGGCATCTACTTTCGTGGAAACTGTCTCTGAAAATTCTTTCTCCACTATTTCTCCGAATTGTGGACGGCCACCGGAATCCACCAAGGCTATCGGCCCGATAACATCCGACATTCCCCACCTGGTGACCATGGCCCGCGCCAAACTCGTGGCTACTTGCAGATCGCTCGATGGTCCGGTGGTGATATCTCCGAAAGTCATCTGTTCAGCTACATATCCCCCGAGTGACATGGCTATATCATCAATGAATTCTTTCTTTGATTGCAGACGCCTTTCTTCTAAAGGCAATTTCAGTGTGTACCCGCCAGCGTTGCCCCGGGCGATGATGGAAACTTTGTGCACCGGGTCAGCATGCGGCAAGACCGAAGCCACAATGGCGTGCCCGGCTTCGTGATAGGCGGTGATTTCTTTTTCTTTTTTGGAAAGCAGATGGCTTTTTCTCTCGGGGCCGAGCATCACTTTTTCGATAGCTCGGATGAGGTCAAACTGGAAAACTTTCTTGCGGTTTTCGCGGGCGGCCAAGATGGCGCCTTCGTTCATGAGCGAATACAAATCCGCGCCGGAGAAACCCGGAGTGCGTTCGGCAATCAGCTTTAGATTTATGTCTTCGGCAAGCGGCTTCTTCACGGCATGAATTTTGAGTATCTCTTCACGGTCGGCGCGGTCCGGTAAATCTAAAATTACTTTTCGGTCAAAACGCCCCGGGCGGACCAAGGCTGGGTCCAAGACATCGGGGCGATTGGTCGCCGCCATGACGATAACTTTATCGTTTGGCTCAAAGCCGTCCATCTCCACCAAGATTTGGTTTAAAGTTTGTTCGCGTTCATCGTTGCCTCCGCCGAAGCCTCCGCCGCGAGTGCGGCCTATGGCATCTATTTCATCCACGAAAATAATTGCCGGCGCCGCGCGTTTGGCCATCTTAAATAGATCGCGCACACGACTTGCTCCGACGCCCACAAACATTTCCACAAACTCGCTACCCGACAAATGAAAGAAGGGCACGCCCGCTTCCCCGGCCACAGCCCTGGCGAGAAGTGTCTTGCCTGTGCCCGGAGCTCCGGTCAAAATAACGCCTTTCGGAATTCTGGCGCCGATGTCCAAAAACTTTTTCGGACTTTTTAAGAAATCCACTATTTCTTTCAATTCTTCTTTAGCCTCTTTACATCCGGCTACGTCTTTGAAAGTCACCCGGTTGTTTTTATCATTCGGGTCGGTGATGCGCGCTTTGGATTGCCCAAAGGTAAAGGCCTGCATACCGGCGCCTTTCACTTGCCTCGAGATGTACCAGAAGAAAACTAAAATAAAAATTATAGGAACAATGATTGGCGACATATTCAGGAGCCAGTAACCAAATCCGCTTTCGTCTTTGATTTGAATATCTGTCTTTGCTAAAGCCACAGCTGGCACACCGTAGTCGGCGAGCGTCTGCGTGAGTGGCGAGCTGACTTCTTTTTTGGATTCCTTCACGTCGCCATTTTGATAAGTGATAGTGAGCTTGTCCCCTTCCACCAGAATGGTTTTGACATTTCCAGCGACAACGTTATTAGCCAATTCGGAAATAGAAACCTGTGGGGTGACCTTTCCATCCCCAGCAACCAGTAAATATATAGCAGTAATAACTATGAAGAAAACCACAGCGCCAATAATACTACTGGAAAAATTCCCGTTTTTCTTGGACTTTTTACCCTTACCCTGAGGCTCTTTTTGATTTAGAAAATTGAAATCCATTTGGATACTTTAACACAAAATATTAGAAAAGTGAAATGGTTTTTATTTGTAAAGTGGTGGAACTGACGGGAATTGAACCCGTGTGCAGAAGGTTTTTGCAAGGACGTCTACATACATAGCTCGCTTTTTTTGTTTAAGTTAAAAAATTCAGAAACGAGCCAAATATTTTTTAACCGAGTTCCTTTGTTTTGCTCCTGCGTCAGAACGGTCGCAGAAACTATCCCGATAATATTACACCCCTACTTATATATCGGAAGTCTATAAGAGAGACGCCAACCCAGGCTTACGCGAAGGCTGGAGCGAAAGCGAAATCATTCATTCCGAAGAATGGAGAGACAACAGCTTTTGCTTTAGCAGTCAATTTTGCAATTAACATTTGAACAAATTTTTACGAGATTATGTTCATGCTCGGTATGCATCAATAACAAATGGCCAACTGTCTATGCCTTGCAGTCCCATGTTTTTGTCTTTTTTTGTTTTCAACGTCCTTTGTATTCTCGGCGAATCTCGCGATCCATATCGCGTTTTTTCAGAGTCTCGCGTTTATCGAATTTTTTCTTCCCTTTCACCAAAGCGATTTCCACTTTGATTTTTCTGTTTTTATTATACACTGAAATAGGCACTATTGTCAAACTCTTGTTTTTCTCACTGCCGGCCAGCTCGGCGATTTCTTTTTTAGTCAGCAAAAGTTTTCGGTTGCGCAACGGGTCGTAATCTTGCGGCGCATTTTTTGCCTGGTATGGCGGAATATTCGCATTGATTAGGTATGCTTCTCCTCCACGTGCAATAACAAAAGCGCCTTCCAGAGACATCTGCCCGCCGCGCACAGACTTCACCTCGGTGCCCAAAAGTTCAATACCTGTTTCGTATTTTTCTAAGAATTCGTAATTGAACCGCGCTTTTCTGTTTTCGGCATAATGAGGCATAAATACATATTATCACATTGTTGACTTTAAGCCCCGAATACGCTATTATCTTGTAGTCAAAGGCTTTTCTACTTGGACACAAATATCAATTGCGAGAACGAATAAACAACCAAATAAGGGCTAAAGAACTTCGGGTTTTGGACAGTGAAAACAAGAACCTTGGTATCTTGAGTATTAAGGATGCTTTGGAACTGGCGCAAAGCAAGGGTATGGACCTGATTGAGATAGGTCCAAATGCCAATCCCCCACTGGCCAAGGTTATGGAATTCGGCAAGTATCAGTACGAGGCCAGCAAGAAGATGAAAAAGGCCAAGGCTGGCGCAAACAAAACCGAGACAAAAGGAATTCAGATAAAGATAGGCACTGGAGACCACGACTTGGAGCTGAAAGCGAAAACGGCTTCCAAATGGATAAAGGAAGGACATCGAGTGAAAGTGGAATTGTTTTTGGCCGGACGCGCCAAATACATGGATGAGAAATTTTTGAGAGAACGTTTGGACAGAGTGCTGCATTTGGTTACCGAGGATTATAAAATATCGGACGCCTACAAAAGAGGCCCAAAAGGGTTAACAACAACAATAGAACGGAAGTAGTTATAAAGTGTAAAGTTATAAAGTTTATAAAGTAAAATACAATTTTATGGGAAAAGGAATGAAAACAAATAAGTCATACAGTAAGAGATTAAAAATTACCAAAAGCGGTAAGTTGATTGCCCGCAAGCCGGGGTTCAACCATTTTAATGCGAAACAATCCCGCGGCACCCAGCTCGCCGGCAAAAAAGGAAAGAATTTTGTTATTAAAAACAAAGACAAGTCGCACTTGTTGCCTTTTAACTAGCTTTCAACTTTATAAACTTTATAACTTTCAACTAATAATATGACAAGAGTAAAAAAAGGAGTACATGCGTTAAAGAGAAGAAGGAGTGTCTTGAAGCAGACCAAAGGTTTTCGCCATGGTCGCGGAACCAAAGAGCGCCAGGCCAAGGATGCCCTCTTGCACGCGGGTAGCTATTCTTTCGCCCACCGCAAAGACAAGAAATCTCACAACCGAAAGCTTTGGAACATTAAGATAAACGCCGGAGCGAGAGAGCTCGGAATGTCCTACTCTCAACTGATAGGAGCATTGCACAAGAAAAATATAATGCTGGATAGAAAAATCCTTTCCGACTTCGCCGAGTTTCATCCAAAGATATTTGCTAAAATTCTGGAAGCTGTAAAATAAATAAAAAAATCCCTCATGAGTTATCTTGGGGGATTTTTTTATTTAGTTTGTATCCGAAGCGGAGTCTTTGTGGGCTTTAAATTCAGATATTTTATCTACCTTAACTAGAGCCAGGACGTCTTGTAGGAGTTTCTTGGCATCTTTGCCTTTGGCAATCTTGGCATTTGGGCGATGGCCTTTTTCTATAATTTGTTCCAACTCTTTGCCCATGTCCCACGGCCCTTCGAAAATACCTATCGGCTTGCCATCTTCAAAGGCCACAGTGAATTCATGAATAGTGCCAATGCGCCCACAACCGCAGATGACGGCGTCGGACGAACGAGTGAGTAGTATGTCCCGCCCCGGATAACCAAAGCCGGTGTAAATAATCAAATCCATATAATCGAGCGGAAGTTTGTAAACCTCCACATGCTCGCGTTCACTCGCGGCCGGAGATATACCAATGGAAATTCCTCCTTCTTCTTTCACGCCCATCGCCGCCCATAAAGGAAATCCTGTAGTCGCCCCGGTAATTAAAATTGCCCCTTGCCTGGCTATCTCCCGCCCGAGCTCTTTGGCCAGGTCCAGGGCGCCGATGCCGCAGTTGCCCGTCTCGGCCGCGCCAGAGACGCAGATTTTTATTTGATTATGCCCGTGTTTTTTAAAATATTCTAAATCCATCCCGTACGAAGTAAAGAGTATTTTTTTTCTTTACTTTAATTAAATAATAATCAAAATTTTTCTTCCCCGTAAGAACATATTACATAAACTTTGTACGGGATCCATATCCATTTTAGCATTCCAACGTCACCGTACTGCCCTGCTCCGGCACAAAAGCATTTATTCCCAAACTATCCCGCAGCTTTTGCGCGAGGAACATTTCCGATTCCGGCTCACCCATGACCACAAAAATTTTCTTAACTTTATCCTGCATGTCTTCCACGAAGGCCAAAAGTCCATCCGAATCTTTGTGCCCGGAATATCCGGAAATCGTCACGATGTGCGCCCGCACCACCACATCTTCCCCGGTGATGCGCACCGTCTTCACTCCTTCTTGTATGAGGCGCCCCGGGGTACCCACAGACTGGTACCCCGTCAGCAGCAAGGTATTGTTTGGGTCCGGCAGGTAATGCCTCTCGTGATGCACAATGCGCCCACCGGTGGACATTCCGCTCCCGGCAATGACTATCTTTGGATTCGGCACGTTGTTTATCATCTGCGACTCTTCGGATTTCAGCGTGCTATGCAACCCCGGAAAATCGAAAATATATTTGTCGTGCACCATGGCTTTTTGCGCCGTCTCATTTAAATAATTTCTGTATTGTTTGAAAACTTCCGTCAGACGGATAGCCAGCGGTGAATCAAAAAAAATCGGCATTATGGGGATGCGTTTATTTTTCACCAATTCATCGAGCTCAAAGAGAAGTTCCTGAGAACGTTCCAAGGAAAAAGTCGGAATGATGAGAGCCCCCTTTCTCTTATAGTTGTCTTCAATGGTTTCTTCCAAATACCTTCGCCTATCGTTCCTGGATTCATGGTTCCTGTCTCCATACACAGATTCCATCACCAAATAATCCACATCGGTAACTTTTTCCGTGTCCGGTAAAATTGGTGAAGGGCTGTTGCCCAAGTCTCCGGTAAAAAGAATTTTTTTGCCGTTATACATAAACTCAATCATAGCCGAACCCAGGATGTGCCCGGCGTTTAAAAATGTGACCTCCATATTTGGAGTGATATTTACCTTGTCGTGATATTTAAAACCTGTCCAGAGTGAGAGCGCCAGCTGTATATTCTCTTCGGTGTAGATTTTATCCAAATTAAGTTCCTTATTATTCTTTAAAATACCGGCAGTGTCTTCCAGCATAGGGCCCGCTAGGCTCTTGGTCGGCTCGGTGGAATATATTTTCCCGCGAAAGCCTTCGCTAATCAATTTTGGCACCCTGCCTAAATGGTCCACGTGTCCGTGCGTTATGAAAAGTATATCTATAGTCTTTGGGTCATAAACAAAAGGATCCCAGTTTATATCGTCGGCCAGTTTTTCTCCCTGGGTAAGCCCGCAATCTACCAATATTCTCTTTCCGTCTATTTCCAAAAGAAAATTCGCGCCTGTGACACTACCCGTTCCCCCGTAAAAAGTAATTTTAGCGTTTTTTTCCATTGATTTAGTATAACATAGTGTTGTCCCAAGAAAAAATCTCCTCGAAAGGAGAGTTCTTCTTAGGACTATTTCAGAAATATTACCATAGCTTCTAGCTAAGTGGGTGCGAGACGTGTATAGGCCAAGGCCTAACTCGATCGACGCTCCCATAAAATAGTGTTCTAGGTAATAATCGGAAATAACCCTACTAAAAGTATATTCCCTTCCAATATTTTTGCAACTGGACGAGATATTTTTTATGTTTCCGAATTATTCCTTCAAATATTGCTTCATTACTTTTTCAAAATCTTCAAAAGTAGTGTAAAGTTCGGCGTGAATTCCAAATTCCTCGGCGCCTTTTACATTTTCCAGCTTATCATCCAAAAACAATATTTCTTCTTTCTTGAAATTTTTCAAATCATCAAAGATTGTGGAGAAAAATATTTGGTCCGGCTTTTTATGACCTATCTGCGCCGAAGAATATGTCTTATCAAACAATTCCGCAAAGCCCATTTTGTCGAGCATATAAGCGACGCGATATTTTTCATTATTTGTGCCTAAAACACACACTATTCCTTTCTTCCGCAGGTTATTTATATAAGAAACCAGTTGCTGGTCTATCTTGTGGTCACGTCCAAACCAATAATCAAGCAGCGCATCCACGCCTTTATCCCAACCCCAGGCATCTAAATATGGAGGCAGTACTTCTTTCAGGTCAGCTTGGCCTGCTACGCAATCCTGAAGTGCACCTTTGAAAAAGGGTAAGGTTTTTTCTAATGGAATATTATAATCTCTAGCCAAACCGACACTTAGCGGTTCCTGATGTGATATGCAATTAATACCATCAAAAATAATTACTTTTATCATAAATTACTCTAAGTGTTTTTTAATTTCTTTTACAACCGCATCCAGTTCTTCATCCGGGGATGTCTCTCTGCTCCCGGGTCTGTAAAGAAATTTTCTTGGGTCATATTCAGTAATTCCCGTGTCCCCTTCTTTTCTCGGCAACATATGTAAATGAAAATGCGGAACCGCCTGTCCGCCAACCTCGGCTTCGTTCCAGGCGTAATTAAAACCCTCGGCACCAAAAACTTTCTTGAAAGCTTTTTTTAATTTTTTCTGTAAATCAAAAATCGCTAATACTTCTTCTTGAGTTAAATCATTGAAATCATCCACGCACCGGATTGGACATATTAAAACATGCCCTGGAACAATAGGAATATTTGTAGGAAAAGCCCAAGCCAATTCATTCCTAATGATTTCTCTTTCCTTCACACCCGGATTTGTACAAAATACACAGATTTTTTTATTTTCCATAAAACTATATTAACATAAAAATTCATTTATTTATCCAGCCAGTGCCTTAGACTCTGTCGGAAGACTATCTTCTTCTAAAAGAGACATCTTCCCTCTCTCCTCTCTAATGATAAAAACAATTTCGTCACAATGTTTTTTAAAATCTTTATTTCCACCAAAAATACCTAAAATTCTTTCTCCTTCTTCTTTTGAAATAATTTGAAAATTATTGTTTTCATATTCTGTATCACTCGCAAAAACAAAGTCGGCTTTATTTTTTGGAATATTATGAACTTGATAATTTTTATTCACATATCCAATAATCTTATTAAAGTAATTTTCACTACTAATGTGGTGAGATTTAAAAGTTCCTTGAAAAAGTGCTCCAGTGCGAGAATTTTTTACATTAAAATAATATGTGTAGCCACCTTGCAACTTCTGCATAAACTTGGCTATTCCACCGTCTACTAATTGTTTTAAAACAAAATGAAAATGGTTTGGATTTAGGCAATAAGCAACAAACGCAACCAAGGGCTCCGAAGAGAACTTGGTCAGTGCCTTAGGCTCTGTTTTATTCTTCCTTATATCCCTTATGCTGCCTATGGTTTCAACTTGATTGAATTCATTTATACTTTCGACAAAACGCAAGAGATCTGCTTTGTTTTTAAAAACATCGCGCTTATCTACTCCGCGATTATAGATATGATAATACTCACCTGTTATTATTGATTGTAATCTCATATAACTAATTATAACATATTTTAGACAGAGCCTAAGGCACTGGCTGTTCTAATTTAGCTGATATTCCCAACCAGGTTTCCAAGCTTTGGCTTTGCGCCAGTCTTCTTTTAGCGCTTGTTCCCATGTCCTCCCCTTCAACAATACATCAAGAGCCAATTGCGGAGCTTTATGAGCAACTATTGCCACATTTTTTCCATCATAATCTTTTTTCAAAAATTCTAAAAAGTCAGCCATTCTGGTTTTTACGTCTTCGTAACTTTCCCCTTCCGGAAATCTATTATAAATACATTCCCCTTCGCACATTGGCTCAATTAAATTTTTAGGACCACCATTCAACTTTCCATAGCTGCATTCACGCAACCTAGAATCAATGACGATGGGTGCCCCTTCTTTAAAAGCCAACTTTGCGGTATTGAGGGCTCGTTTAAGATCAGAAGAAAATACTACATCAAATTTCCTGTCTTTGATTTTTTCTCTTAATTCTAGGGATTGTTTTACACCCATTTCTGAAAGTTCCACATCAGACCAACCAGAAGAAATTTCTTTATCTTCATCCGCATCGGCCCCGTGAGCAAAATAAGTTATTTTTACTGACATAAAATTTATTTACTTTTCATTTTTTCATAAAGCATAATGTCGTATTTGCCATCTAGAACCACATCAGACTTAGACACACCGACAATCTCCAGAAAATCAAACAATTTCTCTTGGATTTTTTTCCTGTCTTCGTGATTTTTATGTTTCACTATCTTTTCTATTTCAATAAATTCTCCTAAATGTTTTACATTATCTAGAACTATCTCCATGTCTTTATAATTCGTCTTTATCCTCTTTTTATCTACGGGTATAAATTCTTCGTAACCAATCATGTTCAGTATCTGAAGCATCATTTTTCCATCTGATATTTTCAACTCCCTTTCCAGTGAGTCCTGCCTACTTCCCTGAGAAATTTTCAAAGTAAAAATATATTCATTGTTTTGTTTACGTACTCGAAGGACGGGTACATCAAAAGGTGAAGGAAAAGGTGTTCCTTTGGGCAAGAAAATGTGATCTACTTGATGCAACTCTTCCCCAAACTTACAACCAAAATCTTTCAACTTTTTCATTACGGTCTTTCTGTTTCTTAATTTTGCTTTTATTTCTATTTCGTACATAAAATTTATTTTTTCTTTTTCATTCTCTTTTCCCAAAGCATAATTGGGTATTTACCTTCATATACTCTGTCCTTTTCTCCTATTCCCAACGTTCCCAGAAAATCAAAAAGTTCTCTTTGAATTTTCTTTCTTTTTTCGGGATTTTTTGCAGTCACAATTTTTTCGGCCTCAATAAAATCCCCTAGACCTTTCACTGTGTCTAGAACAATTTCTATGTCTCCGACGTGAGTTTTAATTCTCTTTTTATCAACAATCGGTATTTCATAAAATTTAATATGCTTAACTATTTCCACCATCATACTCCCGTCCAGTATTTCCAATTCTCTTTCTATGCAGTCTTGTCTGCCGCTTTGTGTTATTTTGAGAGTAAATAAAACTTTTTCGTTTTCTTTCCTGACACGAAAAACAGGGGTTCCCAAGGGTTCAGGTAAAGGTATCCCTTCCGGCAGGAAAATTCTATCAACTTGGTGCAGTTCTTTTGAAAATTTACAACCAAAAGTCTTCAGTCTTTTTATGACTTCTTTTCTGTTCTGTAAGTGGGCTTTTACTTCTACTTCATACATACCACAATACTACTAGAGATTCAGAGCTTTGACTAGTTGCTTTATGAGTCCGACAACCACTGGTGGGGCTAGAAGACTATAAGAATCAAGACCTTCGTCGTCTTTGACAATCCAAGGCTCTTCTGTAATGGTTACTTTGTTGGTTTTTTCCTCGCGATTGAAAACATATTTTGGAGTTATTTCGTAATCATCCACAATTCCGTCTTTGATACTATTTACGGGCACAGCGTTCCTAAGAAGAATTTTTGGGATACCATGCAAAGACATCACCTTGGTAATTAATTTTTCGTCCAATTCCAAGCGGTCCTTGATGCTTTCAATGCCGGCATTATCCCCTTCCTTACCAACCATTCTCGCGCCATTACATTCCGGATTGTCGCATTTCAAGAAAAACTTTCCGGTCTTTTCGTCATAGCCCGCTTCTTTGGTCGGGAAAGTTGTCAGATTTCTGGGTGCCTGGCACACAGGGCAAACTACGCGGTTGCGCATACGTTCATCTATCACCGATAGAGGTATGCTGATAGCCACAAATATGTCCGGATCTAGACGATAGTTTACTAAATCCCTGAAATACAATGAGTATTGCACTTGATCCAAGTCTCTAGGAAAACCATCCAAGAAAATAACCTTGCGGCCAAGTTTGTCGATTTCTCTTTTTACGAGGGCCATAATAAATTCTGTTGGCAAAAGATTTTTCTGACTTTTACCTATCAAGGCATCAATGGCCTCGTCGATAGAAATATAACCGCGATAGTGTTGCTCTAGATAATCGGTGATTATTTTTCTTTCTTTCGGATCTTCAATGATTTTATGCGTTTCGCGAACCAAATCTCCCACAGAGATATGTCCGATTTTATCCGCGCCGAAAATTTCCGCCATCAATTTGGTATAAGTTCCCTTACCTGAATTTTTCTTTCCAAGAAGATAAGCGATAAAGGTGTTTTCTTTCAAGTATTCTCTTAATTTAGCTATTTCCGGTCCGACTTTCGCTTCGAAATACTCCTTACGGTCATTTCGGTCGTTAAGGTTAAACTTCTTGGTAACGTCAGGTATTGTGGTTTTTAAAACCGGAAAATCAGTTAATGGTCCTTTCATAAAATTATATAAACTAAAAATGGCTTTCGCCAATATGATAATATGCCTATTCTAACAGAAAAAAGTAATTTTGCAAAATGCAAAAAAACCTCATCCCCCGCCTTCCCCTGGAAATGGGAAGGAGCTGAATTCCCCCTCTCCTTCCAGGAGAGGGTTAGGGTGAGGTTACTCCATCGACTTATACCTCCCCATGATTTCCGCTTCCACTTCTTCGCGGTCGCGGCCGAATTTTACGTACGAAAGTTGTTTCAAACTGTCTACTATATCCGGGTTGCCCTGCTCGGGAGCCATGGTATGTAAATTGAACGGTTTGGTGGGCTGACCATTAACCAGCATGCTCATATAGGCATTATAATTGTCCAGCTTGGTGATATCGGAAGCGCTAAATTGTGGTTTGAATTTCGGCTCCAGGAATGTGGCATCTTCGGTGCCCACACGGAACACGGCAATGGAACCGACGTTGCCAAAGACGGCATTTTTGATATTGTCTTCCAGTTGGGAAATATACTGATGGGCAATATTGAGCGACAATCTGTATTTGCGAGCTTCCGACAAAATGGAAGCGATGGAATCTGTCGTAACATTTTGGAACTCGTCGATATAAAGATAAAAATCATTCATAGGCTTCCCAAACATATCCACCCGGGACAGCGCAGCCATTTGTATTTTGCCGACGAGCACGAGACCGATGAGGTTTGCGTTGATGTCTCCCAGGCGTCCTTTGGAAAGATTCACCAAGAGAATTTTTTTCTCATCCATAATTTTCCTGAAGTTGAAAACGGAATTTTGCTGGAGCACCACAGGGCGCATGATGTCGTTTGAGATGAAATTATCAAACTTGGAAGAAATATATGGCACGAAGTTTGCCAAGCTTTGGTCGCCGGTCGTCTGCTCGGCGGAAATCCAAAACTGCTTGATGATTGGATTCTTGCACTTAGCGAGTTTCATATCGCGGAATTCTTTGTCGGCCAGAATGCGCGTAATCTCTAGCAGTGTGGAGCCGGACTCCGGGTCTTCCATCACCAAAAAAGCGCTGTTTCGGAAATATTGTTCAAACATCGCTCCGCCGCCCACTTTCATGTCAAAAAGTTTGTTGAAAATTCCCATCATCTCGTTAACCACGAAAGTTTTCTGCTCGGGGTACTTTGGGTCATACTCCAGCATGTTTAGCCCCATCGGGCGGGCCGTGTATGCCGGGTCAAAATATATGACATCGTCAATACGCTCCTTGGGGATACGCGACAAGATAGTTTGAATGTCTGTGCCGTGCGGGTCTATATAGCAGCAACCGTCTCCGTTTCGGATATCCTGCGTTATCATATTGAGCATGATGTTGGTCTTACCGGTACCCGTCTGGCCGATGACATAAAAGTGCCGCATACGGTCTTCGCGAGCCATGTGTATATCGGTGTCTTTGCCACGGTAGCTGTTTACCCCTAGCACAATCCCTTGCTGGCCCATTTCAATAGGCGCAGGCGCTATACCGGCTTTGGCTTCTTTGAGTTGTGGCTGGCTGCCGATACCGACCGGGAAATGGAATACCGAAGACAATTCTTTTAAATTCATCGGCAATATTTTGTCGTTGGAAAATGTGCGGTAAGAAAAATCGTGGAAAAGTTTCTTTAAGTCTCCCCCGTGCGCTTCTTCAAACACAAAAGAGTTGCTGGCTGCTTCGGAAAACTGGTTGAACGAAGATTCAATTTCTTTAAGTATGGACTGGGCGCGTTCCCTGGTCTCCCCCGAGGCGATGACCCGGATATTCGCCTTCATGATGGTGCTTTTTATCTTGTTAGCTATCTTTTCGGCAGCACCTTCGTCCACGGCCCGCCTGCCTTTCATATATTTTTCCTTCTTTTCGTCTTCTGTTTTTTCTTTATAACCAAAAAGTAAACCCTTGCCGACTTTCATGAGAGCATGATTGAATTTGTAGAAGTTGTCCGAGGCGTGTTTAACCGAATACCCGTCTTTGATATCGTCTAAAATTTTGTGGAACTCGTCTATGAATTTATCTCCGGCCGGGGCCACGACAAACTGTATCGCTGCGCCTTCACCGGCAGTTTGTAGCTTGGAGAAAACATTCAATATCGGGCTCATGGGGTCATGGTCTATGTTTTCGTAAGTTTTTATCGGCATTACTCCCCGCTGGGTAAAAGACGCGTACGCGCCGGCCGAACCTCCCATTTCGTTGAACACATTGTAATCGTCCTCAACTTCACGGACTTTTGCATTGTGGTAAAAAGATAAAATTTGTTTTTCAAAAAGAGAAAGGTGCTTGTTGGGAATGGCGGCATAGATGATGACTTCGTCGTGTTGATTGCCCAGAGCTATCTCCAAGCTGAAATAATTTTCTTTCTCGTTGTTGCGCCCTTCCGATATGGATTGCATGCCGGCATAAAATTGTTCCATCGCGCCGATGAATTCCTTGAAGCCTTTTGATTTGTCGGCTTCTTCTGTAGGTGGCGGCAAGGTGATTTCAAAAAGAGTCATATTGAGAGCTTTATAAATCGGCGTGCCTTCTTTGAAATCCGATATTGCTTGCCCTGTCTTTAAATACTGAATAAGTACGCGGTGAAAATCGTCATCTACGTGCGGGCTGTTCATGGCCTCCACCACACTAAGCGCGTTGCGTACTCCTTTGGTAATGACAATGCCGAGAAGTTCTTCCATCACGGCGTCATGCGGTTCAGGCTTTAGTTTAAGTACTATGCCTTCCGCTTCTTTTTTGCCAATGATAGTGTCCTTGTGGACCAAATCTTCCGCCGGCAAATTTTTGTACCCACTGATGACATCTCCGGTCGCTTTTTCAGTGGCATTTTCAAAATGGCCCAGACCGATGAGTTCTTCTTCCCTCTTGGCTACATGCGCGCGCAAATAATCCAGTTCCTCTTCGGGAGTCTTGAACTTTGGCATCTCTTTAAAAAAGGATGGTTCCATATTTTATATTATACACCAAGGGGGCAGCTTTTTGAATTTTGGAGACTTGCGCAGGCTGGCGAGCCGAGCAGGAGGAATTTTTTAGCAAAAAAATATCTGTGCTCCAAAATTTAAAAACCGACACCTAGACTTTGGTTAAAACTTCTGCATCCCCTTCTGTAATCAAAATAGTATGTTCAAAATGAGCACTAGGTTTGCGGTCGGCGGTGCGGAATGTCCAATCGTCTTCATCTATCGTCACGTTTTTGGTGCCCAGGTTTAACATCGGTTCGAGCGCTATCACCATGCCGGGCACGAGCTTTACCCCTTTGCCTTTCTTGCCGAAATTCGGGATAAACGGGTCTTCGTGAATGTGTTTGCCTACCCCGTGCCCAGCCAGGACCTCCACGATACCGTATCTGCCCTGCGAATGAATAAAGCTCTCTATAGCTTCCCCAATATCTCCTGTTGTATTGCCTCCCCGGGCCGCATCTATGCCTACTTGGAGAGCTTGCTCGGTGACGCTCATGAGCTTTGAGATTTTTTCATCGACTTTGCCCACGGGCGCAGTCAAAGCCATATCTGTGAAAAGTCCTTTGTGTTTTATTCCCAAATCAATGGAAACGATATCACCCTCTTTTAAAATTCGGTTTTTCTTTGGAATACCGTGCACCACTTCGTCGTTGACCGACACGCAAAGCGCCGCCGGGAAAGGAGTACTCGCGCCCTCGGGGCGATAATTTAAAAATGCGGGAGTGTCCCCCATCTCGCGTATCAATTTCTCCGCGTAAGTATCCAAATCTTTGGTGGAAACGCCGGGCTTGATGATGTCGCGGACAGCGTAAAGCACCGAAGCCAAATGCTTCCCGCCTTCGCGAATTATTTCTATTTCTTCGGGTGTTTTGATGATAATCATTTAATATCCCAAGGCTTTAAAAATATCCTTGTGCACATCTTCTATACTTTGCTCTCCATTGATGGTGAAAGTTTTATAGTTTTCTTTGTCTTCAAAATAATTCATTGCCGGAACAACGTTGTTCACATACTCGTTAAATCTCGTGGCAATTCCCTCGTCTGTGTCGTCATGCCTTCCCCTGAGTTTTAATCTTTTAATGGCTTCTGCTTTTGATATTTCTATATAAATAATTTTTATGTCTTTTCTGTCATAAAATTTCATCATATCCGCAAAACTCATTGATTGAGCCACGGCCCGAGGATATCCGTCGGCAATTATGTGCTTTTCTGGAGTCAAAAAGGAAATAAAAAGATTAGCCATTATTGCGTCGGTTAAAAATCCCGGAAGGAGCTCCCCGCGAGAAAGAGGGCCTTTTACCAAGGTGCCGGTATAATTGTCGGACTGTATCATGCTCCGATACTCCTTGCCCGGGGAAACATAGACGGTTTCTAGCCCATCTTTCTTTTTCAAGTAATCTGTGAGCAATTCTATTTGTGTCCCTTTGCCGGAGCCCACTTGTCCAAAAAATACGAATGTTTGCGGTTGCATATATTTTTAGAATACAGGAATTTTGGTCAAAAATCAAATAACCTCATCTTCGCCTTCTCCTCCCCCTAAATGTAGGGGGAGGTTAGGTAGGGGTATAATTTTGAGCAGAAACGTGCTTTAATATAAGCATGAAAAAACTTGGCTTTAATATAGTGCTCTTGGGCATGATAGCCTCTGGCAAAGAAACTCAGGCAAATATTCTGAAAAAGAAATATGCATTAAAATTTATAGAAACAGGGGTATATTCTCGCAATCTCCTAAAAGAGAAAAGTAAAAATGGCGACTGGGCCAGGCGTACGGCTGGCAAAGGTAAACCCCTACCAACTGCCTTAATGCAAAAATTTTTGGTTAAGGAAATAAACAATAAGCCCAAAAATAAAGATTTGCTTTTTCTTGGAGGGCCAAGACTGAAACCGGAAGCCCAGCTTGTTAAAAAAATTCTAAATAAAGCAAATCAAGATTTTCTGGTTTTATACATTTCTTTGCCCGATAAAGAAGTCTACAGGCGTTCCCTTTTACGAAAAGAAGGAAACATGAAAGCGATTTATAAAGTCTTTGATACAAAAAAAATTATTGCAGTAAGAATTGCCTGGCACAAAGACCAAGTCGGCAAAACGGTAAAATATTTCAAGGGTTTAAATAAACTAAAAATAATAAACGGTAATCAACCGATTCTAAAAGTTACAAAAGATATTTTGAAGGAGATTGAGAAATACAAAAACTAGTACTCCCGCATAGAAACCTGCGCGTCGACTTTTTTGATGAGGTCTAGGACTACCGAAACCACGATGAGCACCGAGGTGCCACCTAGGGCCAAGGACGTGTCTCCGGTGATGAACTGCATTATGAGTGGCAAAACGGCTATAAAGCCTAGGAATACTGCGCCTAGAAGCGTAATTCTGGTCAAAACATTTGAGATATAAGACGAGGTGGATGCGCCCGGGCGAATGCCTGGAATGAACGCGCCGTTTTTTTGCAGGTTGGTGGAAAGCGCTTCCGGGTCAAAGGTGACCGCCGTATAGAAATACGTAAACATAAATACAAAAATAAAATACAGTACTGCATAGAGTACGGATGTTTGGGTAAATTTAAGAAGCACACCGGAGATGCTGTGTAAAACAGGATTTGCAAAACGAGCCAGAAATGTTCCAATCATTTGTGGAAAAAGAAGAATAGACAGCGCGAAAATTATCGGAATAACTCCGGCTTGGTTTACGCGAAGTGGTAAATACGTGGAACCACCGCCATACATCTTCATGCCGCGCACGCGTTTGGCATAAGTGACAGGTATCGGTCTCTCCGCTTCGGTGACGAGCACAATGCCAGCCAAGATGAGCACTCCGACTACGGCAAATACCAAATATAGAGGAACCTGGGAAACATCGAAGGTGAAAATGTGCTGGCTGACCCAAGATGGCAAACGGGAAACTATACCGGCAAAAATAATAAGTGAAACACCGTTACCGATACCAAATTCCGACACGAGCTCGCCAATCCACATCAAGAGAACCGAGCCGGCAATGACGATAAATAAATTGGTGATGCGGTCAAAGGCGGTGAGATTAACCAAAATATTTTGCTTTTCCAAAATATACAAAAGACTGAAACCCTGGATAGCGGCCAAGGGCACAGTGAGTAATCTGCCATATTGAGTAAACCTCTTTCGTCCAGCTTCCCCTTCTTCGTGGTAAATACGTTTCAAGGAAGGAACCATGATAGTCAGAAGCTGCATGATGATGGAACCGGTGATGTATGGGCCGACACCGAGCATGATGACAGACAGAGTGGAAAGTCCGCCGCCGGAGAATATATTTAAGATACCAAAAAATTGGTTGTTGGAAAGAAATCTATTTAGCTCTAGTGTATCAATTCCGGGAATAGGAATAGCCGCGAGTAATCTGAAAACTACCAAAGCAAAAAGCACGAACAAAACCCGCATACGCAAAGTCTTGTCTGTCCAAATTAATTTTATTTTATTCCAGAATGAATTCATAGGTTCTAGGTTTTAGTCACTAGCACCTAGTCGCTAGAAACTAATTACTTAATAATTATGTGCTTTCCTTTGACGCCGAGACGCTTTCTGATTTCAGAATAACTTTCTCTTTTGTCGCCGACAGAGAGAACTTTATCCAAGGCCAATTTGAAAGGTTTCTTTTTGGATTTGAACTGATATCCGCGGTTTTTTGGAAGCTTCTTTATGATATCACGAAGTTCCGGTCGGCGCTTGTTGCCGGCACGGGCGGTCTGCCCCTTGCCACCACGGCCCGAAGTCTTGGCATGTTTGCCTCCTCGGCCCACCAGGCGGTCTCTCTTGTTCTTGTGAACTCTTTTTAAATTATGTATTTGCATTAGATTATTCGGTTACTTTTAACTCTTCTTTGTTGCCGACAACGACTGTTTCCGGAACAACTTTTACGTATTTGGAAGAAACTTGAGATAACGCCGCCATGACAGCTTTGGCGTTGTTCAGTTTGTTTTTACTGTTGGACACAATCTTACCGGTAATGTCTTTGATTCCGGAAAGTTTGACTATATCACGGACAACCGAGCCGGCTACGAGCCCGCGGCCCTTGTTTGGCATCAGTCTGACACTGGAGCTCGAAAATTTTGCGGATAGCTCGTGAGGAATGGACATGGTTTTGGTAAGGTTTAATCTAATCATGTTTTTCTTGGCGTTGCGAAGAGCTTTGTTTATGGCTAGAGCGGTATCTCCAGCTTTTCCGAGTCCCAAACCCACAGAACCTTTCTTGTCCCCGGCTACGAGCGCGACACTGAAAGAAAATCTGCGTCCTCCGGCAACCACACGAGTAACACGGCGAATATTTAAAATTTTCTGGTCAAATTCCGGCTTTACACGCCCAAAAGAAGAACCTCGGCGATTGCTGTTCCTTTTTCCTCCGCTATCTCTTGTGTTTTCTTTTGGTTTATTGGTATCCATAATTTTTTACTTTATAACTTTATAACTTTCTACTTTAAAACTCTAGACCTCCTGCTCGGGCTTCATCTGCCACTATTTTTATTCGTCCGGTATATTTGAATCCGTTTCGGTCAAAAACTACTTGCTTGATTTTTTTGGCGATAGCGGCAGTGGCAATAGCCTTACCCACTTCTTTGGCCCTCTCGCTCTTGGTACCTTTGGTAGCTTTCACGTCGCTCGCTTGTACCAAAGTCTTACCAGCTATATCGTTTATGACTTGCGCATAAATAAATTTGTTGGATCTGAAGACTGTCAGTCTCGGACGCACCTGCGTACCTCGGATTTTTGTCCTAATTTTTTTCTTCAGTCGTATTCTTTTGTCAGTTTTGTTAATCATATTACTTTAAACTTTATAACTTTTTACTTTATAACTATACTGTTTTCTTTCCCTGCTTGCGTCTGATAACTTCACCTTCGTAACGCATTCCCTTTCCTTTATATGGTTCCGGCTTCTTTAAGGCTCGGACACCGGCAGTGAAACTTCCAACCAATTCTTTATCGATTCCCGTAATGGTAATATTGTTTTTCTCGGCTGTAGCGGTGATGCCCTCCGGAATTTTTACAATCACCGGATGGGAAAAACCGAGAGCGAAATGAAGCTCCTTGCCTTTGACTTCGGATTTGAATCCGACACCTTCCAAAATAAGCTTTTTACTGTAAGGTGTCTGTACGCCGGCAATCATGTTTTTGATGTGGGAAGCATATGTGCCCCACAATGATTTGGAAAATTTATCGTTTCTTTTGATATTTAAATTGATTGTCTTATCAGTGATAGCGATGGTGATGTCATCTCTGAAAATTTTAGTCAGTGTTCCTTTTGGGCCAGTGACGGTGAAAACATCGCCACTATGGGTGACTTTGATTCCGGCCGGTATAACTATTTCTTGTTTGCCTATTCTACTCATATATTTTCTTTATAAACTTTTAACTTTATAACTTGCTCAGGATTACCAAATCCTGAATAGCGCTTCGCCTCCGACTTGCTCTTTGCGGGCTTCTTTACCTGATAAAATTCCTTTTGGTGTCGAAAGCACGAGCAACCCTGTGCCGTTTCGCACCGAATGAATATCTTTCATGCCAAAGTAAACGCGGCGGGATTGTTTGGAAATTCTTTCCACTTCAGTGATTTTTGGTTTTTTGTCCACGTACACCAAGCCGACTTCTAGAAGCGGCTGTCCTTTTTTAACTTTCTTGGAAACTTCAGTTACATATCCGGCTTTTTTCAAACATTCGCCGATGGCGTTCTTCATTTTGGAGTATGGAAAAGTCACGGACTCTTTGCCCGCGAGGCTTCCATTCTTCATTATTATTATCATGTTTGAAATTGAATCCATTGCTTTAGTTAAAAGTTCGTAAAGTTATAAAGTTCATAAAGTACTACCATGAGGATTTACGCACACCCGGCAACATTCCTTCGTTGGCTAGTTCCCTGAAACAAATACGGCAAATACCAAAATCTCGCATAAAGCCATTGCCCCGCCCACAGCGAAAACATCGATTTTTTGCTCGAGTGGAAAATTTTGGTTTTTTAGCTGCGCGGGCTTTTACTGATGTTTTTGCCATATAAAATATATAT
This sequence comes from Candidatus Nomurabacteria bacterium, assembly GCA_016199805.1. Lineage (GTDB taxonomy): Bacteria > Patescibacteriota > Minisyncoccia > Phycocordibacterales > UBA9973 > UBA9973. Next base: position 117,792 of record JACQGC010000005.1, read on the forward strand.
CCGTTTTATGGATGATATCTTGTGTATTTTCTTAAAACCTCAATAAGGCCTTAAGGAGAAACACAGATCAAACCCATCTCTAGGACTCTTTGATACTAGCAGATAACCTTAAAAAACACAACCCCCTAAATCCCCCTTTTGTCAGGGGGACTGTCAAACACAAACGTAGAACCGCCCGAGGAGCGAGGAGCTCTACGGGCGGTGATGTTGAAACTATCGATACTGACTAAACGGGTGGAAGAAATTCCAGACGGCGTTGCGGATTTGCCGCCAAAGATACTTCAGCGTGAACTCTTCCGGTATGTTCACTCTGCACCCCCAGACTTCGGTACTGGAGGAGGACCGAACGCCTCGTTGAGCTCGGCATCGCTCATCCCTAGATAGAAACCATAGGGCCTAATCTTTTCCTCGATCTCCCGAACGACCGCCTGTGCCTGCGGCGTGTCCAGAAAACGAGATCTGGGCGTCTTGAACAGATTCCGGAATGTGCCGCCGCAAGCTCCGCAGAAGAGCGACGCAGTGACTGTCCGAGAAAAACCAAAGATACTCACGGAACAGCTCTCAGCCAGATCTTCTCCTCGCTCGATCTTGAGTCTGTATTTCCCCTGAAGCTGTCGGTATAGAGCGATGCGTTGCTGTTGCATTCTCGCCAGCATCTGTGGCGAATCCTCGCTCCACACAACACCCAGACGGTCCTCCTTGAAAAACTGGAGGGCGTCGAGGAGCAGTTCCATACTCTTTTTAGAGCGACTGCCGTTGCTGATAAGCGAGACGGCCGTGCTGTACAGCGCAGCCAGTCTAGAAATAATACTGACGTCGTTTTGCCTGGTTTTCGCAGACATTTTATTTTCCTTCCTTTTCCAGTTGGTTTTAGCAACTGGAATAGTTAGTTACCTTTGAAGTAGGACAGTTAGAATTAATGCATTAGCAAAATTAATTTTAATTGTCATATGAAATATCATCATTTGCGAGACGAAGAAAGGTTTTGTATTGAAAAGATGTATTGCGGCGGTTTTGCC
>JACQGC010000016.1 GCA_016199805.1 Candidatus Nomurabacteria bacterium
ACAGAACCCCAAAATCCTCGATTCTTAAAGTTACTGGTGGGGTCGGATAGCCCGGTTTATTCCACCGCACTCGAAATGCGGCAGGCACGCAAGTGCCTCGTGAGTTCAAATCTCACCCCCACCGCCAAAAAACGAAATCGGATTTTAGAGCCGAAATTGGGTCGGCGCGAAGCGCCGACACTAGTGTATTCCCCCCGCCGAATCCAGAATCCAAAAGGGTTTTCCACGCTCCGCGTGGCTCAAAAAGTACGGTTCGATCCATAATTTGAAAGTTCGAACCGACTTTTTTGAATTCCCGAAGTATTTCTTCGGGAATTCCCTCGTTTGCCAATTCCGCATTGGTAATATTGGCTTTTAGAAATTTTTCTGTAAGTTCGAACCGATTATTCGCTTTTTGTTCAAAAGATGATAATTTTTCTTTGAAAAGCTGTTTTTGGTTTACCAACCGATTTTTCGTTTCCCGATATTCTTCAAGTGATAACGAATTATCAAGATAGAGCGTCATCAGCTTTTCAATCTTCTTTTCGATTGAAAAAATTTCATCTTTTGTATTTTGAACAAAAAGCGTAGACGATTGGACTTCGGATTGCCGATCTTTCGCATTTTCGGCAATCATCCAATTTGCCCAATCGTCTGGCAAAGAAACTTTTTTGATTTCCTCTTGAATTTGAGAAGTGATGAGCTCCTCACGAACATATTTTTGCAAACAAGGATTTTTCCGTTTGGTGCATCGTAAATAGTTATGACCTTTTTGTGTTTCAGTAGTTATAAAACATCCACATTCTCCGCAACGGAAAAATCCTCTGTACAAAAATGGTTTAAGCCCTTTGCTATGCGGTTTAGATTTTCGGCTCATCACTTCTTGAACGGAATCAAAAAGTTTCTTTGAAATAATCGGTTCGTGCTTTCCTTCGTGGATTTCTCCGTTGTAACGGAGCAATCCACAAAAAATTGGATTTTTTAACATATTATGAATATTGGAAATAGAAAGTTCTTGCTCTTTCCTCGAACGCAATCCAAGTTCATTAACCATGTCTCTAATTTGTCGGAGTGTGTACTTGCCACTAGCGTAGGCCTCAAACGCTCTGACAATATATGGCGAGCGTTCGGGGTCTGGAATGATAACTTTCTTGTCGCTGTCGTTTAGATAACCCACAGGAGCGTTTTGAGGCCAAATACCATCCTTCAATTTTTGACGATGACCACGCTTGATATTCTCCGACAAGTTATCTACATAATACTTGGACTGCGAAAATGCGATTGAGAGCATGAACTTTCCTTGTGGGGTTGGATCAAACCAAAAAGTAGAAAATTTCAAATCTTTTATCACTTCGGTATCAACGAAGTAAATAATTTTTCCGCCGTCT
>JACQGC010000008.1 GCA_016199805.1 Candidatus Nomurabacteria bacterium
ATTACTGCAAGTATGGTCATTTCAAAGCTCATCTCAAAAAACAGATTTTTGCTAATTCACCCAATTCAACCTAGCATGTTCATTCAGTAGTGTCAATTAATTTGTATCCGTCCATAACATATGAGACTCCTTTGCTGATAATGTACTAACAATATACTGCATCGGAGAAACTAAACCAAGCGACCAGTGTGGTCTCCTGGTGTTGTACCAGAGTAGCCAGTCAATGAGTTTCTGGTTGAAAGCATCAATATCGTAAGCTAGGAGGTGACGGTTTTGTTTAATGAAAGCGTCAGAGAGCGTTCGATTGAATCTTTCAATCTCTGTATTCATCTTGGGACACCGAGGATATGTATGGAAGTGGACAATACCGGTTTTCTCCAAATACATTTCAAAATGACTTGCAAACTCACTACCATTGTCGGTTTGCACATGAGTGAGGGATAGTGGTGCCACAGACTGAAACTTTTTCATGAAATCGGTGCTAGAGTCAGATGAATGATTTTTGTATGCATATGCAAAGGCAAATTTGTTTTCTTTGTCGATAGCTGTGACAATATATCGTTTGATTCCATTGGTGAAGCGAACAATGGAATCTGCTTTAACCAGACCACCTGTATGACCCTTTGAGCGTAGTTTAACCCTTGATTTCTTTGGTTTTCTTTCAAGGAGTCTTCCTGTCTTTCCTGAAACAGAGAACTTTGTATATTTAGGTAGAATACCTTTCTTTTTCAAATCATTTAACATTCTTCCAACAGTTGAACTAGAGAGGTTAGCTACACCATCTTGTCTCATCAGCACCGAGAGTTTGTCTTTGGAAAGTTGAGGATCAAATTTGCGTTCGTTAATAATGAAGTTTTGGATTGCTTCCGGTATTTCTCTTTTTCTTCTTTTCTTTGGTGCAGTGCTTTTCTTGTTTAAAGCTTCCAGTTTTCCACCACTCTCTTGGAGTTCTTTTTGCCATCTAAATAGAGTTGGCCTTGAAACCCCGAATGCTTCTTTGGTGGCAGGGAGTCCATACCTTTCCCAGAATGCTAGTATCTTGGTTCTTTGTTTTGCTTGTTCGGTAATCATATACCGAAAGCGTATCACTCGCTCATACATACTCAAGAAACCTTTTGTTCCCTTAAATTTGTTGAAAATTTGCATATACAAGACTTAATTAAAAGTCTCATATGTATCTGAACTTATGCAATGAAAAAGGGCTCCCGAGTAGGAGCCCTTAACTAACAAATTTTACTGCACCTGTACGGACGTCCCGTTCAGTTTTGCAACCTCTGCCAGACCTGCAGAAATGTCGAAATTGCCAGTGCCACCGGTTTCGCAGACCACTTTGCCTTCCGCGACCAGCTCGGGTGCCAGCTCGGGACTGGACAAGACGACCTTAACTTTCATTGCCTTGACCTTTCCACCGCCAGTGAGCATTGGCTC
>JACQGC010000009.1 GCA_016199805.1 Candidatus Nomurabacteria bacterium
GTAAGGAGTACCCGCTACTGCGGGGGAGGTGGAAGTATTTCGGAGGGGGTCTATCCACCCCGTCTCGGATTACCGAGCCACCCCTCAAGAGGGGAATCATTCAAATCCATTTATGAAGCATTTTTCACAATTCTTGCATCCCAAAATGCTGTTTGGTATATTTAGAACATGAATGGCGAAGAAAATAAAAAAATAAACAATATAGAAAAATTGGTTGTAACCATAGCGACTAATGTATTAAAACTTACAGATAAAGTTGATAATCTTGAGACGAAAGTTGATAACGTTCAGCTAGAATTAGCAGATGTTAAAAAAGAGGTAACAGGTGTTAAAAATCAACTTGAAGGCACGAATAAAAGAATAGATGATTTAGCCGTAAATAGAGTCAAGTGTGAATATCACGACAAATTAGAATCCAGGGTAAGTTTAGTAGAAAAGAAAGTTGGCCTTAGTCTGGCGATGGAATAAAAATTATGATAAAAAATCCACCCTTAGCTGGGTGGTTTTTTGTGTTTAGATTCCTCCTCCCCCTAATGTAGGGGGAGGAGAAAGGAGGGGGTATAATGTTGTATTTCCCTCCAATTTAAACTACAATGTGTATATAAATTATCATTTAACAAAAATCAAATGTACAGTAAAAAGAATATTGCAATAGCAGTTGTAGTAGTGTTGGTTGTCGCGCTTCTCGGTCTGTTAAAATATCGCGCTATGCATCCTGGCGCTTATTCCGTAGTCTACATGACCACCGGGGAAGTGTATGTAGGCAAGCTGTCCACCTTTCCGGATTTACAAATGACCGACGGATATATTTTGCAAGTTACCAAAGACCCGGCCAATGCGGCTCAAAATGGTTTTCAATTAAACCCCATCAACCAAGCTCTCTGGGCTCCGCAAGTCATGCACATAAACAGACAAAGCGTGGTTTTCTATGGCCCGCTTTTACCGACGAGCAAGATAGCGCAGACCTTGGCAGTGAAACAATAGTAATGTTATAATTTAGTTTCGCTTGGTCGATATTATCTCTGGTGTTTTATTTATTAGATTAATTTAATTTTTTATTTAAATTTTATGGAAGAAAACAAAAATAACAAGATGTGGATTTGGATAGTTGTTGTTTTGATTATTATCATCGGGATATTTCTTTGGGCTACCAAGAGCTCGGCTCCAATCGTTGTCGACAATTCTAATCCGACAGACAACACCGCTTTGCAAGTTGGTTCTGAAGATTTGAGTGCCGGTAGTGTAGATATCGGCGCCAAGGCCGCCACCATCGCTTATGCGGATGCGTTGATAAAATATAAAGATGCTCGCTTGCAACTGGACAAGATTTGCCAAGCTAGTCCCGACAAGATGACGTTCAAGAACAATGCTGTTTTAATGGTAGACAATCGCGCCGAGGTAGCCCGCACTGTCAAAGTCGGCTCAACGTTTCCCATCAAAGCGTATGGTTTCAAACTGGTAAAGCTCTCTAGCGCCAAGTTGCCGGCAACCTGGTTGGTAGATTGCGGAACGTCACAAAATGTTTCTTCAATTCTGATTGAGAAGTAAATTAAATATATATGTTCGAAATCCTGTTCAAAATATGGTTTCTGATAGCCATCATCCCGCTGACTATAGCCCAAGAGGGGTGGGAAAGGTTCAAAAAATTCATGGACAAAGGTCAAAGGTGGCAAAACTTCCCGTATTTTCTCCTCTTCGTCCTAGTGCTTCTTCTAATCTTCCTCCTTTTGAGCGGGTATAGATAAAATATGAATAAATTATGAAGAGTTATCCACAGCAAGTGTGTTGTAATGTTTTTTGATGTTGTATAATAACGGGATGGAAACAATTAAAAAAATGTGGGCCCACAAAATTATTAAAATATTTTGTTGGGTTTTTTTAGTTTTGTTTGTTTTATATGCTATCTTGGTTATCGTCCGCGTGGTTCAACTTTTTAATATTGACAAGACAAATGCGCAAGTGGAAAAAATTCACAATACCAAGCTTACATTGGATGATGTGATGGGTAAAAATCTTCCGCCGGACCCAGGAGTATTGGCAGATAAAACCGTGGCCGGCGTAGACGCCAACAAAAACGGCATTCGTGACGATGTAGAGTTAGCAGTCTTTAATACCTACCCCAACTCGGCCAAAACTCGCGCTGTGCTTTTGCAGTATGCGTTGGCTTTGCAGATGGAGACTGTGCAGCCATTTATAAATACAACGATAGCAACTGAAGTAATTCGTGAAGAAGATAGGGCTTATGCTTGTGTTGGACAAATTTTAGTTAAGGATGAAAACAATCAAAAAATTATGAACCAGTATTTCATGGATGAAGATAAATTGCGTTCATTTATAAAAAAAATGCAAATTAATACAAAAGAGAGAGATCAAGAACAAGCTAGTTTTTATGAAAACTTAAGAAGTTATAATTCACTACCTAGAATTTGTGATATAGATTATTCAACTTTACCTAATTAAAAAATGAATCAATTTTTTAATAAATATAAGTTAACTATTATCGTATTAGTTATTTTTTTATTTCCCGTTTTTTCGCAAGCGGCAACCTGTTCATCTGTTGGATATTCTATTTTTACAATAAATGGCATAAATACTGATACAAGAGGAGCACAAGAGAACAAAGCTGCACTTGAAGATAAATTAGTAATGAAAACATATAAAAACGAACCCCTAACTGTTAATTTTATTTACAATCCCACGCACGGTAAAATATTTGACGCACTGGATACGACAAATCAAATATATTTTGATCAAAATTTATTAAATATACAGGATTCTGATTTTACCAGGATGCTTACTGATGCTAGCACAAAATTAACTACTCAAAAGGTTTTACTAGTTAGTCACTCGCAAGGCAATTTTTACGCTAATACTTTTTACGATGCAGTGGCTGATGAGGAAGGAGGTGTTCCAAGTATATCCATTGGTGTATATGGTGTAGCGACTCCGGCTTCTCGTGTTGCAGGAGGAGGTTTGTATATAACTTCTGACACAGATAAAATGATTTCTGGTACTGTTGCAAAATTTCCTCTCACTAATATTTTAAAATCTAATGTCCATATAAATTTTAGTAAAAATGATGGTGATCCACTTGGTCATAGTTTTTCTCAGATATATCTAAGTTATGAGAGCAATAAGATAATTTCAGATATAAAAACTTCACTTAATAGATTGCAAAATAATGACGAACAAGATGAAAATTCTCCTTGTATTGAACCTCCCAAATTAACTTGGACACAAAAAATACAAAGTATAGCTTTGAACATTGTTGACCCAGTATCAATTCCTATTCAGGCGGGTGTAGTTAATACAGTTGTCGCTGTTTACGATGCAGGTGCCTATGTCAGAGACGGTGTAAGTAATGTCGGCCTTGCCATAGGGAGTTTTATACACAATACCGGTTTGGCTTTTGGGCACTTGGTTGGAGGACTTTTGGCAAACGTAGGAAGTAGTATGCCGGACCCAAGCAGTTTAACCACGGGTTTGGCTGGGTTGGGGGATTCTAACATCCACCCCGGCGCGAGCGCCACCCCTCAAGAGGGGAATAATTCCCCCTCTCCTTCACAAGGAGAGGGGTCGGGGGTGAGGTCTGTAGATTTGGCTGACAGCGAAACTACTCCGCCAATTACAATAACAGAATCTAAATACACTCCGCAAAATCCTTACCCAAATCTTTTGCTGGGTGGAGGAGGCTCGGCTGGTTCTAATGAACAAACTTCCTCTTCTGCTCCGGACACTACTCCTCCCGTAATTTCTATAATTGGCCCAAGTTCTGTCACATTTTTTGTTGGCAACAATTATACCGACTTGGGCGCAACAGCTTTGGATGATGTCGATAAAGATATAACTGCGGACATTGTGACCGTCAATCCTGTCGATGTAAATACTATCGGCGACTATACAATTACTTATGATGTTTCAGACAAAGCAGGAAATCCTGCCGTTCAAGTCACGAGAATAGTGCATGTGGGTCGTTCAAATATTTTATATTCTCAACCTGACGATTCGACTGAAATTTCTTCCGGGGCTGTTGCTTCTTTTGATTCTTTTACGGGTGCGAGTGGACACATTCAGACCATAAAATTTGCTTACAACGACTACGGCAATTCCAGTGAGCAGTTTATTGGTCTTTCCGTGGTAGATAGAACATTAGGTATCAATTATTATGCCACTGCGGATATTGGTGGTTCGTGTGGCGATGCTTACGAATCTACGGGGGTAAATAAAAAAATAATTGTTGAGTTGGATTCTTCGGTAAAATACAAAGCGCATCCTTGCACCGGCCCCGAATTAGTTTTAGACCCCACACATACTTATGGTGTTGCTTTGTTTCGTAATCACGGCGGAAACGATACGCAAAAATTTTATGGAAGTACTAACAGCAACGATTCTGCTTATTTATATGTCACCAATGATCTTTACCCGAGTAAAAATAAGTTTGTTAAATCTTTTGGTTTTCCAAACTTAGGAGCAGTTGGTGTTATCAATGAGGCAACTCACCGCATTGACATCACTGTGCCATTTGGTGCTGATGTAACTTCCTTAACTCCTACCATAAAAATTTCAGGCGGAGCATCTGTCAGTCCAAATAACAATACGGTCCAAAATTTTTCCAACCCGATAGTTTACACAGTGACTGCGGAAAATGGTGATACGCAAACCTACACGGTAACAGTGTCAGTACACTCCAGTGTTGTTTATTCCCAACCCGACAACTCGACTGAAATTGTTTCAAATAGTATCTATATGCAAAATCTGTTTACGGGGGCCATGGGCAACATTTCAAATTTAAAATTTTCATATAATGATAGTGGCAATTCCGCAGGTCAGACTGTTCTTGTGCAGATTATCGACCAAAACACATCTCAGGGTTATTATGCCGCCAAGGCAGGCTCTACTACCAATTGTGGCGATGCTTATGAATCCACCGGAGCAAATCAAGCTGTGATTGTTAACTTGGACAGCACTTACCAATATAGACAATATCCTTGTGTCGGGCCGAATCTTGTTTTAGATCCTACGCATACATACAGTATTAATATAGCTGCCAACAAAGGAGCTGCTATCCAAAAATTTTACGGAAGCAATAGTGCAAACAATGCCGCCTATTTATATATTGAAAGTAGCGGTATTGCTGCACCTGTTTTGAGTTCAGAGAAAAAAATAAATACTTTCAGTTTCACAAACCTAACACCAAATGTTTCTGGAACTATTGATGAAACAAATCGCACCATAGCTCTCACTGTGCCTTTTGAGACTGACATGACAAATTTAATTCCAGTTATCACAATTTCAGATAAAGCGTCTATTAGTCCAGACAGCAATATAGCACAAGATTTTTCCAACCCAGTGACTTATACAGTGACAGCTGAAGATAAATCAATTCAAACTTATACAGTGACGGTGACAGAGGGGCAAGATCAAAGTGCTGGGACAGATACCACCGTGTCTAAATTAAAAATAATTACCCCCACTCAGTCTGTGAACGTAAACGCTGCATCCGCTATTATTACAGTGGAGTCACAAAATGAATCGGGGATATCCGCTAAAGCTACTTCAACAATCCATGTAAATTTATCTTCGAGCTCTGGAGGCGGAACATTTGCTTCAGCCTCTGCTTCCACTGGTTTATGTGATTCTAGTTGGAAAAATATTAATGCAATATCAATAGCAACGGGATCAGCTCATAGAAGTTTTTGTTACAAAGACAGCATGTCCGGGACACCCACCATAACAGTTTCCGCGAATTCTACAAACGGCCCGATTTTTGATTCTCAAATTTTCACTATTAATTAGTTTGAAGTAAAAATATATGTTTATGCTATACCCTGTAGTAGAACTTTGATAAAAGTTTCACTACGGGGTATACTCTACCCACATGGCTAAACATTTTTTTAAGGTCTTAAAGATCTTCCTTTCCATGCTTGTGGTGGGCGTGATTTTAGCCCTTTTGCTTGCAAAATTGCAATAGTTTGTTATAGTACAGGTACCCGACACACTTAAATATAAGTGTATGGGTAAACCGCAGAGAAAGCAGGCAAACACTTAAGTCCTGTTTAGTGGGTCGATATCTGGCGGCTTAATGCCGTTTTTTTAATGCCAACACAGGCATTAGGCGCTAGGCACTAGCAATTCAAAACGCTAAAGCCTAAAGCCTAAAGCCTAAAGCCTAATATGTTACAAAAATCAAAAAAAGAAGAAATGATCAAGAATTTCGAGAAAGCCATCAAGGGCTCCGAGTCTTTGGTCTTTGTGAATTTCCACGGTTTGAAAGTGAGCGAAGAGACGAAGCTTAGGCGAGAACTCCGAGATAAAGAAGTGGGTTACAAAGTCGGTAGAAAGACTTTGCTCGCCCGCGCGCTAAAAGGCAAAGCAGAGGGCGAGGTGCCCGAGCTAGCCGGTGAAGTTGCCATAGCGTATTCCAAAGATCCAATCTCTTCACCTCGCGAAGTGTACAATTTCCAAAAAACCCACAAAGGTATGTTGAATATTCTTGGTGGAATTTTTGCGGGAAAGTTTCAGACTGGCGCTTATATGATGGAGCTGGCAACCATCCCAACCAGGGAAGTATTGCTTTCCAAAATTGCGTTCTTGCTCAAGAGTCCTATGCAGCGTTTGGCTATCGCCGTGAACGAAGTAGCCAAAGGGAAATAAATTATCAATGTAAATTAATAAGCGAAGCGAATATAATTTACTTGACCCCGTTAAATAATTTTTGCAAAGCAAAAATTGAAATCCATAAGATTTCATTTAACAGGGGTCATGATTTTGTAATCGCGATGCTCAACAAAATCTATGAAATTTGATTCATTTATGAAAGACCTCGAGAGCGCATCAGTCTTGGAACTCAACGACTTGGTGAAGGCCATCGAAGAAAAATTCGGAGTTTCTGCGGCTGCAGTAGCAGTAGCTGGCCCTGCGGCCGGTGGAGCAGAAGCGGCTGAAGAGAAAGATGCGTTTACTGTTGTGCTCGCATCTGCCGGTGAACAAAAAATCGCCGTGATGAAAGTAGTCAAAGAAGCTCTTGGCCTCGGATTGAAAGACGCCAAAGATTTGGTTGACGCCGCTCCTTCCACCTTGAAAGAGGGGATGAAGAAAGCTGAAGCTAGTGATTTGAAAAAGAAAATCGAGGACGCAGGAGGAAAAGTTGAACTTAAATAATAAAACTCAACCCCCTAAATCCCCCTTGTCAGGGGGACAGAAAACAAAAAGAAGGAAGCTTTGCTTCCTTCTTTTTGTTTTTACCCACAGCTTGTCTTTTTTCACAAAAGCGTTACAATGCCTATATGGAAATTCTAGAGAAAATATTGGGTAATTCGGCGCGAGTAAAAATCATGCGGCTTTTTTTGCTCAATCGGGGCAAGGGTTTTACGAGCAAGGATGTGGTAAAGAGGAGCCGGGTAGGTGTCAATTTGGTCCGCAAAGAATTGCGTCTTCTGTCTTCCATTAATTTCATCAAAAAGCACTCTTCCACAAAACCTGAATGGTATTTTAATTCTTCTTTTAAATATAGCGCAGAATTTGAAGATTTGCTGGTCAGGTCCGACAGCTTGAACAAAGAAAAGATTTTGGATAGTTTCAAAAAGGCCGGGCGGGTGAAACTCGTCGTTATTTCCGGGGTATTCATAAAGAATGAAGATTCCAGGGTGGATTTGCTCATCGTCGGCGACAAGCTGAAACGCGGAAAAATAGAAGAGGGAATAAAAAAGCTGGAAGCGGAAATAGGCGCCGAGCTGGTTTACGCCGTTTTTGAAACCAAAGAATTTTTATACAGACTAAATATGTACGATAAGCTGGTGCGGGACATAATAGACTATCCCCACGAAGTGCTCCTAGAAGCAAAAGAGTTATCTCGCACACTTACTTTAAAGACGTTGTAATACAACGCTCCTTCGGAGCATCTTTAAAGTAAGTGTGCGAGTTATCCACACAGGCGCTCAAGAAGAGCTAAAATCTGCTATACTATGGGTATAACTTTATAAGGTCGAACTTAGAAAAGTATTAATAGCTAATTAGCGTCGCGCCTAAAGGACTTACGCGACGTGATTCGCAGAATCATATGAATAATATTTGGCTTACATGGGGTGATGTATTCAATCAATCACTTCAAGCGCTGTGGTGGAATTTTATACAATTCACTCCAAAGCTTATTGTTGCAGTCGTCTTTTTTGTAATCGGTTGGCTTTTGGGAAGTCTGGTCGCTCGAGCTATCGAGCAAGTATTCCGAAGCCTAAAGATAGACAGTCTTTTTGCGTCTATCGGCGCGGAAGGTTTTTTTAGAAGAGCTGGAGTAACTCTAAACACGGGATACTTTGTCGGAGAAGTCGTAAAGTGGTTCGTGATTATCGTTTTCTTATTGCCTTCTCTAAACTTGGTCGGTTTGACAGATGTTTCTTCTTTCTTAACAACGAGTGTTCTCGCCTTCTTGCCGCAAGTGATAATTGCCGCCTTTGTTTTGATAATTGCCGCAATTGTTTCTGAAGGTCTTTCAAAAACAATTCTAGCGACCGCAAAAGCTATGAACTTGGCTTCCGCGCACATGTTGGCTGTAATCGCCAAGTATGCTGTCTGGATATTTGCCATCATCATTGCCTTGGGTAAGCTCGGACTGGGAGAATACATGAGCGTTCTCTTCACCGGAATAGTGGCCATGTTGGCACTCGGTGGCGCCTTGGCTTTTGGTTTGGGTGGAAAAGATGCCGCTGCCCGATTTATTTCCAAGCTCGGACAAGAAGCTTCCCATCAATAATAATTGAAACTTTTTAAATAGTTTTAGCAAAAAAGATGCCCTTTGGGGCATCTTTTTTTGCTTCCCCTCGGCTTTCCCTTGACTTGTTTTTGCCTTTAGTATAGTATCTATCTATCAGTATGATAATCACAAGAAACAGTTTAAGAAGGCGGCGTTAAAGCAGACTTTCTTTGTCTGTATGGCCCGCCCGAAAGGCGGTTTTTTTGTTCAAAAATCAGGACGAAAGACACTTTGAAAATTGAATTCCTGTCGTAACTTTCTCTTGTGCAATCTGCACTCGGGGTCTTGGTTGCAGGCAGGAAAAGTCAAAAAAATATTTTTAGTAGCGAGCGGTCGTGAAAAAAGTATTCTGTTAATTTTTTGGCTTATAATTCCCCGCCGTTGGCGGGGTTAAATGTGGTTTTCAAATTTCTTAACAGGAAATTTAAGGGCGTACGGTGGATGCCTTGACTTTAAGAGGCGATGAAGGACGTAGCAAAGCTGCGATAAGCTTCGGGGAGGTGCCTAGCAACCTTTGATCCGGAGATTTCCGAATGGGGAAACCCTGTCGAGTAAACCTCGACAATTTTTGTCTTTATGACAAAAGAGCGCACCCTGGGAAGTGAAACATCTCAGTACCAGGAGGAGTAGAAACAAATATGCATTTCCTTAGTAGCGGCGAGCGAAAAGGAAGGAGCCCAAACCGTGGTCGCAAGACTGCGGGGTTGTAAGGTAACAATTTTTATTTAATTA
>JACQGC010000004.1 GCA_016199805.1 Candidatus Nomurabacteria bacterium
TATTGAGTCAGTCACTGAAGAAGAATTGCTGGAAATTCATTCCTTCTTAAACGACCGACCGAGAGAAATTATTGGCTTTCGAATTCCGATGAGTTATTATTCAAACATTAGTTCTGTCCTACTTGAGGGGTAACTAGAGGGGACTTTTTCAAAATGAACTATACTACACCGTAGAGATTTGTCAAAGATGACGTAACGGTTCAATACCTTGGAATCACCTCACCCCTTGGTCCCCTCTCCAGATTACTGGCGAGGGGAAAAATACACACGCGAATTTCCCCTCTCTGGTACTCCGGAGAGGGGTCGGGGGTGAGGCTGAAAAAATATTTATTTTTTCTTCTTTGTGTCCTCTTCTTTTTTGAAAGGAACGCCGAGGATTTCAAAAAAGGCAGTGCCTTCTTTTTTGCTTTTAGCCGAAGAGACCAGAGTGATAGACAGACCGAAAACATCGCGTATATCTTCATCGGCTGTTTCCGGGAAAATAGTGTGCTCTTTGATGCCCATGGTTAAGTTTCCGATATTGTCCACAGTGGTGCGGTTTATGCCTCGGAAGTCTTTGGTTCGAGGGATGGCTACGTTTATCAATTTCTCCAAAAAGGCGAACATTCTCTTGCCGCGCAAAGTAACCATCACACCTACAGGGTCTCCCTGGCGGATTTTGAAAGAGGCGATGGATTGCTTGGCGCCGCGCAATGAAACCTTTTGGCCGGTGATTTTGGACAAACGGTCGGAAATGGCTTCGTTTTTATTCTTGTCCTTTTTTACCATGGTTCCGGTGCCGACATTTATCACTACCTTCTTCATCTTAGGAGAAGCCATAGTGTTTTTGTAGCCGAAAGCGCCTTTCATTTTATCAAAGGATTCGGATTCTTTTTCTTTTACTGTTGAATGTTTTGCCATAATATTTTATTAGTCTATTTTTTTAACATTGGAAGCGTTCACCGGCATGGCAATATTTACCATGCTCCCTTTCTCCCCCGACTTTCTGGGACGCTGGTGTTTCTTCATCATATTCAATCCTTCCACGATAACTTTATTCTCCGCTACCAAAACACGAACAATCTTTCCGGATTTGCCTTTATCTTTGCCTGTGATTAATTTTACGTTGTCTCCTTTTTTGATTTTCATTTGTTTCTTTATAACTTTATAAACTTTCTACTTTATAACTTAAATAACTTCTTGCGCCAAGGAAATTATCTTCTGGAATCCTTTTTCCGCAAGCTCCCGAGGAATAGGTCCGAAGACGCGACCGGCTTTTGGATCTTTCTTGCCCTTTTCCAAGATAACTACGGCGTTATCGTCAAAACGTATATATGAACCGTCTTTTCGTCTGTAAGCGCCGCGGGTGCGCACGACCACGGCCTGATGCACATCTTTCTTTTTTACGGCCTTTCGGGGGCTGGCAACTTTGACGGAAATGATAACTAATTCACCCAAAGTGGCATATCTCTTTTTGGAAGAGCCCAAAATTTTGAACACCTTGCCTACGGTGCCTCCGGCGTTATCTGTGATTTTTACTAAAGTTTCATTTTGAATCATAAATAAGTTAGTTAAAAGTTTGTAAAGTTATAAAGTTCATAAAGTATAATTTTTTAATTTGTTTTTCTTGATAACTTTATAACTTTCTACTTTATAACTTGAAAGCGTTTATCTTTCGAAATCGGCCTGGTTTCAACAATCTCAACTTGGTCTCCAATCTTACAAGCATTATTCTCGTCGTGCGCCTTGTATTTCTTACTGATTTTGTAAAACTTTCCGTAAAGCGGATGCTTCACAAACCTGGAAACAGTAACTACAACGGTTTTGTCCATTTTATTTGAAACAACCACCCCTTTTAAGATGTTTCCCTTACTTTCCGTATTTTTTTCTTGTATTTTTTTTGCCATATATTTATTTTATACTTTTTGCATTTACTTCTGTCAACACTTTGGCTATTTGCTTTCTTAGGTTGGCCAACTCTTTCACATTCTTGCCCTTTGAACCCTCGGTCTTGAACCGGATAACCCTTTCTTCTTCCCTCAAAAGGACCAATTTCTTTTGAAGCTCTTCTTTTGACATTTCTTTAAAATTTTCTGTTTTATTTTTCTTTGCCATTTTTTCTTTATAACTTTATAACTTTCAACTAATTCTACTGCTTGTGCGCTCGGCTAACTATTCTGGTTTTGACCGGAAGCTTGGTGCCGGCTTTACGCAAGGCTTCACGGGCTACGGATTCCTCGGCGCCGTCCACTTCAAAAATAATGCGTCCCGGGTAAACGTCGAAACAGTATCCCTGCGGATCTCCTTTTCCCTTTCCCATGCCCACTTCCGCGGCTTTGGCCGTGTAAGGGCGGTCAGGAAAAATGCGGACCCAGTATTTGCCGGCCTTGGTCAAGGTTCGGGAAATGACTTTTCGGGCGGACTCAATCTGAATGGACTTCACGCGAGCCTGAGTTTCGGATTTTAAACCAAAACTCCCGAAGGCCAATTTGATGCCGCGGGTATCAGGAGTTCGCGCTTTTGGATTTGCGCGTCCTGTCTGCCATTTTCGAAATTTTACTTTTTTGGGTGTCAACATAAAATTTAATCCGTTTTTAGCTTATTTTCTAATGCGCTTGCCTTTGTTTCCCGAACTGATTTTTTGTCGGCAAAAATTTTACCACGGTAAATCCAAACTTTGATACCGACAACTCCATATGAAAGTGTCGCTCGCTCACGTTTGAAATCTATATCCGCTCGGAAAGTCTGCAGTGGGATGGATCCCCTCTTTAGCTCTTCGGTGCGGGCAATTTCCGCTCCGCCCAAGCGGCCGGAAAGCACTACACGCGCTCCCTCCACTCCGTGCGCCTGCATGACTTTCTCGATGATTTGCTTGATGACTCGGCGGTAAGGCATTCTCTTTTCCAAACCTTCGGCAATCATGTAAGCCACGATGGCGGCATCGGCTTCCGGGTTGGTTATTTCCATTATTTCCAATTTGAAATCTTCCGGTCTTGGAATTTTCAGCTTGTCCATTTTCTTTAAAATATCTTCTTTGAGCTTGGTGGCCCCTTCACCGTTTCGGCCGATGATTAGGCCCGGGCGGGAAGTTTTGATTATAAAACGGGTGGCCTTTCGGCTTCTCTCGATTTCGATTGTGGAAACATACATGCCACGCAATTTCTTTTCCAAGTATTGGCGGATTAAAACATCCCCTTTTAGATAAGCGACATATTTTTTTGGGTCGGCAAACCAGCGGGACTTCCAGTCTCGTAGGATTATCAATCTATGTGCATATGGGTGGACTATTTTTGACATATTGTTTTTGGATTATTTTTTAGCTTTTTTTGTTTTCTTAACTTTCACGACTTTTTCCGCCAAAAGAATATTCACGTGGCTGGTGCGTTTGTTTATCCTGTGCCCGGTACCCATGGCCGCCGGCATCATTCTCTTCATGACAATGCCTTTATCTACTCGTAATTCTTTGATATATAAATTTTCCACCTCAATGCCCATTTGTTTCGCATTAGCCACGGCGGAAAGGAGAAGTTTCTTGATAGGCAATCCGGCTCGTTTTGCTAAAAAGTCCAACTCGGCGATGGCTTCAGCCACGTTCTTGCCTTTTACAAGAGTTGCCACGAGGCGAACTTTTCTGGGTGATTGTCTGTAATTTTTTAAAAATGCTTTCATGATGTTTTTTGTTTTCCTCCCCTCCTTATTGAGGAGGGGTTAGGGGTGGTGATTATTTCTTTACGCCCTTTGCATCGGCGGCTGCGGCTGTCGCCCCCTTAGCTTGAGTAATTTCCGCTTCTTTCTTTTTCATTTCAAGTTCTTTCTGCATCTTTCCTCCATGCTTCATGAATTTCTTGGTTGGAGAAAATTCTCCGAGTCGGTGACCCACCATGTCTTCGGTGACAAGAACCTCCACGTGCACTTTGCCGTTGTAGACACCGAAAGTAAAACCGAGCATCTCCGGAGAGATGACACAAGCGCGCTTCCAGGTCTTGACCATGGGAGTTTGCAGGGGGTTTTTACCGGCAATCTTGGATAAGAGCCTCTCGTCAACATTTAAACCTTTTTTGATTGATCTTGTCATATGATTTAGCGAAATCATGTCGCGCAACCGTCCTATTGGCGCGACTCTGATAATAAAAAAGCTCCCTACGAGCTTGGTTTCATATTAGCAAATACAAAAAATTTGTCAACACGATTCTAAACTACCTTTTAAAATCAATAGTGAAACAAAATTTAGAAAAAAATGGGGTCCGACAGCGGCTGAATGCTGTTGGACCCCTAGATTGGAAAACTTCACAAGAAGAAGCGCACATATCGTGATAATGAGGGCGGGAGGGTCCGACGCGGTTGAACCCTCCAATTCAGATAGCCTCGCCTCGCAAAGGGAAGAACCATCTATTGAGAGCATACCACGTCTGTATAAAAATTGCAAGTATTAAAAATCGGGCAGGAATAGAGATGGGGCTCTGAGAAAAGACAATCTCGAGAGCCCCATGTATTACTTCGCGGAGGTTACCACGACCCCCGTGCCCGAGTTGCGGGCGATGATGGCGAACGCCCGCCGTTGCCAAGGCGGGGTTTTGTCGGTCCGCGGCACCCAGCGGACTTCGTTAATTCGGGAACAAGACTTCATCAAAACTATTATACCACTTATAAAAAATAATGCAAATTAAAAAGGAATAGGGGTCATCGCAACGCGACAACCCCCGTATATAGCCTAACGGCTTTTCTTGATTTTGCGACGTCGCTTTTGCGACGTCGCATTTAATGATTACCTGCTACTTCTTTTTGGCGATTTGTGCGGCTTTCCGCCGCGCGCGGAACGCTTTTCGAGGCATGGCGTCTCCTTCATTTATATTTATATCACAATAAAAAATCCCCGCAAGGGGATTTTTTTGAATTTGTTTCTGCTTCCCCCTCTCCTTTAATAAGGAGAGGGGGCTAGGGGGTGAGGTCTATTTATTTTTCCCTGTTTTACGTCGAGAGACGATAAACACATTTGAGTATTTCTTTGGTCCACGGGTCTTGCGTCCTCCGGTAACTTTACCCCACATGGTCTTTGGTCTCTTGGTTCCGCGGCCTTGTCTGCCCTCTCCTCCACCGTATGGATGGTCTACCGGGTTCATGGCTGTACCTCGGACAGTAGGACGAATTCCTTTCCATCGGCTGCGTCCGGCTTTTCCATAATTTTCCAAATGATGTTCTTCGTTGGAAACTGTGCCGACAGAGGCCCAGCACTTCTCGTTTATTTTTCGGATTTCAGTCGAAGGCATTTTCAGGTTGGTGTATCCTTCGGCATTAGCCACGACTTGCGCGAAGATTCCGGCAGAGCGGCCAATCTTGGCGCCACCCATGGGCTTGATTTCAATATTGTAAACAAATGTTCCGACAGGAATATTTGAAAGAGGCAGTCTGTTGCCCGGTTTGAGCTCGGCTTTTTCGGAAACCAAAAATGTATCTCCTGCTTTAACAGATTTTGGCAAGACAACATATTTTTTCTCTCCGTCCCGGTAGACAGCTAGACCGATAAAGGCTGAGCGGTTTGGATCATATTCCACGGAGGTAATCTTTGCGGGAATATCTTTTTTATTATAGAAAAAATCAACTTCACGGAAAAGGCGTTTGTGCCCGGAACCTTTATGTCTCATGGTGATGCGTCCTTGGCTGTTTCTGCCCACTGCCCGCTTGAAACCGTGAACCAGGGACTTGGTCGGTGTAGCGTTCGTCAAAACTCCACGATAGGTCACGTGAGTCATTTGTCGGCGTGATTTGGTTGTTGGTTTGTATGATTTCATAACTAAATAAATTCTATCTTATCTCCTTTTTTTAAATACACGAGCGCCTTGCGTCCTCCGCCCCGCACTCCGGCTTTGCCTTTTTGCATGACATTTTTCTTTGGAATATTTAAAATATTTACTTTTACGGGATGAACTTTGTAGAGGGTAAAGATTGCCTTTTTCAGCTCTGTCTTGTTGGCAGATTTTGAAACTTCAAAAGTGTAAACATTTTGCTCGGCGGCAAAAGATGCTTTTTCGGTAACTCTGGGATTTTTGATAATATTTGTTGTCATGTGATTTATTGTCCTCTACTTTCTAAAAATTTAACTGCTTCCTCTGGGTTTTCTATCAAAAGATATTGGTGGTTCAAAACATCCATCGGGTTTAAGTTCTTCAAGAAAACTATATCGAGTTGGGGCAAGTTTCGTAGACTTTTTTCCGCTCCGACGCTACGTTCAAAAAGAGCGGTCAAAACTCTAGGCTTTTTGGAATTGGCTAATGGTTTAAAGCCTGTTGCTTTAGACAATGCTTTCATGACTTCTGCTCCGGATTTGGTGCTTATCTTGGGCAAAGACAAAGTATCCACAAAAAGAATTTCGTTATCTTTCAACTTCTTGGAAAGCACGGAGAAGAGGGCTTGAGCGCGCATCTTCTTTGATACTTTTCTCTTGTAATTCTTTTCGGCAAGTGGACCATGGGTCACACCTCCACCAACCCAGATAGGACTTCGGCTGGAACCATGTCGGGCGCGGCCTGTGCCTTTTTGTTTCCATGGCTTCCTACCTCCTCCGCGAACTTCTCCGCGGTCTTTGGTGTCGGCGGTACCGGCGCGTTTATTGCTGCGCATACTCTCTACAACCTGGTGCACCAAGTCTGCGCGCCATTTCGCTCCGAAAACCTTGGCCGGAAGATTTATTTTCCCAGATTCTATTCCTTTTTGGTTGTAAATTTTTGTTTCCATTTTGTTTTTTTGTTTTCCTCCCCTCCTTTCGGAGGAGGGGTGCCCTTTAGGGCGGGGTGGTGATTATCTGCTTACTATTTCCACCAAACTTCCGCGCTTACCTGCAATCGCGCCTTTTATAAGCATCAGATTATTCTCTTTGTCTACCAGGACGACTTGCAGATTTTTCTGGGTGATACGGTCAGAGCCCATACGGCCGGCCATTCTCATTCCTTTTGGCACGTGGGTACGCAATCCGCCACCGATACTTCCCGGCTCTCGCTCCGAGTGCTTCTGACCGTGAGTTCGTGGTCCGCCATGAAAACCATGACGCTTCACCACACCTTGGAAACCTTTACCTTTGGAAACACTGGTAACCATTATTTTGTCGCCGGAAGCAAAAGAAGAAACATCTATCATATCGCCTTCTTTGGCGTCATTTGTGTCGGTCGGCTTCAATCTGAATTCTTTGAGATTTTTATAAAACGCTCCTTTCATGGCGCCAGCCCTGCCTTTAGTGACTCTCTCTTTTTTCTGCACTCCAGAACCCACTTGCACGGAATTATAACCGTCACGCTCTTTGGAGAAAATTCTGGTGACGGTCAAAGGAGCGACAGAAACTACCGTCACCGGAGTGACGATGCCATCCTCGGAAAAATATTCCGCCATATTTTCTTTTGTTCCCAAAATAAATTTCATAAATTTTACAGAATTACATCATTTTCACATCGATATCGACTCCGGACGGCAATGACAGGTTTGTCAGAGACTCAACGGTCTTCGCGTTTGGATTTATAATATCAATCAATCGCTTGTGTACTCTTATTTCAAATTGTTCTCGTGTATTTTTGTAAATAAAAGCGGAACGGTTGACTGTATATTTCTTTATTTCGGTCGGAAGCGGCACCGGGCCCACGATGTTTGCATCGTAACGCATAGCGGTATCCATTATCTGTTTTACTGAAGCATCCAATATCTTGCTCTCGTAAGCGCGAACTCGGATACGTAACACTACCCTGCCACCAACAACCTCTTTCTCTTTTTTAGAAGAGGCTTTGAAAGTCTTGGCAGTTTTCGCCACTTTCGGTTTTTTTATTTTTGTATCTGTTTCAGTCATGAAAGAACTTTCTATTTATTTTAATTATCCAAGAATCTTTGTAACGACTCCTGCGCCAACGGTCTTACCTCCTTCACGGATGGCGAATCTTTGTGATTCCTCAAGCGCAACCGGAGTAACCAATTTAACCGTGATTTTTACTGTGTCTCCCGGCATAACCATCTCTGTGCCTTCAGCCAGAGTGACATCACCAGTAACATCTGTGGTTCGAATGTAGAATTGAGGCTTGTAACCCTTGAAGAATGGAGTGTGCCTACCACCTTCTTCTTTCTTCAAAACATAAATTTCGCAAGTAAAGTTGTCGTGCGGAGTCACGGTTCCCGGCTTGGCCAAGACTTGACCTCGAGTGATATCTTCTTTTTTCAAACCACGAAGAAGAACACCGGCATTGTCGCCAGCCATACCTTCTTGGAGGTTTTTGTTGAACATTTCAATACCGGTAACCACTGACTTTTGAGTAGCTTTAATACCGACAATTTCAACTTCTTCTCCTACTTTGACTATACCTCTTTCAATTTTACCGGTAACAACTGTTCCTCGTCCCGGGATGTTGAAAATATCTTCCACAGGCATAAGGAAAGGCTTGGTGATATCTCGTTCAGGAATTGGAATATATGTATCGAGAGCATTGGTAAGTTCAAGAACCTTTTTAGCCCATTCATCATCCACAGACTTTGACTCTAGAGCTTTCAGAGCGGAACCACGGATGACCGGAGCACCTGCGCCATCAAAACCTTGCTTGGTCAAAAGTTCACGAATTTCTTCTTCCACCATGTCAATCATGTCTTTGTCATCAACCATATCGCACTTGTTTAGAAAAACGATAATCTTTGGCACACCAACTTGTTTGGCCAAGAGAACGTGTTCACGGGTTTGTGGCATGGCTCCATCTGTAGCCGCAACCACCAAAATAGCGCCGTCCATCTGAGCGGCACCGGTAATCATGTTCTTGATGTAGTCGGCGTGTCCTGGAGCATCTATGTGCGCGTAGTGGCGGGCATCGGTAGCGTACTCGTTGTGAGAAATGTTAATGGTGATTCCACGAGCTTTTTCCTCGGGAGCGTTGTCGATTTGGTCGACTCCACGCAGGCGAACAGTCTTTCCGGCCATGTTCAAAACATGCAAGATTGCGGCTGTTAATGTTGTCTTTCCATGGTCAACGTGACCGATGGTGCCGACATTGATGTGCGGCTTATCTCTCTTAAATTCTTCTGCCATAATATTTTTGAGCTAATAACCAAAACAGAGTGGACAAGAACCAGTCACTCTGGCCTAGCTACTAACGAAATTAAACTAATAATAATAACCTCAATAAACAATAGAAAAACTGCAGAAAGTGCAGTTGCTAGTATACTAACAAATTAAAAAGAAATGTCAAATAAGGAAATTAAGTAGAAATGAAAAGCCGCCTGGAGGAGCCAGGGGCTTCCCATAAGCGGCATACACACGCTATCTAACGCCAAAGACTTAACAGCCACAACACCAGTCCCACAACAGCAACAACAACACCCGCTATTGTGAAAAATGTTGAAATCACAAGACGCTCGTCTCGAGACCCCTTAAAAAAATGTAAGTGTAATCTCATCGAACATCTCCTCCTCATTTTAATAAACTTACTGCAATATTATGAACAACTGATTAAGTAGAAATGAAAAGCCGCCCAGAGGAGCCAGGGGCTTCCCACAAGCGGCGATGCGCGCGCTTCTCCCTCTTAAAACATTAGTGGTGGTATCGTTCGAGCTCCGCCTGAGCCTCGAACTTTTTCCATTCCTTCCAGAACTCGGGCAGATCAACGAACTCAATAAAACGTGACACCCATACCCAGATCTGGGCGAAGGCCGCGAACCCAACAACAACAACCAACAAGATGAACAACGAGAACGCAACTACTTCTGGCATCACCTTTTTCAGACTCAGGTCGTGTACCAGCAAGATAGCCATGGCACTCATGGCAATCCAAGTCATGACGTTGCGAAAAACTAACATGGTGTGACCTCCTTTTATCGAAACCGTTCCTTCATGTACCATGGAGTGGCATAGATGCGCCTCTCCTTGACCAAGGCGATGACGGCCTCCCTGCGTTTTTGGTTTATCTTCATGCCCCATATAAAAAAGGACAAGAAAACGCTCCACCCTCCTAGCCCCGTCGCCCAGATCAAACACGCCTTCTGGAGTGGCCACGGGTCTGTGGGATCGGCGACAATCTGGTCAGCCGAACGAGCAGAACGAACAGCACGTCGTTCGTCGTTGAAGTCGCCATTGGCGATGGCGGCCCCGAACAGACACACGATGGAACAACTCAACAAAACCGTCCTGAAAAAACTAAGAACCTTTATCATATATTCTCCCTTCGTATATAATTATATCACACTTAAAAATAAAATCAAGAGTTTAAAATAAGTGTTTTGTATTAAAAATAAGAAACCGCCTGCACGAGCGCGAAGCGTTCTTACAGGCGGCTATTCGCACGCCTTCCACCCTATTCACTTTCTTTGACCCTCCTCGGCGTAACACCCGCCGACTTTCTCCCAGTCTACCTTATGGGGATGGACCAGGAAAAAATCCCCGAAAGCAACCGCAGAAAAAACCACCACTTCAATGACAAAAATCGTCACCAAGGCGGCCGGGGCGAAAATAATTACCCCCAATAATGCAAGTGTCTTCATGTGAGCCTCCTTATATGTAATAGCTCAATATTTATATAATAGCAAGTGTTATTTTCTTGAGGCGATGATAGTTTCAGCGACGTTGTTTGGCACTATGTCGTAGCGGAAGAATTCCATTGTGAATGAGGCTCTGCCTTCGGTCATAGAGCGCAGGCCGGTCATGTAACCGAACATTTCAGAAAGAGGAACAATGGCTTTTATCACTTTACTCATTCCGCGGTCTTCCATGCCTTCGATAAGCGCGCGTTTGGATGAAAGGTTTCCGGTGACGTCTCCCATGAATTTCTCCGGGGTCACAACTTCCACTTTCATCATCGGCTCAAGAATGACAGGGTTGGCTCGGCGACAGGCGTCTTGGATGGCCATGGAGGCGGCAATTTTAAAAGCCATTTCGTTTGAGTCCACTTCGTGATAACTACCGTCCCATAGGTCAACGGAAACATTTACGATTTTGAAGCCGGCCAAAACTCCACGGTCCAAGCCTTCTTTAAATCCTTTTTCGCAAGGCGCGATGTATTCTTGAGGGATGACACCTCCTCTGATGCTGTTGATGAATTCAAAACCTTCGTACCTCTTGGTATTTTTCGGCAAATCTTCTATCTCTTCCTTGGTCAGCATTTCCATCGGCTTCACTTTTATTTTTACGTGACCGTAGTTTCCGCGTCCGCCGGATTGCTTGATGTATTTTCCTTCCGCTTCAGAGGTGCCATTGATGGTCTCACGGTAAGCCACTTGCGGCTTACCAACGTTGGCTTCCACGGTAAACTCTCGTTTCATGCGGTCTACAATAATTTCCAAATGCAATTCTCCCATGCCAGCGATAATCGTCTCCCCCGTTTCCTGGTCGGTGGTGACTTTGAAAGTAGGATCTTCCTGAGCCAAGCGGTTCAAGGCCATACCCATTTTTTCCTGGTCAGCTTTGGTTTTCGGTTCTATGCGCAATTGAATAACCGGTTCCGGGAAGATAATTCTGTTTAATTCAATCGGATTTGCTTCGTCACAAATTGTGTCTGAAGTAATGGTATCTTTGAGCCCGACAGCTGCCGCGATTTCTCCGGCGAAAACTTGTTTCACTTCTTCACGGTCGTTGGCATGCATACGCAAGATTCGGCCGATGCGTTCTTTGTTGCGGGTGCGAGGATTGTAGACATAACTGCCAGCCATCAAACTCCCCGAGTAAACACGGAAGAAAATAATTTGTCCGACGAATGGGTCGGTGGCCACCTTGAAAGCCAAAGCCGAGAAAGGCTCCGCATCGGAAGCATGACGAACGGAAGGTTCATCCGTATCTGGGTTTACTCCTTCAATCGGAGGAATGTCTGTCGGAGCTGGAAGATAATCTACGACGCCGTCCAATACTAGCTGCACGCCTTTGTTTTTAAGGGCGCTACCGGCATACACGGGGAAAAGTTCATTATTGATTACGGCTTTACGCAAAGTCTTTTTTAAAACGTCAATATTTGGAACTATTCCTTCCAAGTATTCGGTCATCATCGCATCATCTGTCTCAACTATTTTTTCAATAAGTTCTCCGTGGAATTTTTCCGCCTCGGCTTTCATTTCGGCGGGAATTTCTTTTTCGACAACTTTGTTACCCATCTCTCCCTCAAAGTAATAAGCCTTCATGTTTAAAAGGTCCACGACGCCTTCGTGTTTTTCTTCAAGGCCAATAGGAATCTGCATGCGAACAGCTTTCTTGGTCAGACGGTCTAAAATAGTCGCATAGGAATGTTCAAAGGAAGCCCCGGTTCTGTCGAGTTTGTTTATAAAACAAATACGAGGCACTTTGGCTTCGTCGGCATAGCGCCAGTTGGTCTCGGATTGGGGTTCCACTCCGGCCACGCCGTCGAAAACGACGACAGCGCCGTCGAGCACACGCAGAGACCTCTTCACTTCCACGGTGAAATCAATGTGGCCCGGGGTGTCGATAATATTAAAACGGCATTTTTTAGTTTTGTCATTGAGGGCGTAAGTCGGGGTCCAGAAACAAGTCACCGCGGCGGAAGTGATGGTGATACCGCGTTCACGCTCTTGTTCCATCCAGTCGGTGGTGGTTTCTCCGTCATGCACCTCACCTATCTTGTGCGAAACTCCGGTATAAAAAAGCACACGCTCGGTGGTGGTAGTCTTACCCGCATCGATGTGGGCGATAATTCCAATATTTCTGACTTTTTCCAAAGGATAATCTCGGTCCATGTTTAATTTTCTTAATTAAGTAATAAAAAAGCGCCAAATGCGCTTCCAGTAATATACATTAGAAAACTATTTTTTGCAAATAAATGTAATTATTTTTCTAACAAATTAAGCATCTCTTTTAAGGCTTTTTCATAATCATATCCATCTCCAAGACTGTCAGGATCTTCTACTGTTTCCACAAACAGTTTATGAAATTTATTCTTGTCGTCTTCTTCAGATATTTGATTAGCTAAATCTGACTGAATGTGTGACAATCGCCTTGCAACATCAAATGACTTTTCACCCTTTAAGTCTGTGACCATTTTTCTTGCCTCATCAACTTTTTTCTTAAAGGCGCTCATTCTTTCTTGGTCTTTGCTTCGTCTAATCTTCACCATCGGAAATTTATCAGCCTCTTCCATTAGGTTTTTAATTTTTTTAATGTTTTTTAACGGAGGTTTATTAAATTGATTATTCATAATTATTTATAGTTAAATTAATAATTACAACCAATTATATTATACAACATCAAGTCTACCAAGCAAAGTGGGCGAAGGCTTTGTTGGATTCTGCCATCTTGTGCGTATCTTCTTTCTTTTTGATGGCGGAACCTTCGTTTTTGGAAGCAGCTATGAGTTCATCGGCAAGTTTCAAATGCATCGGCTTGCCCTTTCCTTTTCGGGCGGCGTCGCGAATCCAGCGCATCGCCAGAGCGAGCCTGCGTTCCGGGCGAACTTCTATCGGCACTTGGTAGTTTGCTCCACCGATACGCTTGGAACGCACTTCGGTCAAAGGACCGACATTTTTCATGGCCAAGTCAAAAATTTCCAAAGGATTCGGATTGCCTGTCTTTTCTTTCACGGTTTCCAGAGCGGAATACATCACCTTGCGGGCTGTCTCCTTCTTGCCGGACCACATGACGTAGTTTATAAACTTCTCCAATTTTTGGGAGTTGTAAACGAAATCCGGTTCAACTATATTTCGATTTTTTATTTTGCGTCTCATTTTTACTTTATGAACTTTATAACTTTATAAACTTTCTACTTTTTCCCGTCTTTTCTAGGTTTCTTGTTTCCGTAAAGTGACCTACTCTGTCGGCGCTTTTCAACTCCTTGAGTATCGAGCACTCCTCGCACGATGTGATATCGTACTCCGATTAAGTCTTTCACGCGGCCTCCGCGGAGCATAACCACCGAGTGTTCCTGCAAGTTGTGTCCTTCGCCGGGAATATAAGCAGTGACTTCCATACCGTTGGTGAGTCGTACGCGGGCGATTTTTCGGAGAGCGGAGTTTGGTTTCTTTGGGGTAGTGGTGGAAACTTTCGTGCAAACGCCTCGCTTGAAAGGAGCCGGGAAAAAGACGGGTCTGTTTTTTAAGACGTTGAATCCGCGAGCCAAAGCCACAGTCTTGGTTTTAGAATGGACTTTAACTCTGTTTTTCTTAATTAATTGGTTGATTGTTGGCATTTGATAAACAAAATAGCCCCATAGGACTATGGGCTTAATGTACTATAAAAAGTTCTAAAGCGCAAGTCCGGTCACGAGGTGAAACAGAAAAGTCAGGATTGGGAATAAAGAGTCGGAAAAAAAGACGATAAAAACAAGAAGCAGAATCAGGGAATATTGTTCATAGGCTGTCATAAAAGCAAAGGCTCTTTCGGGCAGAAAAGAGAAAAGGATTTTGGAACCATCGAGCGGCGCAATGGGCACCAGGTTGAATATACCGAGGGCTAGATTCACAATCACGATGGCCGAAGTGATGAAATAAAAATTAGCGGTCAAAATAGAGACAGGTAATATGTATGGCGCAAAACGGATAATCAGACCGAAAATAATGGCAATCAGAAAATTCGCCAACACGCCCGCGGCCGCCACCGCGAGAGTCCCCCACCTTCGGTTGCTCAAGTTGTTTGGATTGTAAGGCACCGGCTTGGCCCAACCGAACATAAAAGGAGAATGCGACAAAATTAAAATTGCCGGCAAAAGTATTGAGCCGAAAATGTCTATGTGTGGGATGGGGTTTAGGGTCAAACGTCCGGCGTTGCGGGCTGTATCGTCGCCAAAATATTCCGCCATAAAACCGTGCGACACTTCGTGTATCACAATAGACATGATTAATATAACTACATAAAAGATTGAATTGGTTGCGTCCATACAAATTCTATGATAGCATAAAGCTCGCAATGAAAAAAATCTGTGCCATAACCAAAAAGGGCTCAATCGTCGGAGGCGGATACTCCAACAGGACTCGTGCCACCAAATTCAACCCGACCGGCAAAGTGCGAAAGTACCCAAACCTTCAAAAGAAGAGAATTTTTGTGCCGGAATTAAACAAAACCGTAAATATAGAAGTATCAGCCCGCGGCATGCGCACAATGAAAAAAAACGGCATCCACAAAACCCTCCTCAAAGCCGGACTCATCAAAGCAAGATAAAAAAACCTCACGGATAGTGAGGTTTTTTTATCTTCGGTTATAAATAAGTTTGTTTTCTTCTTGCAAAAGAGTAAACACACGCTCAACATTAAGTGTTGCGGGATCTTCTACATATAAACTCCTTAATTCTAAAGCAATTTCATCTAATCTAGTAACAATTTCTTTTCCTTTTTCGGTTAAAAAGTCCGCTAATCCAATACCATCAATCTGCCCTTTATAAGACATATATTCTGTATATGAAGGAAAATCTTTTAATCTATTCAAAATTCGCGTCCTTAACTTTTCTGGAGGAAAAACAGAATCAGCTAACCTAAAGTTGGGCATATCTAAAAGCGTTTTACTATCCATTGAAGCCATCATGGATGTATTAGCATAATCCGTAGAAATACCTTCTCCCCCGACTTGAAAAGTTATTCCTGCTTCTCTTTTTTTATCATTTGGTTGTCCACCTATTGTCATAAGTTAAGTTTAACAATTTATGTATTTTTAGCAAATTTCTACCATCTTTTACATATGTTCAAGATAGTAGAAAAGAAAATCTGCAAGGTCTTGCCTTGCAGATTTTACCCTGGCACAAAAGTCAGCGCTGTGCCTTTTTTACCCGATCGGCCTGTACGACCTATGCGGTGGATGTATGTATCGTAAGTTTGCGGCACGTCGTAGTTGATGACGTGGGTGACATCCGGAATATCTAGTCCGCGGGCGGCTACATCTGTGGCAATCAGGACATTGATTTGATCTTTTTTGAATGAATCCAAAATGCGGATACGTTCGCGACTTCTTTTGTCACCATGAATACCACCTACCTTGAAACCCATTTGCGCCAGCTCTTTGGCAAGTGTGTCCACACTGTGTTTCATCTCGCGGAAAATTAGAACCTTGTCGGAGCCGTCACGTTTCAAAACTTCGTGGAGTTTTTCCAATTTATCTTCTTTGGTTTTAGCGCGAATTATGTCTTGGTCAATATTTTTGGCCGTCTCCCCCGATATGACGGAGATGAAAACAGGGTCTTTCAGATATTGCTCGGTCAATTTTCTGATTTCCGGTGAAAGAGTCGCCGAGAAGAAAAGTGTTTGTTTGTCTTTGGCGGTGCGGCCGATGATGTAAACCATGTCGTCGCGGAAGCCCATGTCCAGCATCCGGTCGGCTTCATCCAGGACTACAGAGTGACAAGTGGAAAGGTCTAGAACTTTTTTATCAATCAGGTCACGCAGTCTACCCGGTGTGCCGATGACAAAAGAAACTCCCATTTTGATTTCTCGGATTTGTTTCATTATCGGAAGTCCGCCCACGCAAGCCACAGAAAACATGCCAAAACCAAAAGCAAGATTTTTAAAATCGGATTCTATCTGCAAGGCGAGCTCGCGGGTCGGCGCCATTATTAAAACTGTTTCTCTTTTATTCTGTCCTTTTGTTTTGGCAATTTTTTCAATTAAGGGAAGCAAAAAGGCAGCAGTCTTACCAGTACCGGTGTTGGCCATACCGAAAACGTCTCTGCCTTCCATGACCGCGGTCATGGCTTGGTCTTGAATAGGACGTGGGCTGGTGTATCCGGCTCTTTCGATGTTTTTATGAAGTTGCGGATTAAAAGGAAAATCGGCAAAAGTATGCTTGGACACGTAAGGCTTTTCTTCAATCAGTGTTCCCTTCTTGATGAAACGGGAAAAATCGATTCGCTCGCCGCGAGACCGCTTACTGCTGCTTCCACCTCCTCTTTTAAAAGAGTGGGGTTTTGAATTATTAAATTTTCCACTACCAAAACGAGGTTTAGCCCGAAAAGTAGAAGTATGACTGCCGAATTTCTTCGGAGCAGCCGAGTGATGAGTGATCATATTTGGTCACCCTCACTTATTTATTAGTTGAGAATGATATTTAAAGAGTAGCATTATTACATTAATTTGTCAAATTTTTCCCAGAATAGCCTCTTTTAACTCCTCTATATTATTAATTAAAAAATCAGGTTTCAAAGATTCTAATTTTGCTTTAGTGGCATAACCCCAAGTAACAGCCCCGGTCAACACACCGGCGTTTTTACCTTCTTCCACTTCGTGATTTGAATCTCCGATAAAAATCGTTTCTTCTTTCTTAAAATTGTTTCTTTTTACCAACTCATCTATGCTTTCTAGCTTATGGTAAACATGAGTAACCATATCTATGAATATACCCTCCAAACCAAAGCTTTTTATCCTACCAGAAATAATTTCCGCAAGGTTATCACTTAAAATAACCATTTTAATCCCATTCTCCTTGAAAACTTTTAGAAGTTCTACTATACCTGAGTAAGCTTTGCTTTTTGGACACTTGAGAATTGCTCTTTTAAAAGCAGCCTCTTCTTGCTCGTGAGTTAGACTGGGTAAATATTTATTATAAAAAAGCATATAAGGCTGTACCCAATTCTCTCTCATTTCCTCTAAGGTTATTTCTTTAGAACCAAACTCTCTAAATATTTCGTTAACAACAAGTAGATGGTTTTCTACAGAATCATCTATTACCCCAGACCAATCAAAAATAATGTTTTTTATCATTTCAATATTTCCAAAGTTTTCTCAATAATTTCATCCACGGAGTTGTAATATATAAAATGAAAATTTTTGTGGTCAATGCCACGGATTAGTTTGGCGACGACACTGTCTTTGTGGGCTACTGCCAAAACCGGGATTCCTAATTTTTCGACTGAAGTCGCTATTTCATATCCCAAACCCAAAGATGGATAATCGCAAATGGCCAGCATAAAGTCGGCTTTCATGACGCATTCTCTGATGTCGAAATCGTAAACTTCTTGCGGAGTATGATCCCCCAAACCTTTAAACTCCAGAATTTCAAAAGATTTACTAAGTTCTTTTTTGATATCTTTAATCATGCCCCAGAAAAAATCTTTTTTCTCCGCGGGAACCACCGTAAGCGCACACCCAACGTAAAGTTTCTTTTTCATATTTACTTAAATTGCTTACCGATAATATTGTCCGGACTTTCCCGATTAAAAAAATTCTGACTATTTTCGATAACGTACACATCTTTAATCCCGGCAGAGATTATTGCATTCCAGCATGGTTCGCAAAACCACCAATGACCCCATAAATACAAGTCCGCGCCGTTCGTATCATTTCCCAAATCTTTGGCGTTTTTAATCGCCTTGGGTTCGCTATGATTTTTGGGATGACAACCTTCACAGAGCTCGTAGCCCTGCCCTGTCGGCATTTTTAATCGCACTCTCTCACACTCGTGAGTTTCATGGTAAGAACTGCCGTTGGCTCCTCGTCCTATTATCTTTCCGTCTTTGACAATCACACTGCCGGTTTGGATAGATTTATCGAGCGAGTTTAATCTTGCAAATTCCTTTGCCTCAACCATAAAAGGGTTTGAGGCTGGCACATACAAAATAGTGCGGCCTTCTGGTAAATATGGGTATTTGATATTTTTTGTTTCCATAAGTTTATATAGTATACTTTACTACATGACAACCTTTGACACAATCTATCAAAACATTATCAAAAAAATAATGGAAGAAGGTATTGAGGAACTAAACGAACGCACTGGTCATAAAACAAAAGCCATACCCGGAATTACTTTTTCTCTTGATATCGAAAAGGAGGGTTTACCGATACTTACCTTACGCAAACAACCTTTAAAATCCCCCATTGCCGAACAAGTTTGGTTTATAACCGGAGAAAAAGACACGACATTTTTGCGTAAATTTACAAAAATGTGGGATTTATTTTTGGAAAAAGATGGCTCACTTCCAGCCGCTTATGGTTATCGTTGGCGCAAACACTTTGGGCGGGACCAATTGGGCAAAGCTATCGAATTATTAGAGAAAGAACCTAGCTCGCGCCACGGAGTGATTATCACCTGGGACCCAAAGGACGATGGTTTCGGTGGTACACCTAAAAAAAATGTGCCCTGCCCTTATGCTTACACCATAAACATAATTGGTGGCCGGTTGAACATGCACAACATAATACGTTCCAACGACATGATACTCGGTACGCCATTTGATACGTTTGGGTTTGCGCTTTTGCAGTGCATGCTTGCCGAGCGATTGGGAGTAAGACCTGGAATATACACTCATTCAATATCAAATGCGCATATTTACGACAATCATTATGCAGGGGCAAAAGAAATAATCAGCAGAACAAACGACCACAAAAATATACAATTACATTTACCGAAGGACGCATTTCGCCGAGCAGAAAAAATGGATGAAAATTTAGTCGGAGAAATTCTTGCAGATTTGCAAGCTCAATATAACCCATTGCCCCCAATTGGAGGACTAGAGATAGCAATTTAATTATGATTTCTATCATTGCCGCAATCGGAAAAAATAATGAACTTGGAAAAGGAAATAGCCTCCTTTGGAAAATGCCTGCGGATATGGAGTACTTTAAAAAAGTAACTTCCGGGCACCCGGTGATAATGGGACGCAAAACTTTTGAATCTATCGGCAGACCTCTGCCCAATCGTCAAAATATTGTTATAACCCGAGACAAAACATATATGCGCGATGGCGTAAATGTGGCACATTCGTTGGAAGAAGCCCTGCAAATAATAAAAACCTCATCCTACCCTCTCCTCCAAGGAGAGGGTAAAGAAATTTTTGTAATTGGTGGAGCGGAAATATATAAACAGGCTATGTCTGTTACTGATAAGCTTTACATCACGCACATAGACGCGGAAGATAAAAACGCTGATGTATTTTTTCCGGAAATAATTCCAATAGTTTGGAATGAAATTTCTCACGAGAAACACCAAAAGGACGAGAAAAACCCTTTTGACTATACTTTTTCTGTTTACGAAAAATTCTAAGATTTTTTCGCCACAATTCTTTTGACGCCCAGGCTTTTAGCCATTTTTGCGCAGGCCGGACAAGGAGTCGTTTTGCAATACATCGTGGCTCCTTCCAAAGGAAGGCCAAATTTTAAGGCTTGAGTAATCGCATTTTGTTCGGCATGAATGGTTCTCATGCAATTCCCGGATTTCATGTCGTGGCCGACTTCGTTGCAGTGAGGCAGCCCGGAAAGCGAACCGATATAACCGGTGGAAACAATTCTATTTTCTTGAGCAAGGACGCATCCGCTGCCACCCTTGTCACAAGTGGCGCGTGAACCGACACTTTCGACTATCTGCAAAAAATATTCATCCCAAGTCGGTCTCTTATTTTTTATTATTTTTTTCGTAATTTTTTTCATAAAATTTAGATAGTTTTTTTACTGCAAGAAGCTGTGATTGTAAACGGCATGGACATTTCACTGATTAAAATCCCCGTATCAGTCGTCTCTATCCCCTGCGGGCTATCTCCTGTGACGGCCGGACTGATTTTAAGGTGTAAATGATATTGTCCTCCTGCCATACCGGTAAGATCGCAAGATCTTTTCAGCGCATCCCCGACCGCGTCTTTTGTATCAAAAGATTTCATGGTAAAAATTCCTCCGGAAACAATGCTTACACCCGAAGCATCCATCCCATTGTAATTATCCAGGTTGTTGTTTTCATCCAGGTAAAATCTGTATAGATAAGCATTGATTGTTTTAGCTGTGTTGTTCTTCAACACTACGTTTAAAGTATTTCCGGAAAATGGGTAAGTGAGTTGCGCCGATGGAGTGGCAGACATAGAAACAATTTGTAAGGGTGCGTTTGTGTTCTGTGAGTTAGCGGGCGCACTTGATTTAATTTTGGTCGTCGGCGCTGGTGATTTAATTCCGTAATCGAGCGAGGCTTTCATGTCGTATTTCCAGTCGCCTCCTTCTTGAATGAAAACTATGTTTTGAGTCGGCTTTTGGTTTGCGGGTCCCCCTTTTGTGGTTATGGTTGCCACGATATTATTCTGATCCAATTGAGAAACACTATCCACAATAAACGAAGTGACCGGAACAGTTTTGGTCTTACTGTCCAAAATTAACTTCGATGTTTCAAGAGATGCATACTTGGCAATGACGGTCTTGTCACCCGCGAGAAAACCGGCACTCATCCCTTCCAGGGCAACCTTGACCTTGGCGACATCGGGATTTTCCGTCTGGACAACGGGTGCGGCTGGGACCCCTTCCTGATTAACCACTGGCGCAACCACGGCATTGTTTGTTTTTGGCTTACTGAAATATTTAAAAGCATACCAACTCGCTCCGGCCAAAATAGCGACTAGCACTAAAATAAGAATAAACTTCTTCCAGTGTTTTGGTTTTGGGGTTATAAAATTTGGTGGCAGTTGTTGATTGTCCATTTTATTTATTTTTAACTTAATAATGAAAACTAAGTTTATGGATCTTCGTCGGTTTTGATGCGGATGAAAACATCGTTGCCTTCGGGAGATTTTGTTTTTTTATACTTTCTGTTTTTATTTATTTCTATTTTTCGAAGCAATTCTTTTTCTAAATCAAAACCCATGTCTTCACACATGCCCAGGATGAAAATCATCACGTCGGCAAATTCTTCGGCCACGCCCGGCTGGTTTTTGTTGTGCTTGGAAAAGGCCTCGGAGAGCTCTTCGTGCGCGCGGCAAAATTCCAAAGCAGTATTGGTAAGATTGAAACCCTTTTCCACTTTGTTGCGCATCACTTCTTTTTGTAAAACCTTTAGGTCAATCACCTATTAAATATACCCCGTAGTGAAGTTTTTTGCAAAATCTTACTACCGGGCAGGCTCCCAAAAAGCGGTAAATACAAATCATCTTTGATGTTTATTATCAATTCTTGCCTGTTTGTCTTTTTGGTAAATTTAACCGGGGGCTTGTTTATCAGGGCCAGTGGCTGTGTTTCTTTTCCTTCCCCCATACACAGCACTGCCGCAGTTGCCAAACTGTCGGCCACATCGGTTTTGGACATCTTCAACACCCTGCCAAAAATGTCTTTTTCGCCTATATAATTCTTGATACCTTGGAAACCGGCATAACCCAGGGCCACGCCCACCACCCCGGAACGCAGAGGGAAAATACGGCTGTCGGTAATCAGCACGCCGAAGTTTTTAATTTTGAATATTTTTTTTAATTTATTCCTTATAAAATCCGCGGAGTCAAAACTATCCTTGGGCAAGAGAATGAGTTTACCGTTTGCATTGGACTCATCTATCCCCGCCGAGGCCATGACCATGCCGTCTTTGATAGTCAGCCAGACGAGTTTGGTTTTTATGGCCAAATCACTTTCTTGCTTTATAAGCTTAACTTTCTCTGCTTTATTTTTATATTCCACTGTTCTTCCTTCAGCCAGAGCCACGATTTTCGAAGTCACCACCAAAATGGAATTCTCAAGATTCTTTTTGGGAATTTTCTTTATATATTGGAGAATAAACTCGGGCAAGTCTTCGTTCTCCTTAAATATTCTGGTTTTGATTGGTGTAATTTGCATCTGATTTTTGACTCGATCCTTTTAACAAACGAATTCCCAAATACGAAAGCGGGGTGTATAAAAATCCCATAAATATTTTATAAGCCCACCAGGGAATAATAATTAAAATTATAGTTTTGACCGGCAAAATACCCAAATAAGCGATAAACATAAAAATAGCCGAGTCGAAAAACTCCGACCAGATGTTGGACAAATTGGAACGCAGCCAGAATTTTTTCTCGCCAATTTGTTTCTTTAGAAAGAAAAAAGAAATCACGTCTTGATATTGACCCACGGCAAAAGCAACCAGTGAGGCAATGGAAAAACGCACCGACAGCCCGAAAATTTGATTGTACCCATCATGTACCCAAAGACCTTCCTTTGCCCAAGGGGTAATTGTTGAAACTAAAGAATAGAATAAAAACAAAAGAATGCTTATTATTCCGGCCCAAACAAAATTATTGGCCATTTTTTTGCCGTAGACTTCCCCGATGACATCGGTCATGCAAAAGACAATCGGAAAAGAAAAAACCGCCACCGAAAGATGGGTGCCAAAAAGAAACGGCATCAATTTTATTCCGAGAGTATTGGCCGCAAAAAGAGAACCGACATAAAGGGTCAAACAAATAAGAATTTTTTTATAGTCTCGGTCAGTAAGTTCCTGCATTTTACTTTATAGACTTTATAACTTTACAAACTTTTAACTATTTTACTTCTATCCCCATACTTCGGGCGGAGCCGGCGATGATATTGATTATGCCTTCGTCGTCTTTGGCATTCAGGTCAACTAATTTTTTCTTTCCTATTTCCAGAGCTTGAGCTCGGGTGATTTTACCCACCTTGGTGGTGGCGTTCTTGCCGGAACCCTTTTCCACTCCAGCAGCCTTTAGAATAAGGCCCGTAGCGGGAGGAGTTTTGACGACGAAATCATAGCTGCGGTCTTCGTAGACGGTAATAGACACACCGACTTTGTCTCCGGCCATCTTGGCGGTTGCAGCGTTAAACTTGGTGACGAAGTCACCGATGTTTATACCGGCCTGTCCGAGGGCAGGACCGAGCGGGGGTGCCGGGGTTGCCTTGGCGGCTTGGATTTGTAATTTAATTTTTTTGGTTATTTTCTTTGCCATCCCAGTACTAAAATTTTTATTAATAATTAACTAACTTAATCTATACTATTTTGTCCCATTTGTCTATTTTTCTTTATATTGCCTATGTAGAAATTTAGTACGGGACAAGTATGATTTTATATCTTTTTTATCTGTAAAAAGTCGAGTTCAACCGGAGTTTCACGACCGAACATTGAAACCAACACTTTTACTTTTCCTCGGTCTTGGTCTACGGAGTTTACCTTACCCTCCAGTTCCTTGAATGGACCATCGGTAATGCGAACCGTCTCACCAATCTCCATTTCGATATTATGTTTGGTGGTACCGGCATCCATCTTTTTGAAAAGATAATCCACTTCTTCCTTTTTGAGAGGCACCGGATTTACTCCCGCGCCGACGAAACCGGTCACTCTGGGAGTGTTTCTGACTACATACCAGGAATCATCCGTTACAATCATATCTACCAACACGTAGCCGGGATATATCTTTTCTTCCACTTCCACTCGCTTGCCACCTTTTATCTTTATTTTCTTTTCAATCGGAACGATGACGTTGAAAATTTTGTCATTCATGCCAAGAGAGTCTATGCGCTGCTTCAAATTACGTAGAACAACGTTCTCGTATCCGGCATAAGTGTGTATGGCGTACCAATTTCTAATTCCCTCGTTTTCTTGTTTTGACATCCCAGTACTAAAATTTTAATTAATAATGTTTATCGTTATGCCCCGTAATCAAAAATTTAGTACGGGACAGGTTTGATTTTTAGCCTATGATTTTCTGCAAGACTTGTGAAAAAATAAAATCCCAAATCCCCAAGTAATAAGCTACTACTACGGACAAAACAATGACTATCAAAGTATAGTATAAAGTTTGGTTCCTGGTCGGCCAAATTACGTGTTTGAGTTCTGTTTTTGTCTCCTTAAAATACTCGGTTATTTTTGATCCCATAAGAAAATTTAAATACTAAAGTTTGGTGATACTTTTTGCCCTGTTGATTTTCTAACGGGACAAGCATATCTCTTTTAAAAAAGCCCCCTTTCAAGGGCTCTTTTAACAGTACTATCTTTCAGTCCAAAATGCAACCCCCTAAATCCCCCTTGTCAGGGGGACTCCCCAATTTTCCATCCCCTGATAAGGGGAGGGTTAGGGAGGGGTTGTATCTATCTTATTTCGTAAGTTATAGAGACATTTGATGTAATCTTGTTTTCTCCTGTCGGAAGTATCGGGGATGGAGCGGCTGAAGGAGCCACACTATCCAAGGCCATGCCTTTTGATGCATACATCATAGGATAATTGCCGTTTTCGGAGAAATTAACAATTCGGACAAGGTGCACTCCGAGGTCGGAAGCCAGAGTTTTTGCTTTAGCTTGCGCGTCGTCTATGGCAATCTTGCGGGCTTGTTCGGTCAACTTGTCTTGGTTCTCGATTGAGAAACTAGGTCCGTTTAAGTTTGAAATCCCGACATTGGTAATACCGGATACAATATCCCCGGCTTTTGTCAAATCATGAACTTTCACGGAAATATTTTCAGAAACTTCATAACCGGTCAAAATTGATTTTCCTGGTGGACAGTAAACTGGAACGTAAGAAGAAACTGCACCCGAACCCGAAGAGACCGAACCCGAATTCATCATAGGCACAGCAGGATATTGCGGACAAATGGAGTTCCGATATTCATACTTTGGATAAGAATTGTAATTCTCTGTCTTGATGTCTTTTTTGGCTATGCCACTTTTATCCAAGAAAGCCAGCACCGCTGCTTCTTTGGTGGTCACTTTGGTTTGAGCATCTTTCGCCAAAGTTGCGTCTTCCTGAATGGTAAAACTGATTGTGGCCAAATCCGGAGTACCGGAGACATCTCCTGTTCCGTTGAAGGTCATGGTGTTGGAAGCCGTGGCACCTCCGCCGATATAATTGTACCCCTTCACTTCAGTGATTATTTTAGTAGCGTAATATGCCGTCAAAATAATTAGTAAAACAAAACCTGCTTTCAATAAACGAGACTTTTCTATACTTTGTTCCATATAATAATTCCCGCCGAAGCGGACAAGTTATTTTTTAATTCCTAATAATTCTACTTCAAAGGTCAAAGTGGCGTTTGGAGGAATGACTCCGCCGGCGCCCGCGGCTCCGTAACCATCGGCTGGCGCTATCACCAAAGTTTTCTTTTCACCGACTTTCATTCCTACTATTCCTTTATCCCAGCCAGGAATTACTTGTCCGGCACCCAAAGTAAAAATAAAGGGCTGGACGTGTTTGAATTTCGGGTCAACATTTGAATCGAAAACTGTGCCGTCTGCTAATCGTCCGGTGTAATTCATCGCAACCGTATCACCTGTTTTTGCCACTGTGCCGAGTGGAGCGGAACCCTCGGGAACTTGCCCTGTCGGAGCGGGAGTGGGAGTTGCGTTGTCTGCTACATTATTTACTGAGTTGTTTGTATTATTATTTACTGCCATATTTGGTTTATTTTTTATACTGATAAAAACTATAGCACCTATTAAAACCAGACAAATTACCACTGCCAAAACTATATTCATCTTTTTATTTTCCATTTAAATTAAAAAGTTAACTTCTAATAAATCTATTATAGCAAAAAGTAAGAACTTTACACAATATTGACTTCGGGCTTTAATTCCAGCCCAAATTTTTCTTTCACCGAGGCTATGATTTTATTGGCCAATTCGATGATTTCTTCACCTTTTGCGCCACCGTGGTTTACCAAAACCAAGGCTTGCTTGTCGTGCACGCCGACATTCCCCATCCTTCTCCCCTTCCAACCGCATTGCTCTATCAGCCATCCGGCTGGAATTTTGTACTGTATTTCCCCCCTCTCCTTCGCAAGGAGAGGGGTTGGGGGTGAGGTCATATTTTCTTCTTCAAAGTGTGGAATTTCCGGATATTTTTTTTTGAGTATTTCCAATTCTGTTTTCGTCACAAAAACATTTTTAAAAAAGCTTCCGGCGTTGCCTATTATTTTCGGGTCGGGTAGTTTGCTTCTGCGTATCTCTGCCACAGCGTCGCTGATATTTTTAAGTGTTGTTGTTTTGTTGGTTTTTTCCAAATAATCAGACAGAATCTTGTAAGAAACGTTTGGCTTTGGTGTCTTGCTTAATTTTAAAGTCACTGCCGAAATAAAATATTTTCCTTTCAATTTATTTTTAAAAACACTATCCCTATAGCCAAGTTCGCATTCTTCACAGCTAAAAATTTTTTTCTCTCCGCTCTCAATCTCAAAAGTTTCCACACTAAAAAGAGTATCTTTGAGTTCGGCTCCGTAGGCGCCAATGTTTTGCATCGGCGCCGCACCGACTGTACCCGGAATGAGAGACAAGTTTTCAATTCCCCAATATCCTTTATCTACGGCAAACAACACAAGACCATGCCAGCTTTCACCGCCCATCGCTCTAATATAAACACACTCTTTCCCGACCCCTGTCGGGACCCCGACTTTGGTCGGGGCTATACCTTTTACTTTATTTAAAATAACTATACCGTCGAAATCTTTTGTAAAAAGAACATTACTTCCACCACCCAAAAATATTTTTTTGTTATTTTTAAATTCAGGCGTCGCCAAAAGTTCTTTCAAGTCTTCTTCTGAATTTAACTCGACAAAAAACTTGGCGTTTACAGAAATACCGAAAGTGTTTAATTTAAGCAGATTGTAATTATTTTCTAATATCATATCAATGTCCCAATGTAAAAAACATCGCCACTGCCGCTGCCCCCATAAGCACAAAAGTACCCCAGACTAGTATGTTTGATACATTACCACTCTTGTGTTCACCCATGATTTTTTCGTTCCTGGCTATCTTGCCGATTATAAAGATAAGTGGAACGGCGGCTACGCCATTGAATACAGCGGTATAAACCAAGGCTTTAATCGGGTCTATGCCAATGAAATTTATCATCAAGCCGACAATGGTGGCGATAGTGATGACTCCATAAAATCCATGAGCTTTTTTTAATTTCAAATTCAAACTTTCTTTCCAATTTAAAGTTTCGGCGACGGCATAAGAAGCGGAAGCGGAAAGCACCGGCACGGCCAGGAGTCCGAGCCCGATGACTCCGACGGCAAAAATCAACTTGGCTAAAAATCCCGCATATGGAAATGTATGCACCAAGGGCTCCAGGGCTTTGGCCGCGTCCGCGGCGGTGGCGATATTGGTTATGCCATGAGTGTTTAGGACTGTGGCAGCAACGACGATGATACACCATGTGGCTATTTCCGAAGACAGCATCCCGACAAAATTATCAATTCTAAGATTTTTGAGAAAAGATTTTGTAATATGTGTCTCGCCGTGTTTTAAGAGGTGCTTAGCTCGTTCTTCTTCCACTTCTTCGGACGCTTGCCAAAAAAACATATATGGGGAAATAGTCGTTCCGAAGACACCAGTAATGATAAAAAGAAAAGCAAAACTCAATTCAATATGCGGAATGAAGGTGGCTTTTAATATCGTCAACCAGGGTTGTTTGACTAAAAATAAAGTCAAAGGATAAGCGAGCAAAGAAAAAGCCAGCCATTTCAAAATCTTGGCATATTTTTTATAGGAGATAAATATTTCCAGTGACAAAATCAGGGCGGTAAAAAAAAGTGTCAGCACTGTCAGGTTGATTGGCAAAACAAGCTGCGCGGCGGCCGCCATCGCCCCCAAATCTGCTCCGATATTGATCGTATTGGCTAAAACAATAAGGACGACTGCCGCATAAAGCATTTTCTTGCTGTAATTTTCTTTAATCACGGCGGCAATTCCTTTGCCAGTTACCGCCCCGATTCTGGCGCAAGCCTCCTGAATGGCGGTCATAAACGGCAATAGCAATAAAGCTGTCCAGAGTTGCCCATAACCAAATTGCGAACCGGTCTGCGAATAAGTGGCGATGCCCGAAGGGTCATCATCCGCCGCGCCGGTAATAATCCCCGGCCCCAGTTTTTTCCAAAAGCTTTTTCTCATATATTTCATTTTAGCATTTTCTGCAATTTATATGCATTCCCATGTTTCAACATCCCCAAATAAGATTGAATCGTTGCTGGTTTCTGGCTATTTTTCACATTCTTAAGCATTCTCCTTTCCGTGCTAGTCCGCAAAACTCTATGCTCAGGAAAATGTACCCAGCCAAGAAAATCCACACCAGAAGCAATGGTTTTAATATAAACTTTATCTGGGTGCATTTGTAATTTTAATTTGTTTTCCAAAAATTCTTCCATTTTTTCTAACACATTTTCTAAATACTTTTTGTCTTCACTCAAAACAACAAAATCATCAGCATATCGTATGTAATATTTCACTTTCAATTCTCTTTTTGCAAACTGGTCAAATTCATTCATATAGATATTTACTAAAAGTTGAGAAGTTAAATTACCAAGCGGTAGACCTTTTTGCATATTTACGCTATCGCGCATATATGCATCTGTGTAAAAACTGTCTATCACTTGTGAAAGTAGCCATAAAATATATATGTCAAAGACCGTCTTTGACAATATTCCTTTTAAGATTTGATGATCAATATTCGCAAAGAATTTTCGGATGTCGCATTTTAATACAAGGCAAGACCTTGTACTGTTTTTGGAAACTTTAAAAATATAGTCTTGAAATCTATTTATTGCTTTATGGGTGCCTTTGTTTACCCTGCAGGAATACGAATCATTTATAAATTTGGAGTCAAAATATTCATACAGTTCTTGGTAAATTAAATGGTGAAGCAATCTGTCTCGTACTGTAGCTTTATGGATTATTCTTGGTTTGGGGTCAGAAATATTGAAAGCTGTGTAACCTCCGTGAGTATATGTTTTGTTTTTTAAATCATTATGTAGATCGAGAATATTATCCATCAACTTAGCTTGAAATAGAATCACGTCTTTCCTATCTTTTTTATCATGTAAAAATTCCTGCCAAGCTTTGAGCAGTTTTTCTACAGTTATGATATTATCGTAAGTATGCATAAATTGTTTCATATTTCTCGGACCCCCCCCCGCAGCGCCTTCAGCGCTTTTAAAAACAAAAACCGCCTACTCTCTTTGGTTTAACATATATAACGATTTTCCGAAAGCGCATAGATACACCTTGGGTGGAAAGATTGAAGATTATTTCCTCGGGTTGTTGGAAAACATTTTCATTTCTATTTATCTACCGCCGGAAACTAAAATTCCCCGACTTATTATCGCAATTTCTAAACTTGATGGAGTTAAGTTTTTTCTACAAATCGCTTGGGAAAATAAATGTATTAGTAATGAAAAATATTCCCAGCTTTCAGAAAAATTAGATGAAATTGGAAAAATGCTTGGTGGTTGGAAAAAAGGCCTAGAAAAGAAAACTCCCTGAACTTAGTCAGGGAGAAACATTCTTAGTTTCGGAACGACGATTCGATGAGCGTACTTGGCATTCCAGACATTGCTGTTCTCAAGCGGATTGACGTTCAAGTTCAGACGACCATCGTCATACACGTTGACGTTGGCAACGAAGATTTGTAGGATAAGCCATCTATTCCACCGCCAGCCTGAGCATAACTTAATATCAAAGACTGTGCTGTATATTATTTGAGAGCGTAAAACTCTTCCAACTCACCCCACCAACTTTTATGTTTTTTTGTTTTAAAAAAGAATTCACTCTTCCACGAGACATATCCGGCGAAATTCTCAAATTGATTTTTAAGCAATCATGTCCCAAAGCCTTGACCGTGAGCATTTCCAGATTGCGGATTTAGTATATATTAAAATTTAAAAAGATAAAGGGTCAAAGGGAAAAAGTTTCAAAGTGACAAATGAAAAACCGTTCCTCCAGGTCGGCTTTTCACCTTACTGATGGAACGGTTTGATGTTGAAACAGAAACAAAGTTACAGTTGCGGAACGACGACCCGATGAGCGCACCTGGCACCCCAGACATTGCTGAACTCAAGCGGATCGACGCCCAAGTCCAGACGACCATCGCCACA
Organism: Candidatus Nomurabacteria bacterium; assembly: GCA_016199805.1. Lineage (GTDB taxonomy): Bacteria > Patescibacteriota > Minisyncoccia > Phycocordibacterales > UBA9973 > UBA9973. The sequence continues at coordinate 30,433 of JACQGC010000004.1, forward strand.
CACGCTGACGCCGGCAACGAAGAAGCCGCCGTTTTCCCCCTCAAACAGGAAGAAGGTACCGTAGCCCTCTGCACGAAGATACTCGCGGTTGCGAGGATCTCGACAGAATGCCACGATTTGCGACTCCTGCCAGCAGAGACGTTTCAGATTCTCGCCGAAGCCTCCGAAGACCTGTGCGTAAGTACCGTCTTTGATCATGTAGTAGACGGCTAGGACGGTTTTTTTCGTTGCCTTGCAGACTCCACGCTTCGCGGCTCCGTAGATGCCCGCATTGAAAACGTCATTTGCTTCTGCCAGCGTCTCCTTCCCGTCGGTTTCCGCGAGCTCAATTGTGCGATCGGCAAACAAACGCTTGAGCCGCCCGACCACGTTCTCCGCGAGCTCGGCGAGAATAGTCTTCACCGTAGCTTTCACCACTGCCGCGATTTTATCACCCTGAGTCAATACCCGCTGAAAGTTATCGCCGTGGAGCACCCCGTTGGCGGAGAGCTCGATTACTGCCTCGTCTACTACCTTGCGGGTCGCAGACGCCACAACCGTCATCAACTGCTCTTTTCTTTCGAGTGTAATCATGCTGGGCATGTTATCATCCTTTTCTGCTAGATAACTACGTATCCCGTAGTCATAGCCAGGAAACGCCTAAAATTAAGCATCTTTTGGCTATGACTACTATTTTGCAAGTAACTTTTTAAGGAACAATATATCTTTATATAATACACTTAATTTCTCATTAAGTCAATACTTCCGTCTTTATGCAATTTTATCAGTTTGGAGGCTTTGTTTTTGATTGTGCCGCCGTCTATATATAGGTCAACACTGTAACCAAAGTATTTTCTAGCATCTTCCATGGTTTCACACGGCGGAATAGTTTCCAGATTGGCCGATGGCGCAATGAGTGGTCCAGTTTCCAAAAGCAAATCCCGCAGAGCTTGTGGAGCGGGCAAACGAAAGGCTAAAGTATTTGTGCCACGATGCAAATACTCCAAGGCCGGGTCGGGACAATCCAAAACAATACTGACAGCTCGCTCGTGGCACATATCAGCCATGACTGATATGTGCCACAGCTCTTTTAATTTATTTTTTTGCTCTTGTGTTAAAATTACAGAAAACTTTTCAAGTTCACTCGTGTCTCCAATCAAAATAATGCAGGGTTTGGTTGGATTTCTTTTGCGGATAGTGTAAATGCGATTGACTACAAATTCTGCTTGCGCCCGGCCGACCATGCCATAGATGGTATCCGTCGGCATAATCACCACACCATCTTCTTGTAAAATTTTTATTAAATTTTTATCGTTCCAAATATTTTCTTGCATTTTATTTTAATTCCAAACTTCTGTGACCTTTTTCTTTATGCGAAATATAGATGTATCGGGCATTGGATGGGATAACACCTGAAACATTTTCCGGCCACTCAATGAAAACTATGTGTTCTTTATTGCCGATAATTTCTTCCCAACCCAGATGTAATAATTCTTTTTCATTTTTCAAACGATATGCATCAAAATGATATAAAAATTTATATTTTTTTGATTTAATCTTGTATTTTTTAAAAATAACAAAAGTCGGGCTTTTGATTTTATCTTTTAGGCCAAGGTGTTTGCCGACTGCTTGCGTAAAAGCCGTCTTGCCCGCGCCCAAATCTCCGGACAAGGCCACCACTAAAGCGCCTTTTTGCTTGGCGCTGGTTTTTAAAATTTTCTCCAGAAATATCTTGGCTATTTCCCCGGTTTCTTTGGTGTTTTTTGAAATCTTTTTCATCCCAGTACTAAAATTTTAATTTATAAACCCTATCTTTATTACCCGTAATCAAAAATTTAGTACGGGACAGGTTGCTTTCATATTAACATATTTTGGTGTATTATCTTAAGACATGAGAAATAATATTGCGAAATTTTTCGATAAATTGGAAATTATGATACGGGGGAAATTGAGCCATTACCCTATTTTATACGCACTCGTAGGCGGAGTGGGCATCGTGCTATTTTGGCGCGGCGTCTGGCACACCGCCGATGACATGAATATGAGTAGTATCCTGTCCTTAATATTGGGATTTTTTATCCTCGTTTTGACCGGAGTGTTTGTGGCGGAATTTATCGGAAACAAACTCATTATGACCGGCCTCATCGGTGAAAAAAAATTGGAAGAAAAAGAAGAGGGTGAAATCGAAACGGAAGAAAGCCAATTGAAAAATCTGCAAAGCACTTTAAACCGACTGGAAAAAAAGTTGGAACATATTGATGAAGAAATAGACGAAAAGAAATAACTTTTATTTCATAATTTTTTCACCCCTTCTTTTATAGGATTTGATATGAAGGAGTACCTGGTATGCAGTGGGTAGAAGCTTGGTTCACGGCAATAAAGCTCTTCGTAGTCGCGATCTTGGGTATATTCGTCTTGGTCATCAGAAAGTTTTCCAGGCGGACCCAAGACAGGGACGAGATGAAGAAAAACGTGAGGAGAAATGAAGACAGGTTATAAGCCCAAAGCGAAAGAGGCGCCAACGATCCGTTGGCGCCTCGCTTTTTATAGATGCCTCGGCCTTGCATTGGAATATAATATATAAACCAAGGCCGTTATGAAAGAACTACGCTCGCAACATATTGTTGTTTTTTCGCATAATCTCATTTCAAGAGCAAGGCACGACTGGCCCGTCAAGTTGTCCTTCGCGTATGCTCACGCATAAGCTCCAGATCTCCCTCAAGGCCAACTCGCCCGGGGTGAAATAAAATAGTTTGAAAAACAAAATATAAATGCGAGGCTAAAGAACTAGTTGTCGTTGCAGGCTGCCAGTTTTTTTCTCATCTCCGCCTGTGAAATTGTTGGGATTCTCAATTTTGTGTGTTTATCCAAGTGGTCATGTTTGTTTTTTGGATTGTCTGCAATGTTATCTTCAAAACAATACACACAACCAACCCGGCGTATGGTTGTATCACGCCACTCAACAACCTCTCCATAATACACGAAGGGTTGTTTCGGCTTCGGACGTAATTTCTCTATCTCCTCGTTAGCAGTTTTCAATCTTTCATTCAACGCATCAACTGCTTCCTCTTTGTCAATTTGATTTTCCTTTTCCAGGTGCGGAATAAAAGAAAACCAGAAATAAGCCAGAACAGCCGTGGCTCCGAACAAGCAACCGAGACCTATTCCCCAGAACATACTTGAAATTACGGATTGGTCCGCCCCCTTGAGAAGAAGGTGAAGTTTACCGTTCACCTCCCCCAGATGTTTATTTTTGTCTTGTAGATTGTTGTTGTCAGCGCCGGGAGATTGCCCTTGTTTCTCTTCGTCCGCAACCTCGGTTTCTTCTTTCTTGTCTTCCAACGTCGACATCGCCGTCTCTTGTTTTTGGAATGCTTTTATGTCCTTAAACAAGAGGAGTGTGTCCTGCTGAACTTTCTCTGACGGTTTTTCCGCCTTGCAGTTGTCGGGAACAAACATAGTGTCCCCAACGTGAATTTTCGTGAGCCGAAATGACGGCACGGCGCTCAGCCACATCACTTCGGATGTCCAGAGAACACTGCCACATTCTCTACTGGCGACATCTACAATACCGGCGTCACCTTCTTGAAACATTGTTTTTCTTACCGGAGCGGCCGCGCAAAGCGCGGCCCCCACGATGCAAATCATCAGCAATCTACCCGTCATGATTACTCCTAACTTTTTGGTCTTAGTCTCGTCAGGTCGTGTGGAATGTATATTTCAACTTCTGTCGCCTGAGCTATCGCCCGCTGAACTTTTTCCGCTATTTCTAAGCGAAAAAGTGACGGATTCCCAGTGTAGAGAGAAAGTTCTTGGTAACGCTTAGCAAGTTCCGGAGAAGCCTCAACCTCTTGCTTGTCACCCTTGGCGTTGATGACCACTTCAAACCGAACCTTGGGTTGTTCGGCGACCACGGCGCCATTCGTCTTCTGCGGCGCAGGCGGCGCAACTTCCAGAGACACCATTGGTCTGCCCACGATGGCGGGAACCCCGGTCTCCGGCGTCATTGGTTTACCCATAGCGAAAACCGAACCCTCTTTCTTTTCGTTTGCGTCGGGTAGGTTTCTGGGCGGGTCTTTCGCTACCGCCATTAGCCTGACCCTTTTTACACCCTTCTCCACGCCCCTTTTCTTTATGCCGAACTTCAACTCATACGGTTCACCGTGAACCATCTTTTTCCTGATACACTCCTGTATGGCCTCACGGTCTTGAATGGGCCACCCTTTATCTGACTCATACCAAAGGACTACCCTCAGGGCGTTCTCAATAATCCTCGGATTGAGACATGGAGCGCCGCTAAACAAAACGTTATCTATGTCACCCAGGCTGTTGTTTGTGGCATCGAAAGATATGGGCAGAGCGTGGTTGCCCGTAGCCAATAACTTTTTCAAGTCGCTCAGGTCCAGGTCCCTGACATCCCCCCAATCCTGGAGCAACGATTTGTAAAAATCCAAGATCCAGAACAGGGACGTCTCGTTTATTTTCTGCCAGGCCTCTTCGTCGTCAATTGTTTTGTCCTGCCACCTCTCATTCTCAATGAGCGTGACCGTGCAATATTTCAAGATCCGCTCGTACATGTCTCCGCCGTGCCTCACCCGCTCCGGCCCCTCACCCACACTAGGCATTGCGAGGATGGCGTAAGTGGGTATATTCATCTTCTGGAGCATTTCTGCTACCGGTGGCACTGCGCCACAAGTACCGCCACCCAAACCGGCGACCAAGCAGACACTATCATACTTGGCAAAAAGGTCTTTAAGGAGTTTTGTTTTTTCCTCTTCCTTGACCATCTCTTCGCCTTTGTTCGCATCGCCGCCAGCTCCCCAACCTTTTTCTCCCAACTGAAGTTTAAGAAAACGGTCCTCAAGACGAGTCCAGCCGAGCATATGACCACAATCTGCTTCTTCGCTTTGGTTGACTTCAAAACGATTCTTCAACTGGCTCTGATTGGACTCCATAGCCAAAACAGTCAGGTGGGGATTCATCTCTGGATCATATTTTCTGAGCATTGCCGCAATTGCCGTCGTGCCGCAACCGCCGAATCCCACAACTAACAATTTTGCTTTTACTTTGGGAGCAATTACTTCCTCTTTTTTTTCAACCTTCACGTCTTTATCTGCCATCTCTTCTCTCCTCCTTACTCTTCGGATACAACTTCAAAACTTTGTTGCGCTTTGTACTTGAGATACGACGGGTCGCTGAATATCTCCAGAAGACGTTGCTGGATAAATGCCTTCACTTGCTCTTCGTCTGAATCACCCAAATCGGTGAAGACAAAGAACAGAAGCATTTCTACCGACCGCGTCAATTTATCTCCTGACCCGCCAAGCTCAAGCGTCACCCCATGCTCAAACCTCGTCCTAATGTTGGACGCACTTGTTTCAAGACTTTCTTTGACGTCGGCAATAATTGCTGCTCCGACGCTCATCAATTCCTCCCTCTCTTCGTCGGTAATTCTTCTCGGGTTATTATCTACGTCCGCGCTCCAGCTCCCCACGAACACCCCCTTTCTTTTTACTTTTAATTCTCTTCTGTTTTCAACGAACTCGCAACGAACTAGAAAATGCCCATTGTAAAATTCTGTCTTGAGAATATCAAAACAGTTATGAAAATATTATGAAAATAAATGGGGTGGTTATCGGGGGTTGAACCCGAACTAAAAGCTCCACAAGCTTCTGTGCTGCCGCTACACCATAACCACCATGTACAAAAAACAACAAAACACTGTGCTCGGGGGGAGATTTGAACTCCCATGCCCTTGCGGGCGCTACCACCTCAAGGTAGTACGTCTACCAGTTTCGCCACCCGAGCATATTATGAGTATAGCAAGAGTTAAGAAAAAATAATAGAAATTTATTCTGCAACTTTTTCTGCCACTTCTTCCTCTTCCACATTGGCGACGGAACGCATTTTACTGCGAACGTCTTTGATAGCTTTGGTACGAATGTAATATAGTTTGCTCCTCTTGGCATGAGACCTCTTGGTGATTTCAATTTTACCAACCATTGGAGAAAAAAGCGGGAAAATTCTTTCCACTCCCACCCCAGAGGCCACCTTACGAACAGTAAAAGTAGCGCCGACTTCGGTGCCATGTTTTCTAGCCAAGACGATGCCTTCAAAAATCTGGAAGCGAGCCTTGCCTTTTTCATCTATTATTTTTGAAGAGACGGAAACTGTATCACCTGCTCTAAAATCAAGCTTTTTTCGAGCTTCAATATCCACCGGACTAAACTTTATTTTGTTGATTTTATTTCCTGCCATCCCATTAAAAAATTTAAATAATAAAAGTACTACTTCCTGCAAGTCCGTTGATTTTCTAACGGGACACGTTGCCAAAACACTTTAACATAAAAGTTTTTCAAAGGCAACTAAGAATTATTTTTAAACTATTTCCCCAATATCATCATGGCCTTGGTCTTGGGACCAATGAGTCCATCGGACACAAGCCCATGATTCTTCTGCCACTGTTTGATGACAGCGATAGTCTTTGGCCCAATTTTGCCGTCTAAAACCAAACCGAGTTTCATCGTGTCATTTAGATATCTTTGCAGTTCTTTAGCGGTATCGCCTATACTTCCTAGTTTAAGAGTAGTGAAACCGAAATTATACATCAGCGTAGGATTGATGGCAGAAACATTTATGGTGTTTGTGGTCGCAATCGCAGTTTTGGCGGCAACATTTCCCGAACAAGATTGTCCCGTGGCAGTACTAAAGCCCGTGATTCTAGAACCACAACCTGGCATAGATATCGGAGTAGGAGGTGTATAGCTTCCTCCCCCTCCACCACCGCCACTACTTGGCACATAAACCAAGGTAAAGTTCGCGGTAATATTTTTATCCGCATCCATAGAAACAGTCATTGGATTAGCTGAAGAGGTGATATCTCCAGACCAATCAGAGAATGCGTACCCGGAATTTGGAGTTGCAGTGAGAATGATAGAACTTCCAAAATCATAGTTTGCCTGGTCTGGGTTTTTGGCAACGGTGCCATTGGTGGAGAGAATGGATATTATATAGGTGATGATATTATCTTGGATTTGAGTTGTGGCGGAACTCAAGGAAGCAGAACCGGTGCCACTTGCAGAAGAAGGGGTCACTTGGAATTTTAAATATTGTCCAATATCGGAAGAAGTTAATATATATGTAATAGCGGTTGCGCCACCGATGGCAGTATATGTTCCTCCCGAGGAAGAGGAACGAAGCCATGCATATGTTGTGCCGGATTCGGGCAAACTATTTGGGTCAGAAAATGCGTATGAACCTGTCAGTGTTTGGCCGATTGTTTTTGTGCCAGAAATGGTGACATTGGTAGCAGTAGGTAAACCGAAAGATTCTGTCGCTTGAGATTTAATTACATATGATGCTTTGTTCCCTGCTTCGTCTTTAAGTATAACATTAAAGTAATAAGTGGTGGTGGAAGAAAGACCGGAAACAGGAAGAGTGTTGATGTCTGTGGTGTAAGTGTTGAGTGGTGTGCCATTGGCTTCAATATTGGTCACCGTATCGATATTATTGGAAGATGATTGATACACCCTGTATTGTAGAACTCCCTGAGCCGAGACATCGTCTGTGCCTTTAGTCCAATTTAAAGTAAGACTACTTGTAGTAACACTTGCAGTGGTAATGACGCCACTTGCTCCCGGTGTGGGATTTACTAAATCACCCGCTGAACTAACCGCGACCGGAGCATTTAAACTCGTGGAAATATTTCCGTTGGCATCTTTGGCCCAGGCATAAAGAGTTTTTGAGCCATAAGTGGAGAACGTGTAATTGGCAGGAGCACTTCCTGTCCAACCGGCATTTCCTGCCAAGGGCGCCGTAGGTGACTCAGTCAGAAGATATCCGGTGACGCCAATATCGTCCGTGGCGGTAAAAGAAGATACGGAAACAGTCAATGAACTGGAAGTAGCGGGAATTGAGAAAGCAGTTACAGTGGGGGCGACATCGTCATACACATATGGTCCTAGGTCCCAATCATAGTTGGCGCGGTCAAGCAATTGAATATTGGTATAGCTGGCCGGACTCAAACCCACATTGTATGGAACGCCAAGATTTGTCCCGCTATTGATGAGAGAAGAACCGGGGGAAAGTCTGTAATCACTTGTGTCTGTGTATGTTTTTGTCCACGACAGACCACCATCAGAAGTCGTATGCCCATCGGAATAAATACCTGCCGCGATGGAAGATTGGGTAACAAAAGTTCCTCCGAGATTTCTTATTTCATCCACAAACCAAATCAATTTTTGGTTTGTCACATTAACGGCATCGGTAAGGTGCCAAAACATTCCTATGTAACCACCTGCGGCGGCGGCCAATAAATAAGTGTGACGAGCCACTTTACGAATATCGGCTTCAGTACTAAATCCATTCATCGCCCAAGACATTGCTTGCCCGGACAACATATATGGGTGGATTGATGGCATATACATATACCCCCCACCGGCTGACCGGGCACTGGTAAATGTGGAAGAAATCGTTGGCATATACGCTTCAGCCCCCGCATCGGACCATCCTCCTCCATATGCAAAAGAAACTGGAACTGTTCCGATGTTGGATGCAATCCAACCAGCTGAATCTAAAATTTCTTCATCTCTATATGCTGACATCAGCATATTTACAACGTATGGAAAGGTTGTGCTGGTTTGGTTATCCAATGCCTTCAGACGCACAGGGTCATTCATATTTGTTGTATTGCTGATGGTCCACCCTTTTCCGGTGGCAGAAAGTCCGACGCATGCATTCGCCACATTGATAGTTTTCTTAAAATCACATAATGTTTTGTCTGTTACTGACCAATCAATCAGAATATTATTTTCTGGGTTACCACTACTAGCCAGACTGAGGGTGTGAGCGGTCCTGTCTATGGTTACTGTATTAGTTCCGGAATTTGTTGTTGATACAGTAAACATAGAAGTTTTGGTGACATCCGAATGAGACCAACTGTGCGAACCAATTTCTATTCCCCTAGCAGGAAGAGATGACAAAATAGTTTTACCTCCGGATGAAATTCCTGTAAGATTTGTTAAATACGCCAAGAAAGGGATAGTGTTTGTTCCAAAGGCCGCATCAAATGCATCTGCCAATCCGCTGGAATACGCGGGGATACCTGCATAATCATCTCCATCAATAGACAAAACAATTTTTACTGCAGGAAAAGGTAAAGCTTTAAAGTTTGGAACCGTAGAATAATTATGTCCTCCATCGGTTATGGTTCCACTTCCGGAAAAATTACCAGCTATAAAAGAAGCAGTTGTAACTCTATTATTGCCGAGAATAAGACTATAATCATAATCAATAGTGTTGCCAGTGGCAACGGCAACTCCGGCCCCGCCTGTAAAAACTCCCGTGCCATAACCATTTCCTTCAATGATTGAATTGCGAACAGTTGTGATTGCCCCTGTGCCAGCCATAGAAATTGCCGAACCGGCACATTGGGTAATCAATGAATTGTTTAGAGTCACCGTTGCTGAGTTGGCAACAGACAAACCAATTCCGGCGGCACGGCGTATTATTACATTAGATAAAGACAATGAATCGGAAGCTCCAACTGATACGGTCCCTTGAAAATCCAAATACTCCGCCTTGATTCCGGTTCTACCTGTAACCATATTTATCGCATAACCACTGGAACCAGGAATAGCCGGAAGTGCTCCGGTATCAGCGACATCATATAGTGTATAAGTTATACCATTTTGGCTAGGAGATATTGACTGAGCCCATGAACAACCACGTTTAAACATAACCGTGGCATTCAATCCAGCTGAGGTGTTAGCTTTGGTAATATTTTTCCAGGCCGTTGCAGGAGATGTTCCATCTCCTGTATCATTTGCAGCATTGCAGTCAACATAATACGTTGTGCCACCAGCATGAACCATCTTTCCGAAAGAAAACAAAAAGCAACAGAAAACCAAAAATACAAATATTTTTTCTGTTTTATTGATTTTAATGCGAAACATAATTTTATTGCACCAAAGAATACATCAAGGCTTTTGTTTTTTCACCGACGACACCGTCTGCAAGCAATCCATGACTTTTTTGCCATTTCATAACAGCGGAAAGTGTTGTTGTGCCAAACTTTCCGTCGAGAACCAACCCGGCTTTTGATGTATCATTTAAATATCTTTGCAATTCTTTAACCGCATCTCCCGCACTCCCTTTTTGTAGAGTGACGGTACCTAAATTATATTTTTGGGTACTAGTTGAAGGAATTGGTTTTGTGGGTTTTGGCGGAATTGGAGTTGTATCGCCATTTTTAGGAGTGGAAACCGGTTGTGGAGTCGGAATGTCAACAGGAACAGGAGCAGAAATAACGCCGGTTGATATTTCATAGACGTGGGCTTGGTACGGAGTAAAGGTGTCGGTAAAACCATTTCCGGAAACAGTTAGGTTTCTATTCTCACCATAAACAGACACCAGTGAAGGTGTCGTGCTCCAAGTAAAAGTGACTGGAACAGTTGCATTGGTATTATTGGAAGCAATCAGATATCCTCTGCCACCTGCATATTTCACTCTGGTGTGAATACTGCTGTTTGAGCTGAAAGAAAGCAGGTCATTCTTATCAATGGAAGACAAGGCCGGTTGGAGAGAATTGAGTTCTGTGGTTACGGCTTTGAGGTTGTTGAAATTATCAACTTTGGCCTGACACCACGAGAGCGAACCGGAAGGCGAATGAGCCGCATCGGAACCATCACAGATATACGCCAAAGCCCCAACACCCAAACTCCAATACACTAGCCCATCGCTCCCCTCGGCAATTGCCATATAGGACATATTGCGAAGTTCCGCTTGGGTCGGCCAGCGACCCTTGGAAGTAAATTTAAAGAATTGGATGACAGTGGCAACAGGTCTGCTGTTTTGCACGGCATCTTTTGTGATTTTTGTCTGATTAGCCACTAGAGAATAATCATAACCGCTAGCTGGTTCTGCTCCGTACAAAGCGTATGGGTCCATGGAAAGCAGGTCAACGGTGTCTCGCCAGTAAGACATTGAGTTTGGAGTATTCCCTGCGCCAAAAGAAAGACCGATAGGGTCAAGATTTCTCAACTTGTTGTAATAAGTAAACATATCCGGCGCCAAATAAGACACACATTCGTCCATATTGTATTGACCGGCAAAACCAGGATATTGGCCCCGAGCAACAATATCGGCATCGCTGAAAGTTTTTAACCAACCATCATCATAAGTACTGGTTGAAAAACAATTGGCGTTGGAAACAAGAGATATCCCATGTCTCTGTAAAACATTCATCAGCGGAAAGGCAGCGCTGTTTGGCATATTACCCAGCCAATAATTAAACCAGAAATTTACCGGCAGTTCAAATAATCGCTTGGTAGAGGTGAGCGTGTTTTCCCAAGTGGTTTCGCTCATTGAGTATCCACCACCGGAATCATACACACCGAGCAAAAACTTTGGCTGACCGTTAAATAAAATCTGATTATTTTGATTGAAGGAAATAGGAATGGAATTTCTGACAGAGCCGGAAACTTTGGAAATTCTATAAGACGGATATTCGTACAAAGCTACACTATTTGAACTGCGCAATAATTTAAACCGCGCCAAATAAGTATGGCCATTTGTCATGCTGGAGCCACTTAAAGTAGCTGTAAAATCGGCAGATGATGAGTATGATTGGTTTGCAACCACGGAACCGCTGGATTCGTCTGTCAGAGTAATTTCCGGTTTCCAATCGCCAAGCGTTGTCCCAGCCGGAGGATTTATCTTTACATCAAATTTTATGGTCTGAGACTGGTCGTCAAAAAGAAATCCTTTATAATTTGGATAGAGCATAAATACATCCATGGGTGACTGATATTCTTCTTGTATCGCCATATCGTCAAACCAAGCCTGACCTGCCGGTTCATTCCAGCTTTCCAAAACAAATTTCACACTTGAAGAATCCTGATTGATGACAACATTTTTTAACTCAACATATGTCCAATCATTGACTCCATTCAGACATTTACCCACCCCGTTTCCGGCACTGCCTGCGTTTACACTAATACGAACACAGGGATGAATAGTAGTATCAACCAAGTTTGTTTTTATCCAACCGCTGATACGATAAGATCCTTTTTTCAAAGAAAGAGTCTGCCTGGCGGATTCCGTATAGGGGAAACTGGGAGCGTCTTTCATACTATAACTACTTGCTCCGCCATGAACTGTAGAAGAATCAACCAGAAAAGCGGACGAACCCGACCAATTTGCCGGTTTACCACTGGATAATGTTTCAAAACCGGAGTTAAGTAATAAATTTGGACCGAGGCTAGCCATTGGATACCACATCAACCCTCCAGCCACCAATCCATTGATTGGAGCAGACGGAGTCGGAGCATTAAATTCCATCATGTCACTTGCGCTACTACAACCTGGGTCATTCGGATAATCTATTTTGCCATCCAAGTCATTATCAATGCCATCAGAACATTGTGGAAGGCTTGAATCTGGAAGAACAACGACGGGCGGAGTCGGGGTGCTGACTGGCGGTATATTTGTAGTTGGCAAGGTTGTCGTTGGAGTTGTCGGATTGTTGTTCGTAGGGGTTGTGGTAGGCGGTGGCGTGTTGCCGGTATTACTAATCATCACGGAAGCATCGTCAAACCAAGCTGTGCCATTTGGGTCTCCATACATTTCTACAACAAAGTAAGCCGGAGAATCATTGGTGATTGTGACATTCTGCACCTGTAAATATTGCCAGTCGCTGGCACCTTTTATGATTTGTGATGACTTACATCCATTAACGCAGGCATTTGGGTATACTCCGGTATTAAAATTTATTCTCAAACCACTACCAACCGTTGATGCTACCCCATCCATTTTCACCCACATGCCAATATTGTAAACACCCTTTGGAAGGGTGCCGATAGTTTGCATTGCCGACTGGGAATAAGGTATCAAGTTTGCATTAACGATTTTTAAGCTATGCGTTCCCGTGTGGGCCACACTCCCATCAACTGTAAATCCGTTTGCGCTCCAGCTCAGTGGTTTACTGCTGGTATCTGTGTTTTCAAAACCTCCATTGGTAATATATTCTGTTGTATTCAATACTTGCCCCTGCAGAGAAGAACTGGGAACATTTACAGGATTTGTATTTCTAACTGACACAAAAATCACAACACCAATAAAAACAATAAACACAACCAGAGAATAGTGCGTTTTCAAAAAATTTTTTAACATAAATTTTTTAACAAAATTAATTAATAATTGATTTTTCAATAAAAAAACTCGACCTGTTGGTTCGAGCTTCGCGAGCTTCTCTTGTTAAACTAATCCCTTCTACTTATCTGTATCTGGAATCAAACCTTGATTTATTAACACCGCACGTTTTCTAATAATCTCTGCATCTGGCCCTTGAAAGAATTGTATATTATGACAATTCCGACATTTTACTTCCAGCATGTTGTCTTTATCCGTCAGACAACCCTTGCACAAAAGCTTGTCGCATTTATCGCACCGATATTCATTTAGTTCCATATTCCGCATTATACTACACGCAAGCAAAAAATCTATCGGAAGAAAAATGCCTGTGGATAACTCAAAAACACTGTTTTGTTGTAAAAATTAGGCAAATTCCTGTTGGTAGCATTTTTCGCAGTAGACCGTCTCGGGTCTGCCTGGGGCAAAAGAGGTTCTGATTGCCTTGCCACACTTCATACACTGCCGGTCATAAAGTTTTGGCATTTGCAATTTATTAAAACGTGATTTTTCCCGGCACTTTAGACATCTACTCGGGAGCGGAATGTTCATTTTTCGCAAAAGGTCAAATTCGAGCGAAGCAATTTTGTATTTTCTGTCACAAGTCGTACAAGAAATCACTTCTTTTAAGATTGAATCATTCACTTCGCCGATAGTTTCCGGAAAGTCTTCCCCTTTTATTGTCGCTTCCACTTGTTGTTCGGCTTCGTCGTTCCAAGTGTATCCCGCTTTCAGAGCTTCTTCTTTTGTTTTTGGGAAAAATTTAAAAGCGTTCGAATTGTTGTAAGCGAATTTACTGAAACCGGGCTGAAAAAATTCTCCGTAAGGCCAAGCTCTGCCTTGTTCATCTATGTATGGATTATTTTTCATATCTTCAATGATTTTTTCTTTCAAAGCTTCATATTCTTCTTTGGAATATTCTTTGTTCAAGATGCAATACGATTTTCTTTTTAGATTCACGCAACCGAAATTGTTTTTTGACGCCGGACACCAAAGACAATACTCGGAATTCAAAACATCAGGAAAACAATATGCGGAAAACTTTACGTTGGCGACATTATCCCCCACGCTGGCCGACTCATACAGGAGCTCGGCATTAGCTCCCCAGCCGGAATAATCCATGCAATCTTTTACCGGAGAGACGGAAATCATCTGGCACCATTTGCTGTTCTCAACCTTGCTACCAATATATATTTCTTTTGAATTTTTGGAATTAAACAAATATTCCCCGGTGACATTCAAGTTTAGGGTGTTCCCGGTGTAAAACCGATAGGGGTGTTCCAACCAAAATTTCTCTGCTTCCTTTTTCACTTTTTCAATTCCGGAACGCGTGTCCAGTTTCATTTCTTTTAATTTTTCCGCGTATTCTTCCTTAGAATATTTAACATTAAAAATACAATTTGAAGCGCCACGTAAATTTACACAACCCACGCAATTCATAGAGCTGTAACAGTTGCGGGAAAACCATACATCGGTGCAAGCATCACACTCTTGCGAGTAAAAAACACGATAACAATCATTCTGCCCGATACTTTCATAGCATAGTTCTGACTTGAATATGCGCAGAGAATCAGCTGTGTCTTTGGCTGTGTTTAAAATTGAAGAAAAATAAACGTTCTCACAATAGTCTGCTCCAGTAATCAAAGTACAATTCTTTGAATAAGCCAAGGCATTGCAATAATCACAATTTTTTAGTGTTAAAAAAGTTGATTCCAGCGCAACGTACGGAACTTTTTCTGACAATTCTTTTACCTGTTCTAGGAATGGTCGTTTTGAATCATAATCCATTGCGGATTCTGTGCCATCCCAATCATCCGCCCACCAGCATGGCTGACAAAATACTGTAATTTCTTGCTCCGGTGGATACATAGATAGTGTACGCTTGCCACATTTATCGCAATTTCGGTAAAAAAGCGACCACCAGTTTATGCATGTAAAACGCCTAATCATCCGGCATTCCGGGCACCAGGTCGGTGCTGGGACTTTTATTTTTTCGTAAAAAGAAAAATCTGACTCTTCAACAACAAACTCCGATTTACAATTTTGACATGTTTTATTTTCCATAACTTTTTTGCAGCCTGCCCCGTATGAAGCTTTGCTTTCGTTCGGGGTTTTGGCAGACCTTGGTTTCCATTTATTTATTTTATCACTTTTTCAAACTCCTTCGGAATTTTAGATTCTATTTTTACTGTTTTGCCTTTCATATCTTTAAATTCTATGGATTTGGCATGCAGAAACATGCGGATTCCTTTTTTTTCCTCCCCTGCGAAGGGGAGGCGTAGGAGGGGTGAACTTTTTGGATTATAAAGCGCATCTCCCGCCACCGGATGATTTAAAAATTTCATATGCACGCGAATTTGATGTGTCCGACCGGTTTTTGGTTTTAGTTCCAAATAGGTAAATTTCCTCCCCTCCTTATTGAGGAGGGGCTTCGGGGTGGTGATTTCTAATCTCTTGAGTACTTTGTATTCCGTAATCGCCTCCCGCATCTCTCCCCTAGCGCCGCGACCTGCCAAGCGGCGGCGAAAATCCGAAGGACTGCGGCCAATGGGTTTGTTTATCACTCCGCGGTCTTCTTTTACCCAACCGTCTACAATAGCTACATAAGTTTTTTTAATATCTCTGCCCATAAATTGATTTTTTAAAAACTCATGCGCTTTTTGGTTTTTTGCCAAAAGCATTACTCCGGAAGTTCCGCGGTCCAGTCTGTGAACAATGCCCGGCCGGTCTATTTCCCCCATCGGCTCCCCTACACCTTTCATTTTCGGATAATTTTTGATTATCCAACTAGTGATAAAAGTTTCTTTTTTTTTGCCATCAGCGCCTGCCCCGTAGTGAGCTTGCTCTACTGCGGGGTGCACAGAAATGCCCCAAGGCTTTTCAATGGCCAAAATGTCTTTATCTTCGTATAAAACTTTGATTTTCATATGCATTTTGATTATACACTTTCAACCAACCAAGAGCTATAAACCTTCACAATTTTTGACATATTTATAAATATGTGTTAAATTGAATAGGAATGAGGAATAAATTGTTCTTTCTGACAATCATCGTCATGCTCATGACGCTGGTTAACGGCCCTGTGAGGGCCAGCGTAATATATGTTGGAATCGAAGACACTGCCCTCCCGGGCGGCGACAAAGATTACCAAGACATCATCCTCACAATTTCCGGCGCCACATTGGCCGGAAATTACGGATGGAAACCCATGGTCGCTCCAAATTACGACGGTGTTCCGTATTTCGACGGCGCCTCGTATGACGGGCCACACATGGGATTCATGGACTTCGCGCTCGGCACCGGCGGCTTTGCCGGAAACCCGACGAGTCCACACCTGACACTCGCAACAACCAAGTTCTGGGGATCAACAACAGGAAGCTACGATGCCTCCACTCACTTCACCAGCAATGGTGCGGTGGACGAGAACGTGCTGATTGAAGTGTCTGCCTGGTCTGGACAAAACACCTTGGGCTGGGCCAATACCGCATCGCTTTGGTTGGTCAACTCTCTCTCCGCCGATGCCGGCGGAAGTGTGTCATTCCGTCCGGGGAGTGATTTTGTACTTGTGTTTAGTTCTCCCGGTGGAAACATGAACCAGAAATGCGACGGTGAGCAGTTCGCATTTTTGGAGTCAGACTCGGCCCCCGAACCGGCCTCCATGGCGCTCATCGGCGGCGGGTTGCTGGGCCTCGGTTTCTGGAGGCGCCGAAAGAAACAAGCGAAGCAGTAAAGCACCAAGAGGGCTGAACTCTATAATCAGCTGGGAACGGAATCTCCGCTCTCAAAACCCATATCTAAAGTCGTTAAGATTTTCTTTCTAGAAAAACCCTGGCGGCTTTTTTAGTTTGTGCCCTCGGGAGGAATCGAACCTCCATCAAAGCCTTAGAAGAGCTTCGTTTTATCCATTAAACTACGAGGGCAAAATGAGCGCATGTGCACATTCTGTCCCTAGATTGGAACACCATACAGAATATAGTTGTAAGGTGGAATCAAGTTCTAGGGGGATTAACTAACAAGTATAGTATGGCTTAAATAGGCTTATTCTGCAAGTGTTTTATTTCGCTTTGATATATAAAATTATTACCTTAATGGTAGTAGAGTAGTTAGAGCACCCCCCCCGACAAGGTTAAGTTTAGTGATTTTGCAAACACGATGATAACATAGCTTAAAATGCAAAACGTTGATAAATATGAGTGTTCATAAAAATTGATGTTATCATTTGTTATTCTTTTTATGGTTATATAATTTAAGACTGAAGCACTTTCTAATTGATAACTATTGATAACATTCTTAGAAAAGAAAATTGCTTTATGGTGGGAAAATAAGAAACCGCCTGTAGAAGCTCGGCTTCTTACAAGCGGGATACACGCCCCCATTTTAGTTTCTTTCAACGATAATTCTTGTCTTGCTTGCCAGCTTGGCGATGTCGGAATCGTCTCCGAACAGGATGTCCAGAACAGGTTGCTCCACATCGGGGCAAGTTGTTGTCTTGCCAAGACAGCAAACGATGCTCTGCGTCACTCCTTCCAAGTCCAATCCTCTGGGGGCACTCACGATTCTTACGAGCATAGGAACTCCTTTCAGAAAACACACTAACACGATTATTTACTCTTGTCTAGGGCAACGCAATGTTTTATTTTTATAAAATAGCACTAGCAATAAAGGCAATAATCCCAACAAAAATCATCAGCTTGAAGGAAAAACTTAGCAATAAGCAAGAACAGGTGGCTCTTTATAGCCTTTTCTTTGAGGAGTTCCCAACGTATGAAGAAATTGTTAGTGGAACACCGAAACTAACCTTAATTTTCAAGTTAAATCAAGAAATTACTGACCAAAAATCTGATATAGTGCGCGATGTAGGACTCGAACCTACGACCTTGATGGTGTAAACATCCTGCTCTACCAACTGAGCTAATCGCGCGCAACAAACTTACATAATATATTGTACAGAAAAATGCCCTAAAATCAAGGTGTGGATAACTGGACTGGTAAGTTATTTATATAATATAGTATACTCTACTTATGAAACTAGTCGAAAAGGAAGAAGCAAGAGCTCTGCGCAAAAAAGGATATTCCATGAATCAAATTGTGGAAAAAACAAGTTTTACAAAATCCAGTGTAAGTTTGTGGGTTCGAGACATTGTGCTAACGAAAGCACAAAAGAAAAAAATATCTAAAAGAGGAAGGAGTATGGCTTCTGTGGAAAAAAGAAGAATTAATCGCCTTTTCAATGAAAATGAAAAAAGACAAATTATTATTGATAATGCAAAAAAAGATTTTACTAAAATTTCCTTGGATGAATTAAAGATCATTGGAATCATTTTATATCTAGGCGAGGGTGGAAAAACTAGCCGGGGAATGGTTCGCCTAGCCAATAGTGACCCTGCTGTAATAAAAATCATGATGAGATTTTTTAGAGAAATTTGTGGAGTTTTAGATAATAAATTTCGGGCGAGTATCCATACTTTTGCGCATGCAGACATAGAAAAAACAGAAAAATATTGGTCAGAAATTTCTAGGATACCACGTAAACAATTCTTTAAAACATATATAAAACCAAGTTCCGCGAGCTTACAAAAAAGAAACACTTTACCGTTTGGAACTTTTGATATCTATGTTTGTGACACAAAACTTTTTTTAACTATTATGGGCTGGATAGAAAAGATAAAAGAATTAACGATTAACGGTAGGTAATAATTTATAAAAAACTACAGCGATGGGTCAACGACTGGCGCGGGAGAACTCATAATTCGATTTGAATTTTCTTCTCTGATGGAAAAGAAGTTTAATACTTTATCAATGCGGTTCTTATCTATCATCTTGCTTTGGCTGTTTCCTCCCCCGTTCGACAAGACAAACTCTTCGTTTATATGCGCAAAAAGATTGTAGCCAAAATAGAAAGCGAAAAGTATCATCATAAATGTAATTCCAAGAAAAATTTTCCAATAAAAACCGGAGTCCAGTTTGAAATCTTTTTTCTTGAAACTATTTTCTCTTTTAAAAAATTTTATATTTATATTCATTGTAGTGTAATTTTACGGTACAAAACTTAAAAGATTTATTTTAAAAGTCACCTCCCATTTTTTATCCACTTTTTGCATATCCATCGAAAGAAAATCGAGTTCGTATGGAGAATTTTCCAAAAGTGTCAGAAATTTATAGACGGATTCAAAACTGCCGGAAGCTTTCATCCCCACCGAAAGGCCGGCGTTGCCGGGCAAAGCGTCGACTGAACTTATTTCCGTTGTTACCCCGACCTTTGGAGCCAGCTTTTCGAGCGTATCCAAAAACGGCACAACATCGGAACTTTTAGCAAAATGTGTCTCCAGCATTCCCAAATCCGGAGCAATTTTTTGAAGTGAGCTGTTTAGAGATGTCGTTTCGTTACGCCTAGCCGCCTCTTCGCCCCACTTTGTCATGCCTTCCTGCGCCACTTGATTATTGTTGTTTATTTTTTTATATAAAAAGACAAAAACCACAGAAAGAACGACAAAAAGCAGTGCAGAGAAAATCAATTGTGTTTTTGGGAAATTGTTTTTCATTAGGAAGGAATCAGCATCAGGTTAAATTTAATATCGGACCCTTTGATAAAGTTTGAAATAGGTAAATCGACACTTTTGAAGGCCATACTTTCTTCCAGAGACTGACGAAACAAAAGCAACACCTCGCGGGACGGCGCCGTGCCGGTGACACTGATTTGTTTGCCCTTGGTGGAATCATTTTGGTAAGAAATTTCGGTAATTTTAATATTGGGCATTTTTCTCAAGACAACCGCGCTGACAACTTTCAGTGAAAGAGGAAATTTATTTTTTTCCGCGCTTTCTACCAAGCCAAGCTTTTTGTTCATGTCTTGTATAGTGG
Source organism: Candidatus Nomurabacteria bacterium (assembly GCA_016199805.1). GTDB lineage: Bacteria > Patescibacteriota > Minisyncoccia > Phycocordibacterales > UBA9973 > UBA9973. The sequence continues at coordinate 50,461 of JACQGC010000004.1, forward strand.
AGAGTGCCTGCTCTCCCAACAGGGGCAATGGCTCCTTCTTTTGGGTTTCAAGCTTCATATTAACTTCGGAATTTTTCGCGACTGAAAGAAAGTATGAAGGTAAAATTGAAACCAAAGCGACAAAAACAGAAAAACTTACCATGGCCAAAAACAAGACCAGGAGCCGATAGTAAAAATCCATGGTCATTTTTTTCTTCTCTTCTTTTGGAATCAGGTTAATCATCATTATTTAGTATTATTTAATTATTATAATCCACCAAGGCCAGGCCGAGAGCGGTCGAAAACGAAAGCGCCTGTTTGAAGACCATTCCCGGAATGGAATTTTCCGTATTAGTGATATTTATCCAGACGTTGGCCATCTCGACTGGTGTCTTCATGCTGATGGAAATATAATCGGAGAGACCAATCAGGTTCGAATCGCCACCGCAAAGGATAATTTTTTTTATAAGCGGATTGCTTTTTCCTTCTTCGTCCCGATGCGTCTGCCAGTATATAAAATGTTTCGATATCTCGTCGCGCAGAACCGAAACACTGTTTAAAAGCACCGCGAAAATTTCTTTATTTTTTGCATTTCGTTCCAGCCCGTATTCCCGTTTCATTTTTTCCGCTTCTTCTAGGCTCACATTGAAACTTTTTTGAATTACGTTGTTCAAAATTTCTCCACCCACATCGAGCGTGGAGGTAAACATGACAATACCGTTTGAGACAATGAAAATACCTGTGCGCTTTTTACCAAAATCGACAATCATGTATGTTTCCATGTCGCCGTCTTTGATGACCGCCCGCGAAATAGCTTGCGCTTCGAGCTCGAATGATTGAGCCGATATCTGGGCACGCTCGAAAATCAATAAATAGTTTTCGATTATATTTTTAGGAATGGCTGCCACTTGCACTTCCAAACTTTGCGCGTCTTCTTTTACCAAATCATAATCGAAAATCGCATCTTCCGCCTGAATAGGAATATGTTCTTCTAGAGCAAGTTCAATTCCTTCTTTGACGTTCCGCAATCCCGCCCTTTCTAGTCGGAGCTGAAATAGATACACTTGTTCTTCCGGCAGGGAGACTCGGACAGAGTTTACGCCCTCTTCTTTCCGCAGACTTGTCAAAATTTCTTCCATTTTTCCCGGGTTTTTTATCTTACCGGATTCAATGACTCCGGGCGGAATAGGGCGTTCCCCGTACCGCCCCACCTGAAAACCATTTTTGGTCATAATCAATTCTAAAAATTTCAGAGATTCGTCGGAAATATCCAAACCGAAGGAAGAAGCGGAAAGCATTTTGGGCACGGGAAAAAATTTAAAGAAGAATCTGTTGAATGAATTCTGAACCATACCGATATTGTATCTTTTATTTTGCCCGTGCGCCAGCCGGAATTTCATTATTTGGCTCAAGTAAAGAAAATTTACCGTCTTCTGTAGAAACGGCTAGTATCATCCCCTGGCTTTCAATTCCCCGAATCATCCTGGGTTCCAAATTGGCGACAAACATGCATTTTTTACCCACTAAAACGGAGCAATCGGGAAAATACAAAGAAATTCCGGAAACAATTGTTCGTGGAGTGGCTTCACCCAAATCAACCGAGAGTTTCAAAAGCTTGTCTGTCTCCGGAACTTTTTCCGCCGACAAAATCTTCCCCACGGCGATATCTATTTTTTTAAAATCTTCTAATGTAATCATAAATACATTATACACCTCACCCCTTTCCCCTCTCCATTTTCTTAAAATGGAGAGGGGTGGCTCGCTTGCGAGACGGGGTGAGGTTAATGGTTATTAATTTTATCAAGATAACGTTGCAATATCAAAGCCGCCGCGGAGGCGTCTATACGGCCGGACTTTATTTGCTTCACCCGGCTATGCGAGTGGGAAGGACTCAAATCATTTTTGCTATTCCCTGCTTTGCGCGCTTCTACTGAAGTCAAAAATTCTTTTTGTTTATGAATGGGTAAATTGAATTTCTCCTGCAACTCCAAAATAAAAACTTCAATCCGTCCCGACAAAGCATTCAACTTCCCAGAAAAATCGATTGATTCCCCGATGACTATTTCTTTTATATTTTCTTTTTTGATTATCTCGGCAAACTTTTTAAGAACGTTTGCATCGTTCAAAACAATCTCCTTAGGAAAAGCCAAGGTGTGATTTTCGTCCGAAATAGCCACCCCAATCCGCTTTGTGCCGTAATCAATGCCTAAAAATCTCATAAATAAATACTAGCATAAATAAGCCTTTTCTGGTATATTTTAAAAGTTGAAAAAAGAATAGCTCTTGACGGAAACGTGGCGGAGTGGTCTAACGCACTTGTCTTGAAAACAAGAGTGCCGCAAGGCACCGTGAGTTCGAATCTCACCGTTTCCGCTTGTACAAAAACGAGCACAATTTTATTTGTGCCGTTTTTTTGTTTAGCGTAAACGAGCGAGCAAACTGCTTTGCTCGTGTGTGAGATGAGAAAGATTTTTCGTTGCAAAATGACTGAAAAGAATTTTGCCGAAAAGTACCCGCCGCAGTATCGGCGAATCTCACCACCTCCACCTGACACATAAAAGGAGAGCTGGTCAGGCTCCCCGATTTGTTTTGCGACCGCTCACGATTCATTTATTTTTTTGTGCCCCACCCAAGCACTCATCACACGGGGGACCGAAGCGGCCCGGCCCCACACAAATCAAGGAATTGTAGTAATCCGGATGCTTCTTCTGACACGCCCTGTCAGCGATTTGTCTTATTTGCTCTGACCTTAGGCGTTTTTTTACGATTTTTTTTGGCATATTTTGCCTCCACATACTATGGTACACTTTTATAAAAAAAATAAAACCCTGAGGATTTTAAAAAATTCGTTCCAACTTTACATCACCTCTTCCGCAAACGAATTTTATGCTAAAATATCTACGAGCTGCACAAAGTGTGGATTTTGATTGATGCGGGTCGAAAGACCTAAAAAGGCTGTGCTCCGGAGTATCGGAGGACAATCGGGGTAGCTAATCCCCAGGATAAAAGAGGGCTATGCGACCACTGCTATGCCCTCTCTCTTTTTATGCTTTGTTAAAAACTTTGATATAATAAATTCATGGATCAATTTAACCAACCACCTTCCAAAAAAGAGAAAATTAAAAAAACACAACAGGAAAAAGATGCTGATTGGCTAGAGAAGTTTCAAATAAAAAACACACCGGGATATATAAAAATGGCAGACTGTCGTGAGTTTTCGGAAGAAGATACAAGTTCTTTTATGTCACTTATTAACGCATTTAAAACAAAGCATTCCCTGGAAGTTCTGTCGGCTACGACAGATGCTGATGAGGAAACTCAAAAAATCAGAATGGCGGCCAAGGAAGATCTAAATAAAATTTTTGCTTTACTTAAAAAATTGCAAAATGAAACCAAAATTAACCAACCACAATTTGAAGAATTAAATAAAGAATATAGAGAAATCTCTCAAGCCATAGGAATATTGAGTGATGAAAAGATTGATCACACTCGCTAACTTTCTTTTTTGAATTGATAGCTTTTGTATTTAAATAGAGAAATTTATTTTTTCAGCGCATGGATATCTTTCAGTATTTCCTCTCCATGATGCGCGGGGTCTACTTTATCATACGCTTTTTCTATCATTCCGTCGGGGCCGATGAGGTACGAGATTCTTTTATTAAAAAGAGTTCCATCTGCGCCGTACATTTTTATCACTTCTTTTTTCGGGTCGGATAGTAAAGTAAACGGCAACCGATATTTTTCCGCAAATTCTTTATGGCTTTCCACGGAATCGGCGCTGATGCCGAAAACTTTCACGCCATTGGTTTCAAAATCTTTATACATATCGCGGATGACGCAAGCCTCTTTGGTGCAGCCCGGTGTATCATCTTTTGGATAAAAATAAACCAGCACATAATGCCCTCGCTCCCCCGAAAGAGAATACTCTTTACCATTTTGGTCCGGGAGTTTAAAATCCGGCGCTGGTGTTTTTATATCTAACATCTTTCTCTTTTATTTTTTACAACTGAAGAAATAGTTAATTTTTCCCCTCGCACAAAAAACACCCCGACCATCGGGGTGTTTTTTGTGCTAATTATTTTCGACCTAAATAGTTTTAATTACCTTTTTTAGCTGTTGTTGCCGCTTTTACTGCTTTGTGAGCCCTTGTTCGGGCAACTTTTGCCTTAACAATTTTTGCAGCACTACTAATTGCACTTCTCCTGCCGCCTACTACATCGTCACTTCCAGTAACATTTACTGTGACAGATGAAGTTCCGGTAACAGTCACATCACCACTAACCGAGGTCGCAGTGATGGTAGTTGTTCCAGCGGCTACGCCGGTAACCTTACCAGTGCTGTCTACCGTGGCAATTGTTGTATCACTCGAAGAATACGTGGTTGTTGCTCCGACAAAAGCTGCTCCGTTTTGGTCCATCGGTGCAGCGGTTAGTTGTCTCGTTGCTCCGATTGCTACCGAAGCAGTACCTGGAGTAACGGAAACACTAGAAAGCGTAATTGGTCCGGTGGCTACAATAACCATCGAGGAAGAAGCTATTTCCCCGGCGTCATTCATGACCGTAAACTTAGCTGTGTAAGTTCCAGCCACGCTGTAAACATGGCTAAATGTAGCTGTCTGAACGAAAGGAGTTCCAGCAAAAGCCATTGCCCTTAGCGTAGTAGCTGAATCACCCCAGTCTGCCGCATATGTTAGATTTCCATCTTGAGGATCAAGAGCATTGACAGTAACGGTTTCAGTTTGTCCGGTTGCTATTGTTTTCGGACCGTCAAGACTGGTGATAACTGGAGTTGTAGCAACAGTTACTGTTGCTGTTCCGGTAACCGTCACACTGCCACTAACTGAAGTCGCGGTGATGGTAGCGGTTCCAAAGTTTACTCCGGTAACTTTTCCTGTATTGTCTACGGTGGCGATAGTGTCGTCACTAGAAGAGTATGTGGTTGTAGCTCCCACAAAGACTGCTCCGTTTTGGTCCATAGGAACACCTGTTATTTGTTGCGTACCCGTTACTGTTACTGAAGAGGTAGCAGGAGTAACGACGACACTTGTGAGAACAGGAACTATTGCAGGCGTCACTGTTACGGTTGCTGTACCTGTAACTGTAGTCGTGCCGCTGACTGATGTGGCTGTGATTGTAGCTGTACCATCTGCTACTCCCGTAACCATACCTGTTTCTGCATTAACTGTAGCGACTGACTCATCGCTTGAAGAGAACGTAGTTGTTGCTCCAACAAAAGCTGTTCCGTTTTGATCAAGCGGACTAGCCGTAAGTTGAGCTGTTCCTCCGGTTGTTATCGAAGAGGTAGCTGGAGTAACCACGACGCTGGTAAGCGTAGGTGTAGTCGTTGATCCTTGGACGACATGCACGGTAATGGTCGAGACAGCTGAAGTGCCTGCGGCAGAACTTACCGTGAATGTTACGGTGTAAGTTCCAACAACACTATATGCGTGCGTAAATGTTGCTGTTTGCACAAAGATTGGCGCCAAGGCCGCGCGCCTTATGCCTGCCGTGTCTCCCCAATCAACTGCATAAGTTAGAGTCCCATTTTGTGGGTCGGAAGCATTTACTTTCCAAGTACCCACTTGTCCGGTTTTAATAACTGTTGGCGCAGTAATGCCAGAGATATTCGGCAAAGTGCTACCGCCACCAGTGACGGCAGTCACAGTTACTGTTGCTGTGTCAGAAACAGTTGTTGTTCCACTCACTGAAGTCGCGGTGATGGTAGCTGTTCCGGCAGCTACACCTGTAACCATTCCGGTTCCTGCATCAACTGTGGCGATGGTTGTATCGCTGGAAGCGAAGGTTGTCGTTGCACCGACAAACGCCGCTCCGGTTTCATCGAGAGGTGCAGCTGTCAGTTGTGTTGTTCCTCCGACAGCTACTGAAGGAGTAGCTGGAGTCACTGTGACAGAAGTTAGAACCGGGGTAACTGTTGCGGGTCCGACGGTGACTACCGTAGTACCTGTAACTGTAACATCCCCACTCACTGCAGTTGCAGTAATTGTAGATGTTCCATCGGCGACACCTGTAACCATACCTGTATTGTCTACTGTGGCAACTGCTGTGTCACTGGATGCGAATGTAGTTGTTGCTCCGACGAAAGGTTTTCCGTCTTGATTAAGAGGTGCAGCGACTACAGGCAAAGTTCCTCCGACATCCACAGAAGGGGTGGCTGGAGTCACGTTGACACTAGTCAAAACAGGAGCTGCTACAGTAACTGTGGCTGTTCCAGTAACGGTAACTGTTCCACTCACCGAACTTGCAGTGATGGTAGCTGTACCAGGAGCTACTGCTGTAACCATTCCGGCATTGTCCACTGTGGCAACATTTACATCACTGGAAGTAAATGTAGTTGTTGCTCCGACGAAAGCTGTTCCATTTTGATCCATCGGTGCAGCTGTGAGTTGAGCTGTATCTCCCGTCGCGATTGAAGAGGTAGCAGGAGTTACAGTCACACTTGTCAAAACCGGAGTTACTACGACCGGGGTCACTGTAACTATAGAAGTTCCCGTAACCGTCACACTACCACTAACCGAAGTAGCGGTAACTGTGGCCGTACCAGCCGCGACACCGGTAACCATTCCGGTGTTATCAACCGTCGCAACTGTTGCATCACTAGAAGCGAAGGTTGTCGTTGCTCCGACAAAAGCTGTTCCATTTTCATCCAATGGTGCAGCTATCAGCTGTGTCATTGCACCGACCTCTACAGAAGAAGGATTTGGGGTCACGGTGACACTAGTCAGAACGTGAGCGTCTGTCAGTGTACCTATGATGTCACTTGCCACGACACTCAAAACCTGACTACCATGTCCCGAGTTATTTAATACAGTTGTGCCATCAATACCACACATTTGCGTGATAGTAGCTACCCCGCCGGGATGTTGAGAAATGTAGCTGGTTAAATTGTAAACATTGTTGTTTACAACCGTCCAACAATCTGCCGCTGTGCTGTGTGCCGCTACATCCGCCAAGGTAAAGGTGGCTGCTTGGGCAACATTTGCGTTGAACCCAAAAGCAACTAATGCTAAAACAAGGAGTGTTTGTCCTAATAGATTTATTTTATTTTTCATATACTTTTACAATTATTAATAATATTGTTAATGCTAATAATGATAAATTAAGTACGCTCAATTTTTACTTGCGTGACCAGCGCAATATAAAAATACAAACATACTGTGACCAATTATCACTTTGTAACATTAAAAAATGGTGAAAGATATTTAGTTTTTCTATTCCAGAATAAGCTTTTTGAACTCTTCCACCATAGGTACTTGCTCGGGTTCGAGTCCATACGAGAGTGCTGTGTAATACGCCGTCCAATCGGCCAAAATAAGTGAAGAGAAAATCTTCAGCCAGATGTTTTTTTCGTTTAATTCCAGGGTTTCTACTTTTAAATTTCGGTCTTTGTACAATTTTTCCAGCACTTTTGTCCTTTTGATAATTTCCGGGTTGTCTGTTATGTCCCTTAGAACTATAAAACAGAATTTGTTGCTTAATTCTCTGGTGGAATCTTTCACATCAAAACCATTCATCTCGTTGTGATTCAGTTCAGGCAAGACATTATAAAAGGCGGGAATCTTGCCCGTCTCATTCAGTTTTATTTTCCAGTTATAGGCTACAGACGAATTGCGGTTTGAGGAATAAATAACCGGGACACAATTTTTTATTTTTTCTGCCAGCATTTTTCCTTTTTCTTCAAAATCAGACGGTTTTAAAGTTGTTGCCAGTTCTGTTATGTTTTTGAGTTCACTTTCTTCCCCCATCAGTTTTAAAAATGCTTTGATGGAAAAACCCAAAGCCGAGCGCGGTTGTATTTTTGTGTCCGGCAATTGTATATATGGAATATTGTTTTCCTTGGCCAACGCGAGCAATTTGCCACCGACGGCAACAACCGCCATGCTTATATTTTTATTTTTTGCTTCATTGAAAGCTTCAATCACTTCTTCGGTGTTGCCGGAATAAGAACTCAAAATGACGAGTTTGCTTTTTAGTTCTTCCGTCGTAAATCCTTCCAATCCGTAATCGGTGCGGACACTGACATCAATATCCGGCTTCCAAGTTTTTAATAATTTTGCCGCCAGAGCGGAGCCGCCCATGCCAACGACGATAAAACCGGGGGTTTTCGTCAAAAACTCCCCATTTATAATTTCCGGCCCGTAAGAAAACTGTGTATTGAAATTTTTAATTGCTTCATACATATGTTGTTGGTATAATTATAGCATGAATCCAAATCAAAAATTAAGTTGGTCTGCGTTGGAATACGAAGAGAAGGAACGCAGTTCGGATTGGTTTTGGGCTCTCGGCATCATTGTGGTTACCAGCTCCATCGCCGCTATTATTTTTGGTAATTACTTTTTTGCGACCTTGCTCATTTTGAGCGGAGTGCTCCTCGGTTTCTTTGCCGTAAAAAAACCGGATATGGTTTTTTATGAATTAAGTGAAAAGGGTTTGCAAATCCGCGACCGTATCTATCCTTATGAAAATATAAAATCTTTTTGGGTACAGGTGGGAGCGTCGCCCGAGGCTAACATCAAGCCATTATTCTTCATCCACACCGAGAGAATTTTTATGCCGATAATAAGCATCCCGATACATGAAGATATGGCGGAAGAAATACACTCAATAATGCTCGACCAAAATATTCCGGAGGTGGAAATGCGCGAGCACCCATCGGAAAAAATAATGGAAGTGCTTGGCTTTTAAAATAAAAACTGTTAATCTAAAAAAATAGCCCTCATAGTTTAATGGATAGAATGCGAGCTTGCGGAGTTTGCGATGTAGGTTCGATTCCTACTGAGGGCACCAGCACGAATGAAGCCAATTGATTGGCTTCATGTAGGAAGCGAAAAGCTTTTCCTTATTTTTTATTTATAAAAAATGGAAAAGGTGTACTGTTCTCGTAGAGAAAGATTTCCTACTGAGGGCACCAGAAATTTCTCGTTTTAAATAACTGTTACCGCACAAAAGCAGTATAAAAATATATTTGACATTTGTGCATGTCTATGCTACAATCTTGATGGAATTATCTGGCGGGTTTTTACCGCCAAACCCTAAGTTCTCGAAAATTTAACAGGAGAAATATGACGAAAAACGTGTTGTTTGTGCTGTTGATTTTGGCGCTGGGCTTCTCGGCCTATGCGCAGGGACCTACACCTCCGGCCACAGAACCCACTGCCCCTCAAGAAGTAGCTGCTCCCGCATCCATCACCACGGCGCCGCTAGTCGACTACTGGAAGACCGCTGATGAATGCTTGGTTCTTGGACCTCGCACCCCTTTCTACCACCCCACCAAAACCCACGCACAGAAGTTGGGTAAAAATGAAGTGGTAGCAGGGTTGCCGCAATCCGGTTGCATTGAAATGGACCTTCCCGACCGATTTGGGAAAAAAGGGTTCGTTCCAATTGAGACTGGTCGGCCGTTCGTCTATGACAAAACGAACGGCAAGATGTTGAGAATGCAGGAATGCAACAACAAGGCGTATTCCTTTATTCCATTCCCCACCCCACCCCCGCCCACCAACGGCATCGACGGCAAAGATGGCGCCAACGGCAAGGACGGACGTGATGGTGTCAACGGCATCAACGGTCGGGATGGTAAGGACGGTAGGGACGGAACTAGTTACATTCCACCCGCTCGTGTCAACACCCAACCCAGGAAGGGTTGGTTCGCTCGTCACTGGAAGCCGGTTCTGGTTTTCGCTGCCGCTGTCGCAATCGGGGGAGAAGAAGCCGCGCGTCGCGCAGGTCGTGGTCAACATCCCACCCCAACCCCAACCACCCCCACGGGACCCGGCGTCGTGACCAACCCCCCGGGCGCGGGTAAGTAGTTCATTTTAGTTTCTCCTAGCATCATCGCGCAGGAGGGAGAGTGTTGGAAACTCGCTCCTTCCTGCACTCTTCAAAGTTATGACAAATGGTTCATAATTTCGAAGAGTGAAAAAGCGATTTTTTATTCTTGACAATTTTAATAATTTAAGTAAATATCAAATCTTATGAAGACAAAAATACAACAATTTATATTTGCAGTCGCAATATTATCCATATTTTTTACGGGTGCCACCAACGCTTCGGCACAGTATGCCGTGCCCACCTGCAGTAGTGCTACCTTAAACGGCACGGTTATCCCAAACGGGGCAAGCACCATAGCCTGGTTTGACTGGGGAGTAGGCAGTTCTCTCGCCAACCACACCGATCCTCAGACTTTTTCTACAACACAAGCCTACAGCCAGGTGATATATAACCTTCAGCAAAACACCACTTATTCTTTTCGAGCGATGGCTTCAAATGTCAACGGCACTGCGACTGGGCAAACTTTTACCTTTACGACTTCTTCATGCAACACAACACCGCAAACTTGCCAAGACCCAGCGGCCACAAACTTTGGCGGACCGTTGCCTTGCACTTATCCTACCGCACAGCTTTGCCAAGATCCAACTGCAACTAATTACCATGGACCTTTGCCCTGCACCTACCCTCCTCAACTGTGTCAGGACCCCACTGCAAATAATTATGGCGGACCATTGCCTTGCACATATCCTACTCCTGTAAACAAAACCGCCACTCTTTCAATAAATAAAACCGCCTTCAAAGTAGGAGAAAACTGGACATTGTCTATAAATTCAAATATCTACAATGGCACGGTGACAATCTGCTCCAGAATTCCATCTCCTTCCGGTAATTCTTGCACCCCGGCAGCCAACTTGGGTTTTTCTGCAAACACAAATTCATACGGCAGTTGGTCCGGAAGCGGTTCTCATGCCACAAGCGCAATAGGCTCCTGGGATGAGTACGCTATAGTTAGTGGCACAAATACCAACGATATTTATTTCACAGTAGCAGACCAGGTTCCTCAAAATCTTCCCATGTCCGGTACCCTCACCCCGGCGACCTCAAACTGTGTCATCACTGCCGGACAAAACAGTTGTACTATTAATTTCACTTGGAACACTATAAATCCGGTGGCGACTTCATCTGTAACCAGCGCCGGAGTAACGGTGGCAAATGGCAACTCCAGCCCCAGCCCCTTCCCTTTTGTGATTCCGTTCGGAAGCAAAACATTTTATCTTTACAACAATGCCATCTTGCTGGCCCAGAGCACTGTTTCTGCGCTCTGTGCTTCGGGGACAAGTTGGAACGGAGGCGTATGCCAGACTAGCACCACTCCTGTTCAAACTTGCCAAGACCCATCTGCGACAAATTACGGAGGAACACTACCTTGTAGATATTCACAGCCCACTTCCAGCGTCAGTGCTGGCGTAAACTACGTCTATGGAACAAACACCAACACGAATACCAGTACCGGTGGTACAAGTACAAACACCAACACAAGCACTGGTGGCACAAGTACCAACACCAATACAAACACGAATAACAACAATCCAATCATCAACGTAAATGTAAACGGAGGTGGCGATGGCGTCATTACTCAGACCTGCCGAGACACCAGCGCAACCAACTATGGAGGATCGTTGCCATGTAATTATTATTACGCTCCGCAAGTTTGCCAAGATTCATCTGCTATAAATTATCACGGAACATTGCCTTGCACCTACTACAACTACAACTACAACTATCAAACTTGTCAGGACCCAAGCGCCATAAATTACCGAGGAATTTTGCCTTGCACATATTATAATTACAACAATTATAATAACGTTCAAACTTACCAAAATAATTTTAGTACTGGCCAACAGCCTACAGTCGTAGTCTTTGCCAACCATGCTACTGTTCCTTACAACAGTGCAGCCACCGTGAGTTGGATTACTACCAACGCAACTTCTTGTTCCGCCTCTGGTGGTTCAACCGGCTGGGCGGGAGTAAAAAGCATCGGCCCTGGAAGTTTTTACACCGGCTCACTTACCTCGAGCCAGACTTACACTCTTACCTGTAATAATAATTTCGGATCGGCTACCGACAGCGTGACAGTGAATGTCACCAGGCAAACCGTTATCACTCCCGGCAATCCGATAACTCCAACTTCTTTAGTGCTTATTACTTCTTCCATCGACCGAAATCAGCCGATAGTGCCGACATTGGACAATAGCCGTCCACACCCAGGTGATGAAATCAATTACACTGTCAGTTATCAAAATGTGGGAACCGGTTCAATCACTGGACTCACTCTCAGGATAAATCTTCCCCCGGAAGTGGACTATATGTTTTCCACCCCAAATAATCCGATTGTAACCGGGCAAACATTGATCTTTAATTTGGGAACCTTGAGAGCCAACGGACAGGGTACGGTTACTGCCAGAGTGCGAGTCCGAGACAATATTCCCGAAAACACAAACTTGGACTTTCCGGCGACTCTTTCCTATATAGACCCTTCCGGAATTCCTCAGTCCGTAGTGGCCAATGTTTCCGCGCAAGTATGGCAAAATCCCGCAAAAATAAACGCAAACACTTCAGCCTTGGGCGCGGGCATATTCGGATCCGGAATATTCTTGCCGGTCACTCTGCTTGGTTGGTTGATATTGATTATTCTTATTCTCATCCTTATATATTTGAGCAGACACGCATACGCTCAATATAAAAAATAAATAATTACGGCTTAAAGCAAGAAATTCCATCTAAGTGGAATTTCTTGCTTTTTAGTTTGTGGTATATTGATGTTATGTCAGGAGAATCCGACGCAGACATAATTATTTCATATAAAAACGGCAACGAAGAAGCATTCAAGGAATTGGTAAACCGCTACAGCGCACCACTCTTCAATTTTACTGCTCGCATAGGCGGACGAAATGAGGCCCCCGATATTGTGCAAGAAACTTTCATAAAAGTCTGGAAAAGTATTTTTCGTTTTGACCAAAACAAAGCCAGCTTTAAAACCTGGATTTTTACCATAGCAAAAAATACCACTACGGACTTTTTAAGGAAAAAGAAAAGTATTTTATTTACCGATTTGGAAAAAAATAAAGACGAGGAAATGATTTCTTTTGCCGAAAACATACCGGACGAGAATTTATTACCCGACTTGGTGCTACAAAAAATGGAAGATAGCCAGCTTTTAAACAAAACACTGGAAAAACTGCGCCTAGATTATAGGGAAGTTTTAATCTTGCATTACCAAGAAGAAATGACTTTTGAAGAAATAGGACGTGTGCTCAACAAACCCCTAAACACCGTCAAAAGCCAACACCGTAGGGCGTTGATGGAACTGCGTAAATTACTTGAATAAGGTGAAATTGCACCAAAGCATTTCTCCCATGCGTATACATAGCCGTAAAACAATCAATTATTAAAATGTTATGAAAGACAAAATAACCACAATATTTCAAAAAGCTGCATACTCACCCGAGCCGGAGTTGGCTTTGGCTGTTTGGAGTTCGGTAATTGCCCAAGAGAGAAAACAAACCAGATTAAAATTGTGGGCTTTTGGGTTTACGGGGCTTGCTTCCCTTACAGGTTTAGTGCCAGCCTTCAAAATATTGTTTACTGATTTGTCACAGTCCGGTTTTTACGAGTATTTCTCTCTCCTATTCTCAGACACCGGGTCTGTAGTTACTTATTGGAAGGAATTTTCTTTTTCTTTGGCTGAAGCTTTACCGGTGATTAGCACAATCCTTACCCTTTCCCTTCTGTTTGTGTGTTTCTTGTCTTTAAAATATTTAATGAAGCAAATTATTAGAAGTCAGTTAACATTTAACGCCGCACTTTAATTATGGAAGATATAAAAAAGGTTTTTGAATCAAAAGTTTCTTTTAAAATTTTATTCACAATTGGAGTGGCCATAGTTGCTCTCTTAATTTTTTGTCTGGGTGTAATGGTGGGGTTTCATAGAGCGTCTTTTGGGCGTGCCTGGGAAGAAAACTATGAGCGCAATTTTGGATTGATGCCGGGGCGTCCTCCTTTTGATAATTTTCCGAACGCGAGCGGAGCCATCGGTAAAATAATAAAAATAACTCTGCCGACGATGATAGTGGAAGATAAAAACAATACGGAAAAAGTAATTTTGATAAAAGATGATACCAGAATACAAGAAATGCGCGAAAATATTGCGGAAAGAGATTTAAAAATAGACGATTTTGTGGTGGTCATAGGAACTCCAGACGCGCAAGGTCAGATAGAAGCAAAACTTATCAGGATAATGCCAATCCCCATAAATTAATTTATGAATTTTTTAAATAAAATAAAATTATATATTTTTGCGCATAAATTCATAACTCTCATCGCGGTTATTTTGGTCATCGGTGGTGGATATTTTGTTTATGGAAAAATAAACAGCTCTGCGGGAGAAACCCGCTATGTGTTGTCACCGGTTACCAGGGGCACGATTATTTCCTCCGTCGACGGCAGTGGCCAAGTATCGGTTTTAAACCAAGTCACCATCAATCCGACCGTTTCAGGGGCACTCACCGGTGTGTATGTAAAACCCGGAGACAAAGTCGGGCAAGGTAAAACTCTTTTCATTATAGATGACACAACCGCACAAAAAGCAGTCCGCGACGCGCAAATAAATCTGCAAAATGCGAACCTGGCCCTGCAGAAACTCCAGCTTCAAAACTCTGATACAAACTTAAATACGGCTCTGTCAAAATCTTACGACGACGGCTTCAGCACCGCATCAAACACATTCCTGGACCTGCCGGGAATTATGAACGGGCTAAATACTATGTTCTTCACCAGTGTTGTCAGTAAAAATGGACAATGGAGCGTAGACTGGTATGCGGAACAAGTGTCAAATGCCGACACCGACGATGTGCAACCTTATAAACAAAATTTTGTTGATGCTTACAACACGGCGTTAAAAGCGTACAATGCAAATTTTGATAATTTTAAATCTGTCTCTCGAAGCTCGAACAGCGCAACCTTGGAAGCCCTCATCTCGCAAACTTATACGGATGTGAAACTGATATCCAGCGCCATAAAAAGTGCCAATAACTACATTGACTTCGTCAATGCTTCCATTCAGAAGATTAACAACACTCCTCCGGCAATAATCGCCACCAACCAAGCAACTTTGAACACTTACACTGCGCAAGCTAATACCGATTTGCAAAATTTACTGTCGACTGAAAGCCAAATACAAAGCGCCAAGGATTCTTTTTCGAGTAGCGATTTAAATACCCAGTCGACTCAGATATCCATCAAGCAAGCGCAAAATTCCCTGCTGGATGCGCAAAATAATTTGGCTGATTACTACATAAAAGCTCCTTTTAGCGGAGTCATCGCCAGTGTGCCCGTCATCAAAGGTAACAACGTAAGTTCCGGAACGACCTTGGCGACAATCATTACCTCGGAAGATTTGGCTACTGTCACTTTGAATGAAGTGGATGTGGCCAAGATATCCCTCGGAGAAAAAACGACTCTTACTTTCAGCGCAATCCCTGACCTAACCATTACAGGCCAGGTAGTACAGATTGATTCGCTCGGAACCGTTTCTCAGGGAGTCGTGAACTACGGCGTAAAAATAAGTTTTGATACTACCGATGCCAGAGTGAAACCCGGAATGAGTGTAGACGCAAAAATAATCACCAAAGTAGAACAAAATGTTTTGACTGTCCCGAATGTCGCTGTCAAAAAACAAGGAACAACAAGTTATGTGCAAATGTTTGACACTACCCTGCCAGCTCCGGCCACCGGCACACAAGGTTCTGTTTCTCTTGTTCCGCCAAGAAATCAAGATGTGGAGATTGGCATTTCTGATGCGACACTTACAGAGATTACATCAGGTCTAAATGAAGGAGATGAAATAGTCACCAAGACAATAACTTCAACGACCAAAACTACAACCACGGCGCCTAGCATCCTGGGCTCTCCGGCAGGCGGAGCTCGAGGAGGCGGAGGTATAAGAATAGGCGGGTAAAACTTCCATGATAGAAATAAAAGATATCACAAAAACATACAAGACAGGTGATGTGGAATTCCAGGCCCTAAGAGGGGTCAGCTTTATCATCAAGGATGGAGAATTTGTGGCCATCATGGGTCCGTCCGGTTCCGGAAAATCGACCTTGATGCACATATTGGGCGCGCTAGACAATCCGACAGACGGAACATATTTCTTGGATGGAAAAGACGTTTCAAAATTGACCGACGACGAACTGGCCGACATACGCAAAGACAAGATTGGTTTTGTTTTCCAGTCTTTCAACCTGCTTCCCCGAACGACCGTCCTGCGCAATGTTATCCTTCCACTTATATATGACGGAATAAATCCAAATGAGAGAGAAGAGCGAGCAAAAAAAGCTCTTGTCTTGGCCGGTCTAGATGAAGGCCATTTTTTAAATTTATCAAACCAACTTTCCGGCGGACAAATCCAACGCGTGGCCATCGCCCGTGCGCTAGTAAACAATCCATCTCTCATTTTGGCCGATGAACCAACGGGAAACTTGGATTCTAAGACAAGTGAAATAGTTTTGGGCACTTTTCAAAAATTAAATAAAGAACTTGGTCGCACTATAATCCTCATCACTCACGAGCAAGACATTGCCGAACACGCCGACCGTATACTTTTTATAAAAGACGGGTTGCTGGAACATCGCGAGCCACACATTAAAAGAATAGCGAAAAATTAATTCGATGAAAAACTCAGATTTATTACATGAAACATATTCCGCTCTCTCTGCCAACAAAGCACGCTCTGGCTTAACCATGCTCGGGATTATTATCGGCATTGCTTCGGTCATAGCCATGACGGCTATCGGACAGGGAGCGCAAAATTCCGTCTCGGCTAGCATCGAATCCATCGGGGCAAATTTATTATTGGTCATGCCCGGAGCCGTGCGTACTTTTGGCGGACCTTCCGGTGGTCGTGGAGGAGCGCAGAGCCTGACAGTGGCAGACGCAGACGCTATCGCTTCTCAAGTTTCAAATGTGGCTGGGGTAGTACGGGAAGTAAGTGCCCGAGAGCAAGTAGTCGGCACCGGAACAAACACAAACACAAACATTATCGGCACAGAACCGGCATATTTACCGGTTCGCAATGTGGCTATCGATGAGGGAAATTTCATAACCGACCAAAATGTGGCAAGCGGTGATAAGGTCGCCGTCTTGGGCCCCACAGCTAGAGATGATTTGTTTGGAGCAGGTGCTACCGGAGTCGTTGGGCAAACAGTCCGTATCAATGGCGGAGAATACACCATTGTCGGTATAATCGTAGCCAAGGGCGGTTCCGGTTTTAGTAATGCAGACGATGTAATATATGTCCCCTACACCACCGCGCAACGCTATCTTTCCGGAAATAAATATTTAAGCGAGATTGATGTGCAAGCAGTTAGCTCCGATGTCGCCACCCTAGTACAGAATGATGTGACCACTCTATTACTCACCCAGCACAACATCTCCGATCCCACTAAGGCAGACTTTAATGTATTAAACGAAGCATCTATTATTGCCACGGCATCCAGTGTCACTGGCACATTTACCGCCCTCTTGGCGGCAGTGGCGGGAATCTCGCTCGTGGTCGGCGGCATCGGCATCATGAATATGATGCTCACCACGGTGACCGAACGCACGCGGGAAATCGGTTTACGCAAAGCCATTGGCGCCAAAAAAAGTGACATCAATAAACAGTTTTTGGTCGAAGCCATAATGCTGACCTTTATCGGCGGAGTAATCGGAGTTATTTTAGGGTGGCTGATATCTTTCGGGGTGACCCAGCTCGGAATACTGCAAGCCTCTGTCTCTCTTTCATCTATAATTCTGGCTTTCTGTGTGTCAGCGGCAATTGGAATCATCTTCGGCTACTACCCCGCCCGTCGCGCGGCGCAGTTGAGTCCGATAGATGCGTTGAGGTATGAATAGAAAAATATTATTAGAATTATTAATTTAGTAAAATAAAATGAATACAAATAAAAAAATCGGTTTCGTAGTTTTGGGGATTATAGTTTTAGCGGGAGTGTTTTATGGAGGTATGACTTATGGCGGAAACAATGTGCGAGCGGCTATAATGAGCAGAACTGGGGGCGCTGGAAATTTTGCCGGCAGAATGGGGGGAGCAAGAAATGCCAGTGGATTTACCATTGGGCAAATTATTTCAAAGGATGCGACTAGCATTACCGTCAGCATGCAAACCGGTGGCTCTAAAATAATCTTCCTAGACAAGAGCACCCCGATTACAAAACAAGTAGCTGGAGCCCTGTCTGACCTGGCAGTAGGCACAGATGTATCAATCACCGGCACAGCCAACACCGATGGCAGCATCAGCGCAACAGCGGTGCAAATTAGACCAAACATGCCTCAAGGTGCTAGAGTACAGTAATGCGAATTAACAAGTATTTAGCCGATAAAAAAATATCTACCCGCCGGGGCGCGGATGAACTTGTAAAAAATAAGAAGGTTTTTATCAATGGTAAACTGGCCGAACTCGGCAGCCAGGTAAACGAAAGCGACGAAGTGGAAGTAAAAAACGCCAAAGCTAAAAATTACCAGTATTTTGCTTACAATAAGCCCATCGGCATAGAAACAGACTCTCCAAAAACGGGCTTATTTCCTCTGGGTCGCCTGGATAAGGCCTCTCATGGCCTTTTGATACTGACCAACGACGGACGCATCACCGACCAACTCTTAAATCCAAAATACATTCACGAAAAAGAATACTTGGTCCGAACTTCCAATAAACTCCGTTCAAACTTCAAAGCGAAAATGGAAGCCGGAGTGAATATAGAGGGTTATGAAACCAAGCCATGCAAAGTGAAAATATTAAACGACTTTGAATTCAGAGTAACCTTAACAGAAGGCAAGAAACACCAAATCCGCCGCATGTGCGCGAACCTTTTCCAAGAAATAGCCGACCTGAAAAGAGAAAGAATTATGAATATAAAATTGGGCAATCTGAAACTTGGCGGAGTGAGAGAAATAAATGGTGAAGAATTGAAAACTTTTTTGGATTCATTGCTCAAAATTTAATTTTTTAAAAACTTACTACACGCAAACTTCAATCATCTATTCAATCCACGGTGTAGCCTTTATTGCTACTACTATATGCCAAAAATCTTTGTTGCTGAATTGGGCAAATGCAGAATAAGAAGTGAAGGTATTAATTTTATGAATATTGAAAGTAAATCTAATCATTCCTTTATATTCTTTAAAACGATATTTGCTTAAACTTACCATCTCACTCATTCCGTTTGGTCCCCCATGTATATAAGATGAAAGCTCTGAATATTCTGGAATAATCATTTCAATAAAACTATTTTTAGCATATGTAACATTTTTTAATAAATAAGCAACCATTTCTCTATAATTAAATTGCTGTGACTTTTTCTTTATTTCTTCTTTAGAATATTTCCCTAAATCAGCTCTGTGTTTGATTAACAAGTCCCATGGATCCTTTTTGCTTTCCTGAGAAGAAAGAATTTCCAATAACCATTTTAAGGAATTACCATATTTCACATCTTCATCAAAAGAACAAAAGGTGTTGTACTCTTGACCCACTGTATCCGTTTTTTCACTAGTTAACCTTGCGAATATATAATTTGCCTTTATCCAATGCTCCATCATTATTATATAAAGAGCTTTTGCGGTAATCATGTTATCATTTTCACATTCATCAAATATACCCAATTTAATACTATTCATCCTCCAGAGTAAATTTAAAAGAGCCTGTAAACTTTGTTTCATTGGTGAATCTTTTATTGACTCAAAAACAATAACCATGGAATTGCTGAACAACTTAAAAAGCTCATCATCTTTATCTCGAGCTGTTTCAAGCCATTCTAGGAATTTCTCTCTTTCTTTTTCTTGTAAGTCTAATTCTTTTTTGTTTCCAAATTTATTTTTCATACTTTATAAAAACACTACTACTAGTACCCCCTTTTAGCAAACGAATTTTTTTCCTCTCCTTTCCATGAGATGGTTAGGGTGAGGTTGTTCCCCTCGCCAGTACTATGGAGAGGGGTTGGGGGTGAGGTTTTAGTGATGTCTGAATTTCTATTTTTCCAAATCCAAAATTTCATCAATCCTGATTTGTTTGACAAATTCGGGTACGTGGGAGACTAATATCATCGCGCCTTTGTATTTGTCCAGCGCTTCGGCTATTATCGGCAGATGGCGGAAGTTTATGTGGTTGGTCGGCTCGTCCAGGATGAGCAGCCCTGGCTTTTGGAGCACCAGTCTGGCAAAGGCCACCAGCCCTTTTTGTCCCTCGGACAAATCATCAATCTTGGTGCGGATAAATTCTCCGGTGATGAGGAATCCCGCAGCCACAGAACGCATATGCTCTTCGTTCAGTCTCTCTCCCCCTTCCAGCATCGCTTGCGACAGGGATTGATATACAGTATCGTCAAAATTCAGCGTAGAAAAATCTTGGCGGTAATATCCGATACGGATTCCTTCGGCCACTTTTTCTCCCTCGGCATGCCCGCTCGCCAACCTTTCCAGCAACGTGGTCTTACCAATACCATTTGGCCCTTGTAATAGCAGATGGTGTCCTTTATTTAAAGAAATATTGCATTTGCGTTTGGCAATTTTGCCGTTTTTCATCGTGGTGAAAGAAGAAATTTTTAAAATCTCTCCTATCAGGTCCGGCTGGGCGGGAATAACAAAAGGCCGAATGGATTTGTCCTCTTTACGCACGTCTACAATCTCTTCTTCCAGTTCCTCGGCTTTCTCGCGCATCCGTTTGGCCACCAGGCGCAACCGTCCGCCCTTGTAAGCGAAAACGTTGGCCTGTTCTTTCTTGGCCTGAATTTCTTTTTGCAGCTGCGCGTTTTTCATATTTTCTTTTTCCACCCTAGCGGTGATGTCTCTCACCACGTTGAAATAGTTTCCGACATACTGCTCTATTTTTTTGGTGTAAACATCCAGATAAAGCACGCCTTCAGTGAAGGCATTCAAAAATTCCGCGTCGTGGGAAATGACCAGCACTGTTTTTTTGTAATTTACCAAAAAATTTGTCAGGTGGGCGATGCCCGCTTTGTCCAAATTGTTTGTCGGCTCGTCCAAGAGGAGCAGGTCCGGGTCTTGGATGAGGGCGGAAGCCAAAAGCAAACGTGCTTGCTGACCGCCGGAAAAAGTTTTGATAATTCTATCGTGAACTTTTGTGTGCCCTTTCAGATTTACCACTTCCAAAACATCGTCAATCTTTGGGTCTAAGTCATACACCTTATTTTTAAAACATTTGGCAAAAAATTCCCGCACTGTCAGGTCGAGCTCATTCCTCTGAATAATTTGGTTGGCGGAAGCGATACTGACTCCGTTCACAATATTTATGATTCCCGATTCCGGCTTATATAAACCGGAAATCAAGCCAAAAATAGTACTTTTGCCGGCGCCATTCTGGCCCATCAGGGCGAATTTCATCCCCCGGCGAATAGTAAAACTTACTCCATCCAAAATGGGTTTATTCACGTCCCATTCAAATGAAACATTATCAAATCTGGCTATTGTTTCTTGATTTTTTATGTTTTCCTTGGGCTCCTTGGACATTGGTATAGATTAGCTTATTTGGACCAAAATAGCCAGTAAAATTGACGTGAAATGACTTTTTGCTTGACAAATGGGTTTGAATATACTATACTTGTAGAGCAAAGTAGGTCGCGAAAAGAGTCGATTTCTAGAGTATATCTATTTGTAATTTAATAACTTAAACAAAAATATCAATGACTGGTACAATAAAAAGACTCACTGATAAAGGTTTTGGCTTCATCACAGCAGAAGGACTTGCGAAAGATTTATTCTTTCACAGCAATTCTCTTGTCGGAGTAACCTTTGACGAGCTGAAAGAAGGTGATATGGTTTCTTTTGAAACCGAGGAATCACCAAAAGGATTGAATGCTACAAACGTACAACGTGCGTAA
This sequence comes from Candidatus Nomurabacteria bacterium, assembly GCA_016199805.1. Lineage (GTDB taxonomy): Bacteria > Patescibacteriota > Minisyncoccia > Phycocordibacterales > UBA9973 > UBA9973. The sequence continues at coordinate 72,176 of JACQGC010000004.1, forward strand.
TATTCAGTAAATAAAAAACCCCGACCTAGGTCGGGGTTTTTTATTTTATGCTTCCATTTTTTCAAACAATTGTTTGCCTATAAATAAAACCACTAGGGAGAAAGCCAGTAGAATCAAAAGGTCAATCCATGGATTAAATGCCGACATTCCTATGAAAGAATAACGCAACCCGTCAATGCCATAAGACAGCGGGTCTATGTGCCCCAGTATTTGTAACGCCTTTGGGGCAGTATCGAGCGGAAAGATTGAACCGGAAAGAAAAAACAAAGGCATCACCAAGAAGTTCATAATAATTGGAAAGGCCTGCATGTCTGTAAGTTTAGAGGCGATAGCTGTGCCGAGGGCCGTAAAGAAAAATGCGGTCAAAAACATAAAAACGATTGCCGGGATAATCATAAAAAAATTTTGCATTTTAAAACCTACCAAGAAAGAAATAATCAAAACTGCGATACCCTGGATTACGGATACAGTCGCTCCTCCGAAAGTTCGGCCAAGCATTATATTAAAACGGGAAACGGGTGCCACCATTGTTTCTTTCAAGAAACCAAATTGTCTGTCCCAGATGAGCTCGATGCCTCCAAAGATAGCCGTAAAGACCACGGCCATGGCCACGATGCCGGGCACTAAGAATTGTATATAACTTCCACCACCCGCTTTGGCAAAAATGGAACCAAAACCAAAACCAAACACTAAAAGGAAAAGAAGTGGCTGCCCCAAAGAACCGATGATTCTCGGAGTTGACCTGCTGTATTTTTTAAGTTGTCTCAACCAAAGGATATATATTGTGCTCATGCGATTTTGCAAAATCGTGTCGCGCAATTGTCCATTAAAGCGCGACGTTATTTACTAATAACTTACTATCTCCTGCCCCAAGCTCTCGCGTGGGAGCGCAGAGTATCTATGCTGCTAGCCTCATCGCTTCTAATGGCACTGCCGGTAAGTTTCAAAAATGCTTCTTCCAGCGACTCAGTATGGGTGTTTTTCTTCAGCTCCGCTGGAGTGCCCGAGGCCATCACCTTACCATGGTCTATTATTACCACGCGGTCGGCCATCTTGTCCGCCTCTTCCATGTAGTGCGTAGTCAGAAATACCGTCACTCCTTCTTTTTTGGAAAGGTCCACGACATAAGACCAGATATGGTTTCGGGTTTGCGGGTCCAGCCCCACCGTCGGCTCATCCAGAAAAATTACTTTCGGTGTGTGTATGAGTGAACGCGCTATTTCCAGCCGTCTTTTCATTCCGCCGGAAAAAGTTTTGACCAAATCTTTCTGCCTGTCCCACAAATCCACCAATTTCAAAAGTTCTTCAATTCTTTTTACTCGAATATTTTTCGGAACATTATAAAGCACCCCATGAAATTCCATATTCTCATACGCAGTCAGGTCGTCATCCAGACTCGGATCCTGAAAGACTATGCCAAAAGAATGCCGGACTTCATCCCGTTCCGTTTCTAAATTAAAATTATTTACCTTGGCTTCCCCTGTTGTCGGTTCGAGCAAGGTCGTCAGCATTTTTATCGTCGTCGTCTTGCCTGCGCCGTTTGGACCCAGAAAAGCAAAAATCTCTCCGTGCTCCACGGAAAAAGATATATTGTCCACAGCAACAAAGTCACCGAATTTTTTTGTTAAATTTTTTACTTCTATGATTTTGCCCATTCTTTTAATTCTTCATAGGTGGCTTCTCCACAAATCCATTGTTTAGATTTTAAATTATAGAAAAATGGCACACCGCCACACATATCTTTATCCAGCTCTAGCAGGCGCTTCTCGTTTTCTTCGTTGTGCCAGACTTCAATACTCTCAATCTTTATACCTTCTTCTTTTTCCAAACGCACCACGAGTTCATGCATAGTTATACAGTGTGGGCATTCGGTTCCATAAAATTCTAACAAATTATTCATGAAATCATGATGAAGAAATTATGGGGTTTGGAGAAACCCAACAATTACTTTATTAGTTTTGATAAACGAGACTTTTTGTTAGCAGCGTTGTTTTTCTTGATGACACCTTTTTGAGCGGCTTTGTCGATGGCCTGGAAAGCCCCGGAGAGCATTTTAGCCGCTTCTTTTTTGTCGGTTTTGACGACTTTCTCAATTTTCTTGATTATTTCTTTCATGGTCTTCTTGCGCTGGTCGTTAAAGGCCTTCTTACGCAGAGAACCTCGGATTGCTTTTTTAGCTGATTGTGTTATTGGCATATATTGAATATAGCAAAAAAAGCCGAGAAATGCAAATTAAAAGAACCTCACCCCTGCCCCTCTCCTTGTTAAGGAGAGGGGTTTCTGTGCTATGATAAGTCTATGATTGGCAGTATAAGAGGGAAAATAATTTTAAAAAAGGAGAAGTTTTTGATAGTGGAAGCCAGTGGAGTGGGTTATAAAATAAGTATCTCCCCAGATACATTATCTAAGACAAAAAAGCTCGGGGATGAAGCTTTTCTATTTATTCACACGCATGTGCGCGAAGATGCGCTCGACTTGTATGGATTTTCAGATTATCAGGAGCTCGAATTTTTTGAAATGCTCATTGGCGTCTCCGGCATTGGCCCTAAGGGCGCGCTGGCCATCCTGGGCATAGCTTCAATAGAGACACTGCGTAAGGCCATAGGCACGGGCGACACGAGTTACCTCACCAAAATTTCCGGCATAGGCAAGAAAACCGCGGAGAAAATAGTCATAGAGTTAAGAGACAAAATGGGCGAAGTTGAAAAAGGAAGTTCCATGCAAGGAGAACTGGATGCCATGGAAGCACTGAAATCACTCGGTTATGGGCAAAGTGAAATTCGTGAAGCATTAAAAAAAGTCTCCCCTGACTCAGACACCAGCACCAAAATCCGCGAAGCTCTGAAAATATTGGGAGGAAAATAAATTTCTTCCCTCTCATTCCAGGAGAGGGCTAGGGTGAGGTTGGAAAAAAGTAATTTTTTATGCCTGTAGCGGTTAGAGATGCCATGTCTTTATACGATTGTTTGCGGGCTGCGGAGGTGCGGAATTTCTTTTCGTAGATGTAGCTGTATTCTATGAGGACGGAACGCACTTTGGCATCCAGCGTACCGTTGGAGCCTATGGCAATGAGTTTCTGGTCAGGTGTCAATCCGCCCACTTCGGGCGGGTATGTGCTCGAGGCATATTTTTTACGCAACTGCGTATATATGTCTGCCGCCAAACCCGTGCTCTCTTTGGAGTTGGCCAGCTGACCATCTGGGTAATAAACGACGAAACCTTTATATTTACCAATAGTCCAAGCGTCCGGCCGCGGATAATCATTGAAGTGAACATGAATCATGGCGTCAATTTTGTTTTCGTCCGCCCATTTATTAAACCCGTATAGCCGCAGCGCCACATCTTCCGAGGCTCTGTTGTGCGGAGCATTTTCTTTGGGAATAAAATCCCCGCTAATAATTTTGTCTTGAACTATTTTTTTAGCAGCTTGTTCAAAAGCCAGAATGGCATCTTTTTGACTTTCAAAATCAGAGAAATTTTTCGTGTATCCATTGCTGTCTCGGGTTATGTACACATCAAACCGCTTGTCTCTTTTTAGAATGTTATAAATCTGGGTAGCCAAAGCCAAAGTCATCGTCGCCTCTTTCATATTGCCATATTGCGCTCCCCAGACTTCACTGTCATGCCCCGGCACCAACAGAATCTTTACAGGTTTTGGTGTTACAACCTTTGTTTTTGCGGCGTAAATAGGGAAAATAGGGGTAAAAAGCGAAAGGAAAAGCAATAAAATTGAGATTTTTTTAATTATCATAGTATCATTGTAACATGCCAGAATTACCAGAAGTAGAAAATCTTAGAATGGGCTTAGCTAAGAACATTCTAAATCAAAAAATCCTTAGTGTGGAAATCGGAAAACCGAAACTCGTTTCGGGTAAAGGAACCCTGCGAAAAATTTCCACAAAAAAGAAAACGCAATTTATAAAGGGCGTCGTGGGTGAAAAGTTTATCGGCGTAGAACGCCGGGCCAAAAATCTCATTTTTAAACTGACTCACGGAAAAATTCTTATCGCCCATCTGAAGATGTCGGGGCAATTCGTTTATCAAAAAAAGAATGGGCAGAACGCCATTATTGGCGGGCACCCCATAGAACTTTCCGAAACCAAACTGCCAAACAAACATTCGCATATTATCTTTAAATTAAGTAATGGGGTTTTGTATTACAACGACACCAGAATGTTTGGCTATGTTCTTTACTACTCCGACCTAAAAACATTTGAAGCGGAAAACCATTTCGCTATGTATGGGGTAGAACCACTATCCAAAGAATTCACCCCTAAGTATTTTTTTGAATCGCTGAAAAATAAAAAAGGCCGCGCCAAAGGACGGACAGGCAAGATAAAAGCGTTGCTGATGGACCAAAAAATAGTGACCGGTCTCGGAAATATATATGCGGATGAAAGTTTGTTTGAAGCCAAAATACGCCCGGACAGGCAGGCTATGAGTATCTCAAGCAAAGAAACGACCAGACTACACAAGGCCATAATCCGCATCATAAAAAGAGCCATAAAAGTAGGCGGTTCATCGGTGGCGACCTATCGCCTGCTCGACAACACTCGGGGCAATTATGCCAGAGAACATAAAGTATACGGCAAAGACGGAGAAAAGTGTCAAAATTGCAAAAAACCACTTACAAAAACGATAGTCGCCGGCAGAACGACAATTTTCTGTCCAAGCTGTCAAAGATAGATAGCAAAAGAGTTTTTTAAAGGCCTTTCGCAGCCGGGTAGGCGAGAAGTTCGCTCCGCAAGCTTGCGGAGATAGATTGCCTTTTAAAAATTGCTTTTGCTATCTATCTTCCCAAGATTCCAAAAAGCGCAATTCCACAAGCCACCGAGACATTCAGAGATTCTTTTTTGCCAAGCATGGGAATCTCGGCTATAATATCGCATTTTTCTAGAATATTTTTAGGTATTCCTGTTACTTCCGCACCCACGATAAATACATTCCCTTGCCCTGAGCGAAGCCGAAGGGTTTTATAATCAACAGAATTTTTGTCTTGTTCTACAGCTATGACAGTAAATTTATCCTTTTTGAGTTTCGCCAAAAGCGGCAATATGCTTTTCTTCTGTTCCCAGCTTACAAATTCTTCCGCGCCCAACGCCGACTTGGCCAAATCCCCTCTTTTACGCCCAAAGCGGTCCAAGGGTGTGGGTGTGTAACCCGTCAGATAAATTTTATCTATCCCCGCTGCGTCAGCCGTGCGAAACATAGCGCCCACATTCTGCACACTCCGCACATTGTGTATTATTAAAATGTTTTCCTGTTTTTTTGTCATAAGTAAATTTAAACTATTCGCCTATTCGCGCGAATTAGAGAATAGATATGCTAGTAAACCTCCTGCTGATAACACTTCTCACAATAAACAATCTCCGGTCGTTCGGGAGCATAGGAAGTTTCAAACTCATTAGCACAGCCGGGTTTCATACACTGTCTATGCCAAAGTTTGGGCGGATTTCGTTGTTCTATTCTTTGAATATGTCGACAATTGGGACATAAGTGTGGAATGGGTAAATTTATTCTTTTATAAAATTGAAATTCTGATGCAGTAATTTTAAATGCTTCTGTGCATTGTTCTTTGCATTCACCTTGGTGCTCACATTCTATAACTTTTCCTATGATACTTTCATTCACATCCAACAAATTATCGGGAATATCTTCATTTTTTATGTCTATTTTATAATTTCTTTCAATTCTGTCTTTCCATTTATATCCCTGTTTCAATGCCTCTCTTTTAGTTAGGGGGAAATATTCTTGAGCTTGAGTTTCATTGTAAGCAAAAAAGGATAATTCTATTGGAAAAAATTCTCCGTATTTATATATCCTACCGTTGTTGTCTATATAAGGCATTTTCATCATTTGTTCTTTTATTTTTCCAAGTATTTCAAAATATTCTTTCTCGGAATACTGCTTATTTAAAATGTAAAATTTGGCATTAGTAAGCCCCACACAACCAAAACAATTTGAGCAGTTTTTAAGAATAAAAGAATACTCACATTCTCGGCACCCTTCTATGGTGATGTAACAGAAAAAATCCTTAAAAGTATTGCCGGTTGGAGCCATTCCTTCATAAATGAGTTCCCCTGTAGCAAGCCCTGAGCTATCAAAAACATCTTTTGATTTAATCACTCTGTAGCTATAAGCGACATTTTCGGAATCAATGGTGTTAAAAGACCTTTTTATATTTCTTGAATTGTGAATATAATCACCGGTCGCATTTTGTGAAGCATAAATTGATGCATATTTATGAATCGATTTTTCTTTAGTCAATAATTCAAATTCTTTCTTCGCTTTTTCTATTCCTGCATGTGTTTCCAAGTAATATTCTTTTAGTTTTTTGAAATATTCTTCTTTTGATAATTTTATATTATTAAAATAATATTGTTGATTTCTTAAGTTTGAAGATAGAAAACAATTTTGACAATTTTTACAATCATATAGGAAATAAGAATCAATGCAGTTGTTGGATTTTATTGCGTAGTGGGTATTGTAATTCAACTCGCAGTCAATATTTTGATAGCAATTATCCAATTTATTAACAGCTAGACAATCTAAACTATTTTTTGAATTATCAATATTTTCGGAATATGAAACATCCTCGCAGTAAATAACAGAATAAGACAAATAACAATTCTTATCATCTATGGCAAAATTTATAAACTCGGAATTTATTAGATTGCCGAATTTATAGGCATAGAAACGAGGATTTATTTTAAGCAATTCACTTAGCTGTTCAAAAAAGGTTTTGGAAAAATCATATTCTTTTGCATTCACAAATTGATCCCAATTTCCCCCATAATAACATTCAGTGCAATAAACAGGTGCAGTATCTTTGTCGGAATACATTGAAATAAGAGACTTTTCACATAAACCACAAGACCTCTTATATAGAGAGCGCACGTTTCGCCATGCCATTCTTCGTATCAACCTGCACTCCGGGCAAAAAGTCGGCGGAGGAACTTTGATTTTTTCATAGAAATTGAAGTCTTCCGGCTCTATGGTGAAGTCTTTCTTACAGTTTTGGCATATTTTGGTTTCAGAATCCATGTTTATATAATATGCTTATATCGGGCTAAATCAAGAAGTTTCTATTCCTTAGATTTTTGTGATACGCTATCGCGAATCTGTGCGCTTCGCTGTTTGATAGCAGGATTTCTCTTTTATATTTTTTAGTAAATTCGCTCGCTCCGAGAATGTCTTTGGGTTTGTGTTTTTCGTCTTTCAATACTGCCACCACGGGGATTTTTAGGCCAAGTTTTTTCAAGACAGACATTCCTGCGTGCAGCTGCGCCACTCCGCCATCCACAACAATCAGGTTCGGATACTGCCACTCCGTATGCGCCAGGCGCCTTTCCAGCACTTCTGTGAGCGCGCCCGTGTCGTTGGCATTATTTTGCGTTCTGATTTTGAATTTTTTATATTCATTCTTTGCCACTTCCCCATCTTCTACCACTGTCATCACGCCCACCATATTTTTTCCTCCCATGTGCGCTATGTCATAAGATTCTATTCTAGCGAATGAAACAGGAAAATTTTTATCCGTGTGGGACCCACCTCGTACTCGAGGAAGGGAGGAGCGGGAAAAATTTTCCTGTTTCAGGAGCGCCACATCATTTATGTGCTGCAAGGCAAACATTTGCCTTTTTATTTCTCCCGCTTTTTCAAATTCACGAGCCTTCGCATAATCTTTCATTTCTTTTTTTAGATTTTGCAAAATTTGCTGTTTTTTGCCGGAAAAAAATAATTTTATATTCCGAATATTCTGCATATACAGTTTTCTGTCTTTTAAATCCGGCACCAGATTTATTTGTTTGTAAAATTCTAGATAATTTTTACTTTTGTCATCCAGGAAGGGAAAAATCCGGCGAATAATTTTCATCGCCTCGCGAAGCTGTGGCCCACTGGTATAAGGCCCATATATTTTGTTAAACACCGAGTGTTTAACATTTCTACCTCGCACAACAATTACTCTAGGTAATTCCTCCCCGCCTGCTCCCGAACCATCGTGAGGGCGGGCAGGTTTGGTTATGCAAACATAATTAAAACTTTTATCATCTTTTTCCCTGGTGTTGTAATAAGGTTGATGTTTCTTAATCAGTTGCGCCTCTAAAATGAGGGCTTCGAGAACACTATCCGTCTCTTGCCAATCTATTTTATCCGCCTTGTAAACCATATCCACTAAAAGCGGACCCCTGGTCTCAATCAAATCTTTTGAAAAATAACTTTTTGTGCGGTCTTTGAGTGAAGTGGCTTTGCCGATATAGAGAATTTGCTTCTTGTGCTTAAAGAAATAAACCCCTGGCTTGTCTGGAAGTTTTGATTTTTTATGATATTTGATATCCATTTTATTTTCTTAGTACTTTTTTGAGATATTTGCCAGTATAACTTTTTGCATTGTTTGCCACCTCCTCCGGTGTGCCCTTAGCCACGATATTTCCGCCATTCACTCCCCCTTCCGGCCCTATATCTATTATATAATCCGAACTCTTCACGATGTCCAGGTTGTGTTCTATCAGCACCACAGTGTTGCCGTGCGACACGAGCTTGTTTAAAACCTCCAGAAGTTTGTGCACATCATCATAGTGCAAGCCAACCGTCGGCTCGTCTAAAAGATAAATCGTTTTCTCGGTGTGCGGACGATACAGCTCGCTAGATATTTTTACGCGTTGCGCTTCTCCTCCAGAGAGAGTCGTAGCAGATTGGCCGAGCTCCACATAACCCAAGCCCACATCGAGCAAGGTTTGCAGCCGGTCGGAAACCGCCGGAATATCTTTAAAAAAGGTCAGGCCTTCTTCCACAGTCATATGCAACACTTCATAAATATTTTTCTTTTTGTATTTTATCGTCAGAGTTTCCTTATCAAATCTTTTTCCGCCACACACGTCGCAGGTTACATAAACGGTTGGTAAGAAATGCATCTCCACAGCAATTTCTCCGTTGCCTTCGCAGGCCTCACAGCGTCCGCCTTTTACGTTGAAAGAAAAGCGGTTGGATTTCCAGCCACGTAGCCGCGCTTCTTCAGTTGTAGCGAAAAGATCACGAATGTGGGTGAAAGCGCCTGTGTAAGTCGCAATGTTTGAACGCGGCGTGCGGCCGATGGGGCTCTGGTCTATCAAAATCACCCGGGAAATATATTCCGTGCCGGAAAAAGACGAACAATTAAAAACTTGTGCCGTGCGATATTTGCGTTCCAGTCGCCCCTGGAGATTTTTATAAAGAATTTCGTACATGAACGAACTCTTGCCCGAACCGGAAACACCGGTGATGGAGGTCATCACGCCGAGGGGCACTTCCACATTCATATTGTTTATATTGAAAACTTTTCCACCCGTGACCCTTAGCACCCCTTTCGCCTGCCGTCTCTTTTTGGGAATTTCTATTTTTATTTCATCACGCAGGTAAGCCAGGGTTCTCGAATTGTTTGTATTTTTCTTGGCAGTCAATAAATCTTCCAAATAGCCCGACACAATTACTTCTCCGCCGTGCACTCCCGCCTTGGGACCGATGTCCACTATAAAATCCGAAGCGTAAATAGTGTCTTCGTCATGCTCCACGATTATTATCGTATTTCCCAAATCACGCAGGTTTTGTAAGGTTTTTATCAGGCGGTCGTTGTCCCGTTGATGTAGGCCAATCGTCGGTTCATCCAGCACATACAATGCGCCTACGAGCCTGGAGCCGAGTTGTGAAGCCAGGCGAATGCGTTGCGCCTCCCCGCCAGAGAGCGTATTGGCTTTACGGGAGAGTTGTAAATAGTCCAAACCGACATCGAGCATGAACTGCAAGCGCGCTTCTATTTCTTTGACGATAGGCACGGAAATTTCTTTCTCTTGTTCGGAAAGTTTTAGATTTTTGAAAAAATCATGCGCGTCTTTGATGGAAAGAGAAGATAAATCCAGAATATTTATTTTTTTATGCGACGCTTCTAAAAATACGTTCAGCGCCTCGGGTCGTAAACGCGCGCCATGACATGCCTCGCAGGGTTCATCGCCCATGAAATATTTCGAACCGAGGCCGTTACAGGCCGGGCAAGCGCCGTAAGGAGAATTGAAGGAAAATAATCTTGGCTCCACTTCCGGAAAAGAAAAACCGTCGTTCTTGCAGGCAAACTTGGCGGACATGATAAATTCATCATCACCTATTTTTATAGCCACTAGGCCGTCGGACTCAATCAAGGCCCGCTCTATGGCTTCCGCCAGACGCATCCGGCTGCCGTCTTTGTTGTCGGAAAATTCATGCACCGCAAAATGATCCACCAAAATATCTATGTTGTGGGCTTTGTTTTTGGAAAGAGTGATTTGCTCGCGTAATTTTTTCATCACTCCATCCAGACGGATTTCAGCAAAACCTTTGCCAAGTAAATCATAAAGCAATTGGTAATATTCCCCTTTGCGTCCGCGGACCACTGGAGAAAAAATACTGATTTCGGTATTATCCCATTCCACGCCCATGACTTTGCGCTTGCCCTCTCCTCCTTTCGGAGGAGGAGTGCCCTTTAGGGCGAGGTGGTTCTTTTTAGAATTACCACCCCCTGCCCCCTCCTTAATCAAGGAGGGGAGGGTAAAATCTTTCACTTTCCCCAACACAAAATTCAAAATTTCTTCATTAGAAAGTTTTTTGATTTCCTCGCCACAAAGCGGACAGTGCGGGTGCCCGATGCGGGCATACATCACCCGTAGGTAATCATAAATCTCGGTAATCGTCGCCACTGTGGATCGCGGGTTATTGGAGCGGGATTTTTGGTCAATGGAAATCGCCGGCGATAAACCGGTGATTTCATCCACGTCCGGCTTGGGCATTTGATTCAAAAATTGCCGCGCGTAAGAAGACAGAGACTCCACATATCGCCTCTGCCCTTCGGCAAAAATGGTATCAAAAGCGAGCGAACTCTTTCCGGACCCGGAAACCCCGGTGATGACCACCATTTTATTGCGTGGCATCTCCACATCAATATTCTTCAAATTGTGTGTCCTAGCCCCTTTTATTGTTATTTTATCTATGTTTTTATCAAGTTTTGTCATAACGCATTTGACACCCCACTACGCTCGTAGGGGGTGTGTATCAATATTAATGTATCCACATTATAGCACAAAAAACGTGAAAAGTCCTGTTTTTATTTCTTCTCCAAACGCAGACGCAAAACTCCTATTTCGTCCCGCAGGATGGCCGCTGTTTCGAAGTCCAGTTCTTTCACCGCTTTACTCATCTCTTTCTCTTTTATTTTTATTATTTTCTCGTAAACCAAATCGTTCCTCTCTTGGTCCGACATATGCAGTTTTACTTCCGTCTTTCCTTCTTTCTTGGTAACTATGCTTTTATCTTTTTTCAATTCTATCGCGTAGGCGCGCTTGAAAACCTCCAAATCGAGGTCCAGCTCTGCGTTTACCGTCTTCCCATGCTCGCTTTCCATTTCTTCGGTAATATCATTTATTTTCTTCATAATAGTCTTTGGAGTAATGCCGTGCTCTTTGTTGTAAGCCATTTGAATATTTCGACGGCGGGCAGTTTCGGAAAGAGCGTATCTCATCGCATCGGTTTCTATATCGGCATAGAGAATCACTTTTCCTTCGCTATTTCTGGCCGCGCGGCCGATAGTCTGAACGAGAGATGTCTCCGAACGTAAAAATCCCGCCTTGTCGGCATCCAAAATACCAATCAAGGCAACTTCCGGCAAATCGAGCCCTTCACGTAAAAGATTCACCCCCACTAAAACATCAAAGTCCCCTTTTCTGAATTGCGTCAGGATTTTTATCCTATCCATCGTCTTGATATCACTATGCAAATACTCTGCCTTAATTTTTTTGTCTTTTAAGTAAACAGATAAATCCTCCGCCATTTTTTTGGTCAGCGTCGTCGCCAAAACGCGGAAACCTTTTTTGATGGTTTTCTCTGTCTCACTAATAAAATCTTGAATCTGTCCCGGGTATGTATTATTCCCCTCTTGAGGGGTGGCGTTTGCGCCGGGGTGGATGGGTCGCACAATTGTCTCTGGGTCTACTAGTCCTGTCGGACGAATTATTTGTTCCACGATTTGTTCGCTCTGGCTACGCTCTTGTTCACTAGGAGTAGCAGAAGTGTAAATTACCGGACCGATACGTTTCTGGAATTCTTCGTACTTCAACGGCCTGTTGTCTTTGGCCGAAGGCAGACGGAAGCCATATTCCACAAGGGTGTTTTTGCGGGAGGCATCCCCGGCATACATCCCCTGCAGCTGTGGCAGGGTGACATGCGATTCATCAATAATGGTAAGAAAATCGTCAGGAAAATACGAAAGCAGGGTTTCCGGCGGTTCGCCTTCTTTTTTCCCCGACAAATGGCGCGAATAATTTTCTATGCCGCTGCAATATCCCACTTCGCGTATCATGGCCAGATCATAATTGGTTCTTCTTTTTATACGCTCTGCTTCCAAAAGCTTTCCTTTTTTTTCAAAAAGTTTCAACTGTTTGTTCAGTTCTTTTTTTATTTCCACTAAAGCAATTTTTTTCTTTTTATCTTCAGTAATGAAATGTTTGGCCGGGAAAATGAATATATTCTTTTCTTCTTTAATAATAGTTGAAGAAACCGGGTCAATCTTGGTTATTTTTGAAATTGCGTTTCCAGAAAATTCCACTTGGTACATAACCGTTTCGGACACTGGCATAAATTCCACCCTCGTGCCGATAGAACGGAATTGCCCCGGGCTCAAGTCCGCATTTGTGCGTTCAAAATGTATTTCAATAAGTTTTTTCATCAGAGACAACCTGTCCATCTTCATTCCAACCTCCAGTTTCAAATTCACTTTTTCGTATTCTTCCGGAGAACCCAAACCATAAATACAGGAGACGGAGGCGACAATAATTACATCCCGCCTGGTGAGTAATGCCTGCGTGCTGGCATGACGAAGCATATCAATTTCTTTATTTATAGAAGCGTCTTTCTCTATATAAGTATCCGAAGCCGGCATGTACGCTTCCGGCTGATAATAATCGTAGTAAGAAACAAAATAATGCACAGCCGCGTCGGGGAAAAACTGCCGGAACTCCTGGGCCAGTTGGGCTGCCAAGGTTTTGTTGTGCGCAATCACCAAAGTCGGCTTGTTGTGCTGGGCTATAACATTGGCCATAGTAAAAGTTTTGCCTGTACCGGTGGCTCCGATCAAAGTTTGCTTTTTCATCCCTTTATTGAGCCCCTCCATTAATTTTGAAATAGCCACAGGCTGGTCACCGGCTGGTTCAAATAAATTATTCAATTTAAAAATATTTCCTTCTGCCATTGGTTTTATTTGCTGAAATCTGTCACATAATAATAGCTATCGTATATTTTATAACCCCTCATTATGATTGCATAAGCAAAACCAGAGCCAACTAAAGTTAAAATTAGAAAATATACCAATGTAATGTTTATTCTATACATATAGATATATAATATAGCATTTTTCTTGATTTATAACCTTATTTACTATATATTTCATTATATGCGCCCATAGCTCAGCTGGTAGAGCAGATCCCTTTTAAGGATAAGGTCGTTGGTTCGATCCCAACTGGGCGCACAGCTAAAAAACTTCCAGTAAAAATTGTTCAAAAGCAGACTCGGCGTCTATGCCTGACTTGCGGGCCTCCGGCAACAAGTAGCTAAGTTTAGCGGCTAAATTTTTGAGTTCCGGTTCGGAAAACTTGCCAAAGTTCTTTTTTAAAATCATATCTTTGATTTTCCAAAACAAAACCCCAGTGAGCTCTTCCATTCCCACCCCCAGGTCCATCGCCTGCCTGAAGTAAATCCAAAGATTCAGCTTGTCCTTTTGGCTGAAGGCGTTGGCCAGAAGAAAATTATCAAATTTTTCGGTTTTCTCTTTTGGTAGCTCAAAAACATTTATCTCCGCTCTGGATTTCTTGAAAGCATCTAAAATCGGCTTGTTTAATTTCCCATCTAAAAATATAAAAGAATTCTCTGACCTACCCATCAGTTCCAATTTTTCCAAAATAAAATCCCGCGTTTCTTCGCTGACCTCATTTGCGAAAATATTTGAAAATAACACAACTGATTTTGACGAAAAAAGACTTGAGCTGGAATATAAACTTTCTATCTGCATCTTATCAAGATTATTGCGGCTGAAATTAAAAACCTCAGCATCTTTTGCCGTGGATTTATAAAACTTTTCATAAGCTTTCAGCTTATTATCGGAATCATTACCAAAAAAAAGATAGAGCATGTGGGTATATATTAAAACTTGACCGATTTCTTATATTCCAAATAAGGAGCACCGTATTTTTCTGCAAGAATTTTTTCCTGTTTATTGAGAAATATAATCTTTTCAAAAATAAAAGCTACAAAAGCGAAAAGCATTATAAAAAAAGAATTGACAATCATTCCAAAGCCGAGCGTTAAAAAGAAAAGCCCGAAGTGGGTAGGGTTTCTGGTGTAAGCATATGGCCCTTGGCTGAAATTAGCCTTACTTATGTTTTCTTTCTTCAAATTCCGAGACGTGCTTTGAGCCCAGAGAATCAGGATGGTAGCCAACGAAAGAAAGGTTAAGCCCAAAAGCACCACCCAGGAACTCTCAAATATTTTTATATTAAAAATCAGATTCAAGTAAACGGAAATCATAAAACAAAAAAAGTAAAAAAGGTAAGATTGGGCCAAAATTCTATGCACCTTGTTCTTGTGAGGATTTTTTTCCATTTTTGTATTCTATCACAAAACACGCTATTTCACCTCTCCAAAATTGTCTCCGCAGCCATGGTGCACAGACAGCGGAATGTCGGTTTTGTAGTGTAAATATGACCTTTCTAGGACATTCTCCATCGCTTGTTTTATTATCTTTTCGGCCTTACCGAGCACCTTTTCGTCTATCTCATAGACGAGTTCATCATGTATCTGTAGCACCAGGTGCGCTTGTGCCAGTAACCCGGCCTCCTTCAAATCTTCAAATGCAAAACGGATGGCTAGCTTGATGATGTCCGCAGTGGCGGTGCCCTGCACGGGGGCGTTGGTGGCGGTGCGCTCGGCCATATTTTTCAAAAATGGAATTCGGGAATTTATATTCGGGAAATACCTGCGCCTGCCGAATAATGTTTCCGTATAAGAATGTTCCAGAGCAAACTTTTTTACTTCTTCCAGGTAATCCCGCACGCCGGAAAATTGATTGAAGTAATTATCATAAAATTTCTGCGCCTCTTCACGTGTGCCACCGAGGTTTTTACGCAGAGCCGTCACCCCCATGCCGTAAATGATGCCGAAATTTATTACTTTGGCTTTTCGGCGCATCTCGTGGTCCACTTTGTCGATAGGCACCCCAAAAACAAAGGAAGCCACGCCCGCATGAATGTCTTTCCCTTCACGGAATATTTGCGTCATTTTCTTGTCGCTCGAAAGCATGGCCACCACGCGTAACTCTATCTGGCTGTAATCAAAAGCGCAGAGCTTATAACC
Source organism: Candidatus Nomurabacteria bacterium (assembly GCA_016199805.1). Classification (GTDB taxonomy): domain Bacteria; phylum Patescibacteriota; class Minisyncoccia; order Phycocordibacterales; family UBA9973; genus UBA9973. The sequence goes on from JACQGC010000004.1 coordinate 87,581, forward strand.
CACTTGTGCCACAAAACCGTTTCGGATTCTTTTGCCCAGCTCTGTTTTTATCGGCAAATTTTGCAAATTTGGATCCTGCGAAGAAAACCTCCCCGTAGCCGCGCCGTTTTGTATAAATTTTGCATGTAGCCGTCCATCTTCCCCCGTCATTTTCGGAATTACATCAATATACGTGGAAAGTAATTTCTGCAATTCCCGATAAGCCATTATTTCTTTTATAATCGGATTGCTCTCTTCCAATTCTTCCAGCACGGAAACTTTAGTGGAAAAAGCCCCGGCCGCGCCCTTCTTTTTGCTTTTCATCCCCATTTTATTAAAAAGCACTTCGCCCATCTGCTTGGGGGAATTTATATTGAATTCCGTTCCGGCTTGTCTATATATTTTTTTGGTTAAAATATCGAGCTCTTTATGATATTCCTCCGACAATTTTTCAAAATACTTTTTATCTATCAATATTCCATAGTCTTCCATCTCTTTTACCACCGGGATGATTGGTTTTTCTATTTCTTCATACACTTTTTCCAGTTTGTTTTCTTTCAGTTTTTTAAAGATATATTCATAAGCCATATCAAAAGAATCAGTATTGGCGAAGTGCAAAATATCATCCAATTGAGGATTGGAAATATCTGAATTTACAAGCCAAAGCGCGATACTGGCTTCTTGAAGCTTTTCGGGGTTTACCACGTCAACCCCAAGAGGATGTTGCTCAGAGGAGTCTTCGCGAAGACCAGAAAGTACTTGCCCTTCCAGGACGGAGTGCGAACGACGGCGAGCACTATCATCTGGAGGCGCCTTTTGTTTTTCTCCCAGAAAATTTTTCAGGCGAGCGAATAAACTCCTAAACTCAAACAGTGAAAAAGTTTTTTCTATTTTTTGCGGGTCAACATTTTCCCAAAAGGTTTTCGGGGGTAATTTGAAATCTATCGGGGCATCGGTGCGTATTGTGGCCAAGGTCTTTGAAAACAAAGCTTCTTCTTCATTGTTTTTCAAAAGCTCAATCATTCGTGGACTTATTCCTGCTTTTGCAAAACTTTCTTCGTCTTTTTTGATTTTTTTATAAATTTCTTCTATGGTTCCAAATTTAGAAATCAAAATCTCCGCGGTTTTTTCGCCGACGCCCTTGATGCCGATAATATTATCGGAAGGATCACCCCGCAAGCCTTTGTAATCAGGTAAAAGTTTCGGCTTGAAATGGAAACGCGCCACCACCGCGTCTTCGTCGTATAAAATAGTGTCGTTAATTCCCTTCTTTAAGGTGTACACCTGCACTTTTTTATCATCCACTAATTGCATGGTGTCCATATCACCGGAAGCAATGATGATTTTTAGGTTTTTATCTTTTTTGTATTGCTCGACGATGGTGCCGAGCACGTCGTCTGCTTCAAAACCAGGACTGTCGTACATCGACACATTGAAGGCTTCAAATATTTGCCTGGAATTTTTCAATTGCATTATGAGGGCATCGTCGGTTTTGGCTCGGCCGGCTTTATAGGCATCATAAGCCTCGTGCCGAAATGTCTTCTGTGGCAAATCATAACAAGCCACGATATAGTCCGGCTTCAGGTCGGTGACTATCTTCATCAGCATAGTGGAAAGCCCATACAAAGCCCCCGTCGGCTCACCTTTACTAGACAAAAACTCCGGCAAGGCATGATAAGCCCGGTGGATTATGGCGTGGGCATCTAGCAGGACTAAGGTTTTTATGTTGCTGTTATCTTGCTTGGACATTATGTAAATTATACCATTTATTATATACTTGTATTAATGGCTTTATTTGACGAAGAAAAACAAAATAAACAACTGGATGATTTACATAAGCAGGAAGAGGAAGAGCTGGTGGCGACATTGGCCGAATCAAAATACAATCTGCCTTACATAGATTTATACCGCTTGGGCATAGACAACGAAGCTTTGCGCGCTATATCCGAACAGGATGCGCGGGCTTTGAACGTAGCCCCCTTCAAACTTTTCGGAAAAAATATTTTTATTGCTCTTCACTCCCCGTCAGACGACCTTATAAAAAAATTAAAAGAAGACCTGGAAAGAAAAAGCTTGGTTCCTACTTTTTACATGGCTTCGACCGCCAGTATCGGTAAAGTCTGGGACAGATATAAAGAAATTTCCATGGCGGAAAGTTCACAGGTGGGTGGCATAGATATTTCCGGAGAAATATTGAGAGCGACCACAAAGAAAATAGAAAAAATACAGGATATCCAAAAAATGGTTACCGAGGCCCTGGAAGGAAACAAAATTCATAAAATTTCTCGCCTCCTCGAAATAGTTTTAGCCGGAGCGATTGCCATCAAGGCTTCCGACATCCACATCGAACCGGAAAAAGACAGAGGCCGGCTGCGCCTGCGCCTGGATGGTGTGTTGCAGGATATTAACTTTTTCGATTTATCTGTATACCATCTGCTCAACTCACGCATAAAACTTTTATCCGGAATGAAATTGACTTCCACCATAGCCCAAGACGGGCGTTTCAACATCGAAGAAGGCGAAGATGAAATAAACATTCGTACTTCCCTCATCCCCGGCGCTTATGGCGAATCTATAGTCATGCGTATTTTGGACCCGAAGTCCATTCAGGTAAAAATAGAAGAGCTGGGTATAGAACCTCATCTTTTTTCCATAATCGAGGAAGAAATTTCCAAACCAAACGGGATGATTTTGGTCACCGGCCCGACTGGTTCTGGAAAGACGACCACTCTTTACGCATTCCTAAGAAAGATATATTCGCCGGAAATAAAAATGGTAACCATCGAAGATCCGATAGAATATCACTTGCCCGGCATTACCCAGACCCAGACCAACGACGAGCGCGGCTATACTTTTGCCGAAGGCCTGCGTTCGGCTCTTCGCCAAGATCCAGATGTGGTGATGGTTGGTGAAATACGAGATAAAGAAACGGCTGAAACGGCAGTGCAGTCCGCTCTTACCGGACATATAGTCTTTTCCACCTTACACACCAACAACGCCGCCGGGGTCATCCCCCGTCTTATAGACCTCGGAGTAAATCCAAAAATATTGGTTTCGGCTTTGTCTCTTTCCATCGCGCAAAGACTGGTGCGCAAACTTTGCCAAGTCTGCAAGAAAGAAAAAGAAATTCCACCGGAAGAAATGAAAACCCTCAAAGCAATTATTGACGGAATGGTAGCTGAAGGCAAGAAAATTTCTGATTACAACATAAATCCCGAAGCGATGAAAATATTTTCGGCTGTCGGTTGCGATAAATGCAACATGACCGGCTACAAAGGCCGCCTAGGTATCTTTGAAGCGATTAAAACTACCGCGGAAATAGAAAAAATAATGCCGGAGAACCCAAGCGAAAGAGAAATCAAAAAAGTGGCGAGCGGTCAAGGCATACTCTCGATGCGCCAAGACGGACTAATAAAAATGCTGGAAGGAATCACCTCATTTGAAGAAGTGATGAGCGTGGTGGATCTAAATGAGGAGTAGAAAATAAAAAAAGCATTAATCTCTAAACAATCCTTTTGGAGCTGGGCCCCAAAAGTAACAAAGTATTATAGGATAGACCCAGCGGGACTAATTAAAGTCTGCCAAAACGTCCTATGCAAATATGTATAACCTTTTGAGCTGATTGCTTAGAGATTGATGCCTTTTTAAAAAAACAAAAGAGGCCGGAACCTCTTACCTTTTAAGTATACTATATCTAACCTATATCAAGTGCTATAATGTGGATAGCTATGTTGATACTGTGTTGATAAATATACTACTTTGCCAGTATAGCATAATATAAAACCAATGTCAAGCCCTAATATAAAAGAGAAGATGGATGAATCTGTATTGGACCAAACCTTGCGTCCAGAGCATTGGGACGAATATATCGGACAAAAACACATTAAAGACAATGTGAAAATACTTTTGCGCGCGGCCGAAGAGCGCGGACACATTCCCGAACACATTTTATTTTACGGCCCGCCCGGTTTGGGTAAAACTACGCTCGCACATTTGATTGCCAAAGAGACAGGCAAACAAATGAAAATAACTTCCGGCCCGGCGATTGAAAAAGTCGGAGACTTGGCTTCCATCCTGACCAACCTCGCCCCCGGCGACATTCTTTTCATAGACGAAATCCACCGACTAAATAAAATGGTGGAAGAAATTCTTTATCCGGCGATGGAATCCGGGGTTTTGGATATCATCATCGGCAAAGGCCCAAGCGCCCGCACCATCCAGCTGGACCTGCCACCTTTTACTTTAATAGCAGCCACTACGCGCGTGGCCTTGGTGTCCTCCCCTCTTCGTTCGCGTTTCTCCGGTGGAGTTTTTCGTTTGGAATTTTATTCCAACGAAGAAATCGCGAAAATTGTGGAGAGATCCGCCAAGCTTTTGAAAACGGAACTGGAAAAAGGGGCGCTGGAAGAAATTGCCAAAAGAAGCCGCTTCACTCCGCGCACTGCCAACTACTTTTTGAAACGGGTGAGAGACTTTGCGCAGGTAAACAAGAAAAATTTAGACCAAAAGACAGTGAAAGAAGCGCTGAATATGCTGGCCATAGATGAAATCGGGTTAAATTCATCCGACAGAAAATTTTTGGAAATATTGATTGATAAGTTCAAGGGCGGTCCGGTAGGCCTCAAAACCATCGGCGCCGCCATGTCCGAAGAAGAAGCCACTGTGGAAGAAGTCATAGAGCCGTACCTTATACAGCTAGGCCTCTTGGAGCGCACCGCGCGAGGACGGGTAGCCACGCAGAAAGCTTATGAGCATCTAGACTTTGACTTACCGGAGAATTTACAAAAGAAATTAATTTAATTCCTAAATTTCTTTTCAACTAGAAAATGGTGAATTTTTTCAGCATATTTATTAATAAGTCGATTGTGAATAACATTCATAGCTTCTGAGGCTTCACCAAGATACGGCTCACTCCCTGATTCTATTTTTTGACGCGCAATTTCCCTGCAAACAGCTTCTACTGTGAGCTCAGCCAACATTACCTGGCAATGTCCTTCATCTTGACCTTCACCGTTTAAACCAAAATAAATAGCTACTGATGGTGCTCTCGTGGCAATGATAATTTTTCCACTAGCTCTGTCGTACTTAACTCGTTGATTTGGTTCTGCGGTAGAGCTCCACTCAAAACCATTAAATAGTCCACTTTTACCTTTTGGGGTTGGGGGTAAAATAATTTTTTTAGAAATTACCTTTACCAACATCTCTGTTTTAACTCCTTTTATTTCGGCAGAAATTATACCTTCAACTCCAACCTGTTTTCCAATTACTCTTATATGTTTTACAAGCAAACCATTTTCCAAATCAGAATCTTTTTCATCAAGAGTTATTTTTTCATCTTTAATAATTATTTCTTTTACATCACTAGTAACCTTAGCAACAGATCCTGATGAAATAATTTTAGGCACTAATGCCTTTAGAGTTAATGTTGATTCCTTATCAACAACAATTTGAGCATAATCCGGCATGAAATCAAACCCATTTGGAGGTAATTGAGCAAGGCGAATATCCCCTGATTCATCCCCCATACCCCCAGATGAACCTAACTCTTCTTTTGCAATTTTATTCAATTCTGGCAAAGACGCTTCATATCTTTTGCGTGTTTTTTCATTTTCTAATTCCTTAGCTTCCGCTTTTACTTTTTTTTCTTCCTCTTGAACAAAACGTGAAACTTCTTTACTAATAGTAGATTCAATCGCTTTGCAGAATGGATGAGTCCAGTCCAATCCTGATCTATTAGAGTGTACAATGGGTTCTTTTTCTATCCGTAGTAGATGGTCTATATAATCACAAGTTGCATGACCAAATATACGTGAAGCATAACCATTACCCTCAAATTTCCGGGTTAATGTTATGTCTAATATGGCGCCTTTAGAACAAAGAAGAAGGCCATTTTCCCTTAGTGGTCCTTCGTCGTCATACCCACTAAGAGGTTCTGTTGCTCTATATATTTCTAGGTTTATTTTTGCATCTTTATAACCTTGAATTTGAATAATGTTTTTGTAAAACAATTCTCCCTTTGGGAATAAGTACGACAATTTTTCTTGTCTTTTAATTTTGTTATGTTGGTCCTTTTCAATTAAGATAATTTCCCGGGAAGGATTGCTCACAATATCTCTTAAACTATAATAGTATTCTAGGGACTGTTTAAGGGTTTCAAATTGCGGAATTCTTATGTCCGCGTTATTGGCTTTAATTGTGATTAGGGTTCCATTATTTTTTACTCCTAAGACATCCCTCAATTGTTTTGTAATTTTAACAGGATGACTTCTTTTATAGTCTAAGTTTTCGAGTGTGCATTTGTAGAAAAAATTATCTTTAATAGATTCTACAGAACCGAACCCCATTGCGATCATGGCTTCCTTCAGCCCACGACCCCAATAACCACGACCAGCATCTTGTTCAGTAAAACCGCTAGTGTCACCACCATACCCCCCTACTCTTTCGTCCATAAGAGTATCCTCAAATCCTTCTGCGTAGTCTGTGATTCTAATAGTTGAACCCTGATGCTTTCTTACCAACTCCACTATAATACTGCCACTAGTTTTGATTCCAGAATTTTCCAAGCGACGATAAGAATCATCACTATTAGTAATTAACTCCACTAATGCTAAAACAGGGTTCTTTTTAATGGTTGCACGTGCTTGTTGTTCTGCAACTCTATGCTCAATATGTAATTTTCTATCTACAGCAAACGTATCCATAAATTTATTAAATGTGATAATTCTTTTTTTTCATCATACCGCCCTCGTATCGTTTTTTTGATTCTATATTTGAAAATAAAAGATGCATAAATTTATTTTCACAAAAATTTAAAAAATTCAGCATGTCTTTTCGGTTATAGCCCGCAACGGTGTTTTTAAGTTGTTGTAAGTTCTTTCGGCGACTCTCTGGGAGGGCATCTAGCGTACTATATATAAGATCACAAAATTCATAATCACTAATTGTGATCCCTCGACCACTATCTTTAAATTCTTTAAAGAGTTTATTATCCTCTAGTTGTTTAACTAAACGCCCATTTTTAGTTCTCTTGTCTCCTTTTGTGCTTAGAAGTTTTTTTGTATCTATGGTTTTACTTCCTAATCTCTTTTCTGTTTTATGAACAACTTCAAGACCCCTAACCGTTAAATCAAATCCGCGCGCCTTATCTCCTGTTATCAGATTTTTGTCTGTCCTGCACCTGAGCCAACTTTTTTCTACTTGGGCAGAATCAGGATATTTTTTTATGTAACCGGGCAATCCAAATCTTTCGGGAAATAATAAATAACATTCAACAACCAAGTTTTCGAATGTTGGGTCTAGTTTTTTTTGAGTTATGGAAAAAAGTGCAAATACTACTAAATCGTCATAGGGCACTTCTATATAGATTTTGGGATTAAAAATTTTATTCATTATAGTTTAAATTCTTTATTTTTTATAAAATGAAACTTCGACTTGGTTTCTTTTACCCTTCTTTCTATTTCAGAGAAAATTTTATTTATATCTTCTTCTGAGTAGCTATACGCACTCCGGTTAGAGCAATTTCCCAAAACCTTAAGCTTTTGCAGCACCAAATTGGTTCTTTGGGTTGCTAATCTTTTAAACCTTTCCCTGTTTTGTTCTTGATTTTTGTTCATAATATAAAGATTATAAGTTATTTATAAATACGGATTATATATACAAGGGTATCATATCCTTATAAAAAAAGCAATACCCTTACCTGTGGAAAACTTTTATGTATAAAATTATATGTTATACTTAGTCTGTGCCTAAAATAATACAAATCCAAAAGGAAACCCTATTATGCTTATATGCCAAGGAGTTTTTGAGTTCTTACCAAATTGCAAAAAAGCTAAACTGCAGCCAGGCTTTAGTAATGAAAAAACTGAAAATATATGAAATAAGTACTCGAACAATACAGCAGGGTAAGGCATTAACAAAACCAACTTACGAAAGAAAAGATTTTGCTGGGACAAACGAAGAAAAAGCTTATTTGGTTGGGTTTAGGCTTGGAGATCTTTATGTAGGCAAAACTCATCCGGACAGTCCAACAATTAGAGTTAGCAGTAATAGTACAAAAAGTGTACAGATCGATTTAATTCGTGAATTATTTATTCCTTATGGTCATGTGAAGGAAATTGGACCAGATAAAAAAGGTGCTACTAATATTAGAGCTTATTTAAATAATACTTTTCATTTTTTAGTTCCCAAATACCCAAACACTCCATCCTGGATTTTAAAATCCAAAAAATATTCTGCTGCTTTTTTTGCCGGCTATGTTGATGCTGAGGGAACTTTTGCCATTAGCAACAGAAACCAACCGTTATTTTCAATTAAGAGCCAAGATAAAGGTATCCTATCTGATATTCATAAATATATTCTTCCAAAAATTGGTGTAAAAACTCGTTTTCAATTTGTCCGCGCTAAAGATTCAATTATGTTAGGTATAAGATCAAACAAAGACGTGTTTGGAATTTTTGTGTATAATAGAAAAGATCTTCTAAGCATACTAACAGCGCTACTCCCCTATTTAAAACACGGGAAACGCAAAGAAGACGCGTTAAAGGTAATAAAACTTATAAACCATGTCAGGACATAATCGTTGGACACAAATCAAAAGACAGAAAGGGGTAACGGATGCTAAGAAAAGCAAAATCTTTTCCAAATTGGTGCGTTTTATTTCCGTAGAAGCTAAACTCTCGGGTGGTAAAGAATCTCCGGGCTTGCGCGCGGCTATTGAAAAAGCCAAGAAGGTAAATATGCCGGCGGAAAATATAGAACGCGCCATTAAAAAAGCGAGCGAACCCGGCGCGCACATGGACGCCATTACCTACGAGACATATGGCCCGGGCGGAGTGGGTATAATTATTGAAACTTTGACCGACAGCAAAAACAGAACAGCGCAAGACATAAAGCACATCCTGACAAAAAATGGTTTTTTGCTCGGAGGCATCGGCTCGGTGACTTGGGGGTTTAGTAAAGACAAAACCCCGGAGGGAATAATCTGGAAACCAAACATGCTCGTGCCTGTGTCAGATACCGACTTGGAACTTTTGGATAAATTGGTGGAAGAATTGGAAGAAAACGACGACGTGCAGGAGGTTTATACTAATGCGGAGTGATTCCCCTCTTGAGGGGTGGCGCTTGCGCCGGGGTGGATGCATTTAAATACTTCCACCTCCCCCTAAAGGGTACTCCTCAAGAGGAGAATAAATTCCACACTTAAACGACAAAATCCCCAAGGATTTATCAAAAGATGAAATCAATGAGGACTAAGATATTTCTCCAGACAGGGAGAATGCTGTATTACAAGGGGGCCTGCATGCGCCCCCTTCTGGCCATCCGACCGGCAGTGGTCTTAGGTGGCGACGCCCAGGTTCTTCTTCGGGGTGGTGCTGTTGTTCTGCGAGCAGTTGGGGCCGGTGTTGATGTAAGCCGTCTTCATGGTGGAACTCCTTGTGGCGACCGGTTGAATCCGGTGCCTTCAGGTAAAATTTAACACTTCTTCATTTTTATGCAAATTGAGTTATCCACAGCCCGAAGGGCTAGTCATAAAGTAGAAAGTTAAAAGTTTAAAAGTAAAATACAAAATAATAAAATTAGTGTATAATCTTTATAACTTTATGAACTTTATAACTTTAAAACTATGAGAGTACTTGGCATAGACCCGGGATATGAACGTCTGGGTATCGCTGTATTGGAAAAAGATAAAACTGATCGGCGAGAACAAGTAATTTTTTCCGAATGTTTTAAAACTTCGGCCGAACTGGATTTCAACGAGCGATTATTTTTAATCGGTGAAGAAATAAAGCGGGTGATAAAAAAATACCAGCCGGGAGTTTTAGCTATTGAGACTTTATTCTTGACCACCAACCAAAAAACAGTTATGCATGTCGCCGAAGCGCGCGGAGTGGTGATTTATGAAGCCGCATGCGCCAATTTAAAAATTTTTGAGGCTTCCCCGCCGCAGATTAAAATAGCCACGACAGGATATGGCAAGGCCAACAAAGAACAAGTGATGAAAATGGTTAAAATTTTAGTAAAAATTGATGAAGAAAAAAAATCTGATGACGAGTTGGATGCCATCGCCATCGCGCTGACAGCTTTTGCACACTTAAAATGTTGACAAGCTTTTTAGATTTTGATACAAAGGAGGCATTACTAGTGGGTAGTTTAAAAAAATATTTATTTTTTATGGATAACGAGGAAGAAGAAGTATTGGGTGAAGACGGTTTCCAAATCAATGATGACGGAGACCTGGACCCCTTGGATGAAATAGCCGACTTTGGGCTAGACGAGGAAGACCCAGACAAAGACAGGTAATAAAAAAAAGCTCCCAGTGGGAGCTTTTTTTTATTACTTTATCTTTATAAACCTGTGTTTGCCGATTTTGTAGACTGTTTTTAATGCTTTTGCTTCTGTGTCTTTAATTTTCTCGTTTTTATCCATATCTGTCACCGCTCCTTCACCCACCAATCTCCTGAATTCCGTCTTGGAGCTGACTATTTTTCCAGAAAGAAGCACGTCCACAAGTTTCATATCGTCTTTCACGCTAACCTGTAAGACATCTTCCGGTATGCCTCCCTTAGCAAAAGTATTTATGAAATTTTCTTCCGCTTCTTTGGCTTTTTTTTCTCCGTGGTAAAAAGAAACTATTTCTTTGGCCAGTTTTTTCTTGAAAGTCATAGGATTTTCCCCCAAAGCTACTGCTTGTTTCATTTTTTCTATTTCAGCCATGGGCGCTCGAGTAACAAGTTCAAAATAATCAAAAATAACACTATCCACGATAGACATTATTTGCCCGTACATTTCTATGTTGCTGCTACTGATTGGGATGAAGTTTTTTAAACTCTTACCCATAGGTCTGCCATCAGAGCCCAGCAGGAGTTTCATAACCACTGCACACTGCGGATCAATTCCAAAAGATGGCATTATGTGTCGCCCGGCCAATAGATTAAATGTCTGGTCAGTCCCTCCTAGTTCAACATCACATTTAAGTGCAACAGAATCATACCCCTGCATTAAGGGATACATAAATTCATCTAAACCAATTTCCTTACCGGCCTTATATCTAAGCATAAAAGACTGGCGATCAAGCATTTGGGCAAGAGTAAATTGCTTAGCTAAACCTATAACATCGTTAAAATTTAAATTCTTTAGCCACTCTGAATTGTGGCGTACTTTTGTTTGGCTTTTAATTACTGTTTTGAAAAACTGGTCTTGGTAACTCTTCTCCATTTTCTTCACATCTTTCAGGGTCGTTTCTTCGCGCATGTCTACCTTGTCTGAATGATCGCCAACCAGAGTGGTAAAGTCTCCTATTATAAGTGTAACTTTATGCCCAAGCTCTTGGAAGTCTCGAAGTTTCCTGTGAATTACCGAATGTCCTAAATGTAAAAAAGAACCGGTGACATCGGTCCCCAGTTTAAAATGCAGTTGTTTGCCACTCAAAAGTTTCTTTCGCAGCTCTTCTTTCGTAAAAACTTCATGCACCCCGCGCGCCAAAACTTCATCTATTTTTTTCTCATCGGTAATTACCTTCATATTTTTTGATTATAACATATATTCTGCTATTATTAAGCAGTGAAAGAAATATTCAAAAAGTTAAAAAAGTTGTATCAAAACAAGAAATTGATGAAAAATATGCTCTTCTTGGCCGCGGGTATTTTTATTTTGGGGTTTGGGACATTGATTGCGCTCTTGGCTTCTCTGAAGATTCCGGATTTCCATTCTTTTGAGGACAGGAAAGTTGTGAATTCTACCCAAATCTACGATCGTACTGGGAAAATATTGCTCTACGACATACACCAAGATGTGAAGCGCACGGATATTCCTTTCGAGCAGATGAGTCCGAACATAAAAAATGCCACCGTGGCCATCGAGGATGCTGAATTTTACAATCACGGCGGAGTGCGAGTATCTTCCACCCTGCGGGCTCTATTTTCCAATTTATTGCACATAGGTATAGGTGGCGGGGGTTCAACTATAACTCAACAACTTGTTAAAAATACTCTTCTCACCACCAACCGAAGCTATGTCAGAAAAATAAAAGAGTGGGTCTTGGCTATAAAGATAGACAACTCCATGCCCAAGGATAAAATCCTGGAAGCTTATCTGAACGAAATCCCGTACGGGGGAAATATTTACGGCATAGAAGCCGCCAGTAAAAATTATTTCAACAAAGACGCCGCCGAGCTGACTCTGGCTGAGGCGGCCTACTTGGCATCTATCCCCCAGTCTCCGACTACGCTTTCACCTTATGGGAAAAATAAAGCCAAGCTTGATGAAAGAAAAAATCTAGTGCTTTCCAGAATGTTGACGCTTAAATTTATCACTCAAGACCAATATACCCAAGCAAAGAACGAAGTCGTTGGTTTCATCCCGCAGGCAACAATGGGTATCCGGGCGCCACATTTCGTTTTCTGGATTAAAGATTACCTGGAACAAAAATATGGCGCCGATGTAGTGGAACAAGGGGGCTTAAAAGTTACAACAACTCTCGATGCGAATCTTCAGGCCCAGGGAGAGCAGTTTGTAAAAGATGGCGCTCTGCAAAATGAAAAGGATTGGGGTGGAAGCAATGCCGGGCTGGTAGCCATAGACCCCAAAACGGGACAAATATTATCTATGGTTGGCTCAAGAAATTATTTTGATAAGGATATAGACGGCAATTACAACATAGCCACGGCCACCAGACAGCCGGGCTCTTCTTTCAAGCCCTTTATTTACGCTACAGCCTTCAACAAGGGCTTTACCCCGGACACAGTGCTCTTTGACCTGCCTACGGAATTTCAAACTACCTGCGACGCTTATGGTAAGGCCTTCCCTGGACACAACCAGTCGGATTGTTATATGCCGAGCGACTATGACGGGAAATACCGAGGCCCGATGAGCCTACGTGACGCGCTCGCCCAATCCATAAACATCCCCGCGGTACAGCTTTTCTATTTAGCCGGTCTTCCTGATTCACTAAAGACGGCGGAAGATATGGGTATCACCACCCTCGGAAATATTGGCCAATACGGGCTCACTTTGGTCATCGGAGGTGGAGAAGTTTCTCTCTTGGATATGACTTCAGCTTATGGAGTTTTTGCCAACGATGGCACAAAAAATCCCTACACCGGAATTTTGGAAGTACAAGATTTAAACGGAAAAATTTTGGAGCAATATCAACCAAATCCTCAAGAGGTTCTGCCAAAAAATACCGCTCTGACTATTTCAGATGTTCTTTCGGATGAAACGGCCCGCGAGCCGACCTTTGGAGTGCACTCTGTTTTATATCTGCCCGGGAAAGATGTGGCTGTAAAAACCGGAACGACCAACAACAACAAGGATGCCTGGACCATCGGCTACACGCCGGACATAGTAGTGGGTGTTTGGGCTGGAAACAATGACAATACCCCAATGAAGAAAGGTGGCGCAGCAGTGGCCGGACCAATTTGGAATAAGTTTATGAACGAAGCACTAAAAACCATTCCGGCTGAGAGTTTTGAGAAACCGGACTTGGAAATCAACCCAACTTTGGTAAAACCCGCATTGCGTGGATTCTGGCAAGGAGGCGAAAACTTCTTTATAGATAAAATATCCGGGAAGCTGGCCACGCCAAACACCCCCATGGAGACCTTGGAAGAAAAAGTGGTGACCAACGTGCACTCTATTTTATACTGGGTAGATAAAAAGAATATTCTGGGGGGAGCGCCCTCAAACCCATCAAGCGATTCTCAATTTAATCATTTTGAAATACCTATACAAAATTGGTGGGCACAAAATAAATATAAATACCCCGTCGTGACTTTAGACCAAAAGCCGACAGCGCTCGACGACGTGCACACTGATGCCAACAAACCAAAAGTCTCTGTCATCAGCCCGGACAGCACGATGATTCATTTACCTGGAAAAAGAATAAATCTGCAAATAGGAAGCTCTGGAACATTTCCTCTGCAAAAAATAGATATATTTATAAACGGAATATATATGGAAACCGAGCAACCTCCGTTTGATTTTTCTTTTACTCCGTTAGATTTGGAAAATCTGCAAGATATTAATGATTTAAAAATAATTTCCTATGATACGATGCACAACAAGAGCGAGACCGATTCGACATTTAAAGTATCGCAGTAGGAGACCTCTTGCCAAAAGATTCTTCCAGCTTCAGAAGAATCTTTTCTTGTTTGAGTAAAATTTCGTTTTTATAAATCGGCTTGATGTTCAAATAAATCGTGCCGTTTTTTATTTTTATGTCTTTGGAATTTATGTCCACGCCGATGGTTTCGGAAATAACTTTTCTGACCACATCTTTTTTCCCTTCTTCACCTGAAAGGATGATGCTAAATCTAGCTAATAAATCTTTTATTTCCAGCATATTTTTCGTATCTATTTGTTCATCGGCATGATGAGATAAGTGAAGGATTGGTCGGAAACAGGAGACACGACGATGGGTTTGCCTTCGGCAAACTTAATGGAAACACTATCGGTGTTTACCGACTGAAAACAATCCAAGAAGTATTTGTAATTAAAACCCAGCTCAATATTTTCTCCACTGATGACGGCATCCAAATATGTTTTATTTTCTCCGATATCATTATTGGCGGAAGAAAGTTCAAAAACTTTTTCTTTGGCTGAAATTTTCAAATTAACCTGATTGAATTTGTCGGAAAAAATATTGGAAATTTTTAAAGCATTCAGTAGGTCTTGCTTCAAGACCACCACATCCGTAGAAAAATCTTTTGGAATAATTTGGCGATAGTCCGGGAAAATACCGTCAATCACCCGGGACGTCAGATAGACATTGTCGGCAGAAAAAGAAATTTGGTTTTTATTATAGCAAACACTTATGGCGCCGGACACTTCTCCGAAAACTTTTAAAATTTCCGCTATGTTTTTAAAGGGAATAAGGATGTGTAAAGCTTCTTCCAATCCTTTGATTTTTATTTTCTTCTCGGCTAATCTAAATGAATCGGTGGAAACAAAAACCAGGTTATCTTGGTTTACATACACAAAAACGCTTGAAATTTCAGGCTTTATGTCTGAAACTGAAGAACTGTAGTAAACTGCTTTTATACCTTCGATTAGTTTTTTTGAATCCATCTCAAAACTGTTCCCGGTAACTATCGGAATCGTGGGAAAATCTTCATGCGAAGTGCATTTTATTTTTATTTGACTCTTTTTGGTCTTAATCAATAAATTACCGTTTTCTTCCTCCAGGTTTACATTTTCATTTTGGGAAATATTCGAAAAAATTGCGTTTAGAACAGATCCGGGAACAGCTATGATTCCTTCTTTCTCGATTTTTGCAGCCATTTCTATTTCAATACCGAGACTTAAATTTGTAGACCTTAATTTTAAAGACTTCCCTGAAGCAATCATTAAAATTGAATTTAAAACAGGAAGAGTTAAATTTTTTCCAGTTATTCTCTCCACTTGAGATATGCCATTTTTAATTTTTTCAATTGAGCATTCGAGTTTCATATAGTTGTTGATATCTTTATATATATAATTTATTATTATTATTACACAGGTGGATAAGTTGATAAGTGTTTTTTGTTTTTATATATAAGGATATTCTAAATAATTTTTATTTGATAAAGTTGTAATAAATCGACGCTTATCCACAACACCTAATTTTACTTTTATTTTCACTCCCAGTTTCTTCCCTCTTATGAACATTTTTTACTTTTCTTTTCATTGTCTTTTCAGCCACTTATCAACACCTATTTAAACATAATTCTTATCTGTTCCAACTCTTGCAACAACTGCGGGTCATTTTTTAAATCAGTTCTGATTTTTAGACACGAATGGATGACAGTGGTGTGGTCTTTTCCTCCGAGTTTCTGTCCGATTAATGGATAAGAAACATTAAAATCTTCTCGGAGCAGATACATGACAACCTGCCTAGCCTTCACTATTTCTTTTTTTCTGGTTTTTTCATAAACCGAATTTTCTTCCAGTTTATAGTATTCACTTACTATTTTCACCACCTCTTTTATGGCCATGTTTTTCTTCGGCTTCATATTGTTCTTTAAAAGATTTTTTACTTCAGCCAGCGTTAAAGGCTTATTTTTCAAGCGATATTGGCAGACGATGAGGTTCAAGCTTCCCTCAAGCTCGCGAATATTGCCTTGCACCGAGCTGGCTACGTACTCTACCAACTCTTCTTCCAGGTCGACATTGAGTTCGCGGAGTTTTACCTTCAAAATAGCCAAGCGGGACTCATATTCCGGTTCGGATATGTCCACAATCATTCCGGCCGCAAAACGGGACTTCAGACGGTCCGCCAGCTCTGGAATATAGTTTGGGTGCTTGTCGGAAGAAAAAATAATTTGTTTGTTGTTTTCATGGAAGGTGTTGAAAGTATGAAAAAGTTCTTCTTGTATCTTTTCCATCTTGCCGATGAATTGAATATCGTCGATAATTAAAAGGTCATACTTACGGTATTTTTCTTTGAAGGAATTTGCCTTGTTGCTCTGCATGGAATTAACAAAATCGTTGGCGAACTTCTCCAAAGTCATGTAATGCACTCTTTTATTCGGGTACTTTTCTTTGATAGAGTTTCCCACAGCCTGAATCATGTGGGTTTTTCCGAGTCCGGTTCCTCCGTAGATGAAAAATGGATTATATTTTGTTCCAGGGGAATCTATTATCGCTTGCGAGGCGGCATAAGCTAGCTCATTGAAGGTTCCGACGATAAAAGAGTTGAAATGGTAGCGCGGGTTTAAATTGTCATCCGGATTTATATACAAATCCTTTAAGGGTAGCTCTTTTTCGACGGTTTCCGTGGTTCTAATCACTTCCGGTTTTGCAGCGTTTTCAATTTTAGTGATGATATATTCCACTGCGCGCATATTTTCAAATGCATCGGCGATAGTTTTGGTGATAAGTTTATGATATTTATTCATCAACCAGTCGCGCACAAACTCGTTTGGCACTCCGATGTAAATAATGCCCAATTCCTCCTTTATTATAGACGTATTTTTGAACCAGGTACTGAAATTGGCCTTTGAGATGCCTGCTTCGATTTCAACCAGACAATTTTTCCAGAGCTGTTTCGTATTCATAGTTTCATATTATACTATTTCCAATTTAGAAGACATCTTTTGAAACTTATTAACTATGTTGATAAGCTGTGTAAAACTCCCTCCCCTGCCAAGGGGAGGATTTGAGGTGGGGTGAAACAAAGTTGATTTATTAATAATTTTGTTGTAGACTCTCTGTATGTCAGTTACATATCAACCAAAGAAAAGAAAACGAGCAAAATCTCACGGCTTCCTCGTCAGGTCCAGGACCAGCACCGGGAAAAAAGTCTTAAAGAGAAGGCGCCAAAAAGGCAGAAAGAAACTCAGTGTCTAATCTGGTTTAAAATGCTCAAGAAGAAAAATAGAGCCGATAAAAATGCCGTAGAGAAAATCTTTAAAGAAGGAAGATTTTTGAATTCCCCCAATTTAACCTTTAAATATGTGTTGACTGGAGATAGTAATATAAGAATTTCTTTTATCGCCCCGAAAAGCGTAGCCAGGTTGGCGGTGAAAAGAAACTTACTAAGACGCCGGGGATATTCTGTTTTAAAAAAATTCATAGACCAATTCCCTACCGGCACACTGGGTGTATTTATTTTTAAAAAATTTCAAGACGATATTTTGACGATAGAAAATGAAATTAAAACAATACTCAATAAAATTAATTAGTTTTTATCAAAAATTTCTTTCCCCTAGGAATAAATGCGTTTTTTATCCGACTTGTTCGGAATACACCAAGCAAGCGATAGAAAAATACGGGGCCCTGAAAGGAATTTACCTTGGTTTTCGCCGCATCTTACGTTGTCACCCATGGCAGAAAAACCACATTGACCCGTTAAATTAATTATGAATTAAATTTGTAATTAGGTTGGTTTTCATATAGAATGAAAGAATGATTTCAAGTATATGGAACGCCGTTTTATATCAACCTTTATTGAATGCCTTGGCCTTTCTGGTCTCTGTTATCCCCGGCGGTGACGTAGGGGTGGCTGTTATCATTCTCACCATTATCGTGAAAGTTATTCTCTACCCACTCTCTCAAAAGTCTATCGAAAGCCAAGCCCAGATGAATATGTTGGCTCCGGAGCTGAATAAGATAAAAAGCAATGGCGCCAGCCAAGAGGAACAAGCCAGGATGACTTTTGATTTATATAAACAACACAAGACAAACCCATTTTCCGGTTGTCTTTTGGTTTTGATTCAAATCCCGATTATTTTTGCTTTATATTATGTGTTTTTCAAAGGAATAAATTTTCAAAACGGAGTGCTGTATCCCTTTATTCACGTCCCTGCGACTATGAATATGATTTTTCTGGGAATTCTCGATATAAGTAAAAAAAGTTTGGTGTTGGCGGTCCTGGCGGGCATATCGCAGTTTCTGCAGGCCTACTACATGCCAAAACCCCCTACAGTTTCTAGCGCTAACCCTTCTTTTCAAGATAGTTTCACAAAAAGCATGAATACCCAGATGAAATACATTTTCCCATTCATCGTTGCCTTTATCGCTTACAGTATCTCCGGCGCAATTGCTTTGTATTGGATCACCAGCAACCTATTTATGGTTGGCCAGCAGATTTACGTGAAGAAGAAAGAGTTTTCAGTAGTTGTAAAGTAAAAATATATGGATAAAGATGAAATTCAAAAACTTGTAAGAGAATTGATTGAAAAAACCAACGTAAAGTTGAACGAAATTTCCATTACCGAAGATGGGCCTAAAAATATGTGGATTTCCGTGGAAGTCAGCGAACCACATTTCTTTATTTCCCGAGAAGGCGAAGGTTTACAAGCATTGAATCATATTGTGCGGAGGATTGTGGAATCTAAAACAAACCCTTCAGAAGTATCTATTCTTGTGGATATAAATGGTTTCCAGAAAAAGAAAGTGGAGAGTGTCCGCGCCATAGCACATATGATGTCCGAGCGGGCCAGGTATTTCAAATCAAACATAGAAGTCGACCCCATGTCTTCCTTTGACCGCAGAATCATTCATGAATTTTTGTCCGATGCCACAGACCTAAAAACCGAATCAGTCGGTTTTGGTCCTACTCGCCGGGTAGTAATAAAATACGTGGGAGAAATTTAACTCAACCCCTCCTAACCTCCCTTTGTCAGGGGAGGAAAAATTCAGGGTAAGTCTTGAACCAAGTTCCGAATCTACTGATTCGCCTGACAAGGGGGATTTAGGGGGTTGCGTTTATTTTAAATTTAGCTCCCACAGATTGGAATCTTTTTTGTTTACAAAGAATAAGTAATTACTTGCGTCATCTAGCGCCAATTTTGTACCATCTATCTCCTCCCCGCCCGAAACAGTAGCAGGATCTATGAGCATACTAGTGTTTCCGTTGGCCACATCAATTTTCCAGATTTGGTCACTGAAGGATGCCTCACCCTGATACCAAGAGTCTGGGTATGTACCCGCGTCCACTGATTTTGGCACAGCACAATATACAGTGTTGCTCAAACTACCCCAGACACATTTCTCCGACAGTGTCCGTACTCCAATCGGGGTCGAGACTTTCGTGTCAGTATGGTAAATATTCAGGGATAAATTATCGTTACTATAAAGAATCAGTTTTCCATTTGGGCTGGCCAGCGTGGTGAGCCCGTTTATGCCGCTAAGTATATTGGTTAGACTCTTTGTGCTGGTATTCAAGGAATATACATATCCGGGTATGCCGGATGCGGGTTTGGTTGTGAGATTAATTGTGCCGGGGTTTGGCCACTGTGATAACCATTCAGTAAAAGGTGAAATAAAAATCTGTACTTTTTTACTGGTTGCCAGGTTCATCGTTGTACCTACCATATTGCCTACATTGTTGAATAAATAAAAAATACTTGAAGTGTCGGGCGATAAACTCATATCTTTAATATTTTCCGGCAAGAAAGCCCCCTTGATTTCATTGTTTGACACTCGGTCGACACCCAGGAGTTCTTTGGGTAAGGTCGCGGCAAAAGTTTCTATTGTCCTCCCATCACTTTTCAAGTAACGCATGACTACAGATTGCCCCTTATTGCCAAAAACCGCCTCATAAATCTGAGGTATCACGGTTATGGAAAACTTCTGCTCAAAAATTTTGTCCGCAAAAGTTTCATAAATATTTCCACTGGCTCTGTCCACATACCTCAAAATAGGAGCAAACTCTGTCAAAGGTTTTGTTGCTTTCGGTGGAGTTTTTGATATTACTACTGGAGTTGTAGTGGCTCCATCCCCTGACAAGGGGAGGGTCGGGGTGGGGTTGGTTGCTGGTATTTCTTTTATCCTTTCTTGACTAAACACTGCAAATCCCGCAACCGGCATAGTTGAAACCTTGATTAGTTTTGCGGTCGTTTCCGGAGTAGTACCTGGCTCATTATTGGGTATTTCGACAGGAGGTATAGTAGTCGGTGGAGTTTTTGTTTTACTGCTTGCAAAAGGATTAAATTGCGAGAAAAAATTTGTACCCGTACTTTCCCCGCCTGGAGTGGTTGGGCCAGAATTAAAAACCAGAAAGCCAAAAATCGCGATAACGACGATGGCCAGAACTATTACTAAAAGTATAAAATTTCTTCGTGACATAAAAATTAATTATATATTAAGGACCAACATGCCAATGATTCCCCTCGTACCTAAATGAAATGCCATCTTTTGAGTACCTTTGGTTAAGAGCCGGAGCTTTTCCACCGGTTATGTAGTTGGTCAGGGTAGAATTTACGCCGAGATCTATGGTCGGGCTACCAATTCCGTGGCTGGTGCTTCCGGTTTCTCCACCATGCAGCCAAAATTCTGTTCCACCTTGTATGGACAATGCACAGGTGGGGCATTTTTGATGGATGGTGTTTAAGTATGCTGGGTCAAGACCGGCCGTTGATGTGCAACTTGTTTGTCCAACAGTTGTACACTGTGCATTATATACAGTTGCGCCGCTGTCTGCTAGGTTGGCAAGTGCGCCAGCTCTGGGTGCGTAGGGTTCATTTTTGTTATAAGCAAGACCTCCATGGGTATATTGTAATTGACCATTAACTAATGTTCCTGTTTGAGGAATATTATCATTAACTGCCACATCCACTGTCACTGGCGCCAAACTGTTGAGCTCCGTGCCCAATATGTCCGGATTTATTTGGTATAGGAGTGTCCAGGCGCCAAGGGCCAAGAGCAGACCGAATATGGCGTGAGTTATCCTTTCCTTTCCTGCTTCTTTCCCGGAAATCAGTTCCGTGGTCATGTATTCTATCCCCCCTATCACAATCATCACTACAGCCAAGACAGCGCAAAGGCCGATGAATATTCTTATCATGACGTTTAAGTATCCGCCGATTTTGTTTGGGCCGGTAGGGTCAAAAGTTGTCAGTTTGCCGTTTTCATCACATCCGCCAACGCCAGGTGTAGCACAAGGCAGTGGCGCCAGGAGCACATAAGGCCCCGCCCAAGTGCCACCTTGGCTTGCACAATCAGATTGTATTGTTGGGCCGACATTGTCGCCTATGGTGCATGTCCCAATCGGGTCGACAAATGTTCCACTGGGGTTTGATACGCTCGCGCAGTCATTTTGCGCCTGCAGTTGAGTAATTCCTGTTTTAGTTTCACTGGTAATACAATGTTCCAGATTTGTTTCCGCATAAAGAGCGGACAAGGGGCTAAGTATTCCCACCAGTGTAATGATTATTAAAATGTAGTTTATGTATTTTCGCATTTTACTTTATGAACTTTATAACTTTCTACTTTATAACTACTCAAAAGTTGACATTTATTTCTTTACTTACATTTTCAAAAAGCTTATAAGTGTTGCTGATTTGCAAGTCTATCTTAGATGTTCCGGAAACTCCGGGTTGCAGTTTGAGGGGCATTAAGTTTTGTTGAAAGCTCTGAATGACGACGGGGCTGTCATTTATAGACCAACTCCAAATGAGGGTCGGTATTCGTATGTCCCCCGGCGAGATAAAGTATGGTGCGGCCTGGATAGTTTCATCACCGGTCACTTTATGTTCGTCTGAAATGGCTTGCTCCCACAAGGTTCCGAGCTGTAAATCATTTTTATAAAATACAATCTTGGGTTGATAGGTGCCTACATCTATACTTGCCTCAGATGAAGATGTTTGGTCAACCGTACTAGCCACCACATCTATGTTGTTTGAACCGTCCAGATAATCGTTGACATAAGTGAAAGAATTTTTGCCATAACCGGAACCATCCGGCACATTGGTGTAGTCTTGTTTCCACGTATAAACGAGGTTTGTGGGGTTGGTCGTCTGAGAACCGGACTTTATTTCCGGCATGGCTACCACTTTTATCTCACTTTGGGGTGAAGGCAAGGCCTTGCCTTTGTAAAAAGGAGGGACATAAGAGTCATCCGCCTGCCAAAGCAATATCATAACCGAAGACTTGATTAACATCGTGGTGTTGATGTCGCCATCGGGTAATTTGGTGGTGGCGATGACTGTCGTCTGTGCTCCTGCGGCTGGAGCATTCAAAGAAAAGGATTTTTTGCCGATTCCCGACAATCCACTCTTGCCGTTTACGGACCAAGATATCAAAACACTGTTTAAGTTGTCCACATAGCTATTTAAAGTGATGGTCACAGTCTCGCCGGGCGCTGGATTTTGCGGGGCGATATTTACCAAGATGGTGTCGGGAGAAGAAGCCTTTGCTTCAAAGGGTAAAACAACACTTGTTCCCATAAGTGTGATAACCAAATACAACAATAAGAATCTCAGTTTCATGCTATATAATTATATCACAACTACTTTATAAACTTTAAAACTTTCAACTTTATAACTATTGCTTATTTTCCACCTGACGAGATTCCAGTTCTTGTTTGGCTTTTTTGTTTGAGAGTATCTGCGAAGGATCGGAGGTAATAATCTGATCTTCGGTATAGGAAGAAATAATTTTTATGGCCACATGTTTTGTGCCGGCAAAGAATATTCCCTCACCCACATTGGATTCCAAAAGCAAATACTTTTCTTCATCCGTCAGGTTGAAAGTCTTTTGCAAAAGGTCAATCGTGGTAGGAGATTGTTTCAAAAGAAGCTGGATGGAAGAGTTGGTAATAATCGGCACGCCATAAGGGGAATTCAAAAAGTCGGCAGCGTCTTGAGTAATGGTGGAAAGTCCCAGGTAATATTTTCGTCCTCTTTTGGCGATGGAATACAAGAATGAGGCGGTATCTTCGGATTTCATCATCCACCAGGCTTCGTCCACTACCAAAAGGCGTTTTTTCAAATTCTTACGCACCGCGTTCCAAATGTAATGCATGATGATATACATGGCCACCGGTTTGAGTTCGTCTTCCATGTCGCGCACCGAGAACACCACGAATTTTTTATTAATATCCACGTTTGAAGGTCTGTTTAAAAACGTGGCCCAAGAACCCTTGGTATATTTTACCAGTCTTTGCACCACGGAATCACTGCCGTCCATCCCCGAGAGCACCATTTCAAAATCCGATAAAAGTGGAGGTTCGATATTTGCAAAATCGGATTCCGGAGTTATGTCTTTTATGGCGTAAGTTTCCGAAATGGCGCGGTCCACCATGGAATCTTCTTCCGGAGTCAGCCCCCCGAGCATCAGTCGGAAAAGCCCGACTAGGTTTATGATATTTGAACGCAACACGTCTTCAGCGGTTTCATCTTCACGGGGCATCGGCAAATCAAAAGGATTGATATGGTGGTCGGAAGAAAGTGAAATATTGAAATATCTGCCACCGACGGCTTCGGCCAAAAATTCATACTCTCTTTCCGGGTCGATGACGATGACATCGGTGTCAAACATCAAGGAACGTAATATTTCCAGTTTGGTAGCATAAGATTTACCGGAACCGGCCTTGGCGAAAGTCACCGAATTATAATTTTCCAGAGAAAATCTGTCGAAAATAACCAAGCTGGAATTGCTTCTGTTTACCCCATAGAGAATTCCTTTGTCGGAAGTGAGGTCGGAAGAAATGAACGGGAAGACACTGGACAGAGGCTCGGAATTTAATTTTTGGTGGATGTTTAGCAGGTCTGTCTCTATCGGAATAACGCTTTTGAAACCTTCTTCTTGCTGGAAAAGGGCTGGTTTGATATATATCAGCTTTGATTCCAACATCGATTTTATTTCATTTTCAATTTTGAAAAGCTCGAGTTCATTGTCCGCATAAATGGTGACATATATACCCACATCAAACATCTTTTCCTGCGCTTGAATCAGGTTGTCGCGCAAGCCTTCCAGGTCTTGGTAAGCGGTGTCGAGCATCGGGTCGCGCACCATGCCTTTACCTTCACGCACGGAAATCTGGCTCTGCACTTCGGCGACTTTTTTCTGAAATTGTCGGAGCATCAGCGAAGTGTCAATCGGATGAACAAAAATTGAAATATCAAAAACCTTGTCCAGGTTGATAATCGGGGAAAACCAATTGTCGGTTAAAAATCTCGGATAAGATATTATAAAAAATGTGCGGGCAATTTTCTCGCCCAGATTTATGGACTTGGGTTCTATCTTCAGAGCCGATGGCGCGATGACATCTTCGAGCTCCAGGTTGGCGGACTCGTAAATATCTTCGGGTAAAATAGCCAAAGTAGAAGCCCGGGCCTGGCCCCCGGCCGACGTTCCTTGTTTTCTAAATAAATTTTTTATGTTATCTAAAATACTCATTTTTGTTTTTACTTTCTACTTTATAAACTTTATAACTTTTTACTTGAAGATTAAGCTTCCAGCTTAATTTTCCCTTCCAATTCCCCCGGATTGAAAACTTTATAAAATACCTCGACGACTTCTTCGGTGCCGAGTTGGGCGGAATTTATACCGCAGCGGCCGAGGCCCTGCTGAATGACGGCGACTCTCTCTTCCAGTTGCGACCTCTTTTCTTCAAAATCCACTTCCTTGGCCACCCGGTTTTCTTCTTTACTGCCACCCTTAAAGAATTTTCCGAATATCCCGCCAAATATTCCCGAATCTGATTTTAGAACAGTATGGGTATATGGCACAACCACAAAAAAACTTTTGGTCATAATGGCTACCGACTCGGTGAAATTTCTGATAAATTCTATATACTCTTTTGTCTGTAGTTTGAGTAAGGGTTCGGTCTGCACTTTTACTCTGTTTTCCAACAATAACAAATATGGTCTTATGTCCAACTTCCTGGACTGGATAGATACCTGCACCGAAAAATCGAGAGTGTTTAGGAAATTTTGAAATTGTAAAATTGTCGCCTTTTGTTCATCGTCTGACTTTAGGGAAAGGTTCACCGAGTTGGCCAAGACGAGCGCCCGCAAGTCGCCGTCTTTTAGAACCACGATGCCGTCGCGTACTTCTTTGATGGGTATAAACTCTTGTGTTGCTTTTGCGTTTAAGGCCATAGATGTCTAGTTAAAAGTTCATAAAGTTCTTAAAGTTATAAAGTTGGATTAAAATTAATTTGCATTGTATTTACTTGACGGACTTTATAAACTTTCTACATTATAACTGATGTTCTTGATTTTTTCTTAAATCAAGAACATCGAGACTCCAGGCCAAGTCCCGGAGCTTGCTCCCAGTCAACTTGTTCCCGTATACCGCCTGATCTTTGTTGTCAGTTGTGGCTTGTGGTTGGTTGTTCGCAGACGAGCTCTTTTTCTTTTTCCAAATATAAAGCTTATTTTGACTGAAATATTTGAACCCGGATTCCAGCATGTTGATAAACGGCTTATTGTTGGGACGGTAAAATATTAGCATACCGGAAAATCCGGCAATCAGTAAAATGGGGATAGCTGCAAAAAGTAGACCGAGCAATTTAAATAGTATGTAGCACAAACCCGCCCCTCCGGCCAAATAGGCAAATTCCCTAAAGGTGAAAGGGCCAAAAATTTTGTCTTCAATATCCAAAAATTGTGGAACTTTAAATTGCATGGGGATGAGTTATAAAGTTATAAAGTTCATAAAGTTGTAAAGTTAATGCAATACTAATCCAGAGTTTTAATAAGACCTGATAATAGCTTAGAAATTTCTAGAGTTAAATCATACATTTTCTTAAAATCTCGTTCTGTAATGTATTTTAACTCCAAACCTAAGTTTAACATAGATCTGACTTCTCCGGCAGACCCCTTGGATATAAATAGAAAGTTTTTAAGCTCTTTGTTTGTTCGCCTTTCAAAACCTTCAGCAATGTTGTTCATTATTGAAACTGAAGCTCTTTCTATTTGGTTTTTAAAACTATAGTCTTTACAGCTCTTAAATACTATATAAACATTAATCGTTAAATCTTTTCCTTTTTGCCAAGATATTATTTCCTCAAATTTTTCTATTCGCATTTTACTTGATGACTTTATGAACTTTTTACTTTATAACTGGACCACTCCTACTCCGGCACCTCTCGGTAAGGATCAACCAAAGGTTTACTTGATGGAGGTGTGGGTGCTGTAATGTTTGGCAAGGAGTGGTCGGTTTTTACTACCGGCGATGGCACGGGAATAGACATTTTTTGGGCCAAGGCGGGATGAATTGTATTATTACCCTCTTGAGGGGTGGCTTTAGCCGGGGTGGATAGTTCCAATTTTTCCGGGACGGGCATAGGATTATTCCCCTCTTGAGGGGTGGTGCTTGCGCCGGGGTGGATAGACTTCTTCTCCGGAATAATTTCAATCCCATGTGTTTTCAGTACGTTTGCGTTACTTACTTTCTGCTCCTCGGTGTCATGTTTTTCTTCGGGTTCCCCCATCTTGGTTCTGACTTCTTTTATAATTCTTTGATTAACGGAATTTACGATTGTGTAGGCTATCCCGTCCGGCACTTTCAAAATGCTCTTTATCGCATCCTCGAATTTATCGGTAGGAACAGTGCCCAAAATCACACTAGTGGTTGTCGTTTCCAGCAGCCCTATTTGTTCCACCGTAAGCCCGTTTTCACTCCCGATGTTATAGATGGTCTCATAATAATGCGCTTCTTTGATGTAATTTTTTATTTCTTCCGGTAGTTTCGCGAAACGCTCATCGAGCTCTTCTTCGAAACTTGCCCCTGCATTTCCTTCGGACCTTATGTTTGCGTCAAACACATTTAGAAGCTCCGGACGGATAGTTTTTATTATCGACTCATTTATTTCGGCGAGAATATTATCCAAAAATTCTTTTTGCAGACCCAAATCCAATTCCAGATTTTTCTTATATTCATCCAAATGAATTATGCCGAGCAAAACCAGAGTCATTTCCGTGCCCAAGGTTTCTTGTTGAGCCTTGGTCAGGTCGTGTTTGGTGCTGATTTGCTGCAATGTCTCCAGCCATTTCATACTGGAAAATATTTCCTGCAATTTGGGTGTAAGTTTTGAGTAATATAAAGCAACATTTTGTTGTAATTCTGTTTTATCCATAAATTATCTGATATTTATTATCAATTCTTTAATGATGGTCTGGAGCATGCGCGCTAGCCGTCGGGCCGTGCGCTGCTCCATGTCCTCCACCCCCATCTCCCAATTTCACATCTATCTTCGCGTGTTTTAGCGAATCACTGATTGTCTGACCAAGGTCCTTGAATATATTTCCTTGAGGAGAGCCAGCTTCAACTCCGGCTCCTTTCTTTAGTCCGGCCCTCATTCCAAGCGCTACCGCAGAAATGATGCCAATAGTTGCTTTTGCGCCCAATCCCTCTCTCTTGTCTGCCGTTAACCCAGGTATATTTCTTACATCGTAAGTTCCACTTGTTGTTCTGGACGCTATTCTTGTTCCCATTCCCACTTTTTGCTGTGCTTCTTCTTGAAG
Organism: Candidatus Nomurabacteria bacterium; assembly: GCA_016199805.1. Classification (GTDB taxonomy): domain Bacteria; phylum Patescibacteriota; class Minisyncoccia; order Phycocordibacterales; family UBA9973; genus UBA9973. Next base: position 115,231 of record JACQGC010000004.1, read on the forward strand.
TTTTGTAAACCTTTCTTTCCCTATTGATTGGGTTAGATTTTTCAATACTTCATTAAATTCTTTATTTAATTTATCTTCAACCTGCTTTCTTCCTTGATCATTCAACTCGCCCGCTGCGTCAATACTGTTAGGATCTGTTCTCTTTGTTTCATTTATAACATCTTGACGTCTTTTTACTTTGTAATCATTCTCACCTTTTGCGTTTATGATATTGCCATTTACGTCTTTCTCGATAAGAACATCTCTGTTTTTGGCATCATAACCTCTCTTGATGTCTGATTCTACCTCTGACCTCTTTTCTTTCACGAATGTCTTTTCTATCTTTTCTTGTTCTACTCCAGAGAGGAATTTATCTCCTACTCCTTCGAGTCCTGCTTTTTTCTTTACTTCATCTATTTCATGTCTTGCGTGGTCTATTTCTCCTGACCTAGATTGAGCAGCGTTAATTCTTCCTCCTATTGCATCTACTCCACTGATTTTTACTCCAGGATTTTTAGCTTCATAAGCCTTTTTTGACCCCTCCCACGTAGGCTTGGCCCCGGTCTTTCCTCCACTCTCCCATTTATCTAGTTCCCTGTTGTGCTCAATCATCGCCTTTCCGTAATGTTTTGCTCCTTCTGTTCTTGAAGTCGCCGCGGCTCCTCGGGCGATTAGTGTTCTTCCAGCAAAAGCTGCACCCAAAGCAGTTCCGCCAACAGCTAGACCACCCAATACTTTTGCGCCAGCAATCAAATCCTCGGTGTATTTTCCGGACCCCTCCTTGGCAAGTTTTGTCGCCTTAAGAAGAAGACTGATGATTACCGCGGCTGGAAGCAAGACGAGAATGATAGTTTCTATCGATCCCACATCGGCTCGGTTGGAAGTGACTGCGAGGTCGTTAAAAATATTTGACCTTATCAACATAAATATCAAATACAACATAAACATAAAAGCCGGAGCCATAAACGCGGCTCCGAGCAGGCGCTTCAGCCAGGCTTCCCATCCCCAACGGTCAATACCGCTTAGCTTGGGCAAACTTGAAGACATAAAAGCAAAAGGCGCGGCAATAATCAAAACCCAGAGTTCTACCAGACGTCCGAGGAAACTCATGCCTGACATAAAGAGCGCATAGGCGGCGAAGAGCATTATTAATCCCGATATAAAAATAATTCCTAAAATCATTGGAGTTGGGATTTCTTCCGGGGACGGGTACCAATAACCATAAATTGCCCTGGGTATAAAATATATTGGCGCAGCGACAATATTGGCGGCGCTTATCAATGTCGAGCTGGTTGTCGCCGGCACTACCTGTGTTTTATTTTTAAGCTTGTCAAAAAAACCTTGGGTTAAAAATTGGGATGGGTCAAAAGCGGAGACCATACCGCCAGAAATATCTTTCTGGTCATATTTTGTAGCGGGGACATATGGTCTAGGGGTTATTGTCCCGTCCGGATTTTTTGTGTCCACATTTAATTTATTGTAAAAAACCAAAGCCAGAGCATTGGAAGTATCAATAATTACTTCGGTGAAAAACATACTAAAATTTATCAGCAAGGCCATGATTATGACCTGCACGATTATTTTTTTGGAATCATGCCCTAAATCCAAAATAATTTGGATGGCGACATAAAGTAAAATCAAAATAAAGAAAATATTTGAAAGGTCCCGCACGATGCCCCAAGCGGCGGGGATAAAAGTAGACCCGGCAAACAAGGTACTGCTCAAGGTCATAGATATCAAAACATTGAATAGTTTTGCCGCGACGATAAGCAACAAAGATGGAACGCCATAAAAAACAAAGAAAGCTATTTTTTGTATACAACCTTCAATGCTACCAGTTCCAATAACGTCACATTTTTTAAGGTTGTCTACTAAAGCATTGGTCGATGTTGGTGTTGTAGTTGCGGTTCCATTTACATTGGTTGTGGTTGTGGTGCCATTCGCGTTAGTGGTGGGTGGGTTAGGGGTAACATTTCCATTTGCTGGGTTGCAAGTTTGATCTATCACAGACTGAGGCTGTTTTCCTGATAGTCGTGCTCGACATTCTGCTTCTGTTTCAGCCCGCGCTTTTCCAGCCGAAACAAAAGTTCCGGCTAAAACCATAAGGAACAAGAATCCCAGTACTAAAATTTTACTTTTAGTTTTTGGTTTTAATTTATTTTTATCCTTTGTCGTCATCATTATTGATTTAACTTTACAAACTTTAAAACTTTTCACTTTATAACTAACCCCCTCTATTTTAGCACTCTTTTTGTTTTTTTACCCTAATTTTCTGTGTATATGTATGCTTTTCGCTTGACATTTGTGATCTATTTGCTATACTTTGTATACAAATGGCTTCGGCCTCGCCCCGCGCAAGCAGGGCAAAATAATTCAGTCAAACAAGAGCGCCTTCAGGGCGCTCTTTAGTTGAGAGAATAATTTCTCATCAATCATTCCGATTTTTCTAGTTAATCTCCTAATATCGATAAGTCTTATTTGGGAAAGAATAGCACTGGCATCACGATTTTCTAATTTACCTAAGTAAAAATAATGTTTCCCTTTTTTTATTTTACCGGTCAATGCGATCGCTAAGAAAATTTCTCGATTGAAACCCTTAATGACAATTATCGGTCGGTCAAAATTCTTACCCGTGCCGTCTTGTTCATTTCCGACATTTACGCCCAAAGAGCACCACCAAACTTCTCTTTCATGGTAGAAGACATTTGGTTTTTGTTTATGGATTGTTTTTTTATCGCTATTCCATTTGTCAAAATCTTTTTGCATTGATTTTTTGTATTTATTCCCCTCTTGAGGGGTGGCTTTTGTAACCAAAAGGCGGGGTGGATGTATCAACTTTATTTTAATTTTGTACCCAGGTTATGTTGTTGCGTATGTTGGGCCCGCAGCTGGCTTCTGTGATATTGGTTGTTGTCGTGCCGTCGGGATAAGTGCAAGTGCCATATGGAGCCCATGTTCCTGCACCCACAGGAGTATTTGCGCAGTTGGCTTGGGTTGTATTTTGAAGTGGGGTGCCATTGACGATGCAAGCACCGAGCGGGCCGGTAGTGGTGGTCACTGTCGGACTCCAGTTTCCGCCCAAGGTTGTGCATTCTGATTGTTTGGTATTGTTTACTGGGCTGCCGCTTATGGTGCAAGTTCCAATCAGGTCAGTTACTCCAGTAACCGGCGGGGCCACAGTTGTAGCTGTTGGAGTTATTGTAATTGGAAGAATTATAACTTTGGCCGGAAGAGAAGAATCTTGAATAGTTACTAGGGCATTTCCTGCAGCTACGCCAATGACAGTTATGGTGGAGCCCTGAGCATACACGGTTGCAAATTGCGGGTCTGTGGGGTTCCATGTTCCTGCTCCGCTGGTAGTTGCCGAACAAGCAGCTTGAGTAATATTTTGTGTTGTTCCAGCTCCGCCATTGTCACAATTTCCCAAAAGAATGTAGGGAGGAGTGCCGCCAGAAATGGTTATGTTGTTGACGGCATTGCCGGGAAAAACAGAGACACTGGTTGGGCTGACAGACAAAGGACCGCCAGTGATTGTTGTATTTGTGCCAGCGCTGCCTCCGGTGGTATTTGTAACCAAGGTGTTTCCTTGATAACTCCAAGAGTCTGTGGAGGAACTGCTTCCATTTATGGCATTACCTAGGGCGTTCAAACCTTGATCTAAAAAGTGACTAACCAGAGTATTTAGAATGGCGCTCAAGCTGCCTTCCACCATGGAGCCTAGAGCGGTCTGGTCTATATTTGAACCCAAAGCCTTGAATACCTGGTTGGCTGCCACCGCGCCAGGGGTTGTGTTTACTAATCCATTTGAACCATCAGCTTTTTTACATTCATTCTTTTTACTCCAGTCAGATTTTTCTGTTGCGAGGTCTCTCTGGTAATTTGCATTTACTTGAGCAATACAATCACTTACCACTCCAGGTGCACTTTTAGAACCAACTGGACCATAACAGGCGTCTATTCTAGCTGTGAGATTTGAATCCAGATTAGATTGAAAAGCTGGCCTGTTGAATTCATTGTATCCATTATTGTAATTTGGGTTTACGTCATTTGGGCAAATTTGCGGAGACAAGAAGCCCATACCCTGATTTAAGGTGGTGTTTATTTTTTGCGCGGCGTTTTGGGTTGTACCTTGGAGTTGGCGGGCGAGTTTATCTGTGGCGAGCATATCAAAACCCAAATAATTATTTTGCGGATATTGTGTGTTGACAAGGAATCCATTCCATCCGCCGGCGTTGAAATTGTTTCTGTAGTTTTGCGCCATTATCGGGCTCATCACTGCCGAGAGCGAATAGGCCGCATTTGAATCGGCCGCTGCTTTGTATCTGTTTATTACGTTTAGGGCAAAATTTTGACCATAAGGGAATCTGTTTGGGTCGTAACCGAATTCACCGACAATAGTTTTAATTTCGGATTTGGCGATGTCGTGAAAGAAAGAATCGGAATTGGTCAGAAAGAGCGGAGAGCCGTGGAAGCCACTATTGATCCAACCGGTAATGCCCTTGGTCAGTTCTTGAAGTAATCTCTTTTCAATAACCATCACTACTTGCTTGGCTATAGCGATGAGCGCATTTACCACAACATTGCCAGTCTCTATGGTTTGTGGAACCCCAACACTTAGTCCAACTACTGATATAAGAGTTGGGTCTATCACTACCCACTGCGCTTGCGCCTGCTTGGGCCCAGAAAACAAAACAGCCGGAAGTATTATCAATATGAGCAACAAAGCTGAGATTAATTTTTTATTTTTTTCTTTCATTGTTGTTTATATTATACCCGGTAGTAGAACTTTTATCAAAGTCTCACTACCGGGTTATACACCTTTTAGGGTTTCAATTTTTGGTTGATAACAGCGGCTAGGTTTTTTACATCTGATACCAAAGTGGTGGCGTTTTGATTATATTTAGTCATCCCCCCCAAGGCGACAATCGGGTCGGTATTATAAAGCTTGAGGTCATTTAAATTTTCTACAACTCTCTCAAAATCATTTAAAACATTTAAATGGAGAGACGCGAGAGACGAAGGAACACTAATTTTTGCCATCCCATCTATAAAACCACTAATTTGTTTAATGTTTGGGTCGAGTAGAGCAAGCGCGCTTATGTCTGGGTTGTTTTGGTCGGCCGAGAACTTTTGCAAAATGTCTAAAATAGTATATTTTGTTGGATTTTTTTTATAAATAGTAGCTAGGGTGTCGGCATATTTTTTTACAGTGGCATACGAATCATCCTTTAATATTTTGAGATCGGTTAATATGTAAACTTTTCTTACCGGAGTATTTTGAATTTGCTGTGCTAGTGTGTCTCCCAAGTTGCTTGCCGTAATCTCGTCCATTCCCCCGTTTTGGCTCAAGGTGGTGACAGTCGCCATCAGGTCTTGAGAGAATTTATCTGTTTGGGTCAGATTTTCCGGTCCTTTGGTCAAAGGCAGCCCTTGTTCGGTTTGATTTTGCGCCACTAATTTTTGGATAGTTACACTATCCGGTGTTCCCGGGGTGGTTTCTTTCTTTGTCGGGTCGAGCCCGTACAAGCTCTCTTCCCAGTCCGGTACTCCGTCCCCGTCGGTATCTTTATTTACCGCGTCTTGCAGAGTCATGGTGCTGTCGTAAGTAAGACCTTCTTTTTTAAACAGAGAATCAATCGGATTTTTAAACACAAATCCTATTTTTATCAAAAAAAGCACAACAAGAAACACTATCGCCAAAGCGATTGATATTATCCTTTTGTGTTTTTGCCAGATATTTTTAATAATGGGTTAATTATAACAACAATATAAATGTAAAGCAAAAAACAACCCCCTAAATCCCCCTTATCAGGGGGACTCCTGAATTTTTCCTCCCCTGACAAGGGGAGGCTAGGAGGGGTTGTATTCTTCTGCAAGCTTGAGCCAGTCTTCCAGGGTCAAATCTTCCGCTCTTTTGTCCTTCATTTCTTCTGGTAAGACAAATTTTTCGTTTTTTAGGGCTTTTAGATTGCCGGAAAGCTTTTTTCTCTTGTGCGCAAATCCGGTTTTTACTATTTCCCAGAATCTTTGTTCGAAACCCTCCCCTCCTTTCGGAGGAGGGGTGCCGAAGGCGGGGTGGTGGTTTAGTGAGGGGAGAAAATTCTTCCTCGAAATATTTTTTATCAAAATCACCGCCGAGTCCACTTTCGGGGCTGGAGAAAAATATCTGGCCGGTACCTTCATTATCATTTTTGGCTCGCCATAAGCTTTGACAGAAATGGAAAGTAAACTTTCTTTTCCTCCCCTCCTTTCACCCGAGGGGCCGGGGGTGGTGATTCTCTTTGCCACTTCATTTTGGACCATGAGCACCATACGCTCCGGCTGGCGCTCGGAAGTCAAAAACTTTTTCAAAATTGCGCCGGTGATGTTGTAAGGAATATTGGCGATTATTTTGTATTTCTCTCCCCCTGCTAAGGGGGAGATTAAGAGGGGGTCAAAATCCAAAATATCTTCATTCAGTAATTTTAATTGCCCGGATAAAATTTCTTTTTCAAATTTGGTTTTTAAAAACCCGAAAAGTTCGTAATCTTTTTCTACAGCTATAAGCTGACAGCTACTAGCTAGAAGCTTTCTGGTGAGTGCGCCTTTGCCGGGGCCAATTTCCAAAACTGTGTCGCCCGGTTTCAAATCTCCTGCTTCTACGATTTTTCGTAATGCCGGTTCAGATTTCAAAAAGTTTTGCCCGAGAGATTTTTTTGCTTTGTGTATCACTTTTTATCTAAGGATAAAAACGCCAATAATTAAAATCAAATAAATCATGTATATTACAAATCCTTTCCACTCTACATAATCTTCCTTGGTAATAAAATACCAAGAAAAAACAACGGCCACAATGGAAGGTATAAACAAAGATGGTATTTTAAAATACCACGGAATCAAAAGAAAGAAAAAACAAATAATTCCAGCAATCAGTTTTTGGGATTTTTTTAATCCGAGCAACACCGGCAACGTCTTTATGCCATCAGCCTTATCCCCTTCAAAATCCTTGATGTCGCGAATATTGGTAACAGCTGAAAAGAAAATGATTATTGCCAAGACTAGACCGGGCGGAAAAGCCAAAATGCTTTTGTCATTATTCACCAAGAAAAATCCAGCCAAAATGATTGCTAGGCAAGCGAGGCTGACCAGGAATGAATTGAGTATCACAAAGCGTTTTAGGCGCAGTGGTGGGTTGGAATAAATATAATAAACAAATAAAAACATACTTACAAAAAACAATATGTAATGGCTCGCCGCATAGGCTGTGAGGAAAGTGAACAGCAAAAATATTTTTGAAACTACCTGCATATCATCTTTTGATAAATCTTTTGAAATAACAGGGCGGTCCTTATTTGAGAGAGAATCAATTTTCTCATCGTAAATATCATTCTGGCAAACACAAAACATCCAGGCACAGATAAAAGAAATGAAGGCTAATAAATAAACCTGAACATCAACCCAATTTGCAAACCACGACGCGTGCACTAGGGCGGAGCCGAATAAAAACAAAAGAAAAAAGTGAAAAATTCTCTCTGGTCGGCTGTTTTTTATCATCACTTGTAATTTCTTGCGGGTTCCAAGGAAAAATAAAAATATAGTGGCACCCATAGCAACCAGGGTGTTAATCCCAATCATAATTTTATTAAAAGCCAAATCAAACAATCCTAAATTGTCGGCAGTAAAAGCTGGATGAATATTGTTTTGAATGATGTGCGAAGAAAATGTCGATTGCACGATTGCGTTAATTGGCGGAATCTGTTGCGTTGCAAACAAGACTGCAAGTGATGGCAGGGAAAATATAAAAAATATCAGGCAATAAAATGCCACAGCCGCCCCGATTGCCCGGTGCGTGTTTGTTGTTGTGTGAACGTAAATGTAGCAAAAGATAATTCCTAAAATTGTTTCAATTTGGATGCCGAGAGTGATGCCGGCGTGTGTGTGCCAACCAAAAAAAGTCAAAAAGCTAAACAATAATTCTCTCATAGGCAAGAAAAAATAACTTATCTGGTATCCACCGATTCCTCCTGCGATGAGGTCGATAACTGGTGCCAATAAAATAACGGAAGAACCCAAAATGCCGACAGCCAAAGCTTCCTGTATTTTTATCTTGCTAAAAAACATCAGAATGCACATGAGACAGAGAGAGATTGCCAAATAAGATATGCCATAGTGTAGAATAGTCGGCAAATCAATCAAAACAAAATGTCCCTTACTAAAGTCGGGATATTGTTCAAAAAACGTTCTGATTATCACAATGCCGACGAAGGAGATAATCCAGGATTCGAAAGTGATTGGCAGAGACTGTGCGTACTGGCGCATTTTTTTCATGAGAAAACTATATCATAATTATAGGTATATTGTCTTCAGTAAATTTTTTTCTCCTTCTTTTTCAAATAAATCTCCCGGAATATCCGAAATAAATTCCGATGGCGCATTTATATTTCTTGACCCGAAAATGGTGCGGAAGTTTGCAAATGACAAAAACAATTTTTCCTTGGCGCGGGTGATGGCCACGTAAAAAAGCCTGCGCTCCTCTTCCCTATCTTCGCCTGTCTGCGTCTCATTGTGCCTTTGGTGCGGGAAAAGTCCGTCTTCTAGACCAGTCACAAAAACGTATTTAAATTCAAGGCCTTTTGACGCATGCACAGTCATTAGTTTAATTGAGTTTGTTTCTTTTTTCTTCTCCTGATTTATCATTATACTGTCTTGGTCGGAAGCAAGTGAAGCATCCTCTAAAAGCTTTTCAATTCCTGCTCCATTTACCAAATTATCGTATTTGAGGGCGAGGGTGGCGAGCTCTTTTATGTTCTCCAGTCTTTCCATATCTTCTTCGGTGCCACTAGAAAGTTCCAACTCGATGCCGGATTTTTTGACCACGAATTTTATCACCTCGCTCGTTTTTGCTTCTCCAATTTTTTCTTTTATTTCTTCCAGTATTTTATAAAAATTTTCAACTTTTACGCGCACTTTTATCGGCAGAGTTTCTTTTTCTCCGGCAAAAATTTTCGCCAAGGTCACTTTGCCTATGCCGCGCGCCGGAAAGTTAATTATTCTTTTTATATCCGACAAACTCTCCGGGTTCAAGGCCGCGCGCAGGTACGCGAGCGTATCTTTTATTTCTTTTCTTTCAAAAAATTTAACACCCAAAACTTGGTAAGGAATATTGTAGCGGAGCATAGCTTCTTCGAGCGCGCGCGATTGAAAATTTGCGCGGTACAGAACGGCTATATTAGATGGGGAAAAGGATTCTGCTTTTGCGGGGTCGCTGTCTGGGGCTTCTGCCCCAGCGCTCCCTCTCGGCTCGTCAGCCTGCGAGAGACCCCGCGAAAGCAAATCCATTCCCCCATCCAGAATTTCCAAAATCTTTGTCGCCACGAAATCCGCTTCGTCATTTTCATCGAGCGCTTCGTACAGACCTATCTTCTCGCCGACGATGTTGTCGGTAAATAAATTTTTGTCGGGTCTGAATTTATTTTTTTTGATTATTTCGTTGGCGGCTTCCAAAATATTTTTCGTGGAGCGGTAATTTTGTTCAAGCAGAACTATTTTCGCGTTCGGATAATCTTTTTCAAAACTCAAAATATTCTTCAGGTTGGCTCCGCGCCAGGAATATATATTTTGGTCGGCATCGCCCACCACGCAGATGTTTTTGCGTTCATTCAGAAGTAGTTTGGACATCATATATTGCACTTCGTTGGTGTCTTGGTACTCGTCGATGTGTATATATTCCCATTTCTCCTGGTAAATCTTCCGTATTTCAGCGTTGTCCTGCAAGAGTTTTGTGGCTTTCAGAAGTAAATCGTCAAAATCGAGTGAATTCTCTTTCATTTTTTGTTTCTCGTATAAATTCCATACCTGCGCCACTATTTTACCCAGAGTGCTGGTGCTTTGAGTTTCGGCATATTCCGCCAAATGGGTAAATTTTCCCTTCTCGCGGGAAATAATATTTTTTATTTTCTTCGGGTCATATTGTTTGGGGTCGATGCCGAGCTCTTTTATTATTTCTTTTATCATCGAGGTGGCGTCGCTTTCATCCAGAATAGTGAAATATTTTGTCAGGCCCAAAAGCCGCGCGTTTTCTTTTATTATGTAAACTCCGAGCGAGTGAAAAGTGCTGACAAAGGGAATTTTGTCCTGGCCCTGGGTGTTTTTCTCTATTTCGGCAATTATTCTCTCCCGCATTTCCTTGGCGGCTTTATTGGTGAAAGTTACTGCCAAAATTTTCTCCGGTGCGACTCCGTTTTTGATTAAGTTTACTATTCTGTGAGTGATAGTCTTGGTTTTTCCAGCGCCAGCCCCGGCCACTATCAAAATAGGCCCTGCCATATGCAAAGCCGCCTCTTTCTGCTCTTTATTTAAGCCCTTCAGGTGCTCGTCCATAATGTAATACTAACACAACCCCCTAAATCCCCCTTATCAGGGGGACTCCTGAATTTCTCCTCCCTTGATAAGGGGAGGTAGGGAGGGGTTGTATTTTTTATTTCTGCTCCGGCAATTTAATTCCAAAAGCTTCTGCTTCGTCTGGCGATATCATTTTCCTCTCGCCAGGAAACAATCTTTTCCCGGCGGCGGTAGTTTCCATGTGCCCATCGGAAAATATTCTGGTTACCATTTCGGAACCATCAGTTAGTGGTAAAGTCCGAATAAACATCCTCTCACCTTTTTCATCAACTGATTCAGTGAATTGGTCTTTTTCGTGTTTTGCATTTTCCTTGGCGCGTTCTTTTAATAATTCTTCATAAGACTTTGGCTTGGCTGTTTCTGGTTTTTTTACTGTTTCCACTTTTTTAGTGGGAGTTTCAATCTTATCCTTTTTCTTTGAAGCAGTTTTTTCCGGCGCGCTGCTTGTAATTTTGTCTTTGTCGTTTGGGTTTAAATGCGCCCTTTTTATTGACTCATCGTACACCCAGCCACCCACAGCTACTCCGGCTACAGCAGCGAGCGCAATCCATCGTTTTTTTAATGAACGCCAAAACCCTCTCGGGCGTTCTTCCTCATATTCTTCGTCTTTATCCTCTATGTGTGAAGTAGTAGGCGGGATATTTATTATTACTGGAGGTGGTGGAGTATTGGGTGTTGGCGGAACAGGAGGTAAAGGCGGAAGTACTTCTGGGTTTATTCCTAAAGGAGCCGAAATGGCGAGTCCTTGGGTTTGTTCAGCCTCACTAGGTGTTGGTTTTGTATATCCTTGTTCTAGCATATTCATTGCCTCGTCCAATAATTCCTGCTCAGTTTTTTGCGCAATCGGACCTGTGGGTGCAGTGTCTTTTTGGGGTTCAGGTGGCAAAGGCTTGGGCGTAATCCGTCCAGTAGGCGCGGTGTCTGGTGTTGTGGGCGCATAAAGTGGTATCGATACACCACCCTTCCAACGACCCGTCGTCGTGCCGTCCCAATCAAAACCTTCCTTGCTTCCATCTGCATAAATTCTTTCAGTCAACACCCCCTTGGCATCATAGTGTTCGGTGTATTCAATGTCTCCACGAGTGAATTTTTTCCAAACCAAACGACCATTCTCATAATGTTCTGTTGGCGTATCTTGTGGCTCTCCTGGTTTTGGTTCTCCTGATTCCATAGTTGTAATTTATTATATATTTTTTAGCTTTCAGAGCCTAATTTTTACTTTAAAGTACTTTAATTATACATAATATACAACAAGCTGTCAAATTCGAGTTTTCCACAGCCGACCCCTTCCAGATTGACTTTTGACCCTTTTTGCGCTATTCTGAGTTTGTTATTCAGAAGAGAGGTACGGTACAAATTGACCGAAAGATAGAGCCGACAGTAACCATCGTGAGAACCTTAGTTTACAGAACTAAATAGGTCGTCCTGTGATTCTACCCTTATATTATAAGGGCTGAGAAGGAAATCTCGCGAAAATTCGTTTGTTTTATAAAAAACACAACTAAAATAGTTTGCAAAATATTGAGGTCGGCTTTAACCTTTTCCATCTTATTTGGAACTCTTTTGATTCCCCTTCGGGTGCTGGAAGCCAGCTTTTTGTCTTCCCTTTTTGTCGGAGACCAAGCTTATGCCAAGACAGACAGCAAGGCGGACAAAACAAATAAGCCATATGAAATAAAGCCCCCCGAGAATGACAGCAATTCTCAAAACCCCGAGCTTTCCCTCGAGGCCAATGTTTCTTCCTCCTCTGTTTTTAAAACCAAAAACTCTACAAATAAGCCAATTTCTACAATTACAGGCAAGAACGACGCTCAAGTTGTCCAAGTTTCTCCGGTTGACCCAAATACAAAGGTAACCATTGTCGCCGACAATGCCATACAGCCAGCCACCGGTCCCATGGGAGTATCGGACGGCAAGGACACTCCTACCCCTTCCACAAATGACACCAGTGTGTACGTGGTCAGAGCCGGAGATTCGATTTCCCAAATAGCCGATATGTTTGGGGTCACAGTCAATACTATCCTCTCTGCCAATGATATGAAAAAGGGCGACAAGCTGACTCCTGGTGACGTTCTCCTGATTTTACCTATTTCCGGTATTGAGTACACGGTTAAAGCGAAAGACTCTTTGCAAAGTATTGCCAAGCTCTATAAGGTGGACATAAATGATATTGTGCAAAACAATGATATATCTGTGAACACCCCTCTCGTTGTCGGAGACACTCTCATTATTCCAAATGCTGATGTTTCTCAGGAAAACGATAAGCCAATTCCTGCCAAAGATCTCGGCGCAAGCATTGCTAAAGACAAACAATACTATGTACAGCATCCCGTGCAAAATCTTGCCGGATATTTCATAGACCCTGTTCCGGGATACAGACTGAGCCAGGGCATTCATGATAAAAACGCCGTGGATTTGGCGATAGGAAAAGGAACCCCTATTCACGCCGCTGCCGCCGGAGTGGTTCTCCTAGCCCGAAACGGATACAACGGAGGATTTGGTAATGTGGTCATCATTAATCACCCAAATGGCACGCAGACCGTATATGCTCATCAATCGAAATTGGCCACGCACACCGGAGACCAGGTCTACCAAGGACAGGTTATCGGCTACGTCGGTTCTACTGGCCACTCTACCGGACCTCACTTACACTTCGAAGTTCATGGAGCGCAAAATCCTGGCGCGGATGATTCTTGGAAATACTAAAAAAATAAATAGCAAATTTTTTTGTCGCTCACCCTTCCCCGAGTACGGGGCGGGACCCTACTCCAAAAAAATTTGCTGTTTGTTTTTTTATATTCCTGCAAAATGTATAGCCGTGTATAAAACCGCTACGCCCAAAACCGTGGCGAAAGTTGTCCACGCGGTCGGATGGCTGTGATGGCTCTCCGGCAACAAGTCCGAAGCGCCGATATACAGGAAAAACCCTGTAAAAATGGCTAAAATTACACCCAGGGTCGATTCCGATACCGAAAAAAATAAAGTAGAAATTACTCCGAGGACCGGGGCAAGCGCGTCAATCAAAAGCCATTTGAAAGCCTGTGCGCGAGTGCCGGAATTTTTCAAAATCATATTCACTGTATTTATACCATCGGAGAAATCATGCACCAGCACCGCCGTGGCCACCACTACGCCGACGGCTGCAGACACCTGAAAGGCTAAACCCATAGCTACCCCATCGAGCAAGCTGTGCGCCGATAAACTTCCCGCCCCCAGTATTCCCCTCTCGCTCATTTTTCTCACCGCACTTTCTTCGTCTTGGTCATGTGAATGAAAAAAAACAAATCTGTCTAAAATAGTATAAGCTATGAATCCTAAAGCGACGATAGAAGTAATATATGAGACAGAGTAGTGTGCGCCACCGAGACTTATAGCTTCCGGTAGTAAATCAAAAAAGGCCACACCGATGATTGCCCCGGCCGAGAAACCTAAAATCAAATGTAATTTATCTTTAAAACGCAAAGCAAACATACCACCCAAAAAAGTGGAAACCAACGCCGCGACGCTGATTAAAATTATCATTCCCATAGTATAGCAATTTTTTGTGCGGGATGGGAGAATCGAACTCCCAACCTCAGTTTGGAAAACTGACGTTTTACCATTAAACTAATCCCGCAAAACAAAACTAATTCAAAAAACTTGTCGGGCTGCTGGGAGTCGAACCCAGCCTAAATGCTCCCAAAGCACTTGTACAACCGATATACTACAGCCCGCTGCCTCAAATTCAACGATGATTTAATATATCATAAAATTATATCGCTGACTACTTTTACTCTTGCCTTTCTTTCTTTTTGGCATAAATAAATGACCAACAAATCCACTTGCCATTCTTTTTCTTCTAAATTTCTATGGGACAAAAGGTAGGTTTGGATTGTCCGTGACAGGCGTTTTAGTTTCCATGGGTGCATATTGTCTTCGGGCCGGGGTTCGTATCTGTCGTCGGAACTACTATATGATTTTGGTGTAAATGTATCTAAAGTTTCTCGTGAAACGCTTTTTACCTCGATAAAATATAGCTTCCCTTCTTTTTCGGCAACAATATCAATTTCACCCCATTTTTTAGTGTAGTTCCTATCTAATATTAGAAATCCATGTTTCACGAGGAACTTTGCAGCTATATTTTCGCCAAGTTCTCCTATCTTTTGCTTTTCTGATGTAAATACCTTAGGCATATAAATAGCAATGTTTCACGATTAACCGGCCTCAAGTTTCACGCCTGCCCGCCTCTGGCGGGAATAACATACTAATTTAAGTTTCACGTGAAACAAAACCGTAATTTATCGTGTCTTTTATCAAAATAACCTTATTTTACAACGTATATTAAACAAAAATCACCCTGAAAGACATCGCAAAACTATGTCCTTTATAAACATTACTAACATAGTTATCCCCATTTTCAACAAAATCCTTTAACGACAAGCACTTTATAAAGGACAGGACAGAATCATTCGTGTGCGGCCACCGGGAATCGGACCCGAATCTGATCCTTGGCAAGGACCTGTTCTACCATTAAACCATGACCGCTTTTTTGATTTCAAAAGCAGATTCATTATAGTATTTTATTAAAAGTAATGCAATTGTAAACTTCGAATATATCTTGTGTTCCGAAGTTAATCGTGCTAGAATATAGGTCAATGAAGAAATGCACAAAGTGCGGAAAAGAAAAAAAGGAAAGCGAATTTAATTTTAAAATCAAAGTTTTGGGATTGCGCCATAATCAATGCAATGAATGCACTAGGTTATTTGTAAAAAATCATTATAATAAGAATAAAGAGTATTATTTAATAAAGACGCATAAGCGTAATAGCAAATTAAGACTAGAGGTGTTAAATTACCAGCGGCAATATTTACAGGAAAACCCTTGCGTAGACTGCGGTGAATCGGATATTACCGTTCTCGAATTTGACCATAAGGGTAAAATTCCAAAATTTAAGGCAGTATCTTCTTTAATGCGGTCTCGTTATTCACTGATAAGAATAAAAGAAGAAATTAATAAGTGTGATGTTAGGTGCGCAAATTGCCATAGACGAAAAACAGCAAAAGATTTCAAATGGTTAAAAAGTAATTGAATAACGCGCTTGTAGCTCAACGGATAGAGTACTCGTCTTCGGAACGAGTGATGTGGGTTCGATTCCTGCCAGGCGCACAAAAACTAGATGGAACAAAATCTAAAAAACTTAATACAAAAAATACCCAAGGAAGTTTCACATGTAACCGAAACTTTAGAAAAAGCCGGTTTTGAGGCGTACCTGGTCGGTGGCTGTGTCCGCGATCTGATTATCGGCAGAGAGCCGAAAGATTGGGATGTTACGACCAATGCCAAGCCGGAGCAGATTATCGGTCTTTTTGAGAAAACTGTATATGAAAATACGTTTGGGACCGTGGGAGTTGTTATTTCCTTCGGGGGTACTCAGGACGTTCCGCGTGAAACGGGGGATGAGGTTGTTCCTCGTGAAACACCGGAAAACATGATGATAGAAGTCACTCCCTACAGAATCGAAGCAAAATATAGCGATTTTAGGCATCCGGATGAGGTAAAATTCAGTGAAAATCTATCGGACGACCTTAAAAGACGTGATTTCACTATCAATGCGCTGGCAATGGACTCTAAAGGACACGTAACGGACTTGTTTGAAGGCATAAAGGACATAAAGGACAAGACCTTGCGAGCCGTCGGTAATCCTGACGACAGATTTACCGAAGATGCGCTCCGAATGTTGCGCGCCGTGCGCTTCGCTTGCCAACTGGATTTTTCTGTGTCGTATGAAACAATGGAAAGTATTTTGAAAAATGCGGAATTGCTTTCCAAAATTTCCGCCGAAAGAATTCGTGATGAATTTGAAAAAATAATTATGTCAGCAAATCCCGCCAGCGGAATCGTGATGTTGCAAAAATTTAATTTGTTAAAAAATATTATTCCGGAGCTTGAAGAGGGAATTGGTTGCGAACAAAGTGGCGAACATATCTATGATGTTTGGAATCATCTTCTGCACGCGGTGCAACATGCCGCCGACAAGAATTGGCCGCTGCATATAAGGCTCGCCGCGCTTTTTCACGATATAGGGAAGCCGAAATCCCGACGCTTGGCGGGAGCCGAAGAAGTAAAGAAAAATTTCTCGGCATTACTCCAGCCTTCGGCTGGAACCTTCCGCCAGCAAAATTCTTCTTTACCTCTTCGGCAGAAAAAGAAATATACTTTCTACGGGCACGAAGTTGTCGGCGCGAGGATGACAAAAAAAATATTGGAGCGTTTGAAATTTCCCAAAAAAGAAATTGATTTGGTGGATAAGCTTGTCCGCAACCATATGTTTTTTTCGGATACGGAATTGATTACGCTTTCGGCTGTGCGCCGCATCGTGGTAAAAGTCGGCAAAGAAAATATTTGGTCTCTCATGAATGTGCGTGAGTGTGACCGGGTAGGCATGAAGAAAAAAGAAGCACCATACAGATTGCGAAAATATTTTGCGATGATAGAAGAAGCTCTGCGTGACCCGATTTCCGTCGGCCAGTTGAAAATAAACGGTGAATACATGATAAAAGAGCTAGGAATAACACCCGGTCCACGCATGGGGTGGATTTTAAACGCGCTCCTCGAAGAAGTGCTGGACGCTCCGGAGAAAAATACCGTGGAGCATCTCTCTGAACTGGTGAAATCCCTAAACATGCTTGGTAACGAAGAATTAAAAACCCTAGGCGATAGAGGAAAAGAAAAAAAAGAAGAATTAGAGGAAGAAGAAGTGAAAAAATTACATCTACGCCATGGCGTAGATTAGAAATTAGTAAATTTCTTGCTGGTAGCAAGTTTCGCAGTAAACTGTCTCTGTTCGGTCAGGGGAGTAGCTGGTTTCAAATTCATTCTCGCATTTTTCCGCGCCATGTTGGTGGTTTTCTTTTTCACACATGCAAGCGCGATGCCAAAGTTTTATTAAATTTCTTTCCTTAAACATTTCAAAATATCTGGTATTCGGACATTTAGTTGGCAGGGGAATATTCCATTTTCTATACATATTAAGTTCGTTTTGAGTTATTTTGAATGCCTTTGTGCATTTATGATTTTGAGCTTCGTTTTTGTTTTTATCCCAAGCTTCGCACAAAATAATTTCAGAAAGTATGTCATTGTCAGTTTCCTCAATACTTTCGGGTAAATCTTTCCAATTTTTAGTCGGAACGTAACCTTTTTCTTCAATACTATCCCAGGAATAGCCAAGTTTTTTAGCACCGTCTTCATTAATTGGTATGTATTCTTGAGCTAAAGTTTCGTTGTATGCGTGAGGGCTAAATTCAAATGGAAAAAATTCTCCATATTTATATATTTTTCCCTTTTTATCTAAATATGGCATTTCTTCCATATTCTTTTTAACTTTTTCTACCAACGCCGCATATTCTTCCCGCGAATATTGTTTGTTGAGAATGCAATATTCTTTTTTGCGAACGGAAATATTTCCAAATGAATTATTTACATGATCACAATCTAATAAATATTCGGAATTCATATTATTTTCTCCATTGATGGCAAAAAAACATCGGGAAGAGAAATCTATATTATTACATTCGTAGCACAATTCTCCAGCGTGGACACCGAAACCATCAAATGTGTCTTTTTGGCCTATTCCTCCCCTCACGGCATATTTTTCGTTTTCACCGTTGTCTATATAATAAGATTTGTGCACGTTTTTGGAATTGGAAATAAATTCCCCGGAAACATTTTGATTATGTTCTCCGGTCATAAATCTATGTATGGCATTTTCTTGGACAATTTTTTTAAATTTATTTTTTGCATTTTGGAGAGTTGAACGCGAACTGAATATTTCTTGCTTAGTTTTATTAAACTCTTCTTTTGAAACCGGTTTGTTAAAAATGTGGTAATTTTTGCTTCTCAAGTTATAACAAAAAAGGCAATTCTGGCAGTTTCGGCAGTCGTATATAAAGGTAGAATCAATACAGGCAGTACATTGCTTACTGAAAAGCACCTGGTTGCATTTTGTGCAATCCGTCGAGCCAAAACACAACTCGCAATCTCTAACAAATACACAATCCCAGCATTCTTTACTACTCAAAACAGTTTGCCCATATCCACAGTTTTCGGAAAACCAACTACCAAACATTAAATAGCTTCCCTTCATGTGGGCAGTGTAATTGCAATATTCACTATTTACATTTTTAGTTGCATAAGAAGCGGCTCGGGGAACTGTTTTCTGTAATTTTTTGAATTGTTCGAAAAATGAAATATTAAAATCACAATCTTGTCCATAATCAAGCGGACTCCATTCATCTCCCCACCAACATTCGTGGCAATACACCGGGAATGAAACACCTTGTTTATACATTGAAATAATATCTTTTTTACATAAGTCGCAACTTCTTTTATATAAAGATCTTTCGTTTCTCCAGGTGAGTTTTCGAGCTAGGCGGCATTCAGGGCAAAATGTCGGAGAAGGCATTTTTATTCTTTCATAAAACTTAAAGTCTTCCGTCTCTATCGTGAAATTCTTTTTACAGTTTTGGCAGTTTTTTGTTTCGTTTTCCATATTTTTCTCGAA
This sequence comes from Candidatus Nomurabacteria bacterium, assembly GCA_016199805.1. Taxonomy (GTDB): domain Bacteria; phylum Patescibacteriota; class Minisyncoccia; order Phycocordibacterales; family UBA9973; genus UBA9973. The sequence goes on from JACQGC010000004.1 coordinate 134,130, forward strand.
TTACATATTTACGCTATAGCTGATATATGTTTTTAATATATTTCCTGATTATAGCATTTTTCACAATATACAATTTCTTTACGGTTAGGGGAGTAGGGAGTCTCAAATTCATTCAAACAAGCTGATCCATTGTGTTCATGGGTACGAGTATTTTTGTAAATATCATTTGAGGAGGCTGGGCCGATACATTGGCATTTCCTGGACCACAATTTTATGGGATTTCTTTTCGCGATTCTTTCACAATACCTGCAGTTGTAGCAAAGGCGAGGGAGGGGAATATGCAATTTTTTATAAAAATCGAGTTCAGTCTCAGTTATTTTGTATGCTTTTGTGCATTGGTGGTTACAATTTCCTTCGTGCTGGCAACTAATTACTTTTTTAGTGATTGAATCATCTGTCTCGTTCAGCGAGTCTGGCAAATCTTTTGCTTTTACATCACTTATATAATCCTTTACTATTTTTTCTCTCCATAAATATCCTTTTGCCTCAGCCTCCTTTTTTGTAAGTGGGAAAAGCTCTTGGGCGACGGTTTCATTGTAGCCAAAAGGGGACAAGTCTGCTGGGAAATAATCTCCATATTCATAAATCCTACCCGCTGCGTCTTTGTAAGGCAGTTCATCCATGTGTTTTTTTAAGTCAGGAATAAGTTTCAAATATTCTTCTTTCTCATATTGCTTGTTGAAGATACAGAAACTTTTATTTCTGAGCCCAACGCATCCAAAAAGATTGGAAGAATTGTGGCAATTATAGGAATAAGAAATATCATGAGACTCAAAAATAAACCTGGAAAATAAGACTTTATTACCCGGATATACTGTTGAGGTCTGGTAGCAATCCTGTGAATTTCTGCCGAAATGATCGCAGTCATAGCAGTCGCAGACGGCCGAGTAAGAAAGCCAAATATTTCCGCAATCTTTTACACCGTTTGAAACATCAAAACAATTCTTGCAGTTTTTTGTTCCGTCCAAATTGTTCCCGGTTGAATTTATTGATTTGATGACATTGGCGAACTTATGGGGATATTCTAAGATAAATTCTTCAAATTGCTTTTTATATTTTTCAATTTGAGAAAAAGACGATAAATCGATTTTTTTCATCGTGTCCGCGTAAGATTCTTTGTCTAGTTGCTCATTAAAGAAACAATACGAAGCATTGCGCAGGTTTACGCAGCCGAAACAGTTGCTGCAATTCTTGCAATTAAAAAGAAGGACAGAGTCCAGGCAAGCTTCACATTGGCGGCTATATAAAAGTCTAGAGCAAGATATGCAATCCACGCTTTCATAACTCAAATCGCTTTTTGAAACCCAATGTAAATCAATACTGTCCTTGGTATTAAAGGTAAAACTGGAATACATGACATTTTCATTGAAATCTCCGCCTACAACCAAGTAGCAATTTTTATTTCCCTCGGTAATACTGCAGTAATCACTGTTTACAGGATTGATGTTCATTAGGGCGATATCAGGGACTTTTCTCCATAAAGTTTTTAATTGTTCAAAAAACGGTTTACTAAAATCAATTTCTTGGCCATAAGACAAAGCATCCCAGGAATCCCCCCACCAGGTCTTGTGATCATATACTTTTTGGTCGGAATCAGGGGAGAATATGGAAAAAATTTCTCCTTTTGAATCTAGCGCATCAGATTTTCTTTTATAAAGAGTTCGCTCGTTTCGGAACATCATTCGCTGTTGTAATCTGCAATCGGGGCAAAGTTTCGGAATTGGAACATTAATTTTTCCATAGAAACCAAGCTCTTCTTTTACTATTTCAAACTCTTTGTTGCAGTTTTTGCAGGTTTTTTGCATACAAATATTATAGTACTTTGAAATATATTGTCAAGTAGTTTGACCAAAAAAAGTTACAAATATGCTTTTTTATATAGGCAAAAAGGATTAAATGGAATTTTGTTCATAGTTATTGACAAATTTTTGGGCTTTATGATATAGTATGGAAATGGAAAATGGTAATTTGGATTTGCAAAAAAGTTTGGAATTTATCGGCTTTAGTGAAAAGGAAGTTTTGGTCTATTTGGCACTGCTTGAACTCGGCAAAGGGACAGTCACCCAAATTTCCCGCAAAGCCGGAATCAACCGCCCGACGGGGTACCATATTTTGGCTTCGCTTGCAGTGAAGGAACTTGTCAAAGCTTCCGGCAAGGAACCAAAGCAAGAATATGTAGCAGAGTCGCCAGACCAGATTGAAAAACTACTTGTTAAGAAAATTGAAAACGACCAGGCATTTATAAAAGAAGCGAAAAAAATAATTCCGGAATTAAAATCCATGCACAATGTCGCCGACCGGCCGAAAGTTTCTTTTTATGAGGGCAGGGAAGGTTTGGAAAAAGTTTACGAAGATACTTTGACCTCGCACGAGCCGATACGCGCTTATGCGACATATGATGATATGCAAGTTGCCTTGCCTGGGTATTTTCCGGATTATTTTCACCGTCGGGCAAAGAAAGGAATACCAATAAGAGCTATTTTCCCATTCACAAAAGCCGGCATAGAATTGAGCAAGGATGATATAGCGCAAAAAAGAGAAATAGCTATGATTCCGGCTGATAAATATTATTTTTCTCCTGAGATAAATATTTACGATAATAAAATTATGATTGCATCTTGGAAAGAAAAACTTGGTATAGTCATCGAGTCTCACGAAATAGCCGATGCTATGAAAAAAGTTTTTGAGCTCTCGTGGGCAGAGGCAAAGAGACTAGATGCAGAACTCAAAAAGAGCTAAATCTTTCAGCCAGTGCCTTAGACACTGGCTAGTCTGCAAAGTGGCCCTTGGTGTCTTCGCCGAAGAAGAGGCGATGCAATGCTTTTAGGAAACCTTCAAAGAGATATGTGCTATAAGATGAGAGGTTGAAGATTACAGCCAAGGTAAACAAGAAGAAGGAAAGTTTGATGCTCCAGAAACAAATAAGTATTGCCACCAGTGCGAACAATACCGGCATAAGGATGCGGATGGTGCTGCCGCGGATTTCGCGCTTGGTGATTTCCGGATTCTTGATATGGTCGGAGTAGAAAACATATCGGCGCATCCAATACAATACGAGGCCTATCAGAATAGTATGCACACCAAATATTACTATTGATAATTCGTTTTTGCTGTACTCGCCCAAAACACTGGCGGAAAAAGGTATCAAACTTATGAGCATAAAAAATAGGGCATTGATGTTTGTAAGCTTTGGGTCAATATTTTTCGCATACACTGAGACAAAGAAATGATGCGCACGCCAGTATGTGAAGAGTAGAGAAAAGGAAAGAAGGTAAGTTAGGAGTAGGGGAAACAAATGTTTGATTTGCAACCAGAGGCCCATGTTGTCTATGGGGCCCCACACTGCAGCTACTTTTATATCGAAAACGAGAATAGTCATAACTATGGCAAAGATGCCATCTGCCAACTGGTCTAATCTATTGTGGTTCATCCCGTACGAAGTAAAGAGTATTTTTTTTCTTTACTTTAATTAAATAATAATCAAAAGTTTTCTTCTCCGTAAGAACATATTACATAAACTTCGTACGGGATTCATTCCCTCAAAAACAAAAATTGTCTTAATCGAGATTTCATATACCTCTTACCTTTTCCAGATTTAAGATACAACTCTCTTGACCTTGCATCTTTTTGTTCTACACATGCCTCGTAATAAATTAACTCAAACGGACCTTTTCCCTTAGTATATATAGACTCTCCGTTGTTGTGTTCCTTAAAACGCCTTCGCAGATTATCTGTATATCCTGTATACATCTTACCATCTTTTTTACTTTTTAATACATAAGTGTAAAACATACTTTTATACATCTATATTATCATAGTGTGTGATATATTGTTAATATGCGTATAGGTATTTTTGATTCGGGGTTGGGCGGGCTAATTGTCGCCCGGGCTGTGCAAAAGGCGATGCCTGAATATGACTATATTTACCTAGGGGACACAAAAAGATTGCCTTATGGGAACAAAACCCAAAATGAAATTTATAAAAATACTATTCAGGCGCTTCGGTATTTATTTGAAAAAGATTGCGTTTTGGTGGTAATCGCTTGCAACACAGCATCCTCCCAGGCTTTGCGTAGGGTGCAACAAGAATGGTTACCAAAATCAAAATATTTTGACAGAAAAGTTTTGGGGGTAATCCGCCCGACAGTGGAGATGGTGGAAAAGGCCAGAAACATTGGGTTGATTGGAACATTGCGCACAGTAGACTCCACGGCGTATTTGCAAGAACTGCAAAAAATAAACAAAAATATAAAGTTGCTCGCCAAAGCTACTCCAAAACTTGTATCTATGGTTGAGTCTGGAAAGTACGAAGATGAAATTTTAAAAAATTATTTGGTTCCTTTTAAAAATGTGGAAATTTTAATTCTCGGCTGTACGCATTTTGGTATGCTAAAAAAAGAAATACAAAATATTCTCGGGAAGAAAATAAAAATTATCGCGCAAGAAGATATTTTGCCGGGAAAACTAAAAAGCTACTTGGCAAAACATAAAGAGATAACAAAAAAATTGGGAAAAAGTAAGAAATTTGAAATTTTGGTGACAAAATCAAGCAGGCGTTACGAAAAATTATCCCGCGAATGGTTCGGAGCGAAAACAAAACCGAAACTAATCAATCTCTAGGCCTCACCCCTGGCCCCTCTCCAGAGTACTGGCGAGGGGAAGAATAATGAATCAAATTTCAATCATTACAGGGCAGTGGTCCGAGCCCAGCACTTTATCCAAAATTTCAGCTTTTTTCACTTTCTTTTCCAGATTTTTGCTGACGAAAATATAATCTATTCTCCAGCCCACGTTTCTAGCTCTAGCGTTTGCGAAATGGCTCCACCAGGTGTAGTGGCCGTTGCCTTTGGTGAAAATTCTGAAAGTATCCACAAATCCCGAATCTATTATATTTTGGATGCCTTCACGTTCTTCTGTCGTGAAACCTTTGTTGCCTTCGTTTTCTTTTGGGCGAGCCAAGTCATCCGGAGTATGAGCCACGTTTAGGTCTCCGCAAAATATTACCGGCTTTATTTTTTCCAAATCTTTCATGTATTGCAGAAAGGCCGGGTCCCATTGTTTGTGGCGCAGGGGAATGCGCGAAAGGTCATCTTTGGCGTTTGGCGTGTAAACGGTTACTATGTAGAATTTTTTATATTCAAGCGCCACCACTCGGCCTTCGGTGTTCGGGTTGCCATATTTATCTTCAACCAGTCCATACTTCTTTATTATTTTTTCCGGCATGCCGAGCACCACCGCCAACGGTTTCTCTTTGGTAAAAATGGCTGTGCCACTGTAACCGGGTCTTTCAGCCGAGTTCCAATATTCAGTGTATTCTTTCAGCTCCACTTCATGCTGGTGTTGTTGCGCCTTTGTCTCTTGTAAGCATAAAATATCAGGCTTATATTTTTCAATGAAGGGCACAAAAAGACCTTTTTTGTGCACTGCCCTTATTCCGTTTACGTTCCAGCTGATGATGCGCATTAGTTTATTTTATCACAAATTCAGCCTCACCCCCTGCCCCCTCTCCAGATTACTGGCGAGGGGAGTTTGTGGGAATTCTATTGCTTGTTGTGAAATTTCTTGTGAATATCTCGCAAATGTTTGTCTGTCACGTGGGTGTAAATCTGGGTGGTACTGATGCTGGCATGGCCGAGCATGACTTGCACGGAGCGGATGTCGGCGCCGTTGTTTAAGAGGTCGGTGGCGAATAGGTGACGCATCATGTGCGGAGTAACTCTTTTGGCTATTCCGGCAATTGTCGCATAGTGTTTTACTATTCTCTCTACCGAGCGCCGGTCTAAATTGCCATATTCTTTACCGGTATATTTTTTCTTATTGATTTTGCCGGGCTTTTCTTCTTCGTTTAATTTTTTACTTTCACCCGGGCCATCCAGCCGAATGAATAATCCTTCTTCCATATCTTTTCTTGCCGACAAATATTTTTTCAAAGCGGACTTGGCTTCTTCGGAGAAAAAAACCATTCTTATCTTGCCACCCTTTCCTCTTACTGAAATTTCGTCAGCTGCCAGATTGATGTCACGGGGCAGGGAACACAGTTCGGAGACACGCAAGCCGGTGGAAAACAGGAGTTCCAGTATTGCTTTGTCGCGAAGAGATTTTATATCGGTACCATCCGGAGCTTTTAAAATCTTTTGCAGTTCTTCGGCGGTGATTAGGTCGAGAGAATGTTCGGGAGTTTTAGCCAGTTCTATTTGGTCTGTAGAAATGGCGGGTATCGCTCTTTTCGCCAGATACTTCAGGAACACGCGCAAAGCTATCATATAATAATTTTGAGTTCTCTTCGACATTGTTTCGGTTCGTGTTTTTGAAGGGGAATATCCCGCTTGCCTGTTGAGCCACAGACGAAACTCTCTTACTGATGTAGCGGTGATGTCTTTCGGCTCTTTGATTTTTCCAAATTTAAAATAGCGGTCAAGATACTGGCCATATAGCTCGATGGTTCGGAGAGATGACCCCTTTTCAATTTCCAAGTATTCCAAAAATTCGCGTTGGAGTTTGTCCATTTCTGTGGCCATATGTGTATTTTAGCATAAATATTGTGCGACACGATAGGAATTGCAATTTTTTGGCTTTTGTGCTAATATGAAAAGTAGTTGAAAGTTATCAAGTTCATAAAGTAATCAAGGGAATACTTTAAAAACTTTCTACTTTATAAACTTTAAGAACTAAATTCATGTTAGCAACAAAGAAAAAGCAAGCAGTTATAAAGAAAAATCAGATTCATGATAAAGACACGGGTTCACCCGAGGTGCAGGTGGCGGTTTTGTCCGTGCAGATTGATCTTTTGGCCAAACATTTAAAGAAACACAAAAAGGATAATCATTCCCGCCGAGGTCTCATCAAGATGGTGGCAGACCGACGCACTCATTTGAAATATTTGGAACGAAAAAGTAAGCCTCGTTATGTGGCTTTAATGAAGAAGATGGAGCTAGCGTAGACCTATTTCGCCCGGCCTCACCCCCGACCCCTCTCCAGATTACTGGAGAGGGGAAAAGGTGCTATACTATATATACTTGTCCCGTATGAAATTTTTGATTACATATTTTTATCAAGAATAAAAAGAAGGGAAAAGTAAGTCGATTTAAGATTATTATTAAAAATAAAATTTTCATACTGGGATGACAGTAATAAAGCATAAAGAACAAAGAGTTGGAGTTTTTATTGATACTCAAAATTTATATCATTCAGCTCGCAACTTATACCAAGCTCGGGTAAATTTCGGCGCGGTCTTGAAAGATGCGGTGGCGGGCAGGAAGCTCGTGCGGGCGGTGGCTTATGTCATCACCACTGAAGCCGGAGATGAGAAAAACTTTTTTGAAGCGCTTGCAAAACAGGGGATTGAAACTAAGACAAAAGATTTACAAATTTTTGCCGGAGGCGCAAAGAAAGCGGATTGGGATGTGGGTATAGCTGTTGATGCTATTACCATGGCACCCAAGCTAGATACAGTTGTGCTTGTTTCAGGAGACGGAGATTTTGTTCCCTTGATAGAATACTTAAGAGTACATTCCGGCATTCAAGCGGAGGTTGCTTCCTTTGGCAAATCAACATCCGGCAAACTTCGCGAAGCTACCGCTGATTTTTTGGACCTTTCCGCCTTCCCTAGGAAATATCTGATGGGGATGAAATAAATCTCAACTTCGTTGCATTTTGGGCCGAAAATGCTAATATAATCAATAGTTCTTTCATTTAATCCGCCAAAGGCGGACAAGTTTATTAGTTAATCGGTTCGCGTTCAGACATATAGTAGTGTTCTGTTAAACAGGAACAATACTCCAGTCTGAATACGAGTCTAAAAATTGCGCCGCGTTTAATCGACGGTTACGCGGCATGATTTCGCAAAATCATGTACAAAAAAGAATATAGTGTAGAGATTGGAGGAAAAACTTTAACTGCCATGTTTACGGATTTGGCAGAGCAAGCTCACGGTTCGGTCTTATTAAAATACGGCGAGACTATCGTCCTCGCGACTGCTTGCATGTCGAAAGACAGACAAGCCGGGCTTGGATATTTTAATCTGACGGTGGACTACGTGGAGAAATTTTACGCAGCCGGAAAAATCCTGGGCTCACGTTTTGTGCGCCGGGAAGGGAAGCCATCCGAAGAAGCGATATTGGGCAGCAGAGTTATAGACAGAACTTTGCGTCCGCTTTTTGACCAATCCATCCGCCATGCAGTGCAGGTCATCGTTACAGTATTGTCTGTAGATGATAACGATCCCACGATTTTAGCGGTGAACGCCGCGTCCCTCGCTTTGGCTGTCTCCAATATTCCTTGGAATGGACCGGTAGGTTGCGTGAGAATTGGCAAGTATGCAGATAAAGACAACAGCGATACTTTAAAAATTAATCCGGCGCAATCTTTACGCTTGGGCGAAATGGATTACAAGTTTGACCTGACAGTTTGCGGCAAAGATGGAAATATAAATATGATTGAAGCGGCTGCGCACCAGAGCACCGAAGATGAACTGGAAAAAGCCTTCGGGGTAGCTAGCGCGGAAATAACCAAACTGGAAAATTTCCAGAAAAATATCGTCAAAGAAATCGGTAAAGAAAAAAGAGTGATAGAAAAAGAGATAATCAATCCGGAGTCTACGGCATTGTTCAACGAAAATATCTTGCCCAAAATGGAGACGGCAATTTTCAACGAAGTCGGCAAAAAACATATTGATGAATTGCACAATGTTTGGAACAAAATGGTAGCGGAAAAATATCCCGACCGAAAAGATTTTGCAGTTGAGGATGATTTATTTGATGACACCGAAAACGACATCTTACACAAAAAAGCGATTGAAGAAAATTTGCGAGCTGATGGCCGAAAAATGGATGAGGTGCGTGATTTGTACGCGCAAGCCGGTGGACTTTCTCCTGTTCTACACGGCTCTGGAATTTTTTATCGTGGGGGCACACACGTTCTTTCCGTATTAACTTTGGGAGGACCGGACGACAGAAATTTGGTGGATGGATTGCAACTGAAAACAGAAAAAAGATTTATGCACCATTACAACTTTCCGCCGTACTCGGCCGGAGAAACCGGACGCGCGGGATTTACAAATCGTCGCGAAGTCGGGCACGGAGCACTTGCTGAAAAAGCATTGCTTATGGTGTTGCCGCCAGTGACAGAATTTCCGTACACAATCCGAATCGTTTCTGAATCGATGGCCTCGAATGGTTCCACTTCACAAGCTTCCATCTGCGCATCTATTCTCGCGCTCATGGATGGTGGAGTGCCCATCCTTGCCCCGGTCGCGGGTATCGCCATGGGATTGATGATGACGACATCCGCCAAAGGCGGACAAGAATATAAAGTGCTGACCGACATCCAGGGACCTGAAGACCATTACGGTGATATGGATTTTAAAATTGCCGGTACACGTGAAGGGGTCACGGCTATCCAACTGGATGTGAAAGTAGAAGGTGTGCCGATAAAAATATTGGGCGAAGCCATGAAGCAAGCCAAAGGTGCGCGCGTAACCATCATCGACAGAATTGAAAAAGAAATTCCAAAACCTCGGGCCAATATTTCTCCAAACGCTCCAGAAATCTTAATCATCAAAATCAATCCGGATAAGATAGGTATGGTTATCGGTGGTGGCGGAAAAACCATCAAAGACATTCAAGAGAGAACCGGGGCAACGATAACAATTGACGACGACGGAACTATCTATTTCACCGGTAAAGACGGTTCGGCCGGAAAAGCCAAAGCAATAGTGGAAGAAATGACCCATGAGTTTAAAATAGGCGAAGTTTTGCAAGGAAAAATAGTAAAAATGGCTGATTTTGGAGCCTTTGTTGAGCTCAATCCCTTTACCGATGGCATGGTGCATATATCCGAAATGGCCCCGTTCCGCGTGGAAAGAGTGTCCGACCTGGTAAAAGAAGGCATGATTGTGCCAGTCAAAATAATAAATATAGACGCGGAAAGAGGCAAAATCGGCCTATCTATCAAAGAAGCCGACAAAGATTTCTTCTCCGCTCACATCAAAAAGGCGTAAAATTCTAAAAAAATGTTAGAATATAAAAGATAAAGTAAGAAGACCCCGAAAGAATTTTTTAGACTTTATTTTATGAATGAGATGAACACTTAGTAAGTAAATTATATTTTTAGTCAACATGACAAAAGAAAGTGAAAATTCAAACGGGGCAGGTAAAAATCTCGAGCACAGCGCAATCGTGGAAACTTACAGCGGAGACATGGCCGAGGTCCTTGAGAGCGACACAGAAGGGCTAATCAAAAAAATAATTCACGGCGAAGAGGAACATAGCAAGGAACAAAAAGAAATGTCTCCCGAGTCGAAGAAAAACAGGCTTTTCATGATTATCGGTATAGTGTTGATTGCCATAGCTTTGATTATTTTATCTTTTTTCTTATTTAGGAAAAATGCAAGTACTGTTCCCGTGGCGCAGCAGTTCATTCCAATTGTTTTTAACGACCAAATAACTTATCTCGAAATTTCCGGACTCAAAAAAGACCAGATAGCCCAAGCCGTGCTGAACGACATCGATAATACAAAGGTAAAAGTGGGAGGACTGGAGGGTATTTATCCGACCGAAAATAAAAAAATAATCGGACTGAGAAGATTTATCTCTCTGACAGAGAGCGGCTTTGCTCCGGGAGATAACCCGCTTTTCATCAACGACAATTTCTTGATGGGAGATGTGAATAGTCCGGCCGGACCCGCCTCTGAATTGGCGGGCAAGGATTTTTTCATGCTGATAAAAGTGCGGCAGACAGCGGATGTCTTTGCCCCGATGCGCGCGTGGGAAAAGAATCTTTTTGTCGACTTGCGCGGTTTTTTGAGTATAAATACCGGCAGCGATACAAGCTACCTGCTCTCGAAAAATTTTGAAGACGGAATTATAGAAAACAAAAACGCTCGAATACTTTATGACCAAAACAAGCAAATAGTTTTGATGTACATTTTTGCCAATGATAATTCGGTAATCATCACTGGCTCGGAAGCCGCAGCGCACGAGGTATTGCTTCGCTTGGCTTCGGGGAAGTAACCCAAAAGACCGTCTTTTGGCTATTCTATAGCCGGTAATTCTAGATAAAATTGAGAACCTTTGTCGGCGCCTTCGGATTCCGCCCAGACACGTCCTTTGTGGGCTTCTATTATGAATTTCACGGAATAGAGACCATAGCCGGTGCTGTCCACATTTACCTTAACCGAGTTTTTACCTCTGCCACCTTCGGTAAACAACCCTTTTTTGTCTTCTTCGGTAATGCCTACTCCTGTGTCTTTAACTGAAAGTAAAATTTTGTCAGCATTCTTTTCCAAGCCAACTGTTATTTTTCCCTCCCGTGTATATTTTATGGAGTTTTCAATCAAATTATTTACGGCTTCTTTGAGCCAGAAAGCATCACCCAAAACCGAGTAAGCATTTTCTTTTATTTTCATCGTAATTTCCAAACCTTTTGCTTTTGCTGAAACATTTTTTTCCTCGACAGTTTTCTGCACGATTTCTTTAAAGTCAGTTTTTTGCATATCGTATTTTACGATGCCTTTTTGCAGATTGTCCGCGTTTAAAACCAAATCCACGGTCTCGATACCCATATTGTCGGATTCCAGTCCCTGCTCGGCTCTCTTTTTTACTTCGTCATTTATTTCACCGAAAGTTCCATCCAAAATTCCGGCAAAAATATATTTGGAACGGGTAAAAGAGCCTTTGACTTTGTGGGTGACCAAGTGCACTAAGCTCTCTCTTTGCTTGATGGATTCTTCCAGGCTGGTGTTGAGCTTTGCCAGTTCTTCTTTTTGTTCAACTTCTAAGATAACACTTCTGATTAAATTTATGCCAAATATGAGCACTAATAGGAAAACACTGCTTCTAAAAATAATCAGGACAAGAGTATTTGAAAATATTATTTCCAGAAATAAAACGATTGATAGAAGAAAAACCAGCGTTGAGGTAGAAACTACTTTTATACTGAAAAGACGATGATGTAGGATTGCATAAGTGGTGAAAATGACGAAGGGGAAAGTGAATAATGCACCCAAAGGAAGGTATCTTGGATTTTCCAGAATAGCTGGAAATATAAAGTTAAAGGTTATAATTAACCCGAACATAATAGCTGTTCCGAAAAGTATTTTAACGTAGGCTCCTGATTGTGCCTTGTCCGCACGGTGAAGATTTCTAATAAATATAAATAAAGCCGAAATTACCAAAGCAACACTGACCACTCCAAAAAGAGGGATAGCTGGCCCGTTTGATATTTTTATTATACTTCCTGTCGCCGACATTTCTTTTATTTTGGAAAGAACCAAAGGTGAAGCTGATATACCTGCCGTAAGCAGCACAAACGGCACCAAAAGATATTTGTAGATTTTGGAAAATATTACTGTTGTATTTGGGAATACGTAAAAAAATTGAAAAATAGAAAAAGCTTGAAGTACCGCCAAAAATAAAACCAATCTTAGTAGCGCAAAAGCTATGTTTGGGTTCATGAGCTTATATCCAAAATAGTTTGCCAACCCCCATACTCCAGTAACTATTGAGAATAAAAGGAATGTTTTATTAGTTATGCTTTTCTTATCAGTAAAGAACACCGTAAACCCAAGTATAAAGGTTCCCGCAATTGCCACGGCAACCGACAGAATATCCAAATTTTCTATTACATTCATATGTTGTTTTTATTATATATTAAAATACATTCATTTCCTATTCTATAACTGGTTCCTTCCTACTGCTGCGAGCTGACGGATTTTTTGCGTAGCCAACGCGGAACATCAGAAGAGGTACCTCGCTTGAGGATAGATTGAACGCGGAAAATATGTCTTGGTATGATTTTAATGCAATTTTTTTGTGTTTCTGGCTTAGTATCTGGTCGGTCAAACTGTTTTGTAGTTTAAAGCCCAAAAAAAGAATTGCGGCTACCGGCTGAAAAGCAAGCCCCAGTGACGTTGTTTTTAGCCAGATTTCCTGCAGTTTCATTCCAAGTTTAACAAAATTTTCCGGGGATATTTTTTTTAAAGTTAATAATCCCATTACAGAACTACTCGAATATAACACCGCATCTTGTTTCGCAATAAAATAAGGCAGATGAATTTTTACTGCCAGTCGCATCAATATTTTATTACTGGCTAACTTAAAAAGAAGTCGTTGCACAGGATTAAATTCCATTGTTTTTATATAAAGACCGTGTTTTTCTTTCCTTTCCTGTTTTTCGGACCACATCACATCCTTGAAAAGGTATTCGTGAAGTAATTTATTTTCTAAAATAATTATTTCTGCTGAACTCCCCGCTGTTCCAGCCAGATTTTTATTTTCCGTATCCGTTATAAAATGAACGGAAACATCGTCAAACGCACCTGCCTCTTCAAAGAGTATATTTTCTTTTCCAGAAAGTTGTTTTTGCTCATAGGGTCTTCTATTTGTCGCCCGTTTCGCGATAAATTCAAACAGAGGATCAATCTGTATATCTAAACTGTTTTCAAAATTAATTTCTGCCACAAGATTTAAATCGCCCGGTTCCGGGAATAATTTTATTTTTGTCACTAATCCTAGTTTTGGGGATGCGATTTCTATATTTTTTAGCAGTGCGCCATGTGCAATCAAGGAACCACCCTGCATGAAATTTAAATACGGGTTATCTTTGTCCGGTAAATTATAAATTCTAAGCGTGGTGTTTGATAAAACAAACCGCCATGGTTGGGAGTTGTCACCCGATGGGGCCATCACACTATATGAAAGTATTTCTTTTATTTTTTTATCCATTTTTGCTTTATTCCTGGCTTAAAGTATTCTTGGCTTCCGTTTTTCCAAAGCGTCACGGAAACGCGCGCCCTATCATTGAAATGACTTATTGTCTCCTTGTATTCTGAATGAGTTTTTAGCAGCTGATTATGGATAAGTTCCGTAACTTCATTTAAAAGATGTGCGGACGGGCTGACATTTTTTTTAAGTTCAACGTGGACAATAAGTTTCGGGTCTTGTTCCCCGGAAAAACTTGATTCAAGTACGAATTTTCCGGTAACTTTCTTTTGGATGTCCTTTCCTAATAATATTTTCCTTATAGGACCTGGATATACCTGAAAAGCATAATAGCTCACAGAAAAATCGCTTCTCTCAAACACATAAACAAACGGCAGTTCCCAAACACTACCCTGTATTTTATGTTTTTTGGCTTCTATCTGAAGATCAATGCCAAATTCTTTGAATAAATAGACCATATCCCGGAACCTTATGACACTTCCTCTGTCCTCCAGGTCATATCTGATTAAGGGAATTGCGCTTTCGCTGGTGCAGTAAATATTATTATCAATAGATTCGAAATAAAACAACTCTGGCAGATATTGTGTCAGGGTTGGTATTTTTATGATATTTCCGAATATTTTTTTATACAAAACCTCATTTTTTTCGGCCAATTTTTTTATCAAAATACAGATAGGTGTTTCGTAAGACATAGTTCCGAGGTCTACTGTGCCATAATGGTTGAGCGTATCCAAAAAAATATTCTTACTGCCAACAATATCACCGACATAATCTCGGAAAGATTCAGGGAAAGCTTCTGCAGAAAATACGAACTTAATGTTATATTTTTTCCAGTTGATACCCTCATGAAGTCCCGCATCCAAAATATCTTTGGCAAATGGGCCATATGCCCCGATGATTATTTGGTCGTAATTTTTTCCCATTTTTCCCACTGTTTTTATAACCAAAGAAGTATCAATTCCGGCCGTAATTATGCTTAGCGGATAGTTTGCCTCACGAGCAATTCGGGTTATCACTTCATAGGTAAAAATACCACCAATCCATGGGCCCATCGGAAAAGCATCAATATATAAAGTTTTTTTCTTGTGTACTTGAAAATTATTTCTTAAATAAATTTCAGCGTAGAGCTGGTATTGTCTATCCTGTGTTTCAGTTCTGGGGAAATAAAACGGTTCCCCTGTCGAACCTGAAGTAGTGGCAAAAACCCTGGGTATCTCTGTCAATTGGTTTTTAGTAAAAAGTTTTTCAAAAGGATAAGACCTCAAATAGCTGTTTTTACCCGGAGGCGGTAAATCTTTAAATTCGCTCACTGTTTTAACAAGAGGTATTTTACCGATTTGTTTTTTTAAAAAATCTTTATAAGCCGGAACCTGTTTGGCTTCCTTAAAAAGTTTCAAAAGATTTTTTTCGCCACGTTTAATCCAAAAAGACTCCTTTTTGGTTCCGAGTAGCTTTTCCAATTCAAGAGTTTTTTTGTGAACGGAATACCTCATATGTTTATTCAAAAATTATTAAATTTTTTCTCAGCGATTTCATTGGCTATAATGTTTGTAGCTTTTTTATTTTGGTCGCTTCCTATGAAAATTTCATTCAAAATATCCTTAATTTTCATTACCTTGGCGCTGACAGTGTCTTTGTTGTAAATTTTATTACTATATTCATCAAAAACACTAATAAGCCCTCCCGCATTTGCAATATAATCAGGCGCATATAAAATATGCTTCTCGAAAAGAACCGTACCGAGAGATTCTTTTTCCAGCTGGTTGTTGGCTCCACCCGCGACAATCTTGCATCTCAAATCCTGTATAGTTTTTTCATTAATTACTCCTCCCAAAGCGCAAGGACAAAATACATCCACTTCTAGCTTGTGAATTTCCTTAGGGTCGACGATTTTAACATCTGGAAATTTTTCTTTAATCATCTTTATTTTTTCCGGAATAATATCGGAAACATAGATGATGCGACAACCTGAATCCGAGAGGAGTTTTATCAATCCGGCGCCGATATTCCCGACTCCTTGAATTGCAAAACTTCTTTTTGAAACATCTTTCGTGCTAAATACTTTTTGCAGAGATACTTGGATAGCGTTGTAGATGCCAAGAGTGGTAAATTCCACTGAATTATCGTTAAACCCCACAATATATGGAGTTTCCTCTTTCATAATGGCCAAATCCCTCTGGCATAAACCAACGTCAGTACCTGTAATAAATTTTCCTTTGAGTAAGTCTACATTTTTCGCATATTCTCTTAAAAGTTCCTCTCGATTTGGAGAGGTCGGGTTTGCAATAATTACGCCCTTCCCGCCGCCACAATCTAGTCCGGCCAGCGCGGCTTTATACGACATCATTCGAGATAAACGTAAGGAGTCCCGAAGTCCCTCTATACCATTTTTATATGCCCACATTCTAGTTGCTCCAAAGGAGGGGACAGTTGGATTTTTCCTGTGAATGGAGATGTACCCCTTGAAGCCAATGTCTTTATTTTCTAAAAGAAAAACCCCATTGTGATTTTCAAATTCCGGCAGGGCTCTGATTTCGGGATTATTTGTTATGTCTGTTATCATAATTTATTCGTTGTGTGTGCCATATTGAATTCCGAGCGGGCTAATGTGTCCACGGACGTCGATTCGCTTGTCATAGCCGAGGATAATTTGCTTGATGGCGTATGTTGCCATTACTCCTGCCAGGATGGCAGCAGACCCAAGCTGTGGCCAGGATACCAATTCTTTCTTGATAACTCTAGATACTGATTTTATCATTCTTTTGTCCACTTTATTAATTCCTCCTACAATATCGGAAATAATTAACTCGGCAACTTTCTCTCTCGCAATACCGGGAGCCATAAAAGATTCAAAATGAGCCAACTCTTTCCCGAATATTTTTTTATGAGCTAAATCATATCGTTCAATATGTAAAACTATACTCTCGCCGTTATCGGTAACCATGACTACAGGCACTTTGTATTTTTGGGCGAGAACGCGTATGTCAATTTTTACAGCCATATTGTCGACTTCATCAACAATGAGATCCAGTTTTTTATGCCTTAAAAGATTTTCAATGTTTTTTTTATTGACTCCGTCGGACAAAACAGTGATTTTCGCGAAAGGATTATCTTCGTATATATGTCTAGCGGTGATGGCGCACTTACTTAAGCCGACCTGGTGAACACCAGCGATGATTCGGTTTAAATTTGTAGTATCCAGGGAGTCAAAATCGGAAATCGTAATCTCGTTCGAAATGCCAGCCTGCGTCAGCACCAGAGCAATATTGCTTCCGACACTCATTCCGAAAACCGCAATTTTAGCTTTTCGTAACTTGGTTTGTTCTCCCTCGGTGATCAGGTCTCTGTTTCGGTTGGTCTTTAATTCCAAATAATCTTTCTTCTGTACTGTTTTTACTAGAGAAAAATTCCATGGATAAAACACGTAAACATATTTTTTCCCTATTTTCTTGGAAAAATCTGCGAATTCTCGCGTTTGGTATGCTTTTTCTTTTTCCGGTCCAGCATATTCCGGATTTTTGATTATGAAGAGTTCCTTTACTTGGAACGAAAAAGCATCAACAAAATTAATTGATTTATTTTTCATCAATTTTTTTGTCTCTATTTCGCTCAATATTACTGGCTTATATTCTTGTTTTCGTGTCATTTCCCAAATGAAAGATATGTGTATATTATAGCACATTAAATAAATGGAAAATAATCTAAAAAAAGCTATAAAAATTTACTTTTTGATTTTTTTATTTAATCTCTTTGCCTCTTCAAGTGCCATATCAAAAATACTTTTCATAACATCTGACATTTCTTTAATTTCAATAATTACGGCTATGCCACCTTTTTCAGTGGACATATACGCAATCGCCAAAAAAATAGGATATAATGTGTATTATGAGTATACAAAATATGTTTTCTGAGAAAAAGCTTGTGATTCTTGTAGTCGTCGTTGCAGTTTTGGTTTTTGGGTATGTTGGATTAAACCAGTATCGCTCTAATAAAGCAGAACAAGCAAGACTCGAACCTTTATCTACTAGAGGTTTACCTCCACCGGCTGCAGATGTTGCCACAGAATTATTTAAAGTAAAACCAATTTTAGAATTAAAAATACAAGACTCAGATACGAGCTCAACAAGCACAACGTCATCTCAACAATGGAAACTCACAGGTATAACAAATAAACAAATAAAACGAGTTACATTGGAATCTCATGATGGTTCTACTCAATCAACTATTCACCTAGAATTTAATACTGAAGGCACAAAATTAATATATGAAACAACTAAAGCAAATATTGGGAAGAAAATGGGGATTTTTGTTAATGGAAAACTTTTGAGTGCTCCTAGAATAGGGGGAGTAATTAATGAGGGTCAGGTAATAATTAGTGGCAATTTAAGTGTAGATGAAGCAAACAGTATAGCTAGTCAAATTAATAATACTATTCCAATAGCCAATAGGCCAATACTTAAGCTAGTACCAGTTGATGATGTTACTAAACGAGATAATATTCGTATTGAGGATGTCCAACAAATAAATAAAGCGATTAAATTATACTATAATGATAAAAATCCTTATTACCCTAAGAACTTAAAAGATTTAGTACCCAATTATATTTCAAAATTACCAGTAGCTCCAACACCAGCAGACGGTGATTGTAGTTTTTATGATAATTCCTACGAGTATACCTTGGTAAGTAGCGAGAGTTACGTAATAAGTTTTTGCTTAGGAAATGAAACCAGTGGTTACTCAGCAGGATACCACACCATGAATCCAAATGGAATTATTAGTTCTGATGGTGCACGTTATTTGCCAGGGTTTTCTTACTAGACTTCTTTTAAACATGACATATTATTTGAAGTGCAAATAACCACGGTGGTCTTCAATGAAGTGAACGAAATGCTTCATGCAGGATACCACCTAAGGAAATATCATTTGTGAAACCTGCGACAATGCAACATTCGTCACAGGTTTTCTTTTAGAATTTTTTTTGCCAAAGCTTTGGTGTTGGAAAGCATATCCAAATTATCTATTTCACTAAGCGTAACCCATTTATATTCAGTGTGTTCGGCAGGATTTAAAATTATGTCTTTATTTTCAGGGAGAATGTTGAAAACATAGCCACGGCATCTTTTTTTATCAGAAACAGCATTGAAATCGAAAATTTCTGGCTTCGAGAGAAATTCTTTTATAGATAAATTTGTTTCTTCGAATAATTCTCTCCGCCCCCCAGAGAAAATATCCTCATTTTCATCGAGTTTACCTCCGGGCAGTTCATATAATCCCGGGAAATGGTCGGTTTTCGCTCTCTTCAACATTAACAGTGAATCACCTCGCACCATAGCTAGTCTTACTATTTTTCTACTTATTCCGTCTTTTTCTGCCGTGTCTGATAATTTCTTATTAATTATTTTATAATCTTTTTTTAAAATTGTTTTTTTAGGCATGTGACAGTGTTCTCATATGTGCAATATATTCCCTGCAGATTGGTAATGATTTTTCCCAATATTCCAACGCCTTGTCAACTTCAAGCGGTATGCCTCCCCAGATAGCCTTATTTTCAAGTGAATTAGAACTAATACCGCATTGTTCCAATATATCTATCACTTCTTGTTTAGATTTTTCAATAATTGGAGCGTGTAACTTTATACCATACTCTTTCAAAAAATTTTTCATAAGTTCAAAAAAATCGTTTCGTTGTTCTATGTATCTGTCTTGCTTACCCTGATACCCAGAGTATCCGCACGCAATGTCATGAATATCGTTTTCCAAACAATATAAAATAGCCCCGGCATATATGCCGAAGGCAATGGCGATAGGGTATACCACATGCATACTGTTTGTCTTTTCTATGGCTAGTTTTCTGAGTAAATACCCATTTCCGGTAATAATACGTTCGGGGTCAATACTTTCAGGAAAAGCCTTCAAAAGCTCCATTTGTCTGATGTCTGGCGCTGAATCTCCATGCGGGCCAACCAGTTCGGGCAATCCTCCTTGATAGGTAAACAATTTTATAAAATATCCGGCGCGTATCATCTCAATGACTACAGACGAAGAATCCCTTCCTCCTGAGAACAACACAAGCACTTTTTTAGAAGTATTCACAATGTACATATTTTAACACAAAAACCAATTTTTACTTGCCATGTAAACAAGGCATGTTATGATTGGCTTATGCTTAACAAGAAAAAAATAAAAGAAAAATTGGAAAAAGAAAGAGATCTTCTACTCGAAGAGATGAAAGGTATGGGCAAGCTGAATCCCGAGACAGGAGACTGGGAAGCAATTCCAGACTCAAACCTGCAAGAAACATAAGGAAGAAAATATTTAAAAAAATAATACTATCAAAATATGTCTTTCTCACGAGTATATTCAGCTCAGACGCATCTACTAAAGGGAAAGATTGTTACTATTGAAGTTGATATTACTAAAAAAACTTTACATGCTTTTACTATTGTCGGATTGCCGGACAAAGCTGTGGACGAATCCAAAGACCGCATGAGCTCGGCCCTAAAGAATTCCGGCTTTAAGTCTCCCAAAAATCAAAATCAAAAAATAGTCATTTCACTTTCTCCGGCGGATTTAAAAAAAGAGGGGCCATACTTTGACTTGGCTATCGCATTGGCATATCTGCTCTCCGGTGAGGAAATAGATTTCGACCCGAAAGGAAAAATTTTCTTGGGAGAACTTGCTTTAAACGGAGAATTACAGCCGGTTAAAGGAGTGCTGCCGCTCGCCGAGCAAGCCATGAAGCTGGGTTACAAAGAAATTTTTGTGCCGGAAGCAAATGCCCCCGAGGCGGCTTTGGTAAAAGGCATTACTGTTTACGGAGCGCGCACCTTAAAAGAAGTTATCGAACATCTCTCGAGTGGCGCCGACCCCGAAGGAAAGAGTACTTCCTACGGGGCAGGCAAAAAAGCAAAATTAGTTGGGAAAAAACAAATAAGAATTATTCCACAAAAACCAACTCAAATAATTCACAAAGATACAGTGCATGATGTAGACTTTTCCGATATTAAGGGGCAAGAAAGTGCAAAGCGCGGGCTCGAAATAGCCGCTGCTGGTGGGCACAATATAGCTATGTCTGGCCCGCCCGGCACCGGCAAAACCATGCTGGCGCGGGTGTTTTCACACTTGCTACCCGAGCTCGGCAATGACGACATTTTGGAAATTACGGGCATACACTCCGTCGTGGGACTACTCGAAGATGCTCTCGTCACCGAGCCGCCTTTTCGCGCTCCGCACCATACCGCGAGCTATGTATCCATGATTGGTGGCGGCACAAACCCCAAACCCGGGGAAGTTACTTTGGCCCACAAAGGGGTGCTTTTCTTGGACGAATTTCCGGAATTTGAAAAGAGGGTATTGGAGGCTTTGCGCCAACCCCTCGAAGATAACATTGTTTCCATTTCCCGCGCCAGAGGTTCCGCTATTTTCCCTTCAAATTTTATTTTAGTCGCGGCAATGAATCCCTGCCCGTGCGGGAACAAGGGCAACAAAGACAAAATTTGCATTTGCAAACCGAGCGACTTGGACCGCTACGCGCGGCGAATCTCGGGACCCATCATAGACCGCATAGACCTGTGGGTCGCCGTCGGCAATGTGGATTATGAAAAACTTAGTGACGAAGTGGTACGCAGTGAAAGGACGCACACCATAAAAGAACGGGTGAAAAAAGCGCGACTGATGCAGGAGAAAAGATTTGCGAAATCCCAAAACAATTCGAAGAGAAGAATAAAAACCAACAGTGAGATGAATGTGAAAGAGCTCAGTGTGTTTGTGCCACTTAGCCCCGAAGTGAAAGAACTTTTAAACGACAGTGCCGAGAGGTTAGCTTTGTCGGCGAGAGCGTATCATAGAGTAATAAAAATAGCCCGCACAATAGCCGACCTAGAAAATTCCCCCAATGTGGAAGCGAATCATATTTTGGAAGCTATTCAGTACCGCCCGAAGGTCACTAACTAAACCTGGACTTTCTCTTCATATATGTTATCGTAAATACGAATTTAAACTTGTCCCCCATACACAATTGGGGAGTATGGAGTATATATGTACACAAAACAAAGCATTTTGAACTTCCTTACCCGCACAAGGCAGCACGAGGAAGTCCAAGAAGATGTGAGGAGGAGAATGGAGGTTATCGCCAAGGGAAAGAACAATTTCCCCGAAGGGGACATCTACTATGTCCTGGAAAATCCCATCCTCGTGCGGGCCTTTCTCGAGTGGGTCGCCGAGTCCTACCTCCTCTCGGTTTCGGCGAGGGAAGCAGAACGCCAGGCGGAGGCTTGGCACGAGGCTTTCGCTTACAAATACGCAATCACATAGTTAGTCATCGCACCCGCCCGGGTGGAGGAAGCTCCACCCGGGCGCTTCCTATTTTATATACAATTTTATCAACTAGCTTTTATTTTTTTATGGGTTCATAATAAATTCATAACTTAGTCCTTTGAAAGGGGATCAAGATGAAAGAAGGCAGAACCATACTGTGGTTCGGATACGAAGTTGTGCTGATAGCGTTTGTGTGCGAAATCGGCATAAACGCTTACTGGTGGGCTCTGCGAAATGGCAAGAAAGAAATGTTGTCATTTCGCACATCCGGGAACGAAACAGACGACCACTCGTATCAGCACAAGCCATCTAAAAAGTGTTCTTCTACCAAAAAGTCACGCCAATGGCTTCAGGTGAAAAAGCGGACTGCCAAAGTCCGTTCCAAGAAGAACAGCAAGAAGAAGCGGACCGTCGCCCAAGTCCGCAAAGACAAGAAACGGCTCGCCCGCCAACGTCTCCGCAAATAACTCCCGCCATCATCGTATCGTATCAAGGCGGTCGCTTCCCCAGCGACCGCCTCTTCTAGTTTTAGTGCGGCTAGCTTTTTATTTTTATAGGTGCATACTTGATTTGATACAGTTCCTCAGGTGAGGTTTCTATGCGCTCCGGACACAAGGAATGTTTCTGCCCCGTTTGCGAAAAGAAGACATTCTTCTATCTTTACGCAGCCGGTTGGGCCTGTATGAATCTAGAGCTCTCACACCCCTGGAGGGAGGGGAAGGAGATCAAACCGATTCCAGTCATCGTCATAGAGGTGGCGACAATAGCCCATCGCGATAACGTGGTGGAGCTTCTCCCAAGGAGGAAGAAGGCCGGATGAACTATCGAACAGTGTGAGGGGGCCGACGCAACTCGACCCCCTCACAAAATAATCTTTAAATTGGACTAGGTAATACCTAGTTTTTTTATTGCTTGAGCCTGCCCCGTATCAAGTTTGGCTTTGGTTCGGGGTTATCCACAGTTTGCATTTGACAGTGAACGAGCGTTCACTTATACTAACTAAGTCGTAGTTTATAAGTTTAATTAAAATTTACGTCGCGCTTCGTCGCATTTCAATGGAGAATGCGACATGATTCAGCAGAATCAATTGCGCGACGCGATTTTGCAAAATCGCATGTCTCAATCACAATATTTAAAAATGTTAGAAAAAGAGATTCAGAAGATTAATCAAAAGATTGATTTGAAGATTCTTCAAGGTGAAGCATATTTCAAGGAAGCCAGGGACCACAAGTTGCTCCTCAAAAAAGTCCGCTATCATACCCGCCGCAGTTTTTTCAGCCGGGTTTTTCCGGGATTGGCAAAATTTTCTTTCTAAAAAATAATGAGAAACGAATATCAAAATAAATTAGAAACTTTCTACGGCGACAATAAACGGATGCCGACTTATTCCGAGATGCTGAAACTTTTCGGTTTCAAGTCCAAGAACGCCGTGGCCAGAGTGGTGGAGAAACTCATAGATGCCGGACTGGTGGCCAAAGACCATTTGGGCAGATTGATACCAAGTCAAACCTTTTCGGAAATGACCACCAATGTGCCTATGCTGGGCTATGTCACCGCCGGTTTCCCGGCGACAGTGGAAGAGGAACTGGTCGACACGGTGAACCTGGACGATATGCTGATAAAAAACAAACCGCTGACATATATGCTCGAAGTGGACGGAGACTCGATGATAGATGCGCACATAGAAAAAGGGGATATGGTTCTCGTAGAAAAAGCCACCACAGCCAAAGATATGCAAATAGTCATAGCCGAAGTAGACGGGGAGTTTACCATGAAATATTTTAGAAATAAAAATGGGAAATCTTGGCTCGAACCGGCCAATAAAAACTATAAGCCGATATATCCGGAGCATTCTTTAAACATCAACGCCGTGGTGAAGGCAGTTATTAGAAAATATTAAAATTTTATGCATCTTTTCTGGGAAAATCTAATTGAAGTTTCGATTAAAATAATACCCATACTGGTCGCAGCGCTGGTGGGATTTCTATTTGGTGTATTGAAAGACCACAAAAATACAATTTTTAATAAAAAACTGGCCGTATATTCTCAAATAATATCGAGCATCAACAAACATGAATATATGACGGAAAATTTCAACAAGATGGATTTGATAGACCTCTTTGCCCCGGCTCGCTTGTTGGGTAGCAGGAAGCTGGAATTTTACTTAAGGGAATATTATGCCTTGGTTGTGGAATATTTGCATATTGATGAAATCTCCGCAAGGGAAACCAAAAGCGATGAAATCTCGGAAGTGGTGATGAACATAGAGCAGATAATGCGGGAAGAATTGGGCAACCGGAGAACCTTATCTGCAAAAGAAATATTTAAGCATGTGTATAGATAAAAACAAAAAACACCCTAGTGGGTGTTTTTTGTTTTTCATTCTTTTCGCGCGAAAAGAATTTATGCAACCATATCTTTCAAACCTTTTGCAGCTCGGAATTTTGGAACTTTCTTTGCGGCAACTTTGACTTGCTCTCCAGTCTTTGGATTGCGAGCCATGCGGGCAGCTCGGGCCTTTACGGAGAAGATTCCGAAGCCAGCTATTGAAACTTCACCTCCCTTTTTCAAGGTTGCAATGATAGCGTCAAATAGGCTGTCTACGATTTCCTCTGCTTGCACTTTCGTGCCACCCAACTTTCCGTGTACTAATTCAGCTAATGCTTGTTTATTCATATGATTCTGCGAATCACGTCGCGCAAGTCCTTTCGGCGCGACGCAACTTAAAAGTTAATTTAATAATCTGTTCGACCTTTTAACCCTTATATTTGCTACCACCTTATTATATAGCAAGGGTTTTTTAAGGCAAGGGGTCGAAAAATATAACTTTTTTAGCGGGCGTATTCGATAATACGTGTTTCGCGTATCATGGTGACCTTGATTTCACCAGGGTATTTGAGTTCTTGTTCTATTTTTATGGCTATATCGCGGGCCATGAGCTTGGCTTCGGCGTCGGAAATCTTTTCCGGGGTGACAAATATGCGGATTTCACGTCCGGCTTGCAAGGCATACGATTTCTCGACAGCCGGGAAGGTGTTTACCAGCGCTTCCAATTCTTGCAAGCGTTTCAAGTAGTTTTCTACGGAGTCTCGGCGAGCGCCAGGGCGGCCACCAGAGATGGAGTCGGCTGTCTGCACGATAATGGATTCGATGGTTTCATAAGGGTAGTCTTCGTGATGGCTTTTCATCGCGGTTATTATGCGCGGGTCGGCGCCGAACTTTTGCAATATGCGCATACCTATCTCTATGTGTGTGCCTTGTACTTCATGGTCGAGGGCTTTACCGATGTCGTGCACCAGGGCTCCGGCTTTGGCGATGGCCACGTCGGCGCCGAGTTCTTCGGCCAGCATGCCGGCAATGTGCGCCATTTCAATGGAATGCTGGAGAACATTTTGCCCGTAACTGGTGCGGAAATATAATCGTCCAATGATGGCCACGATGCGCGGGTCGAAATTGAATATACCGCATTCGTAAACCGCTTGTTCTCCTTTTTCCTTGATGATTTTATTTATTTCCTCTTTGGCTTTTTCCACCAGCTCCTCAATCTTGGCGGGCTGAATGCGTCCATCCAAAATCAAATTTTCAAGCGCCAAACGGGCCACTTGCCTGCGGATAGGGTCAAAAGAAGAAATGACGATAGAGCCCGGAGTGTCATCCACGATGAGTTCCACGCCGGAAGCTCGCTCAAAAGCTCGGATGTTACGGCCTTCCTTTCCGATAATTTTACCCTTGATTTCGTTGTTGGGTATGGAAACGACGGTGGTCATGAGCTCGGAAGCCGTGCTGGAAGACAGGCGTTGGATAGAAGTAGCCAAAATATCTTTAGCTCTACGGTCCAATTTTTCCTCATTATTATTTTCGAGCTTTTGTATCTTCACCAAGATGTCTTCCTCGTACTTTTTCTCCACGTCTTTCAGAAGTTCGTCTTTTGCTTCTACCTCGGTCAGCTTGGCTACGCGTTCCAATTCCAATATCTTGTCCGCTTCGGCCTTGGAAACTCTCTCCTGGATCTTTTTAATTTCTTCCACCTTCGTCTTTATATTTTCTACCTCTTTGTCCACCTCCATCTGGCGCACGTCCAAAAACTCATCCTTCTTGATAAGTCTTTTTTCCGTCTCTTTGAACTCGTGTTCTTTCTTCTTCTCTTCGTCGCGAAGTTCCGCCAGTTTTGTCTCGGAAGTTTTCTTGGCTTCGTCCACAATGTTTTGCGCTTCTTCCTTGGCGCCGACCATCATCTGCTTGATGTCTATCTCGATAGACCTTCTCTTCCCGAGAGCGATAATCAGACGCAGATAGTAACCTATGCCTACGCCCAAGAGGAGCACCGCGACCCCGACTAAAATTATTATTATACTCATAAGCTTTGTGTCAGCTTACAAGAACAAGCCACTATATAGAGTTCTCCTTTTTTGCGAGGATGTCAGTAAAGATTTGAAAATTTTCTCTCATACTTTCTTTTATAAACTTCATAATATATGGAATATTCCTGTGAACCGGACTTAAATTAACAAAATAAATTTCTAAATTTCAACTTTTTCAGTATAACAGATAAAAGATTTTTTGTCTATATAATTTTTTTGTGCTAAAATAATGCTATGCATCCCGGGCTAAAATCTTGGCGGAACCTTGTCATCTATGCTTTTAACGCTTTTTCCATACCGCTACTTCTAAAGACTCTAATTTCTCCATGGAAGATGGACGGCAGCGCCACCGGGCACTTGTCGATTTTTGAGAGGTTGGTTTTTGCCATATTCTCTCGGGTTTTGGGTTTGGTGGCCCGAATTTTTCTCATAGTTCTCGGTTTGGTTTTTACTTTAATTATTATTCTGACTTTCCCAATCTTCTTGGTTTTGCCGATAAATATCAGTCGGGAAACTTTGCAAAGTTTCGGCAGTTTTGGCGCTTCACTTTCTTATGGCGACACTTTTACATTAAATAAACACAGCCGCGACGTCGTGCTTTTCTCCGCCCAAAAAATTTACGGTAAAGAAAAAGCTCTGCGCATGATTGAGCGGGGACTTTCCAGAGATACCAACCACAACATGCTCTTGGTGGGAGACACGGGCATAGGTAAGTCGACCCTGATTTCTTATCTCGGGCTCCTCGGGCAGTCCGGCTTGTCTTTCCCGGGCATTCATAATCATAGAGTGGTGGAGCTGATGATTGAAGGTCTTTCGGTTCCGGATTTTGAGAAGTGCTTGAAAGAAGCAGCCGGAGCGGGTAATATAATTTTGGTCATCGAAAACATACACGCATATGAATCAATATATGAAAAACTCATGCCATCTCTCGATATGCGCCACCTGGGCATCATCGTGACCACCGATTTGTCCGATTACGACAGAGTGCTGAAAAATCATCCGGAATTTCTTTCGAAGTTTGGAAAAGTCGACATAGAAGAAACATCCGAAGCCGACACTGTGGCAATCTTGAAGAATAACGCTCGCTTACTTCGGATGAAAATCAAGCCGGATGCCATTTTGGAAATTGTGAAACTGTCCGACCGGCTGATTGCCAACATTCCGGAACCGGCCAAGTCGCTTTCCGTTTTGTCGGAACTTCAAACGTTAAAGAAAACTATCACTATCGATGATGTCAGGCAGATAATCTCCGACAAAACAAATGTCCCGATTGGAGCCATCGGCGCCGACGAGAGAAAAGTGCTGATAGGGCTGGAAGTTTCAATGCGGGAAAAAATTGTCGGGCAAGACGAAGCCGTGAAAGACGTGTCCGAAGCTCTGCGCCGATTGCGTACCGGAGTGGCTGACCACAGCAAGCCAGCCGGGAGTTTTCTTTTCTTGGGTCCGACGGGTGTGGGCAAGACATATACCGCTAAAATCTTGGCGGAAAGTTATTTTGGCCGGAAAAACGCGATGATTCGTTTTGATATGAGTGAATTTTCCCTGCCGGGCTCCGTGGATGTATTTGTGGACAGACTCTCGGCGGTGATAGAAGAAGCGCCACTCTCGCTTGTGTTCTTTGATGAACTCGAAAAGGCCAATTCCTCTATTCACAATTTGCTCCTGCAGGTGCTAGACGAAGGACGCCTGACCAGAAATTCTGGGCGAGAAGCCAGCTTTAAAGACAGTATCATCATCGCCACTTCCAATGCCGGCAGCGCGGATATTATCGCCAGCCCAAACATTGATAAAAAAGTTTTGATAAATGGTTTGATAAAAAGGGGAGTGTTCGCGCCGGAATTTTTAAACAGGTTCAATGACATCGTGCTTTTCAAACCCCTCAATCAGGATGAAGCGAGAAAGATTGCCTCCTTGATGCTCTCCGAGTTTGCCGAGAGGCTTTTGGAGGATAAAAAAATCACTTTGGTCATCACTGATGCATTGATTGATAAAATTTCCGCGGCGGGTTTTGACCCGGAGTTTGGAGCCAGACCCATCAAACGGGCCATGGAAGAAATTGTCGAAAATAAAGTGGCGGAATACATAATGGCGGGGAACAGCGAAGGTAGCTTGAAGATACTGTAAAAAAGAGTATAGTGGGGGTATTAATATTAAATCGGATATAAAAATATGAGTATGGAAAATGTACCACAGCCATTCGGTCAGAAAGTTAAACATTTTTTGGGTATGGATTTTAAAGCTAGAAAAGATGCTGATAGAAGAAAAGAGCTAGAAACGAAATTAGCAACTGCTAAAAAATGGCTTTTATCTTCGGATTATAGTGGGCAAAGAGATTCATCTGACACCGGAGGTGGCAGTGTAAATAGTAACATCGTAGAAGGATATAAAAAGGAAATTTTTGATTTGGAAAAAGAGTTAGGTGAACTAAATAAAAATTAATCTTCTCTCTTTTTCTCCGGAGCTTTGGATTTGGTGACTATTTCGTCTATGATGCCGTATTTTTTGGATTCTTCGGCGTCCATAAAGAAATCCCTTTCTACGTCTTTTTCTATTTGAGCTAAAGGCTTGCCGGTATTTTTGGCGAGTAATTTATTTAAATTATCTCTGGTCTTCAGAATGTGCTTGGCAGTGATGGCGATATCTGTGGCCTGGCCCTCCACTCCACCCATCGGCTGGTGAATCATCACTTCGGCATTTGGAAGAATAAATCTTTTTCCTTTTTTGCCGGCAGATAAAACAATAGCCGCGCCGGAAGCGGCTAGACCCACGCAGAAAGTGGAAATATCCGGGCGCACGTGGTTCATCGTGTCTACGATGGCCATAGTGCTGGTGACGGAACCGCCGGGGGAGTTGATATAAAGATAAATATCTTTTTTAGAATCTTCGGATTCGAGGAACAAGAGCTGGGCGATGACGATATTCGCCGTGTCGTCATCTATCGCTCCGGCCAGGAAAACGATCCGCTCGCGCAAAAGACGCGAGTAAATATCATAAGCTCTTTCTCCAAACTGTGATTTTTCTATAACTGTGGGGATTAACATAATGAGTATTATAGCAAAAATTTTAGTTTTTTCAAATACAAGAGCCTCACCCCTGACCCCTCTCCAGAGTACTGGCGAGGGGGAATACAACCCCCTGAATCCCCCTTGTCAGGGGGACTGAAATCCACGAAGTATTTTTCCTCCCCTGACAAGGGGAGGCCGGGAGGGGTTGTATTTCTTCTTTTATTGATTCTCCAAAAACTGGAAGATTTTTTCGTTGGTGAGGACGTTCTCGGCGTGCGTTTCCGCCCTTTGCGGGTCCGCGTCTTTATATTGTTCCAATATCATGGCGACTTCTTGCGCCACTTGTTCTTTGTCCGCTTCTATTTTTTCTTCCTTGGCTATTTCATTCAAAATGAGCGCCAGCTTGGCTTTTTTCTCGGCATCAGCACGAAAGTCTTTTTGTAAATCTTCTTTGGTTTTATTCAAGTGCTTCAAATAGTCCTCGAATTTCAGGCCCATCTGGGTGATGTCGGACTCCATGCGGTACAAAATTTTGTCCAGTTCAATATTCACCAAGATTTCCGGCAACTCCAAAGTGCTTTCGTCTATTATTTTCTCAATAATTTTCAGACGAGTTTTTTCTTTGAGGGCATTTTCTTTTTCCAGTTTGATATTGGCCTTCAATTTTTCCTTGAAGTCTGCCACGTTCTCGAATGGGCCAAGAGCCTGTACAAAATCATCGTTGAATTCCGGAAGTTCAGGTTCAAGATGAACTTCGCCTTCTTTGTGTTCATGCTCGGCGATGTTTACTTTGGGAGCGCGGGATTTACGGATATCCATTACGGTATTTTCCACGTCTTCGGGAGTGACTTCCACGTTTTTCTCTTCGTCGGTGATGGAGGAGATCATTTCCTTGGCCACTTTTTTATAATCGGGAAGTTTTATCCCCGGCATAACGGCGGTTTTTATTTTGAAGCCGAGAGGGTTTTTGCGCGCGAGTTTGATGATGGAAATTTCCGGTCGGCTGATGGCATCTATTTTTTCATCGGCGATAATTTTCGGATAATATTCTGCCAGAGCCATCTCGGCCATTTCTTCCAAGATACTGATTTCCGGAACATTGGACAGTAAAACACTTTCCGGAACTTTACCCGGCCTAAATCCGTCCAGTTTTACATTTTCGCCTATCTTTTTAAGCGCAGCAGAATAATAAGATTCGAATTTCTCTGCGTCTATTTCACCTTCAATTTCTACTTCGCTATTGGGAAGTTTCTTGACTGTTATTTGCATATATTTATATCAATAAAATAACTATGAGTAAGGCCACGATGTTCAAGATTTTTATCATCGGGTTGATGGCTGGGCCGGCAGTATCTTTGTATGGGTCGCCGACGGTGTCTCCGGTCACAGCGGCCTTGTGGGCATCACTGCCTTTGCCTCCATGGTTTCCACCTTCAATGTATTTCTTGGCATTGTCCCAAGCGCCTCCGCCGGAGGTCATAGAGATAGCCACGAAGAGCCCGGTCACGATTGAGCCGACGAGCAGTCCGCCCAACACAACCAAACCTTTTTCTTTTCCAAAAATTAAAACGACGAGAATCGGAGCAAGTACCGGAATCAAAGCTGGTAATATCATTTGCTTGATGGCGGCGCCGGTGATGATGGAAACGGCCTTGGCGTAATCCGGTTTTGCTTTTCCTTCCATGATGCCTTTTATTTCTCTGAATTGTCGGCGGATTTCTTCCACGACTTTTCCGGCAGTTTTTCCCACGGCTTCCATGCAGAGCGCGCCGAAATAATATGGCAAGAGTCCTCCCAAGAAGAGTCCGACGATGACATAAGGATTACTCAAATCAAAAGTGATACTTTTCCCGGCCTTGATAATTTCTTCAGTGTAAGAAGCGAAGAGCACAAGAGCGGCAAGTCCGGCAGAACCGATGGCGTAACCCTTGGTCACAGCCTTGGTGGTGTTGCCTACGGCATCGAGTGGGTCGGTGACATCGCGAACCTCTTTTGGCAATTCGGCCATTTCGGCGATACCTCCAGCGTTGTCGGTGATGGGCCCATAGGCATCGATAGCTACAATGATTCCGGTCATCGAGAGCATGCTCATAGCGGCTACGGCGATACCATAAAGTCCGCCGTATGTGTAACTAATTAATATTCCAACAACGATAGTAATCAAAGGCAGAGCGGTAGATTTCATGGAAATAGCCAAACCTTGGATGACGTTTGTGCCGTGTCCGGATACGGATGCTTCCGCGATAGATTTAACAGGATAGTATTTTGTAGAAGTAAAATATTCGGTGATGACTACGAGTGCTCCGGTGACCAAAAGGCCAACCAGAGAACAAATAAATAAATCCATTACGGAATATTTTCCATTTCCGGACATAAGCATATTGGTGATAGGGTAGAAAGCGATAGCGGCGATGACTCCAGCGGCAATGAGGCCTTTGTACAAAGCCCCCATGATATTTTGTTTTTTACCGAGGCGTACAAACCAAGTGCCGATGATGGAGGCGAAGATTGCCATCCCGCCGATAGCCAGAGGATAGAGAACTGCATTTTCAAAACCGGCAAAAAGAAGTGAACCTAAAAGCATTGTCGCCACAGAAGTAACTGCGTAAGTTTCAAAAAGGTCCGCGGCCATGCCAGCACAGTCTCCTACATTGTCTCCTACATTGTCGGCGATAACTCCCGGATTTCTTGGGTCATCTTCGGGAATTCCGGCTTCAAGTTTACCCACCAAATCTGCGCCGACATCGGCTGCTTTAGTGAAAATTCCACCACCGAGTCTGGCAAATACGGAAATGAGTGATGCGCCGAAACCAAGTCCGACGAGAGCGGTAACGTCATGAGTAATAGCATAAAAAGCCGATACGCCGAGAAGAGCCAGTCCGACTACCAAGAGTCCGGTCACAGTTCCTCCTTTAAAAGCTAGAGAAAGTGCTTCATTTATTCCACCACGAGCAGCTTCAGCGGTGCGTACGTTTGCGCGGACAGATACGTTCATACCGATGTATCCGGCCAAAGCAGAGAAGACAGCGCCGACTAAAAATCCGAAAGCCATTGTCCAGCCGAGCTTGGGAACGAGTCCGACGATGAAGAAGAGAACCACGGCAATCATGCCGATGGTTTTATATTGTTTATTTAAATAAGCGCCCGCGCCCTCTTGGATAGCTTTGGCTATTTCTTGCATCCGCGCATTCCCGGCGCTCTTTTTTAAAATAGACTTTGCTAAAAACAAACCGTAAACAATAGACAGAACAGCACTAATTATTGCAAACAATAAAAATGTATTCATTTGATTTTGCGAAATCATGCCGCGCAATCGTCCATTAAAGCGCGGCGTTTAATTAATAATAATTTATTCCTCTTCTTTTGCTTCTTCTGCTACTTTTTCTTCTGTCGCCGATGTTTCGTCTCCTTTTATATCTATTCTCCAGCCGGTCAGCTTGGCGGCCAAGCGAACATTTTGTCCGCCTTTGCCGATGGCGAGTGAGAGCTGGTCGTTGCCCACTTCCACTGTCGCCTTGTGTTCTTTTTCATCAATTTCTATAGAGATGACTTTGGCCGGGGAAAGAGCGTTGGAAACAAAAACTTTTGGGTCTACAGACCAAGGAATTATATCAATTTTTTCTCCGGAAAGCTCACTGGTGATGGTGTTTACTCGGGTGCCTTTTTGTCCGACACAAGAACCCACGGCATCTATATGTTCGTCGTTAGAAAATACCGCTATCTTGGAGCGGGCGCCGGCTTCACGGGCCACCGCTTTTATTTCCACCACGCCGTTTTCAATTTCCGGAGCTTCCAGAGCGAAAAGTTTTTCTATAAATTTTGGATGAGTGCGGGAAAGACGCAAATTTATGCCCCGAGGAGAATCTTCCACGCTAAAGAGGTAAGCTCTCACTCTGCGGCCCCGTTCCCAATATTCGCCGGGAATTTGTTCTTCGGCTCCCAGGATACCTGTGGCCCGGTTGAAATCTATGTAAACATTGCCCCTCTCCACTTTTTGGACCACACCGGAAACCACTTCGCCTTCTTTGGTGCCGTATTCATCTATGATGGAAGTACGTTCCGCTTCACGGATTTTCTGGATGATGACTTGCTTGGCTGTCTGTGCGGCGATGCGTCCGTAATCATCTTTGGCTTCGAGCGGGAAAATAATTTCATCGTTCAGCTCTACCCCTTTTTTTATTTTCTTGGCATCTTCGAGGAGGATGTGGTGCTCGCTGTTAAAATGCACGCGTTCGTCTGTGTTTTCTTTGAGTGAATACTCACCCCCTCCTTTCTCCTCCCCCTTAGTAAGGGGGAGGCCGGGTAGGGGTCTTTCTCCGTCCATTATGGCGATACTTTCATCCACAACTATTTTTACCTGGAAAAAATCCGTTTTGCCTGTCTCCATGTCAAACTTGGCGCGGACAATTTGTCCTTTTTTGCCGTAATCTTTCTTGTAGGCGGCGGCCATAGCTTGCTCGATGGCTTCCAATATTTTTTCCTTAGGAATCTTCCTCTCTTCCTCTAATTGCTCTAACGCTGACTTGAATGTTTTTATATCTAACATGTGATTTGATTTTGCGAAATCATGCCGCGTAACCGTCGATTAAACGCGGCGTTATTCTATTAAATTGTTAAAACAAAAGCCCTGTTGCGACAGGACTCATACAGTGAAGATACTATCACGAATGTTGCCTTTATGCAAACACATTATGCTATAATAACAGCGTACATTTATCAGTTAAAATATTTTTATGAAATACAAAAAATTCGTCTTTTTATTAAGTTTTGTTTTGTTGGTTTTATTTGCCGTCCCGGGTTTGTCCCGCGCGACAGACTGCGCTGTGACCGCTACTTGTGGCGGAGGAAATGCTGACACTAGGGATGCAGATTTTGCTGCGGGCGGATTTGTGGCCAATATGTCTGCCTGCCAAACTATTATCGGATCTCCCTTGGCTTCTATGTTACAAACAGAAGAAGAATTAACCAGAATTAGTCCTTTTCCTCCAGAAAACGGTGGTCCAAGACCGGTTTTTCATTACAATCCAGGGCAATATTCCACACTAGCGGCTTCAGATTTATTGGCCAGTTGCTTGGGTGGGACAGCCATTGTGAGAGTTTTAGCAGATGCGTCTTCTCCTTTTGATATTCCTGCAGAACCCGACGTTATTTTTAAAGGCCTAACTTTTGATTCAGCTGAATATATAACCCTGCTTAACAGTTTGGGTAATGTGCGAGAGTGGTACTACGCTTGGATTCAACCTGGTATAAGTACGACTTCTCCCGCGACAGGAAGTTCTACCCCCTCAACTCCTTTGCCTGTTTCATCTTCGTCTTCATCTACAAGTACAAGTGCCAGCACTTCTGCTCAATCTTCTTCAGACAAAGCCATGGCCGCTTTAAATGCGCAAGTAAAGCAAGCGCAAGAAAAATACCTTAATCAAATCAGCCAGGTTATAAATGCTGTCGGCAGTACGGTTCCTTGCGGTACTAATATTTGTCCGGACTTACAACAACTTATAAATTTACAGACCCAGCTTTACCAAACCGGATCGGTTTATTCCAAGCCGATATTTACGACCAATGCCAATGGCTCTATGCGCGTCGGTGATATCTGGAGCGTGGCTATAACTGGACTCAACCCTGGAGAAATCATTTACGGGACTGGCGGCAGAAAAACAGGTAGTGTTGTGCCAACCGACAAAACCCCATACACGGCAAATGGCCTGGGAGTTTTCTTTGAAACAGGTACTCACACCAAAGAAGTAGTCGGTGATTGGCAAATTGTTTGGACTCGCGCGAACGGTACGGTGTTGGGCACAATGACCTTCAGTGTGGCAAACAGAGTGGTAGCGGGAGTTCCCGTATCAGGTACAACCAGTGGAAACAGAGTTGAACTTCCTACGACTATCTCTTGCAGATTGACCGCTACTTGCAGTAGAGGTGACAACGCACCTACATCCTCACCTGTTCCTGGAACAAAGACCAGTAATTTTGATTACATGTTTACAAAAAATGGCGACGCCTGGGTCATCACCTTAGACAACGTAGCTCTCGGCACACCGGCAGACCACTTCTATATTCCCGCAAGTTATTCTATCACCGCGCTCGGCGCGTATGACCTGAATATGCAGGCCCAAAGCCGATTTAATACTGGTTCATACTTTCCGGGAACACCAGATGGAAACACATTCTACTCGCAGATGTTTGGCGCCTTTATCGCCGCTTACTATGACTGGGATAATAAAACCGGCACCAACTCGTCTTCAAACGCAACACAAACGGCAGATGTTCTGACCGCCAACGATTCTACGCTCGCCACGGTCAAAGTCGGTGATACTATAAAGTACGTGTGGAATTCTGTCGGAGGTACCAGTTACGATTCATATTATATGGCTGACAAACCGGATACCTGTGTCGGTGGTTTTACTTCCGCTGGCACGACCAAACCATGGGTGGCAAATAGCGCAAAGGGTTCCGTGTCGGAAACAGCTCTGTCTTGCCAAGTCGGCGTGACTTACACCATCGCGTACAGGGTTCACAATGCCATTGGTTCAGATAGTCTAAAATCGGTCATCGTAGTTGTAAAAGATGCCTCCGGAGCGACAGGCGCCTGCGGCATTACCGGCACTTGCGCTACGTACTAAAAAATCTGGCATAGAAACATGAATCTACAACCCAGAGCTATAATTTCCGCGATACTCACTCGCAAAAGAAATAATCAAACATGATTTTTCTGCCATATTTTATAATCATTTTACTATTTCAACC
This sequence comes from Candidatus Nomurabacteria bacterium, assembly GCA_016199805.1. Lineage (GTDB taxonomy): Bacteria > Patescibacteriota > Minisyncoccia > Phycocordibacterales > UBA9973 > UBA9973. The sequence continues at coordinate 170,280 of JACQGC010000004.1, forward strand.
AAAACAAGCAATGTTTTCACGTTTCTTTACAAGTATCTATATTTATACTAGTCTCTCTAAAGACAAGGATGGGCTTTGTGGTCTGTCCCGTAATTAGTTGTTTGACAACAAAACTCAAGTAAAATAGAAAGGAAACCATGAAGAACATCACTGTAAAAGGAATTCGGAAGTCTTTCAACACCATTTCAATCCTCGACGGAGTGAGCTTTGCTTTGCCTGAAGGAAAGCGGCTTGCGCTCATCGGCGAAAACGGCAGCGGTAAATCTACGCTGCTCAGGATTGTTACTGGCAACCTAAAACCCGACGCTGGAGAAGTATTCGGCTTGGACGCCGGATGCGCTTACATTGCGCAAGACTTTTCCGGCAATGATAAAGATACGCCGCGCGAGTTTTTAACGCATCGTGTAGAGTCCATCAACAAAGCGGTTAGACTGCTCAGCCAGTCCGGCTTCGACCTGGGTAAAGACGAAGCGAGACTTCAACAAGTCAAATGTGGTGATCTTTCCGGCGGAGAGAAGAAGAAGCTGGAGATAGTCGCAGGACTTGCGAGCGGATCGCTGTTCATCGCCATGGATGAGCCGGAAAACCATCTCGATTATCAGACAATCGAGTGGTTGATCGGCTTTCTTCAGAAGTTTCGCGGTGGGCTGATATTTGTCTCTCATGACCAACATTGGTGGTATCACAAACCGATGCTACTTGCCAGAATGGAAATATTTAAGATTGATATTACTTTAAGTGGGGATGTCAATTTTTACCCACCAACAGAAAAAGGCACCGATGGGATGCCTTTTTCAGGTTTCCTGCGATGTCTTTTATTGATGTTGATTGCAAGAGAATATGTCTTAAATATGGTATAATACATATATGTCACCACTTACAAAAAAGAGTTTGTTTTGGGATACTGACACAAGCACCATTGACTTGAAAAAAAACAAGCGCTACGTGATAGAACGAATTTTAAGATTCGGTGATTTAGATGATTATAAGTGGATGCGTGATATATATTCCACAGAAGATCTAAAAAATGTTATTCTTGAAGAAAGATCGGACCTTGATCCGAAGTCGATTAACTTTTGGTGTTATAATTTTGGTATTGAAGAATCAATATGCACAAAGAAACTCTTAGCAAAAAAACAAGAATTGTTTTGGAGAAAATAGTCCCTGTCGCGAGACCATTTTATTTGGCTGGGGGTACTGCACTTGCCCTTGAATTGGGTCACAGGATTTCCGTGGATCTTGATTTTTTTAGTAAAGATACTTTCTCTGTTTCTTCCCTAGTTTTAAAACTAAATACTCTGGGCAAGCTTAAAATTGAAGACCAGAGTGAAGATACTTTCAACGGATCACTTGATGGGGTTAAAATAAGTTTCTTTTATTATCCATATCCACTTATTTTTCCAACAAGAGAATATAGTAATGTTGTATTAGCAGACGAAAGGGATATCGGGGCAATGAAAGTTCAGGCAATATCTGGCAGGGGAAGTAAGAAAGATTTTGTGGATATTTTTGTTTTGTTAAAAAAGTATTCATTGAAAGAGTTGCTTGGTTTTTTCCATAAAAAATATGAAAAATTTAATTACAACCAACTCCACATTCTAAAAAGCCTAAGATATTTTTATGATGCAGATACAAATCCGGAACCAATATACATTCACCCAATATCGTGGGACGAAGTAAAAAATTTTATAAAGAATATTGTGGATGAGTATTTGAAGTCTCAAAGTTAAAAACTGCAAGGCAAGACCTTGCAGTTTTTTTCATCCACCAACAGAAAAAGGCACCGATGGGATGCCTCTTTGAGAGGACCATGTGGTGCCTTTGATTTGATGACGAGCTCCATCGAAGCTCGCTTGCCACTTTTGAAAGGTTAGTGGCGGAACCTGCTCAGTCTACTGAGCGATTTGCAGTACGGTCGGGAATGACGTTTTCACGTCGCCGACCGTGAGCTCTCCCAGAACATTCTGGGAGGAAGAACTATTTACCGGAGCTCGAAAGTTAATCTGATCGAGTCCCGGGAAATCTGGTTGAGTGCCTGCGTAAATTACTTCTGCGGGAACTCCGCCGATTGTTAGCGTGGTCGTTGCCAACGCGCTGCAGGCCTGATGGGGAGCTTCCCCAATGGCGGGCGTGCAAGACGGTTGCTTGGCGCCTAGTCCGGTGGCCCAGGCGGTGTAATACCCACCCGGAATCATCGGTTTGTCAGCCGTCACTAATATGACGGTGCTGGCGGTGGCATCCGTGAGGATGCCAAGTGAGTTGTTCATAAAGACGCCCGGGGCTGTCGCTGTGAAAGCGAAGGTCATCGGGGGTCCGAGAACTGTCCCGCGAACGACTTGAACTGTTCCGTTGCCCGACAGAATGTCGGGAGCTAGAAAGTTAATTTGGCCGCCGTCGACATATGTCAGCGGGGCAGGTTGTCCGTTCACAAGCACCTTTGTTCCACCGCAGAGGGTGGTGGGTAGCGGGGGGGTCGTGGACGACGAGGCAGCGTTGTAGCACAGGTTGGTCCCGAAGACGGTACCAAGTGCGCGAGGGGCAAGCGTATGCTCCATCGACGCTGCGTTACGAATTCCGCCATCGGTAATAGTCGGGAGAGGCACTTGTGCGGTCACGTTGACCGTGACCCTGGCCGTATCGAACCCGAGGGGTCCGTTTGCGGTCAGGATGATGATGTTCGCACCTATTCCGGGGGTGATTTCCAACTTTCCGGAAAGGGGAAGGAATCCCAGCGGGTCCGGCGAAAGGTATGCCGGGAAGATGGACACCGTAGTTGCGTTCACAGTTGACCACTCGAGAGTGGATTTGCCACCCTGGACCAACAGCGTAGGGTTCGCAGTGAAGTCGTTAACCCTGGCTGGTCCCGGTGCGGTCCACTCCCACTCGTGAACGCTCTTGTCTGTGCCGTTGTACGTTCGGAAGTAAGCTACGCTTCCGTTCGACACGGCGCTCATCGCGTAATTCTCTTTGAATCCGTTCAGGGCGTCGCTGTCGTACGAAGACAGCACTGTGACTTTGTTGGTCTTTGTGTTAATCGCGACCAGCTTGTCGTGGGCGGCGCCTACTGTGCGGTTGCTACCACTCAGTAGAGCAATGTCGCCCGACAGGTTGGTCACGAAGATGTCTACTGTGAGCAGGGGAGTTTCCCCTGAATTGAATTTCTCGTCTGCGTTTCCCTTTTCATCTACCACTCCAGCGTGCCCTTTCTTATCGGCACCTATGAAGGCGTATGAAACACGGGAATTCTTCCAGTCACCAGCCACACTCATACGGACTGTTGGCGGAACTTTTTGCGTGTACGAGCCGTTGGTCTCGAAGACACCAATTTCGGTCGTCGAGTATCCGCCGGGGACTGCTACATCCATCATCTCCATAATGAACCTGCCGTCCGGCAGCTTTACGAACGAGACGATGTCTTTGTCTGTTGTGACCACCGTGCGGAGGTCACAAGTGGACTTTGTGGCGTCCACTACCAAACCCAGCGTGTAGAGAGTACTGCTTACACTCGTCTTTGTCTTCGTCTGGCCCACATAATAGTATGCGTCAGCCGAAGGCATTGCCGAGATAGTCAGGTATTTCTCGAGGGAGCCTTTTCCTCCGTTCACAACATAGTTGGAACAGAGAACATTAGCAGTCTTGGTGGTTGGGTCGTACTTGAGAGTGACAGGTACCATATTAGCGCCGCTCATTAAACTCATCAAGCTATCCCTCCCTTGCGGAGGAAAGGAGTTTGTAAAAGTGTACAACTGACCATCTATCGTGGTCAGGCTTTTCGTCAACGGAGATACCGACGAGAAGTTTTGCAACCGGGTGTTGCCGGAGTAGAAAGCCCATCCGCCGTCCTGGCGGGTGATGCTCCAGACTTGGTTGTCTGGTCCAATTCCGTAAATCGCCGCCTGGTTCGTCGCTAGGGCGGGGATGAGCGGTACTTCTACTGTTTCCCCAAAAACAATCCCACAAAGTGCCAGGAGGCACGATGTTAGGATAAATAGCTGTTTCATTGTCAAAGAGCCTCCTTGGCTCTGGGGGTATTATAGCACAAAAAGCTTGTAAATGTCAAGTTTTTCCACAGGGTGTGGATAACTAAGGGTATTGACGTTGCTATCTAAAATAGCGCCATGATATAATGGGTAAATGGAACCAAATAACAATAAAAAATCTCTCGTTTCCGTTTTAATAGTTATCGGGGTTATCGTATTAGCCATAATGGGTTGGATGATTTTACAGAAGAATAAGGCGCCAACCAGTACTCCTGCCGAAGAGGTTACCAAGGAAGCCGGAGTGGTTTTGTTGCAGTCAAAATTTATATTTCCCAAGACACTGGGATTGACGCGGGTTACTCAAAAACAAGTCCCCGTAAGTATTCAAATTTTCAGCTTGGCCGCCACCGAGAACCAAACATATAACTCTATTCAATACGAGAGCGGAAAAACCGGTTATCAGTCTTTATATGTAGTATCAAACCTGACAACTCAAGAATATGTGCGGGAACTTGCCAAACAGCTTGCAACGCCTGGAACAAAATCTTCATGGGTCTTGCAAGGTAGCGCCAGCACTCACTTGGCTGGCTATGTAGAATTTCTAGATAGCGTTTCTGCCGCTCAAGCCCGAGTGACTTTTTTCCAACAGGGGTCTGGTGTGAAGGTTACCGTGCAAAGCTTAAATACGAAATAGTAAATTTTATTAATTTAAATATATGGTTATGAATCATAAAAAAACACATCTCATCCTTTTGCTTCTGATTATTTTAGTTAATATTTTTTCTTTTTCTATCAAAGCGCAAGCGACCACAGAATCTTGTCTTGTGACAAACTGGAATTGCGAAAGCAGTGCTGATGGTATTTATGACGGTACGAATTGCGGTGTGTACATTGGTTATCTGCCTTCAGTCACTTGCGTTTGCACTGATCCTCAAATGCCTTTTTGTACAAATCCTTTCCCCGTTGCTCTTTCCGAAAGACGTGAAGGCTCGGCATTTGGTGGCGGCGGAGGTTACGCTTGTCGTGATGAAGATATAGTTAATGGATTAGGTTTTGCACGTGCATGCGGTCCTACTGGGGGTTGCGGTACTTGTTCCAATCCTCCTCCTCCAGTCAACTGCACCGATTTTAACGATGCTTGTTACCCTTGGGGCCCGTGTTGCGGAGCTATACCAGATGTCTGCGGAGACCATTCCTGTAGCAGTGCCGAACAAACCAACCATTCTTGCCCTGCGGATTGCGGTGGCGGAGCTGTCAATGGAGCTTGCTCGGCGACTCACTACAGCTGTGACGTGGGCACAAGCACAAGCAACGCGGAAGCTTCTCCAAACTGGACTTGGAGTTGTAGTGGCATAAACGGTGGCACGCCAGCGTCTTGCTCGCAAGCCATGCCTACTCCTTCCGGACTCACGGCTTCTTGTCCTTTGCCTGGTACATCTGCTACTGCCAGCTGGACTCTTCCTTCGGGATACACGCTTTCGTATTTCAGAATTACTGATACGACTACCGGCGCCAGCCCTGCAGTCTGGATTCCGGAAAACAAAAGTGATACGGGGCCAAGTACATCTTTTGCAACGACACCCGGGCACAGCTACAGCACCTGGGTTCACACCAGATTACCGAGTGGAGCATATAGTAATGCTGTCAGTACAACTTTTAACTGCAGCTCGACGACCGGAACCCTTACTCCTCCGGCACCTTCTTGTATCATCCCTGTTGGTGCAAACACTTGTTTTGTAAATCTAAACTGGACTCTCGCAAATCCATCAGCTGTTCCGACTGCCATCACGGCTATCGGAATGACCGATGTAACCGTGACCAATACCATGGCCACTCCTCAATCTGGAGTCCAGTCGGTAACCGTTCCTTGGGGCGGAAGAACTTTTTATCTTTACAACAATTCGATGCAGCTCGCTACGAGCACTGCCTCTGCGGCCTCGGTCACCTGCGCATCGGGTAGCGGCTGGGACGGCACCAAATGCTCCACCACAGTAAATGGTGGCTGGACAGCCTGGAGCGCCTGGGGTGCTTGCAGTCAATCTTGCGGCGGAGGAACACAGACGGCCACGCGCACTTGCACCAACCCTACACCGGCAAATGGTATAATGTAGTTGATGCAAATCAATGAAGACCAGCTAAAGAAATTTATTTTAGACGGAGGACTCGTGTCCAAGACGGACTTTGAGGAGGCCTCAAAAATAGCCGAAACCAAAAAACAAAAAGTCAGCAATGTTTTACTTTCCCTTGGAAAAATATCCGAAGCTGATTTGAAAAAAACCGAAGCTTTTGTTTTGGGTATACCGTTTGTAAATCTGGCGGACCAAAAAATAGATTTCTCGGTATTGTCCCTCATCCCGGAACCGATTGCCCGCAATTATAATATAGTCGCTTACAAAAAAAGCGAAGAAAATAAAAAAAGTAAGGAAAATGAAAATAGCCTGGAGGTGGCCATGCTCGACGTAGACGACTTGCCGGTAATTGATTTCATAAAAAAACGCTCCGGACTTAAAATATTACCCAGGCTCACCGACACGGCATCTATCCGCTCGGTCTTGGTGCAATACAGGCAAAGCTTGACGGCGGAATTTCAGGATATCATCCAAAAAGAATCCAGCGCTTTAAAAATTTCTTCCGGAGATGAAAACAATAGTGATGGTGAAAAAATGCCGGAAAAATCGGAATCGGAACTCAAAGACTTGGCCGAGGATTTGCCGGTGGTAAAAATCGTCGACTCTCTGATTTTCCACGCGATATTGCAAAACGCATCCGATATCCATATCGAGCCGGGAGAAAGCGAGCTGACCGTGCGTTACAGGATAGACGGCATCTTACATGACGCCATGGTCTTGGATAAAAATGCAGGCTCCGGTATTACCGCCCGCATCAAAGTGTTGTCCAATTTGAAACTAGATGAAAAAAGATTGCCACAAGATGGCAGATTTAAAATAGAACAAAACGGAGAAAAGATTTCTTTCCGTGTCTCCACCTTGCCGACTTTCTTCGGAGAAAAAACGGTCATCAGAATTTTAAAAGAAAACGCGCACGGCTTTTCTTTGGAAATTTTGGGCTTCCACGGGGAAGGGCTGGAGCGAATACACGGTTCATTGAAACAAAAGACAGGAATGATTTTGGCCACCGGTCCGACGGGGTCCGGAAAAACTACAACTCTGTATACCATGCTGGACCTTTTAAATAGGCCGGAGGTAAATATCTCTACAGTAGAAGACCCAATAGAGTATCAAATGCCCCGGGTGAATCAGACACAAGTAAAACCTGAGATAGGGCTTACTTTTGCCAATGGTTTGCGTTCGCTTCTGCGACAAGACCCGGATATCGTGATGGTGGGGGAGATTCGTGACGGAGAAACGGCTGGGCTCGCCATCAATGCGTCGCTCACCGGACACTTGGTCCTCTCTACTATTCACACCAACTCTGCTTCCGGAGCAATACCGAGATTGATGGATATGGGCGTGGAACCATTTTTGATAACGGCCACAGTGAAAACAATTATAGCCCAGAGGTTGGTGCGCCGGCTGACCACAAACAAAGAAAAATATTTCCTTTCTCCCGCCGAACTTGAAAATCTCGGCAAGATTGTGGATTTAGACAGAACAATTGATTTTCTAAAAACGGAAAAGATTTTGGGGCCAGATGAAGTGTGGGAAAAAGTTCCATTTTACAAGCCGGTAAAGTCCGCCGAATCGGAAGATGGTTATGCCGGCCGAGTGGGCATACATGAAGTGCTGACGGTGACCCAAACTATACGCGAAATGATATTGAAAAATAGTTCCCAAGATGAGATAGAAGCTCAGGCAAAAAAAGAAGGAATGCTGACGATGCTGGAAGACGGAGTTTTCCAGGCTGTTTTGGGGCAAATTTCGCTGGAAGAAATATTTCGGGTTGTTTCCGAGTAGTTTAAAATTTCATGTTATTTATTTACACGGCAAAATCGAAAACGGGGGAAATCGTCGAGAGTACCCTCGAGGCCAAAGACCGCTTTTCGCTGGCTCGGGATTTGCGTTCCCGTGGTTTTATTCCGCTTTCAATCAGAGAAAAGGATAAAGATTTCGTCGACAAGTTTTCAGGTGTCTCCGGCATGTTTTCAAAAGTTTCCGCCTCCGAGCAGATTATTTTTACCAAGAACTTAAGCGGGATGATCAAGGCCGGACTTTCTCTGTATCGGGCATTGTCTGTGCTGAAGAAACAAACCAAGAATGAAAAATTCAACAAAATTCTGACATCAATTTCCGCTGATATAAATTCCGGCGAAACATTTTCGAGCGCCCTTTCAAAATTTCCAGATGTTTTCTCGGGGTTATTTGTTTCGATGGCTCGCGCTGGTGAGGAATCCGGAAATCTCGCTGGCGCACTTTCAGATATAGGTATGAATTTGGAAAAATCCAACTCCTTGACCAAGAAAATAAAAGGCGCGCTCATTTACCCGGGCGTCATTATGTCGGCCATGGTGGTCATCGGAGTGCTGATGTTTGCTTTTGTGGTGCCGACTCTGGCCAGCACTTTTAAAGAACTCGGTGTAAAACTGCCCATGGCTACGCAAATTCTGGTTTTTCTCGGGAATTTTTTCTCTAAAAATTTGCTGTTGACGTTTGCCATTATCTTTTTTATGGCCTTTGTCTTGTATTCCACTTTCCGCGCCAAATTTATGGCCAAATATATTGATTTCGTTATTTTAAAATTACCGATTATAAACAATCTGACGAGGGAATTGAATACTGCTCGCACTGCCCGCACCATGTCCTCGCTTTTACTTTCCGGTGTTTCTATTACTCGGGCAGTGGAAATAACCGAAGATGTGGTGCAAAATATTTATTACAAAAAAGTTTTGGAAGAAGCGAAAACAGCGATAGAAAAAGGTGCTCCGTTCTCGCAAGTATTTGAAGCCAACCCGAATCTTTATCCTATAATGATGTCGGAGATGATTCAAGTGGGGGAGGAGACGGGAAAATTGTCCGACATGCTTTTGCAAATTGCTTTGTTTTATGAAGAAGAAGTTGAAAATAAAACAAAAAATCTCTCCACCATTATCGAGCCAATGCTGATGATTTTCATCGGCGCAGGAGTCGGCTTCTTTGCTATCTCTATGATTTCGCCGCTTTATTCAATTTTGGGAAGTATTAATTAGTATTTCCCCTCTCCTTCGCAAGGAGAGGGGGCAGGGGGTGAGGTCTAATTCTTCACCTCCTGCCAGGAGAGTATCTGGAACTGGTCCGAAGTCAGAGGAAAACTCGGTGGCGGGGCGTACAACAAGTTTGCGTCATAAGTTATGTTTCTTGTTGTATAACCCAGGGTTGGAGAACCAGTATAAGCAAATCCATATCTGGCGTAAGAAGCTATCATCCCATAGAGCGAAATTACTGAACGGCTTTTATACGTGCTAGAGCAGCTACTACCTGCGTAATAAAATCTACCTACTGAATTGTGCTGGGCCATCAACGCTCCGTCTATTTTTAGGTTGTCGTCGCTAATCATGCCGACTTGCACTCCCCCTTGTGCCACGAGCCCCAATGAATCTGTGCCATCGTAGTTTGTGTAAGATAAATCATTATCGATAATAATATTTTTAAACAGAGTTGTATCGGAGGGTTCCGGCAAGAGCGCCGCTGCGATGGTGAGCCGAGCGCTATTTATTTGTCCGTCGATTACCAGATGGTCTTGGATAAAAATTATTCCATTAGCCGGAAAAGAGTAATTGCCTTGGATGGTTTGCGTATTGATACTCCAAGTGAGAGAGAGCGGGTTTGTTGCACTAGTGGTGCAAGCGTTTGGGCTACCGGGCAGTGGCACCCAGCTATTTATTTTGTATAAATCAAAAGTATCGTCAGTTTTTAGAACCATGTGATAGCCGACAAATCCGGTTCCGGCTGCGTCACGATAAAATCCACCACTGGTTTGAGCCGCTGTTTTTAAATCGGCAATATCGGAAGTAAAACCGGAAAAATCAATCGTTGGTTGGCTCATTTTTCTTCCGGCATTAAATATGTCTGCGCGCAGGGGAAGGGTGGCTGGTGATTTTGGATCGTAGGTGCCTACGCATGTGTGTACACCATAGGAATTAGCACCACCACAGGTGGTGTCGTCTGGGTCTGTATATGTCGCCACTCCACTGGTGACCAAATTGTGGGCCAATCCATCAAAGCGTATTCCTCCGTTTGAGTGAATGGATCCGTAAATTTCCGTACCGATACCAAAGCGCATGGCATCGTTTCCGGCGAAAGCATGTTCGGCAATAGATGGTTTGGCCACTTGCGTCACTATTTTTCTGACGAGTGTCGGGCTGGCTGTTGATATCCCGTTTGATTTCACTTTGACCAAAGTGGAGCCGGAAGACGGAGCCGTGATGACGAGAGAAAATTGTCCGACGGCATTTCCATCTTTATCTTTGAGTTGGTGCACGTATGGTCCTGCCCCACCCGTGCCGTCTTGATAATCGGTCGACGCATGAGCCAAGTGCCAACGATAATAATCCACCCCCGCTTCAGCCGATTGAAATGCCTGTTCTCGGTTATAAGTTTCTCTACCCAATCTTATGGAAGTGGCGGCATAACCGGCCAGGGCGGTGATGATTATTACAGCCACCGCTGAAAAAACGATAGTTTGTATTATTATCGCGCCTCTGTTTTTTTTATTTTTTTTTATTTTTTTCTCAATCATAAATTGTCTTTTAGGTTTCGAAGCATTACTTGGGTAGTAAATGTTATGGGCGAGGGTGCGCGAATAGGATCCAGGTCGGTGGTAATGGTCATCTTTATCAATCTGATGGAAGCAATGTCGACTGGGGTGGGGAGAGCAGCTGTCGTCCCATCGTAATTTTTATCGTAGTAATCAAAGATTGTGGCGTTGGTGACGTTTGAGACGAGGTTGGTGGTAGTTGAAGCTCCAGTATAGCCGAGCGGGCTTCCTGTCGGCTTGGTAACTGTTCTTTGTAAAGTTGTCCCTGTTAAAGAATATGTGATTTTTTCTTTTAAGCCGTCATCATAAATGTCAGAATAAAAAGTCAGGCTATTAGCGGTGGCAATATTTATGGCATAAGCCCCATTGCTGCCCGAAGAAGCGGTTCTGACCTCGGCTATCATGTTTTTTAATGCCGTTCTTCCGGCGTTTGAACCTTCAAGTTCCGAAAATATAAAAGAATTATATGTCCATGTGTTTTTGGAAAACAAAGTGACCCCTCCCAATATTAAAACAAAGATCACCACTCCCACGAGTGTCTCAATCAGCGTAAACCCACCTGTTTTTTTGTTTTGAAATTTATTTTGCATTTATGGGTTTAAGATTATCGTTTGATTTTGCCAAGCCGAGGAAATGTTTAAAGCATTATTCGTATATGTCGTGTATCCGGCTTTTGAAACAGTGAGCGTATATGTGCCGCTAGCAAGTCCGTTCCAAAAAACTTGCCCGGGAGTAGAACATGAGCCGGAGCCTGTCGTTTTGGTTTGGTCAAAAGCGCCTTTTTGTAAACGAACCGTCGCGCCGTCTATGGCCACATTGGAAGAATCCTTTACGGAAACCAAAATGGCTCCATTTACATGGGGCACTACCACCAATTGTAGGTTTTTTGTTTCATTCGGATTGATTGCAAAACTTGGCAATGGATTTGTGCCGGCGAGGTCATAAGAAGCGGAAGTCAGTAATGTCGAATATGTATCCCACTCAATACCTGGAATTGTTATATTGCCAGCTGCGCTTGTGGTAAAACTGTGAGCCGGATATTTTAATATTCCGGTGCCGATAAATTTTGTTCCAGTTAAAGAAAAACCGATGTTTGGAAGCGCGGCGCATGAAGCATCGACGGAAGACGCCGCGACAGAGCTTAATTTGTCGATAGTGAAACTAATTTGGGTTACTATTTGTATTACCACATTACTATCTGGCTTGAGCGGAGTTGGTCCCGCTGCGCCCCCGGCCGGATAAGTTTGCTCAGTCGAATATCCCGCTTTAGTGGCGGTGATGTTGTACGCTGCTGTACCCGGCGGTGCATCCACTATCTTCACATATCCATCGTTGTCAGTCGTTTCATCTATTATTGTGTCAGGGTTGGTTTGAGTATTCACTATGTGCACAGATGCGCCGGGAACAGGGGAAGGCGTCGGGTTGCCATGGTCAAAGACATGAATGAAAAGCGCGCCATTGGTGGAAGCGGTTTCGAGCGCGTGCGGAGCCACCAAGGTCGTAAAACTCAAAGGAGAAAAATTTTTACAATTGGAACAGGTAATATCCAAGTCTGCCAGCTTATAATCTGCCGGCGAAGTGTCAGGTGAACTGCCGTCAATCGTTCCGTCGAATGAATCATCGATGCTTCTGATAGTCGTAATAACGTTAAATGAATAATTATCGCGAGTCAGTGTTTGATTTCTGGTAAGCTTACCGACCGGTAACCCTCCCAATATGCCGACATCGACATAAGGCAGGTTGCGGATGATTTCAAATCTTTCGTTGGCGAGCTCTGTGGCCGCCACTTTTTCTCGAGATACCAAAGTCGCGTTCATGAGCACGCTAAATGCTTGATAGGCGGACAGAGCCACCACCATAAAAACTGCGCTTCCCACTACCGTTTCAATGAAAGTGAAACCTTTTTGGTTCATGCCTATATTTTAACGCATTATGATATAATTTACTACATGCCAAACAATAAGGTTGCAACTAAGATAATATTTGGAAACTGGAAAATGAATCCGCTTACTCTAAAGGAGGCGGAAAAGTTGTTTTCTTTGGTAGCCAAGAATGTTTCCCAAATAAAAAATACAGATAAAAAAATGGAAATCGTTATTTGCCCGCCGTTTATTTATCTGGAGGCGTTGTCCAAAATCAGAACAAGCAAAATAAAGCTGGGCGCACAAGACGCCTTCCCGGGAGATGTCGGCGCTTTTACGGGAGAGGTTTCGGGGGAAATGCTCTCCGGTCTCGGCGCTAAATATGTGATTCTTGGGCATTCGGAAAAGCGAGCGGGGGGAGAAACCAATAATGAGGTGAATAAAAAAATAAAATCCGCGCTAGCGGCCGGACTCCGTCCGGTGTTGTGCATGGGGGAGGGCGTGCGTGACCCGGAACACAATTATTTTAATTTTGTTAAAACCGAACTGGAAGAGTGCTTGAACGGGTTAAACAAAAACTTGATTTCCAAAGTAATAATCGCCTATGAACCCATCTGGGCTATTTCTTCTACCCAAAACCGTAAGGATGCCACCCCAGCAGACTGCCTAGAGATGGTTATTTTCATCCGTAAAATTCTTTCGGATAAATTTAGGGATGTTGCCGGAGGAGTGAGAATTGTTTATGGTGGTTCCGTGAACGAAAAAGACGCAGGTGACTTTTTGCAAAAGGGAGGAGTGGATGGGTTGCTTGTAGGCAAGGCTTCCTTGGATGCGAAAAAATTTGTGGAAATAATAAAAATATGCGCGACATTAAACAAATAAAAAATTTAAAAGGAAAAACCGTGCTTTTGCGCGTGGACTTTAATGTGCCGGTTAAAAACGGCAGGGTTCAAGATGACTTTAGAATTCGCGCCGCATTGCCCACGATAAATTTTATATTGAAAGGTGGCGCAAAAATAATTTTATTGACCCATTTGGGTAAAGACGGCAAAGCCAGTTTGAGCCCTATAATTAAACGTTTTTTTGCTGTTTCTAAAATATCTAAAAATAAAATTACTTTTTTTGAGAATTTGCGAAAGTTTCCCGGTGAAATAAAAAATGATCAAAGTTTTGCCAAAAAACTTTCAAGCATGGGCGATGTCTATGTGAACGACGCGTTTTCTGTTTCTCACCGAGAGCATGCTTCGATAGTTTCTGTTCCCAAATACCTGCCGAGCTTTGCCGGATTTCAACTCACGAGAGAAGTGGAAAATTTATCCCAAGTTTTCGAAAAGCCAAAACACCCATTCCTGTTTATTTTGGGAGGAGCGAAATTTTCGACCAAAATGCCTCTGATTAAAAAATATTTAAAGCTGGCAGACAGCGTTTTTGTCGGCGGAGCATTAGCGGATGATTTTTTGAAAGCCCAAGGTTATGATGTTGGGAAATCTTTGGTTGATAATACAAATTATGGAATCGCTGAAATTTTAAAAAGTAAAAAATTAATCTTGCCCATAGATTTTGTTATCAAAAATAAAGCTATAATTGATATAGGAGAAGAAACAATAAAAAACCTAATCCCCATAATAAAAAAAGCCAAATTAATTCTTTGGAATGGACCGCTTGGTAAATACGAAGACGGTGGCGCAGTGGCTACTAAAAAAATACTAAAATTAGTGGCTGAATCTAAAGCCGAAAGCATTATTGGCGGGGGGGACACGGTGAATCTGATTTCCAAAATGAAAATGGAGAATAAGTTTTCGTTCGTATCGACAGGTGGCGGAGCCACACTTGATTTCCTAGTAAAAGGCACCCTCCCAGGCATCAAAGCGCTTGGATAATTTTCTCGGCGTTTCCATCTAGGTCTTCTTCTTTGCCGATGGTTTCAGGCCAAATCCAAATGTGAGCGTGAGAAATTTCTTCGCCATAAATCTGCGAGCGAACAATGTCCACATCGAACGCTTTTTTCTGTGCTAGGGCAATTTTTTTAACTAATTCAAAATACTCTCCGGCATTCGGCACATCCCAAACCCACCGATAGTGTCTCTTTGGTATTACCTGAACATGTCCAGGGGCCAGCGGATGTATATCCAAAAAAGCTAAAAAATTTTCATTTTCATAAATTTTCTTGCAGGAAATCTCTCCTTTTACAATTTTACAAAAAATACAGTTTTCCATAACTCCTATATTGTATGCTAAAATGCTTTCTATGCAAAGGTATGGCGAATTGTTACGGGCTCTTCTGGAGAAGAGAGGGATTGTAGATGGTGAAAAAGCCGATATTTTTTTAAATCCGGTATATGAACGTGACTTTCATGACCCTTTTTTGATGCGGGATATGTCCAAGGCTTGCGTGCGGATTTTTGAGGCGGTAGAAAATAATGAAAAAATAATAATTTACGCGGATTATGACTGTGATGGCATACCGGGAGCCGTAATTTTGACTGATTTATTTAAAATAATAAATTACAAAAATTTTGAAGTGTATATTCCCCAAAGGAATTCCGAAGGATACGGGCTCAACCTCGAGGCCATCAAGCAGTTTGCAAAGTCCAAAGTAAAACTTTTAATTACTGTAGATTTGGGTATTACCGCTGTAGCCGAAGTGGCGCAGGCAGAGGTGGACGGCATTGATGTGATAATTACCGACCACCATATTCCAAAAGAAACTCTGCCCCGGGCTTACGCAATTTTAAATCCGAAAGCTGATGAATACCCAGAGAAGATGCTTTGTGGCGCAGGAGTCTCTTTCAAGCTGGCTCAAGCTTTCATAAAAAAATATGGAGAGTATTTCAAGATTAAAGAAGGCGCGGAAAAATGGATGCTAGACATGGCCGGACTGGCTACACTTTCCGACATGGTTCCGCTTACGGGCGAAAACAGAGCCATGGCATATTTTGGGATGAAAGTTATCAAGAAATCTCCTCGCCCTGGTTTGCAAAAACTCCTAGCCAAAATGAACATTGACCAGCGCCATCTTTCACCGGATGACATAGGATTTATGGTCACTCCGCGCCTCAATGCCGCTTCACGTATGGACAATCCGTTGCGGGCATACGAACTTTTGTCGACCGACGATGTGGCGGAAGCAGGGATCCTGGCCGACCATTTGTCTAAAATAAATGACGAAAGAAAAACTATTGTCACCGGCATCATGCGCGAAGTGAATAAAAAATTTGAGACAGATTCTTCGCGCGGAAGCAAAGAGGTGATAGTTGTCGGCAATCCAAAATGGCGAATCGGTGTCCTGGGCCTGGTGGCGGGAAAGATATGTGATGAACACCAAAAGCCCGTGTTCGTCTGGGGCAGGGACGAGAACGACTGCATCAAAGGGTCTTGCCGAAGTGACGGATCAGTATCGGTTTTTGAACTGATGACCGAAAATCACGAATCGTTTATAGATTTTGGTGGTCACGAGCTCGCCGGAGGGTTTACCGTCCAAGATGACAAAATTCACTTCTTAGAAGAAACTCTGTCGCTTTCATTTAAAAAGATTGTTAAGATTTCTCCCCTCCTTTCGGAGGATGGCCGTCCACAGGTGTCCATCTCTACCGATGGACTGTTAAGGGGTGGTGATTTTGATTTAAAACTTTCACTTGGAGACATCAATATGAAAAATTGGCGGGAAATAGAAAAGATGTCTCCGTTTGGATTAGGAAATCCGAAGCCTGTTTTCCTTTTTAAAAATGTAAAAATTGAAAAATTGAAAAAATTCGGCAAAAACGGTTCTGGTGAGCACTTGGAAATAACTTTTTCTGACCAAAACAAAAACAAAGCTGTGGCAATTTCCTTTTTTTCCAACGTGGATTCTTTTAAAAATACTTTAACTGAAGGACTCGTCGTAAATCTGCTCGCCACGTTTGACCTGTCTCGCTTTCGCGGCAGAGAAGAGTTAAGATTGAGGGTAGAAGACATTTACTAATGTAATGTGAAAAAATCACGTCAACATTTTCCGCCATGGCAGAGTTTGTTGACGTAAGCTATTGGCAGAATTATAATATAGATATATGGCGCTTGTCGAAGAAATATTAAGTGAGCTCTGGAATACATCCATGCATTCTAAGGGTGGTAGGGTTAATCTTTTTGGTATTCCAAGATTTAAGAAGAAATCTTTTGGTTCAATGAGAACAACAATTTATCGCCTACATAAGCAGAATTTAATTGAAAAACAGAGTAGTGGTTGGTTTTTAACCCCGGAGGGTAGGAGATATTTAAATAAGAAGCAAGATTCCTTACAGCAATTTTTATCACCGAACAAAAAAGATGATCCAAGAAATTTAATAGTTATGTTTGATGTTCCGCAGTTCAAGAAGGCCGAAAGGGAATGGTTGCGCTGGCATTTAAAGAAATTCAATTTCATTATGATACAAAAGAGCGTCTGGGTTGGGCCTTCCCCGTTGCCGAAGGAATTTCTGGATTATGTAAAGAAGATTAAATTAAAAGACTCAATAAAAACTTTTAAATTAGCAAAACCATATGCAGAAAAATAGACATACTAGTACGTCAACAAACTCTGCCATGGCAGAAAATGTTGACGTTAGGTGCAATTTTGTTTAAAAACAAAAGATTTGATACAATAAAACCATGCGAACAATCGAAAGAGATATTGTTTCTGGAGTTATCCTTTCCAAGGATGGAAAACTGATTTTAGCGCACAAAAACGATAATGGGGTATATCCAGGTTGCTGGGGAATTTTTGGTGGAGGAATAGAAAAAGGAGAAAATCAAAGAACAGCATTAAATCGAGAAGTACTCGAAGAATCTGGTATAGATATCTCAAAATACCCTGCCGTCCTCGTGCAGGAATCTACGGGAGAATCTGAAAAGACCTTAAAAGAGACTAGTGAAAGAGTTTTTGTAAAAATGAACTTTTTTACATATAAAGTTATTATTGATGATATGGATGCCAATTCAATCAAAGTTACAATTGACCATGAGCACATAGAATATAATTGGTTTGAAATTCCTGAAATAAAAAGTCTCAAACTCCCACCTCCCTCAATTGATCTTTTCAAAAAGCTGGGATATTTATAGTAATATTTTATGATCAAACAAGACAAAGTTACAATTTATACCGACGGGGCGGCGAAGGGGAACCCCGGGCGGGCGGGCTGGGGCGCTATTCTTTTGGCGAACGATAAAGTGGTGGAAATCGGCGGAAATTCTCCACATGCGACAAACAACCAGATGGAACTTACAGCGCCGATGGAAGCTTTAAAACATTTAAAAAATAAATTTTCAAATATTGAACATATTGAAATTGTTTCGGATTCTAAATATGTGATTTTGGGTATTACCGAATGGATTTTTAATTGGCAGAAAAACAACTGGCGCAATGCCGCCAACAAGCCTGTGATGAACAAAGAACTCTGGGAAGAACTTTACACGCTCACAGCAGAACTGAAACCAAAGTGGAGTTATGTCAAAGGGCACAACGGAGACAAATGGAATGAGAGGGCAGATGTGATAGCCACGAGTTTTGCGGAGGGGAAGCCGGTGGAACTTAAAAAATAAAAACAAATTTTAAATGCAGGATAGATTTTTTTATACAATCTGTTTTGGATTTTTGCTCGGGGTGCTTTTGCGCTCTTGTTTATTTGTTGGTTTGTATTCTGTTATTTTGCTTGGGGTCATTGCTCTTGCTTTGTTTTTATTCTTTACTTTAATTTCTAAAAATACGTCGGGAGTTCTAGTTTCCGTTTTTATTTTGACTTTATGTCTAGGAGTTTTTAGATTCAACATGGTGGATGTTCCAGCACCGAATTTTTTTGAGTCACAAGTGGGGCAAAAAGTGACTTTTTCGGGTGAAATAGTTGATGAACCGAATATTAAAGAAAATAATCAGCAGTTAACTATTGAAATAAATAAAAATGGAGAAAAAACGGGACTCTTGTTGTCTACCGCTTTAGATACTGATTATAAATATGGTGACGAGATAAATTTCACGGGAACATTAAAACATCCGGAAAACTTTATGACCGACCAAGGAAAGGTTTTTGACTATGTGAATTATCTGCGAAAAGATGGAATTTTTTATGTGATGAGTTATCCGAAGATTGAAATTGTCTCACGAGGGAACGGAAACTTTATTCAAAGTTTTTTATTTTCCTCCAAAGAAAAATTTTTAGAGAAAATGAATTCTGCTATTACCGGAACCGAAAGTCTGTTTATGGGCGGACTTATCTTGGGAGAGAAAGCGTCTTTTAGCCAAGCTATGCGGCAAAGCTTTGTGAATACGGGTACGATACACGTCGTCGCGCTTTCCGGATACAATGTGACAATTGTCGCCGAGTGGATAATGAAATTATTCGCCAAAGTTTCTTTGGTGCCAAAAAACTTTGGCATAGGAATAGGTATTTTGACTATTATATTATTTATCATTATGACAGGTGGAAGTTCTACCGCGGTGCGTGCCGGCATCATGGCCACTTTGGCCTTGGTGGCACGGGCGACGGGAAGAAATTATGATGTCGCCCGGGCTCTTGTTTTGGCTGGTGTATTTATGATATTTCTAAACCCATTGATACTTGTGTACGATGTATCTTTTCAGCTTTCGGTGCTGGCCACTATCGCCGTGATATTTCTCTCGCCCAAAATTGAAAAATATTTTCTGTGGGTGCCAGATATTTTTGAATTGCGAGACATAGTGTCGGTGACAGTGTCCGCTTATATTTTTGTTTTTCCGTTTATTCTCTACCAAATGGGGAACTTTTCTCTGGTGGCGTTACCGGCGAATGTCTTAATCCTGCCGTTTATTCCGTTTACGATGATGTTGGGATTTATCACCGGTTTCGTCGGCCTGGTCTGGTATGGTTTTGCCGTGCCGGTTGGTTTTGTCTCGTACTTATTTCTACACTACGAACTTTCGGTAGTCAGTTTTTTCTCCAATCTTCCATTTGCGGCATTTTCTTTTCCGGATTTTCCTCTCACACTCACGATTCTAATCTACGCCTATTTTATTTACAGACTTTTCGGAAGAAATGTTAAAAATTTTTTTACAGAAAGTTACTGAGCATCAAGAAAGTTTTTTTCAATAGCTTCCCAATTTAAGTTTTCAAAAAATGCCTCAATGTATTTTTTCTTTTCAGAAGTGGGGTAGTCGTAAATATAAGAATGCTCCCACATATCTATGCCTAGCACATACGAGAGCCCATTCAGTTGGCCCAGTTGTTGTTCATCAACCCAGGCAGGGATTAGTTGCTCCGACTTCTTGTCCCAATATAATATCGCCCAGCCTACCCCGCGCGTCATGGCGAGAGTTTTAAAGCCCATCATCGCGTCCCCCACGGTGGGCGCCTGTTCTTCTATGGCTTCTTTAAACTTGGAATTTTTTGGAAGCGGTTTTGCTCCACCCTCCAATGACTTGAAATAGTATTCATGGTTTCGCATACCGTTGAACTCAAAACCGATTCGGCGATGCAACTCTCCTATGACATAAGCGTTTTTCTCGGAGTCGGACATTAGGTCTCCTAATTTTTCAAATATTTGGTTGATGTTTTTCACATAACCGGCATATAGCTTCAAATGTTCTTCAATGTTTTTGGCGGAAATCCCTTTTAATTGCCCGATGTTAAATTTTAGTTCTTCAAATTTTTTCATATTCATATTATACTATATTTGACGGATGAAGATATTATGAAGAAATACAACTTACTAATTTTTGTTTTTTTTTCTTCTGGTTACCAACATTTTTCTGGTTCATTTGGACTGGAAAAATTCTCACAAAGGTTTTACTTTTGCCATGCTTGACGTAGGCCAGGGCGACGGGCTTTTTGTAGAGTCACCCACAGGCACGCATGTTATGTTTGATGCCGGACCTCCAAAGAGCGTGCTGGGCCCGCTAGCCAAAGCGATATCTCCATTTGATAAAAATATAGATGCGTTTGTAATTACAAATCCCGACGCGGACCACATAGGAGGACTAATAGATATTTTGAAAAATTATAAGGTCGGCGTGGTTTTGGAATCAGGAACACTGACCGATTCCAAAACTTATCAGAGCATTCGCGAAGAAATGAAAAGGCAAAACGTTCCGGATGTTTTGGCTAAAAAGGGAATGCGACTCGATATGGGCGGTGGCGTGATTATAGATATTTTATTTCCCGATAGAAATGTTGCCGAGTGGGCGACAAACGACGGCTCTGTAGTGGCGCGTCTCACCTATGGAGAAAATTCCATTATGCTTACCGGTGATGCTGGGGCAAAAACTGAAAAAATAATTATCTCTGAAAATTCTGTGGCTGAACTGAAGAGCACTATTTTGAAAGTCGGACACCATGGCTCGCGCACATCTTCTTCTGTTCCGTTCGTGAAAGCGGTGGCGCCTTCATCCGCGTTTATTTCTGTTGGCAAAGCCAATAAATACGGACATCCACATCAAGAAACACTGGACACACTCATGCAAGTCGGCGCCAAAATTCTACGCACCGACCTGCTTGGCACTATTATAATGAAATGTGATACAATGAAAAAATGCACGATAAACTAGTGGAGAAGCTTATAAAAGGCGAGGAAAAAAGACAGCGCGAAGGGTTGGAACTTATTCCTTCGGAAAACTATGTTTCCGAAGATGTTCTCAAAGCCAACGGTTCTGTTTTTACCAATAAATATTCCGAGGGCTATCCGGGCAGGCGATATTACGGTGGGCAGGATTTTACCGACCAAGTAGAAAGACTGGCCATAGAACGCGCCTGCAAACTTTTCAAATGTAAATATGCCAATGTCCAGCCACATTCCGGCGCTCCGGCCAACTTGGCTGTATATGCCGCGCTTCTCCAGCCCGGAGATACTGTGCTCGGTATGGATTTGTCGCATGGAGGGCACCTGACTCACGGCCACCCAATGACACTTCCGGCCAAAATATATAAATTTGTAACTTATAAAATGAAAGATCCGGAAACGGGAGAAATCGATTACGAAGATTTGCGTAAAGTGGCTCTGGAGCATAAACCCAAAATTATTCTTGCAGGTTTTTCGGCTTATTCGCGTACTCTAAATTATAAAAAATTTGTGGAAATAGCGCATGAAGTAGGAGCGGTGACGATGGCCGACATGGCTCACATCGCCGGGCTTATCGCTGCCGGAGTATTGCGCAATCCTTTCGATGATGGTTTCGATATCATCACTTCGACTACGCACAAAACATTGCGCGGTCCGCGTGGCGGGCTGATATTGACCCGCGAGAGTGAAGAGATTGCCAAAAAGATAGACAAATCGATTTTCCCGGGCATTCAGGGTGGCCCGCACATGCACACCATCGCTGCCAAGGCTGTAGCTTTTGGGGAAGCTATGACGCCGAAATATAAAAAATACGCCGCGCAGATTTTAAAAAATGCCAAAGCCATGGCCGAAGTTTTCAAAAAAAATAAAATCCGGATGATAGGCGGTGGCACTGACAATCACCTTATCTTGGCGGATGTCTTTGGGTCGCTCGGAGTCACGGGCAAAGAGGCGCAAACAGTGTTGGATGAAGTGGGTATCACCCTTAACATGAATGCGATTGCAGGGGACACCAGGAAACCATTGGACCCATCCGGCATCCGTTTCGGCACCCCGGCTATCACCACCCGTGGTTTCAAAGAGAAAGATTGCCGTCGTGTCGCCGAGCTCATGATTATCACCTTAAAAAGCAAAGACGATAAAAAGATAAAAGAAAAAGTGCACAAAGAAATAAAAGCTTTGGCCAAAAAGTTCCCGATACCTAAGAGATTTGTATAAAAAATTACTTATGGATTTAAAAAATAAAGTTGTTGTCGTTACCGGAGGTACGAAAGGCTTGGGGAAAGCTCTGGCTCTTGGTTTTTTGAAAGATGGTTCCAAGGTGGTAGTTTGTTCAAAGGATGGAGGTTTTGAAAACCTAGAAAATGGAATTGTCGGTATCAAGGCCGACGTTACAAAAGAAAATGAAATGCAGAGTTTGGCCGAAAAAATCACAAGTGATTTTGGCCAAATAGATGTATGGATTAATAACGCCGGCATTTGGTTACCTCACAAGCCAATAGAAGAAACTGACTGGAAAAGAGCTCATGATTTGATGGAGGTTAATTTATTTGGCACGGTATATGGAGCCAAGGCTGCCTTGGCCCAAATGCGCAAACAGGATTTTGGCATGATTGTAAATATTATTTCCACCAGTGGCTTAAATGGAAAGATAAACGAAACAGCTTACTGCGCCAGCAAATTTGCCGCATCCGGATTTACCAAGTCTCTCATGAAAGAGGTGGACGGAATAAAAATAAAAGTGCTGGGTGTTTACCCCGGGGGAATGCAGACAAATTTGTTTGATGAAAATATACCAGTAAATTATAATGAATTTATGGACCCAAGTTTTGTAGCTGAAAAAATAATTGAGAATCTAAAATTAAAAAAACCCGAGGTAGAATTGGTTATAAATAGGTAATTTTCTATTTCTATCATTTTCTGTTATATTTCTTATATGGCAAAGGGCAAACTCATTGTAATAGATGGCACGGACGGGAGCGGGAAAGCAACACAGGTCGCTCTCTTGGCGAAGAAATTGAAGAAAGAAGGCAAAACTGTAAAAATCGTTGATTTTCCTGAATACTACAAAAACTTTTTTGGTGCTTTTATCGGGCACTGTCTTTCCGAGCAATATTATAATTTCCTAAATGTTCATCCTAAAATAGCCTCTGTGCTGTATGCCGCCGACCGCTTCGAATCGAGCGAAGAGATGAGGGGCTGGCTTAAAAAAGGATACATTGTTATTGCAAACCGTTATGTCTCTGCTAATCAGATACATCAGGGTGGAAAAGTTAAGGATTCGAAAAAAAGAAATGATTTTATAAAATGGTTGGATGATATGGAGTATGGAGTTTTTAAAATTCCTCGTCCGGACATCACTTTGTATTTGAGTTTGCCTATAAACATCGTTATGCAGCTTTTGAAAGACCGAGACAGCAGTAAGATGAAGCGCGCGTATTTGAAAAAGAAAAAAGACGTACACGAAGCCGACGTAAATTTTATGAAAAATTCCATCAAGAGTGCCCTGAAGCTGGAAAAAGAAGTTCCGAATTTTATAAAAATAAATTGCGCGCCGGAAGGAAAAATTTTATCCCGTGAAGCAATTCACGAAATGGTTTACGAGAAAGTTAAAAAAGTTTTTAAAAAATAATATGCGTATTAAAGTCAAAAAATTAAAAGAAAATGCAAAGTTGCCGAAGTATCATCATCCGGGGGATATTGGGATGGATATGTACGCTATGGAGACAGTAACCATGGCCCCTGGCGAACATTATCGTTTCTGGCACGGTTTTGCCTTGGAGTTCCCAGAGGGTTATGGGGCGATTGTTATGGATAAAGGCAGTATTTCCAAGGCGGGCATGCATCACATGGGTGGAGTTTTTGATGCCGGATATCGGGGAGAATACAATACACTGCTGGTAAATTTGTCCGACAAACCTTATACTTTTGAAGAAGGGGACAAAGTAGCCCAGCTTGTGATCACTCCCATAGAAATAGTGGAACTGGAAGAAGTAAAAGAGCTGAGCGAATCGGCCAGGGGCGAGGGAATGTTTGGAAGTACGGGGCGCAAGTAGATTCCCCTCTTGAGGGGTGCCAAGGGCGGGGTGGATAATTTTATGCAAGAAGAAATAAAAAAATTAATAAAAGACGCTCTGGAAAACCTAAACATAGAAGTTAGCGATTTTGCTTTGGAGCACCCTGCAGATTTGAAGATGGGCGATTTTTCCACAAACATTGCCTTAGCCATAGCGAAAAGCATAGAGAGGAATCCCAAAGAGTTGGCGGAAAAAATTGTGGTTGAGATAAACAGACTGAATGCGGACAAAAATATAGAAAAAGTGGAAGTTGCCGGCGCGGGATTTATAAATTTCCATTTATCTAGGAAATTTTTCGGAAAAAGTGTGGAGGAAATTTTAAACCAGGCGGAAAGTTTCGGAAAAAATAAAACTTTGGAAGGAAAAAAGATAATGGTGGAGTATACCCAGCCCAACCCTTTCAAGCCTTTTCATATCGGGCACTTGATGAGCAATGCCATCGGGGAATCCATTTCTCGTTTGGTGGAATTTTCAGGTGCCGACACATCCCGGGCAAATTACCAAGGCGATGTGGGGCTGCATGTGGCCAAAGCTATCTGGGGGTTATTGAAAAAGGGACTTCCCGAAGAACATTTTTCCAATACAGCAAAAGCACAATATATTGGGGAATGTTATTCTTTCGGTGCGGGGGAGTATGAGACTGATCCAAAAATAAAAGAAGAAATAGACGAGATAAATAAAAAAGTTTATACGCGAGATGATAAAAAAATAAACGACATATATAGCTGGGGTTTTGACATAACCATGGAGGCTTTTGAAGATTTATACAGAATGCTCGGCACCAAGTTTGATTTTTACTTTTTAGAATCTGCCATGGCGGATATCGGCAGGGACATCGTGAATGACAATATAGGTAAAATTTTTGAAGAATCCGACGGAGCTATAGTATTTAAGGCGGAAAAATACGACCCAAAACTTCACACTAGGGTTTTTATAACTTCGCAAAATTTGCCGACCTATGAGACCAAAGAACTTGGATTGACTGCGGAGAAATTCAAAACGGAACCGAATATGGATTTATCTATCGTAGTCACCGCGAGCGAGCAGATGGAATATATGCGCGTGGTGGCCAAAGCTATTTCACTTATTCATCCGGAGTTTGGAAACAAAATGAAACATATCACCCATGGAATGATGCGTCTTTCCACCGGAAAGATGGGTTCCAGAAAAGGGAATGCGATTACAGGGGAATCGTTGTTGAATGATGCCCGTGATGCAATTTTGGAAAAGATGACAGATAGGGAATTCTCAAATGAGGAAAGGGAGAAAGTTGCTTCCGACGTCGGCGTGTCAGCCATAAAGTATTCGGTCCTGAAGCAAAACATTGGCGGAGATATTGTTTATGATTTTGATAAATCCATTTCTGTGGATGGTGATTCTGGACCCTATCTGCAATATTCTTACGCCCGGGCCAATTCTGTGTTAGAAAAAGCGCAAAAGGAAAATATTTTGCCGGATCCGCATGCTTTCCCGGATGAGATTTTTGAAGTTGAAAAATTATTATATAAATTCCCCGAAATTGTCGAGCGTTCCACCAAGGAATACGAGCCGCACTATGTCGCCAACTATCTCATAGAACTAGCCCGCGCATACAACAGCTTTTACGGCAACAATATGATTGTAGACAAAGCCGACAAAGCTTCGTCTTACAAAGTCGCCCTGACTTACGCCTTTTCCTTTGTGATGAAAACCGGCCTGCACCTCCTCGGCATCGTTGCGCCAAAGAAAATGTAGTAGAATAAATAATAATGACTCAAGAGCAAGCTCTGAATATTTTAAAAACCGGCGCGAATGTTTTTTTGACGGGCGAGCCGGGGGCGGGGAAGACGCACACCGTAAATATGTTGGTGAATTATTTGCGCGACTCGGACGTGGAGCCGGCTATCACCGCTTCCACGGGCATCGCCGCCACACACATAGGCGGGATGACCATTCATTCTTGGAGTGGGCTGGGGATTAAGACAAAACTTGATAAATATGATTTGGATAAAATTGCGAGCAGTGAATACATTGTAAAACGCGTTAATCGCACCAAAGTGCTGATTATTGATGAGGTTTCCATGCTGTCTCCTGGTATGCTGGATATGATAGATATGGTTTGCCGCGAGATAAAGCAAAATGATGAAGCATTTGGCGGCATCCAAGTTATTTTAGTCGGCGACTTTTTTCAATTACCGCCGATTATGAAAAAAGAAGAAGAAAAACAAGGTTCACTAATTACAGAGGTCCGACCTATGGGAAAATTTGCATATGATTCCGGCGCTTGGCAACGGGCCAGGTTTGTAGTTTGTTATTTGGCCGAACAACACCGCCAAGATGATAAAGATTTTCTTTCTATGCTCTCCGGCATCCGTTCCAATAGTTTTTCACAAGAACATTTAAAACATTTGAATTCCAGGCAGATAGATATGGATGATATGCCCGAAAATACGACCAAGCTTTTCTCTCACAATGTAAATGTAGATAAAGTAAATGATACTGAACTTTCAAAATTGGACGACGAAAAGAAATGTTTTGAAATGTCCGGCAGTGGCAATGAAAGAATTGTGGAAACTTTGAAAAAGGGATGCCTGTCGCCGGAGAATTTAGAGCTGAAAATCGGCGCCGTGGTGATGTGCACCAAAAATAACCAGAAAGAACATTTTGTTAATGGCACGCTGGGTACTGTCGTCGGTTTTGACGAACTTAGCGGCTACCCGATTATCAAAAACAAGAATGGCCGGAGTATTGTCATAGAGCCTATGGATTGGGTGGTGGAAGAAAATGGCAAAATCCGCGCGCAAATCACTCAAGTGCCGTTGCGCCTCGCTTGGGCGATGACGGTGCACAAGAGCCAGGGGATGAGCATGGATGCGGCGGTGATGGACCTGTCACAAGTATTTGAATACGGGCAGGGATATGTGGCGCTCTCACGGGTGCGCCACTTGTCTGGGCTGTATCTGCTCGGGTTAAACGAGCATGCGCTCAAAGTTCATCCTGATATTTTGAAAAAAGATATTGAATTTAAGAAAAAGTCAGAAGAGGCGGAAAAAGTTTTCGGCAGTCTGTCCGCCGACGAACTTCAAAAAATGCATGAGAATTTTGTGCTTAGTTGCGGGGGAAAGGTTTCCACCCCGCTCCGACGCAAGGTCGGAGCACCCCTCAAGAGGGGAATAAATCCAGGCGCGCCGAGTACGGCGCGCCCAAACGCATTCGCCGAAATTCGCGAAAAGCACCCGAATGCGTATAGGCCATGGAGCAAAGAGCAAGACGAAGAATTGGGGAAATTATTTAAAGAAGGGCAAAAAATAAAAGATTTAATGGAAACTTTCGGCAGAAAAAGAGGAGGAATTACAGCGAGACTTGAAAAATTGGGGTTGGTGGAGAAATAAAAAGTGTGGTATACTTTCCACATAAGCGTTGAAGGGGACCCTCCAGAGGCGGGTAAATATCACCCCAGAGCTTTGGGAAGAACTGCGTTAGGCAAGACCTAACGCAAAGTAGAGCCCAGTTAGATGAGAAGTAACCAAGGTGGTACCACGAGTACGAAACTCGTCCTTGTATAGCAATTATTTTTTTAATTGTTGTACGTGGACGAGTTTTTTATTTAATAAAATGACATTCCAACATTCTCAAGAATGTGAGAATGTTAAAAAAATAATAAATTATGGCTGAAGAAACAAAAAATAAAAAATCAGAGACAGCTTTACGGGAAGAAAAGATTCTGGAATTTTGGCGCGAGCATAAAATTTTTCAAAAGTCTTTGGAACAAACAGAGGGGAAGGAGGAATTTATTTTTTATGACGGTCCTGTCACCGCAAATTCCAAGCCTGTCTTGCACACGATGCTACCTTTTTCTTTCAAAGATATTATTCCCCGCTACAAGACTATGCGCGGGTTTCACGTGCGCCGAAAAGGCGGCTGGGACACGCATGGACTGCCGGTGGAACTGCAGATAGAAAAAAAGCTTGGCTTTAAATCCAAAAATGATATAGAAAATTACGGCATCGCCGCTTTTAATAAACTGTGCAAAGAGAGCGTTTGGGAATATATTGGTTTGTGGAAAAATTTTACGGCCAGAGTGGGGTATTGGGCTGACCAAGACAATGCTTATGTCACCTACCACAACGATTACATAGAATCCATCTGGAATGTTTTGAAAAAAGTTGATGAGCAAAAACTTTTGTACAAAGATTACAAGGTGGTGCCTTGGTGCCCTCGTTGCGGCACCGCTCTTTCCAGCCACGAGCTCGCGCAGGGGTACGAAGACGTGAAAGACTTGTCGGTGACGGCGAAGTTTAAAATAAAAAATCAAGAAAACACTTATATTCTGGCTTGGACGACGACTCCTTGGACTTTGCCTGGCAATGTGGCTTTGGCTGTCGGCGAAAAAATTGATTATGTAAAAGTGAGAACGATGGACGGAATTTTTATTTTGGCCAAAGCACGAATCTCTGTGCTCGATTCACTTGCGGAAGCATATGAAGTCATAGAAGAGCTGAAAGGTAAAGATTTAATCGGCTTGGAATATGAGCCGCTTTACCCATACTTAGCCAATACAATTTTCGAGACCGAAAAACATAAGATGAAAAAGGCCTACAAGGTTTACGGCGCGGATTTTGTGACTACCGAGGATGGCAC
Source organism: Candidatus Nomurabacteria bacterium (assembly GCA_016199805.1). Taxonomy (GTDB): domain Bacteria; phylum Patescibacteriota; class Minisyncoccia; order Phycocordibacterales; family UBA9973; genus UBA9973. Next base: position 199,047 of record JACQGC010000004.1, read on the forward strand.
AGGGGTGGTGCACACAGCCGTGATGTACGGACAAGACGACTTTGTGCTCGGCACGCAAATAGGCTTGCCAAAGCACCATTTAGTGGGCTTGGACGGCAGATTCCTGCCGGGCACGGGGATATTTGAAGGGCGTTTTGTGCGAGATGAAGATGTGGCCGTGGATGTCATTAAAGACTTGGCGCATCGCGGACTTTTATTTAAAAAAGAAAAATATGAGCACTCGTATCCGCATTGCTGGAGGTGCCACACCGCGCTCATCTACTACGCGCGTGATTCTTGGTATATCCGCATGTCGGACAAAAAAGTAAAAGAAAAAATGATTTCCGAAAATCAGAAAATAAACTGGGAACCGGCGCACATCCGCGACGGACGTTTTGGTGAATGGTTACGCGAGATAAAAGACTGGGCCATCTCCCGCGAGAGATACTGGGGCACGCCGCTGCCGGTTTGGATTTGTGAAATCTGCAAGAAGACGGAGGTGATAGGAAGCATTGCCGACCTGAAAGAGAAAACTAAAAAATCCGGCAATAAATATTTTATAATTCGACATGGAGGTTCGGTGGCCAATGAGAAAAATATTGACAGCTTCATTCCTGGCGAGGTAAATGACATATTGACGGATGAAGGTAGAGAACAAGTTAAAACAAAAGTTAAAAGTTTAAAAAATAAACCGGATGTCATCGTTTCTTCAAACTTTACTAGGACAAAGCAAACAGCGGAAATCGCCACAAGTGTCTTGGGGATTGAAAAAGATAAAATAATTATAGACGAGGAGCTGCGGGAAGCTCAGGCGACAAAGTCACCTAATGAAAAAAATGACGATATTAGAAAGAGAATAATCGGTGTTTTAAACGGTTTGGAAGAGAAATATTCGGGAAAAAATATTTTAGTAGTTTCTCACGAACTTCCAATTCGTATTTTACTGTCTGCTCACGAAGCGCTCAGTGAAAAAGAAGAGACTCACAACCTAGAAGTTAATTACCCAGCTATTTTAAATGCGGAAATTTTCCAGTGTGACTTTTTACCGTTGCCCAGAAATGATTTTAGTCAGATAGACTTACATCGGCCTTATATTGATGAAGTAAAGCTTGCTTGTTCATGCGGGGGAGATTTGACGCGGGTGAAAGAGGTGATGGACGTCTGGTTTGATTCCGGAGCCATGCCTTTCGCGCAAGACCATTATCCTTTTGAAAACAAAAAGTGGATTGACGGCCCGGGCTACCCGGCGGATTTCATTTCCGAGGCCATAGATCAGACGCGCGGGTGGTTTTATACTTTGCACGCCATCGGCACCCTCTTGGGCAGAGGTAAAGCATTTAGGAACGTCATTTGTCTGGGGCACCTTATGGATGCCAAAGGCAAAAAAATGTCCAAATCTGTCGGCAATATTGTGGACCCATGGGAAGCGATGGATAAATACGGTGTGGATACGCTTCGGTTGTGGATGTATTCCGTAAATCAGCCCGGCGAATCTAAAAATTTTGATGAGAAAACTGTTGCGTTATTGCAGCAACAAGTTTTCGGTTTGCTTTATAACGTGATGGCGTTTTATGAATTATACAGAGATAAAAATTTAGAAAAAAATGAGGCGCCTAAATCAAAAAATATTTTGGATATTTGGATTTTGGAGAGACTGAATGAACTGACAGAAATAACCACGAGCAACTTGGATAATTATAAATTACTGGAGCCGGTACGAGCTGTGCGGGATTTTGTCGGCGACCTTTCCACTTGGTACTTGCGCCGTTCCCGAGACAGAATAAAAGGTGACGATAAAAACGCAAAGGCAACTTTGTATTTTGTGTTAAAAACTCTGGCAAAAATCATGGCTCCGTTTGCCCCGTTTGCGGCAGAAGACATATGGCTGAAATTGCGAAATGAAAAGAACGAAGAGAGTGTGCATTTGGTTGAATGGCCGAAAGCGCACAAGGCAGATTCCAAAGTTCTGGAAAATATGCGAATTACCCGCGATATATGCACTGCCGGAAACGCCGAAAGACAAAAATATGATATTCCTATTCGCCAACCGCTGCGTATTTTATTTTCCAAAGTTGGGGTGGATGAAGAGTATCAGAAAATAATCAAAGATGAGTTGAACGTCAAAGAAGTGGAGATAGATGCCGATTTAGAAAATGCAGTGGAACTGGACAGGGAAATTACTCCAGAACTAAAAGCCGAAGGGGAATATCGTGAATTTATGCGCGAACTTCAAGACAGGCGAAAAAAGCTAGGGCTTAATCCGGGAGATAAAATGGCTATGAGCATAAAAGATGTATATAAAAAATATAAAATTATGCCGAACCTACAGGAGCACATGTTCCGGGTGACAGCTGTTGCATCAATGATATGTGATAATCTTGAATTTTCTTTACAGAAAGAAGAAATTATAACCACTTGCCTGCTTCACGACATGGGAAATATTGTTAAATTTAACTTGAATGTTTTTCCGGATTTTAATAAACCAGAAGGAATAGAATATTGGCAGAAAATTCAAAATGAATATTTTGAAAAATATGGTAAAGATGATCATGCCGCTCATTCTAAAATTGCGCAAGAGATTGGCGTGAGTGAAAGAGTTATAGAATTGATTAATTCTATAAGTTTTTTGGGCGCACCTGCTGAGGTTTTGGGCAATGATTTTGGTAAAAAAATAGTAGAATATTGCGACGAACGCGTGGGCCCTTTTGGCGTGATAAGTTTAGAAAAACGATTTATAGATTTAAGAAAGCGTTATACTTCCCATGGAGATAATACTTTAGAACGAGAAGAATATGAAAATGCTTTAAGGGAAATAGAGAAACAAATTTTCGCAAAATGCAAAATAAAACCGGAAGACATAAACGACGAAACAGTAAAACCTATAATTGAAAAGTTGAAAGATTTTGTGATAAAATAGAGGGATGAAAAATAAATTTGAATTTATCTGCGGAAACAAGTACATGATTTCAGTAAATGATACTATTTTGTTGCCAGTTTTGCTGGATAATTTGCCTAGCAAAATAACCGTTGACAGCAATGAGTTGTTGTTGAAATCAGCTTTCCATATAAGTTTGGTGTGCATCAAAGAAATTATAAGAAAACACAATATTATAATTCCAAATTTTAAGGATTTGGTAGTGAATGATTTTTGTGAGTTTACTAAAAATAATGATATAAATCTTTTGAATTATCTCGATGAATTTAAGCTTATTGTTGAAGACGACCTAAGGGCCGTAGTGGTATTGTGTAAGGTTTCAAATTTGGATAAATTTTTTGAATTAATAAATAATAAATATGGATTAAAGATAGAATATCCGCCTACTCATGTAACTCTGTACACTCCGGAAGGAAAGCCGGGTATTTTTCTTACTGACGCGAATGATATAAAAAACTTAACAAAACCCATTCCAAATCCAATCGGTCATAATTTATAATATGCATCACATACACCACACAGAGGGCATAATATTGGGTAGCCGGAATTATGGGGAAGCCGGGAAGTGTTTTTATATTTTTACCAAAGAATTGGGAATGATTTACGCTTCTGCCCAGGGCATACGCAAGATGTCTAGTAAATTGCGTTTTATCTTGCAGGATTTCGCTTATGTGAAGGTAGACCTCGTGCAGGGCAAGGATTTTTGGCGGGTGACCAGCGCTTCCAAGACAAATAAACTGGAAGGAGTTTTAAAAAATTACGGGATTTACGGAGTTTTTTTCAACATTGCGAAACTGTTAAAAAGACTATTGGCTGGTGTTGAAAAAAACGAAACTTTATTTGAAGATCTGGTAAGTGGCTTATCTGTTTTGGAGAAATCGGAAATTGAAGATTTGCGAAACATTGAAGCCATTATTGTTTTGCGAATTCTGAACAATCTGGGTTATATCGGTGGGGATGAAATACTGCAAAACCTTATCAAATCTCCCTTTGAAGAAAATCTGATATTCGAAGCTTCCAAATCCAGGCCTCAAATATTGAATCAAATAAACAAGGCTCTTAAGGAGACGCATTTATAAAAAAATGCTACAATTGTATACATGCCACTTGACGATAGAAATAAATTAAACAGGCTGGAAGAGCTCAAGGAGAGACTTTTCAGCAGTAATTACAAAACCAAAATAGAACACAGGGATGAATACTCACGCTTGCGCAGAGATGAAGTTTCTGATTCCTGGGGAGATAAACAAAAGCCCGAGCCTGACACGGAAGATAATTTTTTTATGAAAACTTCCAGATTTAAGAAATTTTTTATTTTTTCGATAGTTTTTTTTGGTTTGACATGTCTATATGCCGCTTATGTTTTCTTTGCCGGAGGCAATACAGTTTCCAACAACAATATAGATATTTCCATTCTTGGAAATAATTTTACCGCAGGCGGGGAAGAGCTCCCGCTCATCGTCGGCATTACCAACAAAAATAGTTCACCCCTAGAGCTGGCCGACTTGATAATGGAATATCCCAAAGGCACATCTGCGGATTTATCTACCGATACGCAAACTTCTCGCACCTCGCTCGGGGTGATACCGGCCGGAGCCGTGCGTAATGAAAACCTGAAGGTGACGCTTTTTGGCGAACAAGGCAGTGTGCGCCCTATCAAATTTACCTTGGAATATCGGGTGGCCGGGTCCAACGCCATTTTCGTAAAAGAAAAAGATTACCAGGTAAACATAAGTTCCACACCCATAAACCTTTCGGTAGACGGGCCTTTGACCATAAGCCCAAACCAAAATATTACCCTGAATATAAAAGAAACACTCAACGCCACCAAGCCGGCCCCAAAAATACTTATGAAACTTATTTATCCTGTCGGGTTCCAATTTATATCGGCTGTACCGGCGCCTTCTTCCGGAAATAATGTTTGGAATTTGGGAGACCTGGCTCCGGGTTCCGAGCACGATATTTCTATCTCCGGGAAAATGGTAGATGTTTTTGACGGGGAACAAAAAACTTTTAATATTTCGACAGGTACGCAGTCCGACTCGGACAAATCGTCAATCGCCGTCGTTTTTAATTCCGCTATGCAGACAATCACAGTCAAAAAGCCTTTTGTTGAAGCGAATATTTATATAAATGGCATATCGAGCAGCACTTATGCGACTGACTCGAAAACTCCGGTAGATATAGAAATTCGATATGTGAACAATCTAGACACGACGGTAAATGACTTACAAATACAGGCGAAAGTTTCCGGAAATGCTTTAAATCGCCAGAGCATAACGGCACAGAGAGGATTTTATGATTCAGGAACGGACACCATAACTTGGGATAAAAATTATCAAAATCAATTTAAAGAAGTGAACCCAGGAGATTCCGGTTCTGTTTCTTTTTCCGTGTCTCCACTTTCTCTTTTTTCTGCCGCCGGAGGGGTTTTGTCGAGTCCGCTCATAAACGTAGGTGTGAATGTCTCCGGTTCTTCTGTGGGACAACTGACAAATTCCGCCTCCGCAGTTATCCGAGTCATATCCGATGTTGGCTTTTCCGCCAAAGCCCTTTATTATTCCGGGCCTTTCACCAACACCGGCCCCATCCCCGCTAAAGTCGGGAAAAAGACAAGCTACACCATAGTTTGGAATCTTTCGAATACTGCTAATAGTATTTCCAAAGCGCAAGTAAACTCCACTCTTCCACCCTGGATAGATTTTGTCGGAGCCATATCTCCACCCGGCGAGAATCTGACTTATAATGCTTCCACCAGAGAGATAGTATGGAACGCAGACAGAATACAAAGAGGCGCGGGTATTACCGGTGCGGCGAAAACCGTCTCTTTCCAAGTCTCTTTTACCCCATCCCTTTCCCAGGTCGGTACGGCGCCGACAATCATAAACGACGCGGTTTTGACTGGGCACGACGATTTTGCTAATGTAGATGTAAGGGTAAACAAAGCAGGCCTGACCACAAAGCTGGATGGCGACCCACAATTTCCCGCCGGCGCAGGGGGTGTGGTGAATTAGTTATAAAGTAGAAAGTTATAAAGTAAAATGAAAAATTCAGAACCAAAAAATGACCTGATGGAAAAAATAGTTTCGCTCTGCAAAAGACGCGGGTTTATTTTTCAGGGGTCGGAAATATATGGGGGGATGGCTGGTATGTATGATTATGGGCCTTACGGAGTGGAACTTTTAAATAATATCAAAGCTGCTTGGTGGAAAGAACATGTTCAAAAACGGGATAATTATTTTGGTCTTGATTCAGCGATGTTTAAAGAGCCTCGTGTCTGGGAAGCTTCAGGTCATACCAGTGGTTTTTCCGATCCGCTCGCAGAATGTAAAAAATGTAATACTCGCATCAGAGTAGACAAAGAACTCGATAAAATCGGGGTAAAAGCAGATGAAAAAATGTCGGAGGCGAAACTCAATGAACTTTTTAATGAATATAAAACAAAGATAAAATGTCCTAAATGCGGAGCGAATGATTTCACGCCGGTTCACGCATTCAATTTGTTGGTAAAAACCAATATGGGTGATTTCACCGGCAAAAACGAGAACCCGGCGTATTTACCGGGAGAAGCTTGCCAAGGTATCTACCTTAATTTTAAAAATGTTGTGGATTCTACACGAGCAAAAATACCTTTTGGTATTGCTCAAATAGGGAAGGCTTTTCGCAACGAAATATCACCACGTAATTTTCTTTTTCGCACGCGCGAGCTGGAGCAAGCTGATACTCAATATTTCATACGCCCAAATGAAAACAAAGAAGCATATGAAAAAATAAAACAAGATCGTTTCAAATGGTATGTGTCTATGGGCATAAAGCCGGAAAATTTACGATTCAAGCAACACGAGAACTTGGCATTTTATGCCGCAGACGCATGGGATATCGAATACAATTTTCCATTCAATGGCTTCGACGAGCTTGAAGGTATTCATGACCGTACAAATTACGACCTCACGCAACATATGAAATATTCCGGAACCGACTTGAATTATACTGATCCAAATACCGGTGAAAAATATATTCCGTGGATTTTGGAAACTTCTGTGGGGATGGGTCGCATGTTTTTAGCATTTATTTCTGAAGCTTATACTGAAGAAGAATTTGGCGGAGAAGCACGAACAGTTCTAAAGCTTTCACCACGATTGGCGCCAATCAAAGTCGCAGTTTTTCCTCTTCTTAAAAACAAACCGGAACTCGTGGCAAAAGCGCGTGAAGTATATGAAATGTTGAGAGAAGATATTCGCACTGAATGGGATGACAACGGTAACGTGGGTAAAAGATATCGCAGACAGGATGAAATAGGAACACCTTTTTGCGTCACAATAGATTTTGAAACCATTGAACAAGATGCCGGGGTTACGGTTCGTGAAAGAGATACAGGGAAACAAGAAAGAGTAAAAATCGAAGATTTAAAGGATTATATTAAGGGAAAAATACACTAATCACCACCCCGCCTGCTGGCACCCCTCCTCGGTCCTCCCCTTGGCGAAGGGGAGGAGGAACTCAAATACAAAACGCAAATGCCAATACTTCACAATCATCCAGTTTTAAAAAACCGGCGAATGGAGTTAAGGAAAAATCAAACTTCTCAAGAAGTTATTTTGTGGGCGCATTTGCGGGGGACTCAATTAGGTTTTAAATTCAAACGGCAACATTCCGTAGGACCATACATTTTAGATTTCTATTGTCCGGATAAAAAATTGGCAATCGAGCTAGACGGGGCACAACATATAAGCAATAAAGAGTACGACCAGGAAAGAACCAACTATCTTTTGGTTTTGGATATAAAAACAATCCGCTTTTGGAATAGAGAAATAGATGCTAATATAAATGAAGTGCTACACAAGATTCGGGGTTGTATGAATTCCCCCTCCCATTAGCCAAGGGGAGGGTGGGGTGGGGTGCTTTAATTTTATGAAATTCTCAAAAAAAGTTTTAAAAAACGGTTTGCGTGTGGTAACTATACCCATGAAGGATAACCCCACGGCCACCGTGCTGGTCTTGGTGGAAGCGGGCAGTAAATACGAAGAGAAGAAAGTAAATGGAATTTCACACTTTTTAGAACACATGTGTTTCAAGGGCACCATCAAAAGGCCAAAAGCTATTGATATCTCAAGGGAATTGGACGCCATCGGCAGCCAGTACAATGCCTTTACCGCGCAGGAATACACGGGCTATTATGCCAAGTCTGACGCGAAACATTTTCACAAAATCTTTGACGTGGTTACGGATATTTACCTAAACTCCACTTTTCCGGACACAGAGATGCAAAAAGAAAAAGGTGTGATAATAGAAGAAATAAATATGTACGAAGACCTGCCAAACAGACATGTGCAGGATTTGATGATGAAGCTACTTTACGGAGACCAGCCAGCGGGTTGGAATATCGCCGGGGAGAAAGAAAATATTTTGAATATGAAGCGCGATGATTTTGTAAATTACAAAAAACAACACTACCTGCCAGAAGCGACGGTGCTGGTGGTGTCCGGAGCGGTGACCGAGAAACAAGTGATGAGCGAAGTGAATAAAATTTTCGGTGATGCCGTCCGTGGCAAGAAAGTAGGCAAATTAAAAGTGAAAGAAGTTCAAAATCATCCAGAAGCATTGATAAATTTCAAAAAAACAGATCAGACGCATTTTGTGCTCGGCGTGCGTAGTCAGGATTTATTCAATAAAAAAAGCGCGGTGATTTCCATCTTGGGCGGAGTCCTCGGCGGGGGAATGAGTTCCCGGCTTTTCCAAAAACTGCGTGAAGAGATGGGTGTGGGCTACTATGTCCGGGCTTACAACGATGCTTACACCGACCATGGCTTTTTCCAGATTTCCGCCGGAGTGGATAATAAAAGAATAGTCGAAGTGATAAAAGCTGTTCTAGCTGAATACAATAAGTTAAAGCGGGAATTGGTAAGTAAAGAAGAATTGGAAAAAGTGAAAGAGTGCTTGATAGGGAATATGAAGCTCGCCTTGGAATCGAGCGACGATATAGCAAATTTTTACGGCGGGCAAGAACTCCTAAAACGCGAACTCAAAAACGCCGAAGATAAAGCCAAAGAATTGAGGAAAGTTACAGCCAAACAAATACAAGACCTGGCCGAAGATATTTTCAAAGACAGTAAGCTAAACCTGGCGCTGATTGGGCCGTTTAAAGATAAAGCGAAATTCCTGAAAATACTAAAATTCTAATTTTTGTGTTATTATGTCCATATGTTTGACAAAGGCGATATTACGCAAATCTCTATAACCACAGGCACAATGATTCGGGTATTTTTGGTTGTGCTCGGCGTGTTTTTGTTGTGGACTTTGCGGGAGCTGGCCATGGTGGTGCTGACCTCCATTGTCATCGCTTCGTTTATCGATTCGGCAGTTCCGCATTTTCAAAAAATCGGCATCAAGAACAGAATCTTTGGCATTGTTGTTTTTTACGCCATTGCTATTGCCGTTTTAGCCGGAGCATTTTATCTTTTCGCTCCACTCCTCATCACCGAAATTTATAATTTTTCCACCTTCCTTTCGACTTATATTCCAAACAGTTCATTCTTGAATTTTTTCCAGAACGACGCCTTTTCCGGGGCCAAAGATCTGGTCGGCACTCTCTCAGGACATTTTTCGCTGACGACTCTTTTGCTGGTGTCGAAAACTTTTGTTCTAAATCTATCCGGTGGGTTTGTGCAAATTCTTTCGGTGGCCTTCGGCAGTATTTTCAACTTCGTGTTGATTATTCTCGTTTCATTTTATCTATCGGTGGAGGGTAACGGCATAGAAAATTTTCTGCACATTATAGTTCCGGTTCAATATGACGACTACGCTGTGGATTTATGGAATCGCTCCAGTAGGAAAATTGGCTTGTGGGTCAAGGGGCAAATGGTTCTCGGTCTTGTTGTCGGGATTCTGATTTATCTGATACTTTCTCTTCTCGGCATAGAATACGCGCTCCTTTTGGCAATTATCACCGGGGTGATGGAGATGGTTCCGTACGGCATTTTAGTGGCGATGATTCCGACTTTCGCTTTCTCTTATCTCTCAAACGGGCTCGGTAGCGCCTTGATGGTTACCGGCGCTTATATAATCGTCCATGAATTTGACGTGTTCCTTTTCACTCCGCTCCTCATAAAAAAGATAGTCGGCCTTTCCCCGATTGTGATTATCTTGGCCGTGGTTATCGGTTTTGAATTGGGATCTTTCTGGGGCGCTATCTTGGCCATCCCGGTGGCCGTCATTGTGATGGAATTTTTAAGCGATATTGAAAAAAATAAAATATTAGCCAAATCAAATAAGTAAGACAAACAAATAAGCTAAATAATACAAAACAATGTCAGACAAAAAAAGTTTTTACATTACGACGACACTGCCCTACGTAAACGCACCGCTCCATATGGGGCACGCGCTGGAATTCGTGCGGGCGGATGCGATTGCCAGATACAAAAAACTCTCCGGCTTTGATGTGTATTTCAATACCGGCACGGACGAACACGGGATGAAGATTTACGAAAAAGCGAAAGAGAATAACTTGTCCGCGCAAGATTTTGTCGACCAAGGGTTCGTTATATTCCAAGAACAGCTGAAAATGTTTGGAGTGAGCGAAGATATTCATTATGTTCGCACCACAGATGAGCACCACGTGGCCGCGGCGCAGGAATTTTGGCAGCGGGTAAATAAAAATGGATATATTTACAAAAAAAGTTATCAAGCAAAATATTGCGTAGGTTGCGAAAGTGAAAAAACGGATTCAGAATTGAATGAAAAAGGAGAATGCTTACTTCACCCGGGTAGAATGCTGGAATTAATTAATGAAGAAAATTATTTTTTTAAACTTTCATTGTTTGGAGATCGCCTTTTGGATTTTTATGAAAAGAATCCAAATTTCATTGTTCCCGGTTTTCGTTTAAACGAAATGAAAAATTTTATAAAGCAGGGCTTAAAGGATTTCTCAATTTCGAGGTTAAAGACAAAAATGTCTTGGGGTGTAGAAGTCCCCGAAGATAAAGACCAAGTCATGTATGTATGGTTTGATGCTCTCACTAACTATATTTCAACATTGGGTTGGCCCGACAAATTGGAAGATTTTGAAAAATATTGGGTAAACGGAACTCCTACTCAATACTGCGGAAAAGACAACACTCGTTTCCAGTCCATAATATGGCAGGCCATGTTGATGGCGGCAGAAATACCTAATTCGCATCAGATTGTGGTGAACGGGTTTATCACAGGAGAAGGAGGCGTAAGGATGTCCAAATCCCTAGGTAACGGTGTTGACCCGAGGGATACAGTCAAAGAATACGGCACGGACGCACTGCGATATTTTCTTTTGCGTGAGATTTCTTCTTTTGAAGACAGTCCTTTCACTATTGATAGATTTAAAGAGGCCTATAATTCGGGATTGGCAAACGGGTTGGGGAATTTGGCTTCACGCATACTCACTCTTTCGGAAAAATATTTGGAGAAATGCCCGGAGATTCCGGAAAAAACAGATTTTACGGAATACTTTGGTTTTTACGAAAAATTTGATATCAAACTGGCGACGGATTTTGTTTGGAGCAAGATAGGGGAGCTTGATAAATTTATACAAGAGAATGAACCATTTAAAGTTGTAAAAGTAGATGAGAAAAAAGGTAAAGAAATGATTTCCAATATGGTTCTACGTCTCTACGAGATAGCTAGAATGCTAAACCCGATAATGCCGGAGACAAATGTGGCTCTCAAGAAACTGATTAGAGAAAATAAAAAACCCGAAAAGCCTTTATTCATGAGAAAAGATTAACCTCACCCTAACCCTCTCCTGGAAGGAGAGGGAAGAAACAAAATGACCCCCAAATACATAGACATACACAGCCACGTAAATTTTACCGCTTTTGACGCCGACAGAGATGCGGTTATTCGCCACGCTTTAGACAACGACACTTGGGTGATAAATGTCGGTACACAGGTGGACACTTCTCGAAGTGCAGTGGAGTTGGCCCACAAATATCCCGAAGGGGTTTATGCGGTCATCGGTTTGCATCCCATACACACCAGCGTTTCTTATCATGACAAACAGGAATTAGGTGATGAGGGAAGTGAATTCACGTCGCGCGGGGAAGTTTTTGATAAAAATATTTACCGGGAACTTTTGAAAGACCCGAAGACTGTGGCCATAGGCGAGTGCGGTTTGGATTATTATCACTCGGGACCGGAGCTGATAGAAAAACAAAAGGAAGCCTTCGTTGCCCAAATAGAATTGGCCAATGAAATAGGTAAGCCACTCATGCTGCATATCCGAGATGCCTATGCCGACGCGCTGGTCATATTGAAAGAACATTCCAAGGTCAAAGGTGTGGTTCATTTTTTCACCGGCACACTTTCGGAAGCGCAAGGGTTTTTGGATTTTGGATTTATGATTTCTTTCGCCGGAGCTATAACTTTCCCTCCCAAAAAAGATGGCACAGGAGCGCATTCCCTCGAAGTCATAAAGAATATTCCGCTCGATATGATACTCACCGACACAGATTCCCCATATGTAGCCCCCGTGCCATATCGGGGCAAGAGAAACGAGCCAGTATACGTAAGGGAAATTGTCAAAAAAATAGCGGAGGTAAAAAATTTACCCGAAGAGGAGGTGGCGCAAGCTATCGTCGCCAATGCCAAGCGAATGTTTGGTATTTAGCGTTCGGGGTTGTGTTTTTAGAAGATTTTTGTTAGTATAAAATTCATGCAAGAAAACGAAAACGAAATAGAGGAAAGCGCCGTGTCCAGAGTTTACGAGCTCGGATATCTTTTGGTGCCCACCATTTCTGAACAGGATTTACCGGTTGTTTTTGGCAATTTGAAAGAATTGGTTGCGTCCCTCGGGGGTGTCAGTGTTTCGGATGAAATGCCAAAAATGATTCAATTGGCCTATAAAATGGTCAAAGTCGTATCCAACGTGCGCAACAAATGGAACACCGCATACTTCGGCTGGGTTAAATTTACCATGGATTCCGATAAAGTTTTGGAATTGAAAAAGAAGCTCGACCTCGACCCTAATTTTATTCGATTTTTAATTTTGAAAACAGTTAAAGAAAACACCATCGCCACCAAGAGATTTGTCGGCAGAGACAACGTGCATAAAAGACCTTCAGTGAAGAAAGATGAAAATGAAGTAGTTGTGCCTATAAACAAAGAAGAGATTGATAAAGAAATAGACGCTATGGTGGCCGCATAGCGGCAAGTAGAAAGTAATCAAGTTCATAAAGTAAAAAGTAATACAAAAAACTAACTTTATAACTTTCAACATTATAAACTTTATAACTAAACAATTATGTATTTAAACAAAGCAATTGTAATAGGAAATCTTACCCGCGACCCCGAGCTCCGCTCTCTGCCTTCCGGTATTAAAGTCTGCACATTTTCATTGGCTACCAACCGCGTCTGGAAAGACAAAAACGGTGCACGTCAAGAGTCCACGGATTATCACAATGTCGTAGTCTTTGGACGCCAAGCGGAAACAGTCGCGCAATACATGAAAAAGGGAAGTTCCATCTTGGTAGAAGGACGAATGCAGACCCGAAGCTGGGACGACAAGACAACCGGAGAAAAGAAATACCGCACCGAAATAGTCGCTGACCGCACTCAATTTGGTCCCAAAGGAGGCGCTACGACAGGTGGAGCGGGAACATCGAGTGCCGGATCACAAGCACCGGCAAAAGAAAGCAGTGGGGAGGTTGACGCCATAGAATATCCGGAAGAAGACATTAACCCTGAAGACATTCCATTCTAATGAAACAAGATTATTTTTCAGCCAACAACATAAAATTTATAGACTACAAGGATATTGAAATCTTAAAGAAATTTCTGAATCCAAACGGTAAGATTGTCAGCCACAAGCGAAGTGGCGTGACCTCCAAAAATCAACGCGCTTTGGCCAACGCCATCAAACACGCCAGGTTCTTGGGTCTGCTCCCATTCGTAGTTAAATAAAAAAAATCCCCGAAAGGGGATTTTTTTTATTATATTGTCTACACTCGCTCCTATGCAGAACATTGCTATGTTCTGCATCTCGAGGGTCTACACCCTCTCGACATACTCTCCCGTCTCTGTATTTACCCTGATAGTATCTCCTTCGGAGACGAACATCGGGGCGTTTAAGTTCGCGCCGTTTTCGAGGACTATTACTTTTATACCTCCCTTGGAAGTATCTCCGCGGACAGCCGGGGGAGCTTCTTTTACTTTGAATTCCATTTTAATCGGCATGGAGAGTTTGATTATTTTCTCTTCGTCGTCTTCGTTGGTCCAGACCAGGGCGGTGACACTATTATTTTCCTTTAAAAATTTTACGGTGTTCCCGAGCAAAGCTTCGTCCAATTTAAACCTTTTGCTTTTGTCTTCAGGGTCGCAGAACCAATATTCGCCTTTGTTGTGATACAAGAAAGTAATTTCTCGTTTTTCCATATCGGCTTCATCGGCGGAATCGGAGACGTGAAAAGTGGCGGCGATGGTTTTACCGGAAATCAAACTCTTCAACTTCACCTGGTTTTGGGGTTTGCGTTGCTGGGTGCGGGCGACATGGCTCTCCACCACTTCGGCCGGCTCGCCATCGTGAATAATTATTTTCTTCTCGCGAATCTCGTTGTATTGTAATTGTGACATATATTTTTATATTAGCAGAAAAATTATAAAATACAACCCACTACCTCACCCCCTACCCCCTCTCCATATTAATGGCGAGGGGAGAATGCAAAATACAAAAAATATTATATTATTAGTAAGTGGCTCAATTCAAAACAATAATTAAGGCAAGGTATTTGCGAAAGGAAAATACAGATGCGGAGCAAATACTTTGGAGGGCGCTTAGAAACAATAATCAAAAAATAAAGTGGAGAAGACAACACCCCATAGATATGTTTATTGTAGATTTTTACGCTCCCTCTATAAAGCTAGTGATAGAATTAGGTGGAGCTACGCACAACACGAAAGATAACAAAGAATACGATAACGCCAGAACAGAATATCTAGAATCTAAATACATAAGTGTCATTAGATTTTGGAACTCAGAAGTGGAAAAGAACTTACCAGAAGTTTTAAATAAAATCAAAGAAATTATAAAAAGATTATCGTGAATTGGTTTTCCCCTCGCCAGTAATCTGGAGAGGGGCAGGGGTGAGGTGGTTGCAAATAACTGAACCATTACGCACACTTGACTAAAAATACAAACAGGTGCATAACATAAGAAGAAAGGAGAACCTCTAGTTACCCCTCAAGTAGGACAGAACTAATGTTTGAATAATAACTCATCGGAATTCGAAAGCCAATAATTTCTCTCGGTCGGTCGTTTAAGAAGGAATGAATTTCCAGCAATTCTTCTTCAGTGACTGACTCAA
>JACQGC010000003.1 GCA_016199805.1 Candidatus Nomurabacteria bacterium
CAGTCACTGAAGAAGAATTGCTGGAAATTCATTCCTTCTTAAACGACCGACCGAGAGAAATTATTGGCTTTCGAATTCCGATGAGTTATTATTCAAACATTAGTTCTGTCCTACTTGAGGGGTAACTAGAGGAAAGAACTACTTTTTATATTATACACCACATGATACCTATTTGTCAAGCATAAAAATCCCTTTATTTTATAAGGGTTCTGGCTCGTTTTTCGTTGGTTTTACTTCAAATAGCTGTCAAAATATATAGCGTGGCAGGTGTAGCCACCTGGGTTCTTTTCCAAGTAGTCTTGATGATATTCTTCCGCCGGGTAGAATTTCAGGAGTGGTTCTAGGGTGGTGACCACTGGGTCTTTCCATCTATGCGAATCATTCACTATTTTTATAAAATCTTCCGCTTCTTTTTTTTCTTCCTCGTTACCATAGAAAATTGCCGAACGGTATGAAGTTCCCCTGTCGTTCCCCTGCTGGTTTAGGGTCGTCGGGTTGTGTATCTGAAAAAAGAAATCAAGCATCTTTTTGTATGAAGTTTTTTCGGAGTCGTATTCTATCTCCACCGCTTCGGCATGCCCTTCATGGTCGCCATAGGTCGGGTTCACCACAATTCCACCGGTGTAACCCACGGTAGTATTTACCACTCCGGGTTGTTTGCGTATTAAATCTTCCAATCCCCAAAAACATCCTCCTGCTAATACTATTTTTTTAATTTTAGTATTTTCCATAAGTCTATTTTCCCGGTATGAATTTCATTGAAATTGAATTCACGCAGTGCCGGATATTTTTACCTGTTAAATGTTCGCCCGTAAACAAGTGTCCCAAGTGTGCTCCACAGCTGGCACAGGTTATTTCCGTGCGCATTCCATCGGCATCCACGCTCTTATGAATTGCGCCGGGTATTTCGTCGTCAAAAGAAGGCCAGCCGCATGTGGATTCAAATTTACTTTTAGAATCATACAGAGGAGCTTCGCACTGCCGGCAGACATACACACCCGTCTCTTTGTTGTTTACATACTCCCCCGTAAAAGGCATCTCTGTTCCCTTGTCTATGATTACCCTTTTTTCTTCGGCTGTGAGTGGGTTTTTGTGCATTCCATATTTTCTATTTTTTCATGTCCCGTGTCAAGGCTCTCAAGAGAATATTTAGTTCCATAGTTGCCACGCCAACGACTGTGTCTGCGCCTCCATAATATATATAAAGTAAGCCGTCTTTTTCCGCCATGCCACACGGAAAGACGACGTTGTTCACTATGCCGGTTTTTTCATACGCCTCTTCCGGCTCAAAGATGGGGTCCGCAGTGCGCGCTAAAACTATAGCCGGGTCATCTAGGTCGAGCAAGACTGCTCCTACACGGTATGTATTGTGGCTCTTGGAAATACCGTGATATAGGAGTAGCCAGCCATATTTTGTCTTTAGGGGCGGCGCGGAGATACCCACCTTGGCGGAATCCCAGCCGTTGATTCTGGGCCCGATGATTCTGATGCACTTGCTGACCATTTCTGTTTTAAAATTGAGAGATTTTAAATAATCCCCGCATATTTCATCACCAACTCTGTGTAAAATAAAATATTTGCCGTTGGTCTTTTCGGAAAAAATGCACGTATCCTTGTCATCCACCCCGACCGGTGTGATTATGATGGGCTTTTCCCATTGCCAATTCTTTTGCAAAAAATTTTTCTCGGTTATGGAAGTAACGGCAACCCGCCAAGGATCGATACCGTCAAAGGCAGTGTAAAACATATAAATATTTTTCCCGATTTTTGTCAGCCGTGGGTCTTCACAACCGGAATTTCCACCGGCTACTTTTTTTAATTCAAAATCCTCCCTGGGAATGTACACGGGCATAGATTGCCGCTCATCAATACAAATTCCATCTTCCGTTCTAGCATAACCAAGTGATGAAGTATTGTCATCCGACAAAGCCCGATACAGTATATGTGTTGTTTTCCCTATTCGCAGAGCAGCCGGGTTGAAAGTGGCTTTGGCCTCCCAGGCATGTGTCTTGTCAGGAGCGATAATGGGATTCTTGTTCGAACGTTTAAAATGCCATTTCTCGTAAGTTTTTGGACGCATGGTTGAAATCAAGTCGGTAATATTCACATGTGCCAAGCAAGTGGTGGTATCTGCGGCTCCGTAATATATTAAAAGCGTATCTTTTTCCAAAACAGCACCCGAAGGGAAAATCACATCCGGAACATAACCCAAGAGCTCATATGACTCTTGCGGGGTTAAAATAGGGCCATGCGTACGCCCTAAAATTTCGAGTGGATTATCTAAATCGAGCAGAATCGCTTCAATGCCAAAAATGTAATCGGGACTGCCATAGTGTTGAATGTGTGAATACACCACTAGCCAGCCGTGAGAAGTTTTGATTGGTGCGGAACCTATTTCTACATGATCCGTCGGGACTCTTTTTAAATCAACTGTGTGCTCGTCTATTTTTGCATACCATTTTTCCCAAAATCCAGAGTTCCACAATTCTTCTATCTCATCCACTTGGGCCACGGCAATTTTTACCGGTGGTGTATCGGTGTTTACCGTCACAATCACAGTGATTTTTCCATCTACCCGCTCAGGAAAAAGGGTCATGGCTTTGGCGTTGAAGGGAGTCACCAAGTGCCGCTCATCTACTTTCTTCAAATCTTTGGAAACTGCCACCGCCACCTTGATTCCACCTGCATCAAATGGAAAATGCGAAAGCGCCGTATAAAATGTGTAATACTGTCCCTCGAAAAAAGTAATCCGCGGGTCTTCGCAGCCATATTTTTCCCATTCTTCCTCTGGAGCTATAAAAGGAACACGTTCTTCAAAACTTCTGCCGTCTTTACTTTTTCCGATACCGATTATAGAAATCTGATTTGGTGTACGCAATTTATCCGTGGCTCCGATGGCGCGGTATAAGCCGTAGAAAGTCTTGCCTTTCTTGATGACGCTCATATTGAAAGTGGCAAAAGCTTCCCAGTAATGGTCTTTATCGGGAACGAGTATGGGATTGTGGTGGGATCTTTTTAAGACGTACATAAATTATTTTTTTGATTTAATTTTCCTGCCAATGTATGCCTTTATTTCTTTTTTTCCGCTTACAGCCAAAGACACAGAACGCATGCACCCATCATCAATATTACCCTTCATTTTTTTGAGCCCCTTTCTTCCAATTGTACCATCCCACAATATAATGGGAAATAAATATTTTTCTTTTTGAATTAGAGAAATCGAATTTTTTAAAATTCCCGGAATTGCTATTCCCGAACGTTTGGTTAATTTTTTTGAATTTTTTTTAAGCGCTTGTGCAACAAGGCAGGCTGTTTCTTCTAGTGAGCCTCGCGTCCAAGCAATAGGTAACCCACCCGCTTTTTTCCACACTCCAACCTCATTAGTTTTTACAATTCCAACACACCACTGCATATTCTTATATGCTTTGAAGCGTTTTTTCCACTCGCCTTTTATAATCATATCAAGCATTCCTTCCGGCAACTCCAAAATGGCTCGTTTCGCTTTAACTAGTCGTTTCACGTACTGACTTTTGTCTTTTATCTGTGTATTTTCCCCCAGATATTTTTGACTTAAAAAGTCTGAAACAACAAAACATCTTTTAACCTCTATTGGTTTAACTTTTTGCAATATCTTCATGTATTATAAAATCTTTATCGGTATGGTTTTTTTTAAGAGAACCGCGTGTTCTTTGTTTTTCAATTTTTGCAGAAAATCATCCAGATTCGCCGAGGCTACGGCTATATGTTTGTCGCCACCGCCATAATACAAAAAGAGAGTGCCGTCTTTGACTACTGCGCCCGTGGCATACACAATTCCCGGTTTGTAATCGTTTTCGTACCATTCATCGGGCTCTACAAGCGGATAAGCCGACCTATACAGAACTTTGGTCGGATCTTTCAAATCAAGCAACAATGCTCCGACTTTATAACGCCCCGGATCATCTTTATCCATAGCATGATAAAATAAGAGCCAGCCGTCTTTTGTTTTTACGGGTGGCGCGCCGGCACTACGTGTACGGTTGTGCCAAGCCACAATATGGTCCGGCAAAAGTTGCGGATCAGGCGCCTCACTATCAACGCCGCTACCCTGCGGAGCAAGATACATGTCCAGTTTGTCCAAGTAAGCTACGGATACGCGCGACGGGTCACCTTTATCCAGATTGTGAAAAATCGCGAACTTGCCATTTATTTTTTCGGGAAATAAAACCCAATTTTTTTGTCTGTCTCCCGGGCGGGAAAGATAAGCAAACTTATCCCAATTCCAATTTTTGAGTGATAAATCTTTTTCATCGATAGATGTAAAGGCCACCCGCATCGAATTCCATCCGTTAAACATATTGAAAGTCAGATATACCCTGCCGTCAATTTTGACCGCTCTCGGGTCTTCACATCCGCCCCAACCGCCGCCGGAAGGATAAAGTTCGGTGTCATAAACCAAACGCGCCGGAGAAGTATATGGATAATGACTTTTTGCTTCTGCTCTGTTTTGGGCGGAATAAACCGGAGAAGTGCTTCGTCCGCTGAAATGAATTCCGTCTTTGCTGGATATGTGTCCTATGCGGGAAATACCATCGCGGCCGAGCGCTCTGTAAAAAAGATGGATTTCCCCATTGTGCACTATTGCCCCGGGGTTAAAGGCGGCTTCACTTTCCCAAAACGAATTACGCACCGGACCGATTATCGGATTGCCTTTAAACTTTTTAATTATAGAAGGAGATTTTTTACTTTTTGCTACAACTTTAATTTTCTTTTTGCCTCTTCGGCGAATTTCAGCTGAAACAGTTTTTATTTTTACGCGAGTTTTTTTCGAGACCGCTTTTTTTTCAAGTGTTCTTTTAACCTTCATTTCCTGAATTACTTTTTTCTTCTTAAGCACTGCCATAATTACAAAAAGGTATTATTACATTATTATACAACTAACTAATTTTTTAGCCAAGCCAAGTCTTCAAAATTGCCTCGGTTTCCTCCGGGTTTTTGACCGCGATTGTGTCAAAACCGGCCTCATATACAGAATAATCGTTCCCTCCCGGGAAAATACCATCTCCGACAAAAATAACGTCGGATTTATCCAAACCTACTTTATCCAGGAAACGCATAAGTCCCACCGCTTTATTAAAACCCTTGGATAATATATCTATACTGGAAGTTCCATTTATTAAAATACTGACTTCTGGCAGCTGTGGTTCAAGAAATGCTTTTATTTTTTCTCTTTTCTTTCTGTCTGGATCAAAGGCTAATTTAATAACCACCGGAGCTTGTTGCCCATTCGGGGTAAAAGTAATTTGAGTATCCCTGTCTTCGATGATATTCCCTATCGGGTTCGGCGGTATTTTGTAAATAGGATTATCTATTACCTCTTGTAATAATTTTATTGCTTTTTCTTTTGCATTACCGGGCAGTGATTCTTTATCTGTAAGAATCCATTCTTTTTTTACTTCATCATATTGATATCTCTGACTTCCGCTGGTCGGTAGAAATGTAAAATTATGAATAAAGGGAATCATCGCTTCGTCGTTTGAAAAGGGCGGTAAAAATTGGGTTAGCATTTGTTTGAAACTTCCTCCGGCTATAGCAACCACCATCTTCTTTTTTACAAGCTCTTTGATTAAATTTGCCATGCTGTCAGTGATAAGAGTCTTGCTGGCTGTCAATGTGCCATCGACATCAAAAGCAATAATTTTTTTATCCGGTAACATTTTATTTTCTTGTTTTTAATTTTAGTTTTTTTAATTTCGCTTTTTTCACCAACTCTGAAGAGCTTTGAACTTTTCCCCCATGCCCGACATTATATACCATTTTGATACCGAGTTTTTTATGAATTTCCCTTTCTCTGTACAAAGAAGAGTTCGGGTCAAGGGCATCTTTCATATTCCTGTCGCCTCCGTTTGCAAACACATGCGGCTTAATTTCTATCAGACCGATACAAACACTCATATCTTCCGGATTTTTTTTATGATTACTTACTATTACCCTATCCACTGCTTCAAATGACTCAATAATTTCTTTGCGCTCGTGTTCGGGCATAAATACGTATCCTTTCTTTTTTAGAAGCCAATTATCATTATTCATATAAACCACCAACTCGTCACCAAGTTTTTTCGCTTCGTTAAACATGCGCACATGCCCAATGTGCACCGGATCAAATCCCCCACTAACCATAACCACTTTTTTTATTTTTTTTGCCGAGGATTTCTTCTTTGCCATGACAACATTATAGCAGAAAAATCCCTGTCTAGACAGGGATTTTTCTGCTAATTTGTATGAAAGTGTCTTTATTATTGCCCACTTAACTCCAAACCTGCGTGTGCTGAATCTGTTACACTAGAGTTAGCTTTGCAAGCCTTGGCCGCTGTCCTAAATGCTGACCAAGCGGCATTGCGGCTCGTCCTCCAGGTCGTGGCCGCAGCCTTTGTTGATTTACTGAAATCAGCCCAAGCTGTTTTAATACCCACTTTCAACGTAGCAGTGGTGGTGTTTGAATATGCGCCAGCCAATTCATTTACTCGAGTGGCATATGCGGCTTTTACGGCATCAAAATGGGCAGAAACAGCTACGCCGAGAGCAGCTTCACGCACAGCAACCGCTACGCCGACACAAGTAATCTTTGAGCTAACTGTAGCAGCGGGTGCAGTTGCTGTGGTGGTGTCTTCCGCAAAAACCGGAACAGTTACTAACAATAGAGCCACAACCAAAACTGAAAACATTGTGAACTTTTTCATTTCTTTTAAAAAAATTAAACTTATAAATCCGACACTATAATTATAACACACAACAAGTGAACCAAAAAGACAGTGTAAGCGTATATACCGGTATGGCTCATATTCCAAATGGAAAGCTGTCGATATGAGCATTATTAGTTAAATAATATATTTATGTCAAAAAAATCAATCGTTATTGCCGGTTCAATGATTGCGTTGTCTTTATTTGTGGCGGTTCCTGCCATGGCAGCTGGTACGATGAAACAAAACAGAGCAGTAAACGCCATGTCTGATAAAGCAAATATAGCTCATCCATCCAAAAAAGGCACAGGGATGATGGTTCGCCGAAACATGTCTTTTGGGACAATTAGCGCGATAAATGGTTCGAGTTTTACCATCACTTCTAAAAAGATGGTAAAAACCGGCACAACCACTACCACCACTAATCCGATAACAATCACTGTAAACACTAGCGCTACCACTGTATTTAAAAAAGACGGCACAGCAGCTACTATCGGTGACCTTGCGGTCGGACAAATGGTAATGGTCAAAGGTGTAAAAGATGTAAACAATGTAATTGCCAACGCAACCAATGTGAGCATCGTGACTAAGCCTGTGACTTGGACTAAAACCAAAATAAGCACTGGCAATTAACGAAAAATAATATACACACAACACAGAAAAACGGGAGCCGAGCTCCCGTTTTTCTGTGTTGTTATTTATAGAATTTTATTTCAACAGAAACCTCAAAGTAGAAACTACGCGGATTTTTTTGTACTCCGGTGAACCCGGGTCTTTGTCCGTAATATCAAACACACCCTGATTGCCTCGGGCCACGCTACCCAAACCGGAGCCGGACTCTTTGGCAAACTGGGCGGCTGAATCTTTCGCATTTTTGATGGCCTCGGCGAGCATTTCCGGCTTGACGCTATTGATATCCGAAAACTCAAAATTGATAGAATTTTGATTTAAGGTAACTCCTTGTTTGACCAGAGACAAAGTCTCTTTTGAACTAGATTTAACCAGGTCAACTTTTTTGGTGTAAACAGACAGTTGCGTATTTGCATTATATCTAAACACAGCGTCTTTGTAGGTGTCTTGATATATATTTACCGGGGCAATGTTTATTTCAGAATCATCAAAACCTTTGGTTTTTAAAAATGTCTGAATTGCTAAAGTATCTTTCTCTATGCTTTTATAAAGAGAATCAATATCGTTTGATTTATCATCAAAACTCACTGACCAAATGGCCACATCGGCCTTGACTATCTTTTCTGACAACCCCTTTACTTCCACATATTTACCCTGGTCCGAAAAAGCCCTGGCCGACAAGAAAAAAATTACACTAAAAACCAACAACACTGCACTGATAATTAAAAAGCTTTTATTTTTCGTGTTTTCCATGTGATTTTGCGAAATCATGTCGCGCAACCGTCCTATTAGCGCGACGTTATTTTAATTAACCTCTGCGTTTCCCTGTGGATTTATTCGCCAGCATTACTCTTTTGACCGCCAAACGCTTCGCAGTCTTGTGTGAAAGCCGAGACTTCTTCTTTGGACTAAGTGTTGTTCCTCTTTTTGCCATAAAATTTAATTTTAGGTTATTTAATAATGTTTAGATATAATACTACTATTCTTGCTTATTCACAACTAAAACACATATCATCCTGTAAGCGCAATACATAAACACCGTAAAGAAAAATATAAATGCAAGTGGGGTTCCGTTGTGCGCAATCCCGGTCGAAATGTAAAAAGAATCCCTGATTAAATAAAGCGGTCTGACAAAAATATCCCAACTGTTCCAGCGCTCAAATCTACCTAGGTAAACTCCAAAACTTGAAACAAAACAAATCGCAAAAATAATAAACTCGGAAAATATGCGGCCAAGATGAGCTATTAAATATTGGTGAATATCAAACATGGACAGCATGCCCAAAAAGAGACCTATCCAGCCAAAGAAAAACAGTAGCAAACTGTCGTACCACAAGAGCGTAGGCAGACTGGAGACAATATGCAAAACATCTGTCACCAAATACGGTGCATTGGGAAAAAACAAAATCCAGAAAACAAAAAACACCACAAATCGACTAGTCGATACGTCTTTTTTAATAAAATACAAAGAAATCAGATACGGAATCCATGCAAGAAAAAGGTTCCAAATCAGATACATAAGATTTGATGTTCCCCATAAATCCAGACGGGCAAAGTCCAAGACAACAGCCACAGCTGAGACCAACAAGAGTGTTTTTGTTGTTTTATTTATTATCGCCATTCTTTAATTATACGGATTTTTATAGCAACAATTGAGCCCAGAACAGCCAACAAGAGAAGACATAGAAGGAGCGGGCCGAAAAATGGGACAATCGAAAGTACCGAGCAAATTACTGTCCCAAATAAAATGGTCCAAAAGGAAATTTCAGAATCCTTTTTCGACAAATACTCATATGCGATACTTCCCACAACGATTGGTGTAACAATCCAGGCAAACAACATAAGAGCCGTAAAACCCAGTAATCCAATTACCCCAAAAGGAATTCCAATCAAAGTTATGAGCAGAAGAATGGAGGCGATTGGCATAATAAATAAAACGACAAATCCCCAACCCAACTTGGAAAATGGACGCTTCTTTGTCATTATAATTATTTCTCGATTATAACGACGGAATATCAACCCGAATACTAGAGCACAAAACAAAAGTATCAAAAATTTACCCAAGGCAAATGCGTAAAAGATTTTGAAAAATTCCGGGCGAGAAATGCTTCTTTCCGCTCGTGGTTCAAAACTTATTTTTCCATTTATAACCGCTCCTGTTTCCTTTACTAGTTCATGCGGCGATTTATAGGTGAGATTTCCCAAAATTACCGCCGAACTGCCGAGGGTCACGCTTTCTGCATCAATTTCAACATTCCCGACAACACGAGTATTGATATATACATTTTTGCCTCCAGCTGTGAGTTTTCCTCCTATGGGAGCATCTATGCTGATACTTCCTCCCCCCAAAATCACGTCTCCCGCTACCCCCGGGCCCGTAACGGAAATCTGTCCGCCACCTGCTATCACATCTCCCCCAACTTTTCCTCCAATTACGACGGTACCGCCACCCACCCGCACATCGTCACCCACATTGCCGAGAATACTGACATTGCCTCCACCGGCCAAAACATCCGCGCCGATATTCCCGTTTACAAAAACGGTTCCGCCTCCCGTTATAAGGTCTCCGGTTATATTGCCGGAACTCATAACAATACCGCCAGCTATGTATAAGTCATTTGTAATTTTCTCGTTTGGTTGTACAGTGGGCTGATTGCCAGACCTAAATTCTGCCGCGAGAGACAAAGATGGAACACCGAACACCAACACAAACATTGCGAATATAAATATTTTTTTCATTTGATTTTGCGAAATCATGTCGCGCAACCGTCCTTTTAGCGCGACGTTTCTTTTACTCTAACTCACTAATAAAATCGTGATATTTTTTGTCCACTTTGCAAATGTGTTTCATCCACCACTGGCCAAGGTATGTTTCCACATCCAGTATCAATTCCCTGGGATTGAGACCTCTCTTCAGCGCCTCTTTAAACAAGGAGTTATTTTTAATAAAATTCTCGTGCTCTTTTTTATGCTCTTCCAAGTAGGGATAATTGTGTTCTTTCATATAAGATTCTTCGTAAGAAAAATGTTCCTGTATATATTTATCGAAAAATTCCAACGCTTCCGCAACTTCTTTGGAAGTTGCCCCGAAAGAAATCGCATCTTCAATTTTATTTACCTGCGATAGTAATCTCTGATGTTGTTTATCAATATCACTTTCTCCAACCGACATACTTTCTATCCATCTAAAATATGTTGACATATGATTTTGCGAAATCATGTCGCGCAACCGTCCTTTAGCGCGACGATATTAATTATTAATAGCAAGCTTACTCGCCTTTTTTTGTTAATCGAAAACCCACAAAAGACAAACAGATAAAAACAACCGCTTCAACTCCATAAATCCACATCGGCACCATAATACCGGCTATTTGGACTTGCCAGCCGATAATCAATCGAACTATATGCACGACTCCTATTATTAAAAGTATTAAAGAAACCAGAAAAACAAATGTGTCCTTTTTCATACCTATATTTTAATATTACCACCCTAAAATAGCAAGGCATATGCCAAGTGCAAATGCAATGCACCCCGGTAGCAATACTGCCGAGGTGCATAACGATACTATGCTACAGCCATCCAAAACACAGGACGGCAACATTGACCAAAACCAGAGCCGCCAAAACACTCACGAGATTCCTTTTTGAAACAACCAAGTTGAGACGTTTCACAAAGACAGCGAATGCTGACGTGATTATCGCCATTAAAGGACCCAGAAGTTTTGCAACTTCTTTTTCACTCTCTCCCACGCTAGTATTCACGGTCGCATAAGCCACTAAACCGAAGAAAACCAGCCCGATCAAGAACGTCGGAACTGAAAACAACCTGCCAGAATCTTCTTCTGTTTTGCTCAAGAAATCACCCTCCGGTAAAATATGTAACATAAAAATATTAAAATTTTATGAGTGACCACAACCTGTAAATTTTATTTTCCATACAGACCGACAAGTGTTGCGTTCCCGATAGTATGACCATTCATGGCTGCAATCAAGTCCGTGTCTTTTGATGATTTTGGAATAGAAAGAGAGATATCAAGAGCGTAAAGTTGAAAATTATAATGATGAACACCGGAAGGCGGGCAAGGAGCCACCCAGCCGGGTTTACCCGAACCCGTAAAACCCTCCACCGCACCTGCGGGTACTTTGGCGTTTTCAATAAGTGTTGTCTTCGGGTCAATATTCCAAACTACCCAGTGCGTAAATCCCCCAGCAAGCGGCGCATCGGGGTCATGCGCGATAAGCGCCAGACTTTTTGCCACATCCGGTACGCCGGAAATTTGAAGTGCTGGCTGTAATCCCGCTCCGTTGCATGTGTATTGCACAGGTATTGTTCCGTTGTTTTCAAAACTACTGCTTTCAATTTTCATATTTTCTGTTTGTGATGTTTGGGGCGCGACATAGTCTTCTTCAGACTCGGTCTTCCCCACCCAATAATACCCTATCAGCACACCAACGACTAATCCTAGTATTATCCCCTCCCAAAATTTTGAATTGTTCATAATGTAAATAAAATACTTTTAATTTGTGAAATTTTTATGAAAAAGGTAAATATAAAAAAACCGACAACACCATTGGCGTCGCCGGTTTTTTGATAGTTGATTGGGTTCTCAGCCCACTTTTTTGTTAAACTACTCAGCCGCCATTTGGCCCGTTGTGGCAGCTATAGCATCCGATCACTGTACCGCGCGTGAACGAACGCCCGGCCAGTGTCCGGTTTGCCTGCATCTTTGAAAGGATGGTGCCGCGATAGTCAATGCCATGGCAGGCTTGGCACTGAGTTCTGTTGTTATCCGCTACATCCTGATGTCGGCTGACCCATGAAGAGCCGACCGGATGCATTCCGTGAGGTCCGCCGATGGTTGTATTTGGAACAGTCGTATGACACGTCGCACATTCAACCAACATGCCTTCGTGGCCCTGCAGATTGTTGCTTTGAACATTGTCATTGACGATCGGTGTTGGAAATTCCGCATGCGTGGAACCATGGCAGGCCTCACATTGAAGACCGCCATGACCTTTCGAAGTACGGAACAAGGAAACACCGGCAGTAGGAGAGTTCGCATTGCTGGCAAATGTATTATCCGCCGGAGTCCGCAGGGTGGTACCACTGGTGAACGCCGAGGTAAAAGCGAGTGTTGTGTTGGTTGCACTCGCAAGCCCCGTGTGACAATTTGCGCAGTTCGGTTCTGAGAACCATCCCGTGCGAGAGACAGCAGCCAAAGCACTCAGATTGCCGTGACAACTCTGACATTCTATGGCGTTCCCGCCAGTTGCGTTTTTCAGCGAACCCATAGCTCCACGCAAGCATTGCGTTTTCGGGCCAGGATGGCAGGTATAGCAAGCGTTGCGGGTCGTACCGCTGTCCAGCGTCGCGTTGGTCGCCGGATCAATTGCCCCCGCGTGTAGTCCATGGATGGAGCGAGTGAGCGGTGGAACACCGGTAACACCAGCGATGGGAACGAAGGGCGTTCCATGGCATGCGTAACACATCACTGGCTTTGTGACGGTCGTCGCCTCGAGTCCGGCAGGGCTGTAGCCAACCTGCGCTGCCGCTGCTTGGAACGGCACGGACAGTCGGAATCTCTCATCGTGTTTGCGGAGAAGATTCAGTTTCATGTCCGTGTTCGGATCCGGATTGTTCACCCAGCCCTGAAGCGGCATGGCCCCGATGGTTCCGGTAGAGGAAGCATGGCAGACGCCACAGCTGACCTCGTCGGAAATCGGGAGAACGATGTCTGTAGATGCGAGTACTGTGCCGGAGGAATTCTTTGCAGTAATACGCATCATCGGAAAATAACCGATTGTTCCGTCATCATTCACGGGCGTGAGTGGGATGGCCCGCGCCACCCATGTGTTGTCCGACGGATTGAACGCCATAGCTTGCGGGACATTGGCCGTCCCTGGCATAGCGTAACCAAAGAACCCTACATCCGGAGGGAACGTTCCAAACCCCCACGATGTGATGTATGTCCAGAAGTTGGTTTTGCCGATGGAAGTGCGATTGATTGCGCCGGTCGAGTCGGCGACGGCTTCGTAGGTCAGAGTAAAACCGGACGGACTCGTCACCAGCTTTCCCGACATATCCACGACTTGCGCTTGGGCAGTGTTGAATGGCGGCAGGAATCCGGCGGTTCTGTAATCCTTGCCGTCGTCGCAGTGCATACCCAAATCATTCCAGGCGACCACTTTAAACGGACCGCCGGAAATGATAACCGGACTGACGACAAACGTTATCGGGACAGAGACACGAATGGCGCCACCCACCAGAATCGAGATGGCTCCACTATATGTGTTTGCCACAAGTCCGGAGGGATTTACCGATACGGTGAGGGTGCGAGGAGTCGTGAGCGTGCCCGGAGGCGAGACACTGAGCCAACTTCCACCGCTTTGGGTCATCGTCGTGACGGTGAAATTAGTAACAGTAGTCGCGGTCACCGAAAGCGTCTTTGCCGGCGGCGGCGCACCACCAGCCGTCGCCGCAAAACTCAAGGCAGTGGGCGCCACAGCTAAAGTGGATGAAAAGGTCACCGCAAAAGTAACCGGAACCGTCGTCGTTCCACGAAAAGTTCTCAGGGAAATCGTTCCATCGTAAGTTCCAGCAACTAGCCCAGCAGGATTTGCCGACACAGTGAGAACTTGATTTGTCCGCAAGGTGCCGGTAGGCGCAGCAACCGAAAGCCAGACATGTCCCTGCGCGGATGCAGAGACCGCTGTGGTGAATCGGATACTATCCTCGCCGCTCGCGCTGACTGCCAGTGTTCTCGGCGCGGGAATTGAACCGTTGTTGGAAGTGAACGTCAGCGATGCAGGACTCACTGTGAGCCCGCTCGTTTGTGCATTTGCAATACATGGAATGACAGAACTAACTATCACCCCCAGAACGAAACAGAAACTTTTCTTCATTCTAAATTCCTTTCAGAGGTTTCAGAGAACTAATTGGCCCAAGTTAATAATGAGAAGTAAGTGTGAAGAAAATATTAAAGTGTAAATTATTTTTGAATTTAAAAAAAATAATACATGTTAAAATATAAATGGGAGTTATTGTATGTTGATACGAATTATGAAACATCCGATTTTTCGGTTTGAGATTGTTGGTAATGGAGTCAGCCTGTCTACGGGCTGGCTCACGAGCATGACAAGTCTCGGGCCCGCTTTCAGTGTACCTACTGTCTTACTGGCGGATAGTCTGCCTCTGTGGACACTAGCCTTGCGTCGCGAAATGAAGCAGGGTCGGGGGGTGTTTTAGCTCGTTCAAAAGCGTTTTGATAGAATTTGGAGCGGCAGAGATTTTGGATACGTTTCTGCTGCGTCCTTTATCACTCTATGGTTGCTCTATTCTCTTTGGGGTAGCCGGGGGTTCGTTCATAGGAAGTTTGGTGGCCGACGTGACCTTTTGGGTCACCGTCTATGCCGTCAAGAAAATAAAAAAGAGAAGCCTCACAGCCGCCGTCCCTGCAGGGACGGCGGCTATTGTATTTAAACCAAAAGAGCCTCGTTGGGGGCTAATCGTTTTGGGCTCCCATGGTTGGATACACTTGGAACCCTAAACTGGCGTGCTATACAGAAAGACTTACAATTTACAGGTCTGATGAAAAATTTTCCTACTTTAGTTTAGTTGAGTCTGATATCTTAACCCAAAACAAAAGCTCTCGAAGAATTTCCATTATTTGATATGGAGTTAGGTTGGCTTTTACTTTTACACCTGCACCAATCATTCTCGCTACCTGGTCAATATCGTGATCTACCGAAATCGCATTCATGATTTTTTGCAAGATCAGTTTCCGTTGTGTTGGCAATAGATCTGTATTTATCCATAATTTAGCTAAAACATCGCTTATCACGATAGCTATTGAGTTATCCATCGTTTCTTTTTTTGCTAATTGATCTAGGGCAACTTCAAAATCACCCTCTAAACTATACGCATTTTTCTTGAGACAATCTTCTAGAAAATCTGAATCGATTGATATGTATTGATAACGCATTTTCAAAAGAGTGACGATGGATTCGTTATATTGTGTTTTATTGATGAATTGTTTCTCTTTTGCGCCATTAAGCAAAACTAAAGAAGAAAAACTATTGGATCCCTTTTCTTTTCTTAACATTCCACGAAGTAGTCCATCGTCACTCATGAAAGCTATATTCTTTTCCTCGGCTAATTTCGATGAGAAAAAACCTATATTACCAGCTATTTTAAGTAGTTCTTTTTCTTCTTGAGGGTATTCTTTACCGAGACCAGTTACAATACACTTATCCTTAACAAATGCTTTTATCTTTTCAAAGAATGCAAGATTTTTCTTGGCATCTTCAGGTTCTATTTTTGTTCTAGCATATTGTCCATCTATTTTTCCTATCGATTCTAATCCTTTCTTCGCAATAAGGGTGTACTCATCTATGTTTCCAATCAGTTCATCTAGGACGCTTTGGTGTACATAAATTTTATCAAAAAGTGAAGTAAGCAGATCAAGCTTATCAAGATGGGAAAGAGTGTATAGCGACAGTATATCCACTACCACTTCACTTGATGAAGCAAAAGTCTTTGATTCACTTTCTTTTTCTTCTTGGTTACCAATTGCAATTCTAATACCAACATCTTTTGTGTTGGAAAATGCAGCCCAAACAGTGAATATATCTTTTCCTGTTAGTGTTGTTACTGAATAAAGTGGGAGTAAATTTTTCTTGTAGAGATCTTGGACCTGCCCAGTATGCTCAACGACTTGGTCAATAGTGCTAAACATTTTTGTAAACTTATCATCATCTTCCATTTTTACAAGACCTTGTTCTTCTGGGAACTTTTCATTGAAATTATTCATTGAATCTTGAAACGCTTTCACATATTTTTCTTCTATCGAAGAATCATCTTTTTGCTCTCGTTTAAGAAAAATTCCAACATAGCCAAGATGCGCTTTTGGGTTACCAGGTTCTTCTTGTAATGCTTTATAAGCAAGCTCTAATGCTACCCCAACTTTTCCTACTATTTCATATCCGTGAGCTAGAGGTAATAAATTATGCGCACCGGTAATCTTATTTTTTATTCCATCAAAAGCTTTTATTGCTTCATCCGCTTTATCGAGTCTGTAAATACAAATCCCATAATTAACCAAAAACTCAAGATTATTCGGATCGTTCTGATATAGGGTTTTGTATAAATCTGCAGCCACCTGAAGATTACCAAGCTTCATCTGAATAGCTGCAGTAATCTGGGTTACATAATTACTATAGCCGGTGTTTTTATTTAATTTCTCAATAAATTCTAATGCTTCAGCATACTTTCCTAGATGGTAAAGACACTCAAGATATTTATTATTTGCGTATGTATGAGCTGTGTCATTTGAAAGAGTTTTATACAAAGCTAAAGCTTCTTCGTATTGTCCATTTTTATATGAAATGTATGCAAGATCCATTTTTAAAATCACTGTTTCAAATGGATCGGACACTTTAAGTCCTTCCTTTAGCAGTTCTTCTGCTCCTGGTTGATTCCTATTCTCAAGAAAACGAGCTCTTATTCTTAAAGCAAGAGGGTTAGTTGGAAATCGACTCTCTAAAAGACCTAAATATTTTTCACTCAAATCATGATCTAGATTCAAATTGAATATATCAATAGCTAGACCTATGATATCCATGTCATCATTACCAAAGTCTTCTTTCAGAAAAGGAATAAGAACCTCTTTTGCTTTTGAAATATCACCAAGCTCTTTGTAGCACATTGCAATATCTCGAGCATTTTCTTTTGTCATGCTTGTTAATTCAGCATATTTTATTAAGTCTGCAAGTGCATTCTTATTTGAATCCTGTTTAAAATAACATCTACCTCTATTTAAATACGCGAGTGATTCATTCTTATCAATCCTTAAAGCTTCATTTGCATTTTCAATAGAATCTTCATACTGTCCCAAGGCAAGATAAGCAGCAGATAAATTTGTATATACAGCAGCAAGTTTAGAAGTTTGTTCTTGTTGCAAAAGAATATCTCTTGCTTCTTTAAGCCAAATTGTGGCTTGTTCCATATCCTTTAAAACCTCTTCAGATTTTTTTGTTGGAAGATTGAAATTGTCTCTAAAATATTCATGTTGAGAGATTAAAATATTCTGGGAAGCTAAAAGCAAGAATTGAACGTTTCCAGGATGCTCTTTAATTAAAGATTTAAAAAATGAATTAGCTTTTTCTTTTTCACCTGAATCCATTGCATCTAATGCTTCATAGTACATAACAGCATCATCTTTTTTGTGTGGTTTAAGAAAATCAATTGCGGACTTATAGTCCTTTTGCATGGCAAAGATAGATCCCTTTACACGAATACTATGGTCATCATTCGGGTCTATCACCAAGGCCTTTTCGATTGTCTCAAGAGATGACTTGAAATCTTTAACTAGAGTTTGTGAGTGTGCCAAGTTAGCAAGACTCTTAATATCATTTGGCTTATAAATAAGAGCTTCTTCGAAACTCTTTACAGAATCTTCTAAATCATCTAATTCTCTCTGGGTAATTCCCAAATTGTTATAAGATCTAAAGAATAGATTTGCATCCACTTTAGCTCTATCAACTTTAAGATCCTGAATAATTTTCAAATAAGCATCTCTAGATTTTACATAGAGCCCTGCATTAAGATCATCTCTAGCAGCATCAATTCGTTTTGTGTAATCAGAATTAACACGATCTGCATATTCTTTTTTTGACGAGTCGATCTCTTCTATTTTACTCAATACATCATTTGTACCCTTTTTAACCTCTGCGATAATATCGGGAATAATTAAATCCGGAAATTGTTTTGATACATTTTCATGACGAGATAAAATTTCAGTAATTTTTGTTTCACCCCAAGAACTTCCAACGAACCCAACCTTTTCACATTCTTCTGTGATAAAGCGATGAATCTGTTCTCTCATATCTCCAGGGGTAACAAAAACCCAAGCGTCAATTTTATATCCAAGTTCATCACGAAGTTTGACTGCCTTCTTTAAATCAGAGCTGATTTTAGCTTTATACTCAACTTCTGTACGAGGTTTTTCTGGGCAATACATTGCAAATAGAATCGCATTTGATGAGGTATATCCATCATTCCCGTTATCGCCAGCACTATCATCTATAGCTTGGAAGTCTGAATATTCAGCAGTAAAAAGTAGCTTGCATAGCTTTTGAAATAGTTCAGATTCGTTGATTTGACTTATAGGTCTCATTCCTTACATTATATGACAATTCTTTACATTCATAAAGCTTTTTATGACACGATACGTGTGACGGACCAAGACTTTTTTGACACGACATACGCGATAGACCAAGCATTTTTTCCCACGGTAAATACAAAGCTCTCATTTACAAAAAATAAGGGTTTCTCAAGCATTTTACGGCACGATACGCGCACGAAGAGTATGTCAGATCCAAGACTTTTTCCGCACGAGGCCTTATACAGAATAAGGGTTTTTTGACACTAAAATGCTCAAACACGCTTTTTACGGCACGAGAGCTTATAGGGAGGCTACGGAAGGTATTTCTTGGCTAACTGCCTGATCTTCCACTTCATTCGTCCTACCCATGAAGATGGATGCCAGGTGAGGTCTGGTTTGGTATCCAGGAAGTCTACTTTCCCATGTTTTGGTGAGTGATATGTCATTGAGTTATTACATTCCAATCGCTCACTTCATTCAGTTCATGGTTATTAAAGGTTCTCTTCGTCTCCGACACTAGAATCCAATCTTCTTGGGCCTGGCTATATAAATATAATTTCTCATCACCTAGTAATGATGAATCAATGAGATAGGAATAATTCATTGAGTATGGGAACTTTGTGCTACCTAATTCTGCAAATGTAGTCTTTTGTGGGTCATCATCGATAGGATTTATCTTGTATTCATCAAACTTCTTTATTGCAGACTGTTTCAAATCGTTATCAGATGGTAGCCCTCGATGTTTGAAGTACTGGCTGATCTCTGGCGCTGCTAACATTGCGAAAAATGACAAAGCAATAATAACAGAGGCGACAGATCCTAGATATAAAAGAATCTTCTTCGTTGGGTTTTTCTTCATAAAAAATAGCTAGCTGATAATAGCTAGCCAAGATTCAACTCTTCTAGGAAGACTTTGAACCCTGTGTTAGCCGGATCTTGCGACCCATACACCAGTTTCCCGATGCAACCCAACGAAGAGTAGCTGAACACAGGGTTCAGAATCTTCGTTGGGATTTGCGACCATATCCTAAAATTTCTTCTAGGGGTTAGGTCGACTGATATTTAGTTGTACATAAATAATATCACGAATATGTCTTTCTTTACAATGCTTAACATTTACCTACTTTTTCGATAGACTGTGTATATGTTTCAATATCCAGATAATCTGCTTTCACATGACATAAAAGAAGGTCTATTTTTGACGGAACTACTTTCAAAATATGAATCAAATAAATCTACAAGATTTTATATCAAGTATAAAAAATTAAGATCTTTGTTTAATACACATAAAAAATTTATTGATACTTTATTCCATCTTGAGAAAGAAGGTTTCTATGAATTAAAGGGGCTGAAGTCTGTCACTGGTCCTTATTTCGATGTACCGTATGCTCGTAAAGGACTACTAGCTAGTGATAAAAAGGATTCACTCGAGGAATTGGATGATTTGGATATTGAAATTGATTATAAAAAGATATCATCCCTAATGCATAAGGACAGATCACCCAGGAAAATTGAAAACAAGGAGTATGAGATAAAAAAAATAACTCTATTCAAAGATGTTAGTAGGAATGGAAAAGTAATCATCAATGATAATTACCGTGACCATGTTCTGGACATTGATTTTGGACGACCTACTTGGGAACTCTTACTTCGACTCGCAGATGGAGAAGAAGTAGAATATGTGCCAAATATACATCAGACCTCATTTGATTATCTTAATCACAACAAGGCATCCCAAATCTACACGCACCTCAAGTCCAAACCTCAAAAATTACTAAAAATTGTTGGTGGAACGATTAAACCTTGTATCAAAATAGAACGGATCAGTGAGAAGGCTTTCAAGACGAGACTAAATAAAAAGTAACTTAATTTTACTTAATAAGTGGATAAGCTCATAGCAATCATATACTATGGGCTACTTTTGCATACATAATTGAGCCCTATCTGGATTTTTTAAGCTCTTGCATATTGATTTAATCAGTATGTGGTTAGCAACGATAACAAAGAAAAAGCAGATCCAAATCAGATCCCGAAAAAGGAGCTGTCTTTTGACTTTAACTCAACGCAAAACCTCATGGGCGTCTTTGCCCTTTTATTAAAGGTCGATAAAAGAGTTAATCCACAAAACTATACTCATGCAAAAAAGAAAGATGAAGAGTTACAAGCAATTTCTAGCGAGTGTTGAAGGCTATAACAATGGGGATCTGTATTCCTATGTAAAAG
Source organism: Candidatus Nomurabacteria bacterium (assembly GCA_016199805.1). GTDB lineage: Bacteria > Patescibacteriota > Minisyncoccia > Phycocordibacterales > UBA9973 > UBA9973. The sequence continues at coordinate 20,735 of JACQGC010000003.1, forward strand.
TCCCTAAATATCTTCTTTGCGACAAAGAATTAACTCCGGCTGAAAAAATACTATGGATAAGTCTAGCTTCATTTCTTTATACCTCAAAGAGGGAAATTTTTCCTAGTAGAAAAAGATTATCAGAAGTTCTGGGAATAAAAAATAATACCTCTATTTCACGAATGACGAGAAAACTTCAAGATAAAGGTTACCTAGAAAAGTTTTTTTTATCAGAAATAAACAGAGTCTATTATGATCCACTCTTTAACTGTAAACCCAAAAATGATCCTTTTACTGAATCTATATATTTAGCAATACCAGAAGCCAGTAAATATAACCGGGAAGGTGCAAGAGATGGGTAACTAAATAGGTATCTATCGGATGACCAAAATGGTCACGGGTAGATAACGAAGGTAGTCATGTGTGAGTAACCAACACGGTAACAATAAGAATACAAGTAAGTATATAAGTAATAAGAAAAGACATTGGGTCGATAAAGACGTAGAAGCTCGTAAACCATTATATATGCTAGGAGATTATTGGATCGGTGAAGATATTATATAAAATATGAAAAAAATAACTTGTGCGGAAAGCTTTAAGAAGATGATCAGCTTACATCTCTTTCAGAGGGAGAGCCTTGTTTACATAGAGCGGATTAAAAGAGGAATTCAAGCAAGGAAAAATAAGTGTGGATCGATCGCTTTGAATGTAAAGAGATGTAAAGTATAATAATTAAGCAACCATAAATATGAAACAAGAAAAAGAATTTTATCGCGCCGAAGATCTGGCAAACAAATTAGATGTAAATGTGATGACAATTTATCGTTACATTAAAGCAAAGAGACTCAAAGCCTATAAGATAGGTAAGGAATTTAGGATTGATAAAACTGAATTCAATGCTTTCTTAAAAAGAAATCTAACTAAATAACTTCATGCCGGAAATACTACTCTTAATTGTTATAGGAATAATATGGGGATTTGTGAAAATCTCCGAGAGTGTTTCTAATGGCTCGAAAGCAATCCAAGATAGTAAAAAATTTGATGAGGAAAGATTAAAAAAATTCGGAGATAGAAAAATAGATGCTACTCAAAGTCTCTTTGAGAGGAATAAAGATATCATAGAAAAACATAAAAAAGATGTATCCACATCCGAAAGTCGTTATCGTTATTACTATATAGATAATATGACTAGAGACTGTATTAACGAAATATGTATGGCAGAGGGCCAAAATAAAATTCGTCCGAACTACACATACCTCTCTACTTGGAAAATGAGCGCTCCACAAGAATGGAAAGAATTATCTCTTCAAATAGAGCAAATTTTTAGCAACAGGCAAAAAGAACTTAAAGAAATTGAGCGGAAGCAGACAGAAGTACTGCAGAAGGAAGTTGTATTGAGCTTGTCTAGTAAATACGCTGATCTCATGAATCAATTTAATGAAATTACTTACAGAAAAGTTACGACTATCGATGCCTATGGCGAAGAAAATTGGGATGCGCTAGATAAAGAAGCTACCCTGTTAGTAGAGAAAATTGGTAAAAGAGAAGGTAACGGTGACGATGATATAAAGCGTTGGAGAAAATCATCTTGGGCAATGCCAGAAGAGTATAAAAAATTATCTGAAAATCTTGTAATCAAGTTCAAGGATTATTATCGTATCAGAAAAAGTAAACCCATTGAAAGCGGAAATGTTACCGAGATGTCAGGAATTGATTTTGAAAATCACCTCGCGGATCTGTTAAAAAAGAATGGTTTTGATAGTGTAACAGGAACTCCAAAGACTGGTGATCAAGGGGCAGACCTCATAGCAAAAAGAAATGGCAAAACAATCATAATTCAAGCGAAAAGGTACGCCGGAACGGTTGGAAATAAAGCTGTACAAGAAGTGATCGGGGCCATAAATTTCTACAATGGTGATGAAGGATGGGTCATAACCAATTCTAGCTTTACAAAATCAGCTCGTGAGTTAGCAAATAAAAGTGGTATTAAACTTATTGACGGTACTGACATGCAACAGTTTAGTCATGCGGTGAATAAATAATTATGAAAGCAATAATTCTAGCCAGAGTTTCAGATAAAAATAAACAAGATTCTAATGAGGCACAACTCGGACGCATTGCTGATGTACCGCAAAGATTCGAGGCCTCATTATGGAAAACATACGAGATCGAAGAGTCTTCAACAAAGGGAGACCGAAAGAAATTTCAAGAAGTAGTAAAAGATATTGAAACCTCCAAAGAAATAGTTCTTTTGGTTGTTGATACCATTGATAGACTACAGAGAAGTTTTAGAGAATCCGTAGTATTGGATGATTTCAGAAAAGAAGGAAAACTTCAGATACATTTTTTTAGAGAAAATTTAACTCTGACTAAAAATTCAAATAGTTCCGATCTTCTGCGTTGGGACATGGGTGTTATGTTCGCAAGAAGCTATGTCCTTCAATTAAGTGACAATGTTAAAAGAAAACAAGATCAAATGCTCAAGAATGGAGAATTTCCTGGTAGACCACCAATCGGTTATAAAAGTATTTATGAATACAAAGACAATGGAGAAAAGGTCAGAGTAGGAATTATTCCGGATCCAGAGAAAGCTCCTTTTGTAAGAAAAATTTTTGAGCTATACGCTACCGGAAATTATTCTACGATAACAGTTAGGACTGCTATAACAAAAGAAGGTTTAACTAGCGGTGTTGGAAAAGCGCTAGCACCAAGTATGATTGATTTCATACTCAATAACACCTTTTATTACGGAGTAATGGTAGCAAAAGGACAATCATGGCCTCATAAATATGAACCGCTTATCAGCAAAGATTTATTTGATAAATGCGAGCAAGTAAGAAAAGGTTGGGGCAAGAAACCATTTAAGTACGCAGCGAAGCCATCAATTTTTAGAGGGCTTGTTCGATGTATCAAATGTGGTTGTGCAATGAGTCCAGAAACAGCAAAAGGTAAATATGTTTATTATTCCTGCACTAACGCTAAAAAGGATATTTGTAGTGAAAAGGTTTATGTACCCGAGACAAAGATGCTTGAGCCTGTATACGAGGCCCTAGAGGCCTTTAGCGCTATTCCACAGGTGGTTATTGATCAGGTTGTTGAAGGTCTTCGTCAATCGAATGATTCAAAAGATTTATACCACAAAGATGCACTTGGAAGTCTTCAAACTGAATATGATGGTATACAGATTAAAATTTCTCGCCTCACAGATCTACTTCTTGATGGAACCATTCAAAAAGAAGATTATGAATTGAGATTGAAAACATTCAAAGAAAGACAACGCGAGATTGTTGGACAAATCGAAGATCACACCAATGCAGATGAAAAATACTACATTACTGCATCAAATGTACTGAATCTAGCTAAAAATGCTCAAAATCTTTTTGAAAGTTCTGAACCAGATGAAAAACGCGCACTATTAAATTACTTACTTCAGAACTCTGTGGCAGATGGAAAAAAGCTAGTATTTGAGCTACGATCTCCATTCAATACTATCCTTTCTTTATCTAGCCAACCTATGGGGCTCGGGAGGTAGGGATCGAACCTACGACCAATCGCTTACACTTTATCTCCTATTACTAGAAGTGTGGACTATATCACATCCATATCTTTAGATTTCTCTCAAGACTTAGGACCAAGGCGCTTCGCGCCGCAACCTGCGGAGCTACTCCATAAATGGATAGTCTCTACACCTTCCCTAAAATTTTTAGGGCTTGGCTCGGGATTACCCCATAAGGGCTTCCCCGAATTCACCTTGTTTTTCAACCTACCTTTCGGTAGGAAGCTGCGTAATACCGACACAGGCGATCGCTCTACCGCTGAGCTACTCCCGAATTTATTTATTACATATAAAGAACAAACTAGTGGACCGTACAGGAGTCTCGGTCATTACATGACCAGTATACCTTTTCGGTGGTTCGGCAAGCTTACCACAACGAAAAGCTTTTCTTGTCTTGCCGTAAGCAAAACATTTTGCTTACTTACGGGTGGACCGTACAGGACTCGAACCTGCCACCCCCTCATTGCAAATGAGGTGCTCTACCAGATGAGCTAACGGCCCATATTAAATACCCCTACAGCAGCAATTCTATATTATTTTATTTAAAATGTAAACTCATTGTCTTTGCCCAATTAAAAAACAAAAAACGCCTCCGAGCGAACTCAGAAACGTTTCTTGCGGCACTTATGTTGTTTACGATAAATGTAAGATCGCCTTACACTCTCACTGCCATAGTATAGCATATTGCTAAAAAAAAAGCAAGTGGTATGATGTACGGGCAGGTATTGGGTAGCTACTCCGACCCCGGTCGGAGAGGAAAGTCCGAACACACAGCCACGACCTAGTGTCGGGGCAAGCGTAGCGGGTAACGCCCGTCGTCCGCAAGGACAGAGTTGCGAACAGTGACGAATCGCACATTAACGAAAGTTAGTGTTCGGGTGAAACGGCAAAATACTTACGTGTGTGCAAGATCGTGCTCCGACCTCGGTCGGAGAGAATCGCTTGAGCCCCGCAGCAATGCTGGGCCTAGATAAATTGCTATCGTCCGACCTCGGTCGGACCACAAAATTCGGCTTATAGATACCTGCAACAAAAACGAGAGCTCCGCCCAAAAGGCGGAGTTTTCTTTTACCTAAACTCTACTTCGTCCCCCACTTTTAAATCATTTTTATCCGAAAATCCTACTGAAACTTCCAAGACATATTTTGCATCCCCGTCATTTTGGCCCGGTCCGTATGCTCCTGGGTATGATTCTGGAGTAGCGTTCTTTTTTATATAAACAACTTTTTCATTCTCCCCTATCCAAATCATATCTATAGGGAAATTCATATCTTTCATCCAAAAAGGATATTTGCCGAGCGAATTAAAAATAAAAAGCATTCCTTCTTTCTCACCTAAACTTTGCCTGCCGGACAATCCTTGTTCCTGGTCTTTAGGAGTTAGAGCTATATCAACTTTAATTTTTTGTCCGGCAATTATTACATATCTAGAGTCATCAAAACTGACAGGTTTCCAAAAATGATACCCTAATAAAAAAATAACAATTATAGCAACTACCCCCGCAACATATTTTTTCATAACTTAATTTATTTATGATCCCCGTTCCAACCGAAGAGTTTACCGATAGCTTCGGCATTTTCTCTCTTGCGAACTATTTTGATAGTACCGTCTTGAGCAACTATTTTCATCGGCGCAGAAAGCAGGCAATGATGTGAGGCCAAACCATCTTGATATGCCCCAGTGTCGAGTATGGCTACGAGCTGGTCTTGGCCTTCTTTCAATTTAGGCAGAAGAATGTAATTTCCTCCGGCGGTGTATTTGTCGTCCGAGTCGCAAGTGCTGCCTGCGAGCCAAGCAGTCTTGAGCGGATCCTGCATGTTGTTTACGGGGATGGTGTGATATTTTTGATGAATGGCCCAGGTATCCTTCAAGTCATTCATAAAACTTCCGTCCACAATATACCAGGCTTTGGCATTTGCCTTTGGAATTATCTTTTTATAAAGCACTTTGTATATTGTTATTTCCGCCGGAGCTACGACATATTGCCCCCACTCCACTACCAGGTTCGGATGCTTTATTCCCGCTTTGTCCGCCATACCCTTAAGCATTTTTATAATTTTACTGGAAACTCCTTTGGCGGTGTAAAACTTTTTCTTTTCGTAAGGAACGCCGAACCCTCCGCCTATGTCCATGGTATCCAAGTTGGGATGAGTCTTTTGTAGTTCGGTGTATAGGCCAAATCCATATCTCACTCCTTCGAAAATACTTTTCTGGGTTTTTATCTGCGAACCCATGTGGTAATGCATAATCTTGAGGTTCTTCATTTTGCTCAAGCCCAGAGCATCCTTTTCGGACAAACCAAAACGGTCAAATTTCTTGTCCCAGTGCGAATCGGTTTTCACATTTAGGTCCACCCGCACTCCGATATCACCTCTGTATTTGGAAAGTCTTTCCACTTCTTCCATACTCTCCAGTATCGGCACAATGTTCATTCCCTTTCCACGTAACTCTTCTATTAGGTCCAGATATTGATCGGTCTTGGGACCATTACAAAGAACGCGGATTTTGCTGTTAAATTTTTCTTCTTCCCAAAGTTTTTTTACAATCCAGAGCTCGTTGGCGGAGGTTGCTTCCAGATTTGCGCCTTCAGAGAGAAGCGGCAAAATGAACTCTTTGTTCTGATTCACCTTCATCGGGTAATGGTAAAAAAACTTTCCTTTGTAGCCGTATATTTTCATATAGGCCTGAAAATACCCGATTAAATCTTTGAGCCGGTCTTCAATAATAAAAGGAAAAACCACTTGCAGTGGCGTGCCATATTTATGCGCTAGGTCATTTAGGTTGTAAATATGGTAGCCTTCGGTGGCCGTCAGTTCTGCGTCTTTGCTGATGCCGAAAAACTGGGTATTAAAATCATCCACTCCGAGTTTCCAGAATTTCTTCCAATTTTTGCCCTGTTTTTTTGTTTTAGCCTTTCCCATTTAAGTAAAATTATATGACAAAAACCAGTATAGCAAGTACCCTAGAAATGTAAAGTATTATTCCCCTCTTGAGGGGTGGCGCTTGCGCCGGGGTGGATGTATTTTTTCAGGAACTCCTCTTTAAACTCGAAAAATTTGTCGTCCAAAATCGATTGTCTTATTTTTTTAACCAGGTTCACAATGAAATGCAAGTTGTGAATAGAAGCCAGGGTGCCTGCGAGCATTTCCTTGCCATGAAAGAGGTGGGCGATATAAGCGCGAGAATAACCTTTACAAGTGTAACATTCGCAATCTTTTTCAACGGGTCCAAAATCATTTCGGAATTTCGTGTTCATGATTATTATCTTCCCTGTCTTGGTATAGATGGTGCCGTTTCTGCCGAGGCGCGTAGGTAATACGCAATCAAAAAGGTCCACCCCGTTTTCTATGCCCATAAACAAGTCTTCCGGCTCACCGATACCGAGGAGATGCCGCGGCTTTTCTTCCGGCAAAATTTCGTTGACCCATTTCACCGCCGTAGACATATCTTCTTTGGCAAAACTTCCGCCAATACCAAAACCGTCAAAATATTTCCCGTCCACGTTTATTTCGGAAATAATTTTTGCAGATTGTTTCCGCAGAGATTCTTCCCTGCCACCTTGCACTATGCCGAAGAGCGCGGGTTTATTCCCCTCTTGAGGGGTGGCGCTTGCGCCGGGGTGGATAATTTTTCCACCTCCCCCTAAAGGGTACTCCTCAAGAGGAGAATCATTCAGTTTCAAGTGCTCCTCCAAGCTCCTTTGCGCCCAGCGATGTGTACGCTCCAGCGCCTCTTCTTGATATTTCATGTCTTCCGCCGGACTGGTGCATTCATCAAAGGCAAAAATGATGTCAGCGCCCAAGTTGTGCTGTATTTGGACTGATTTTTCCGGAGTAATGTAATGTATCGAGCCATCCAAGTGCGACTTGAAAGAAACACCATCTTGCCCGATTTTCGCGAGGCGCGGAGCATCATTGTCGTCAAACCGTTCTGGAATAAGAAGTGATGGGTCGGTAACTTTTAAAATTTTAGACATGTCTTTGCCATAAGCCACGCCCAGAGAAAATACCTGGAAACCGCCGGAATCCGTCATGGTCGGACCCTTCCAATTCATAAATTTTCCTATCCCTCCAGCCCCGCACACAACTTCATCCCCGGGTTGTAAATACAAATGGTAAGTATTCCCGAGCACCACCTCCACCCCAGCCTCCCGCACCTGTTCGGGATTTAAAGATTTGATAGTGGCTTTGGTGCCCACCGCCACAAAAGCCGGAGTATGAATTTCTCCATGCGGAGTGGTAATAACCCCCACTCGTCCCAAACTCCCATTTAATTTTTTTTGTATTTTAAATTTCATTTCCTCTTGGCTTTTTCATTGACTTTTAATCTCTTAGAGTATATAATCTATGTGTCTTAGGGTTTTATCCATAAAACTTTAAGGGTATTACATCCAAGGGTAGCCCTCCGCAAGGAGGGCTGCTTTTTTTATGGCTTGTTTTCTCTATGCTTTAAATCTCTACCCCAGATATCTTCTTCAATGTTTAACACATCAAAATATCCATCGCCACCCGTTCTTAATTCTTGTGATACATTGTTTTTTGAAGAAAAAATAAAAACTTTTTTGCTGCCATTTCGTAAATAATTAACCAATGCAAGAAAATCTGAATCACCAGTAAAAAGAACAGCCGTATCATATTTTTTACAAAAATGAATAGCGTCAATGGTCATTTCAACGTCCATATTGCCTTTTTCTTGTATTGAATCGCCTAAATCACTATGTTCTACGATCCTTTTAAGTTCTTTTTTTCTAACAATGAAACCTAAACCTTTTTTAAGGTAAGTATAAAATTTGTGCTTTCCATCTTGATTCTGTTCACGAGTCCCCTCCTTTGGATATGCTGTGTAATAAAAAACTTGAAGCTCCGAAGCATTAAATTTTTCTTTCAGAAAATACTTTAACTTTTCAAAATCAAACATCTTGCCCTTGACCTTCTGCGCCTGCCAAAGGTTCGATGCGTCAATAAACACATATACAATTTTCTTCGCTTCATTGGGCATAAATTATTTACTGTCAATTTATATTACCACATAAATTAACGTATTGTGTACGCCCCAAAATAAACAACATATACATATTGTTGTAAAAACCCGTAGCAAGGACCACGTAGCAAGGACGGTCCTTGCTACGTGTCAATTTCGAATTCCATCAATATTATTCCGTCACATAAACTTCTAGTTTTTTTGTTAAATCAAATACGATATTTTTATCATTAGATTTAGGACAAGTATTTAAGAAATCACGAATCCAAAGAATATATTGATTATGATACGGACTTTGTGGGTCTGCTTTTCTTTGGAGAATTATACTTCTCAAATTATCTGTAAAATCAGCCAATTTTATAATCTTAGCTTTAGGTGATATTGTTTTTAACTTTTCATAAAATTCCAGTTTTTGGCTTTTGTTGTAATCTTTCGGATGGGAAACTTCTTGCACTAAATCTGCCACGTTTTTAGAAAATGTTTGTTCCAACTCTTCATATGTAGTATTTGTGTCTTCCAGAGTATCGTGCAAAATTGCCGCAGTAAGTAATTCCTCGTCCTTGATTTTAAATTCATCTTGCAATACAGCAAGTACTCGCAAAAAGTGATTCTTTTTATTTACTGTCTCAAACTTTTTGGTTGCAAATTCTATGGCTAATTTAATTGAATCCATGGTACGTATTATAACAGAAAAATAAACTAAAATGAAAATAGCCAGACATCCTCCTGGGTGCTGGCTATTGTTATAATGAGAAGTGATTAGGACTCTCAACCCAGGGACTCGCAAGCTGGCGAGTGCAGTTGCTCAGTTTTTACGTCTAAGCCTACGTTTTATTCAAGGTTCGACCAGTCAACTGGATTACCGCTAACCGATCGAATGTAGCCGATATTTTCCGTTCTTGACTGCCTCGAGTGTCGCTCGATTCCAGTCCAGAACCACTTGAGGTGTTCTGGCACACGATCAGCCTTAGTCGCCGTCACGAGCTGATCCTCTCCCATGTCGTCATACCAATCGAGCCTCCAGATGAAATCGGAGGAGACGACAATCTCCGCGACGGGACGAGGGTCTTTCGACTTATTTTTTAAACGATGAAACTTCCATGTGTACTGCGGAAGTATCTCGCGAAGAGGACGCAGAGGGTTAATGCCGAGAGAATAGCAAGCCTCAAGGAGGTCCTGAATCTCTTCCATAACTTCTTCTAGGGATTTATGATCCAGATACTTCTGCTCTCCTTCCATTACCCCATAGCACATTTCGCGGAACCACTTTGACATGAAACCAAATCTCTTCATAGGGTTCTCCTAAAGTCTCGCGTACTAACTCACACTTAGGTCCTTAGCTGGCCTATCTAGCTCTGGTGACGAGCTTGTACTTCTAGTTAGTTACCTTTGAAGTAGGACAGTTAGAATTAATGCATTAGCAAAATTAATTTTAATTGTCATATGAAATATCATCATTTGCGAGACGAAGAAAGGTTTTGTATTGAAAAGATGTATTGCGGCGGTTTTGCCGT
>JACQGC010000001.1 GCA_016199805.1 Candidatus Nomurabacteria bacterium
ACGGCAAAACCGCCGCAATACATCTTTTCAATACAAAACCTTTCTTCGTCTCGCAAATGATGATATTTCATATGACAATTAAAATTAATTTTGCTAATGCATTAATTCTAACTGTCCTACTTCAAAGGTAACTAACTAGAACGCCATGGCGTATTTGTACTTGATTGTTGTCGCGGTCTCTCTGGTCATGGCGCTAAAAACGCCATTCGGGGACGACTAGCCTTACTAATATCGGTCTTATGCCCCCGGTGTTTACACCCGGGGGCTCGCTTTTTTTAGAGCGCTACTATTCCTCTTCCGCAAATTTCTTTTTGATTTCCTTCAGAATTTGTTCGGAGATTTTTTTCTCTTCTTTCAGGAATTTTCTGGTGGCATCGTACCCTACGCCCAATTTAATCTTTTCTGATTTCTCTCCCACCGGAGTAAAGAAGTACGAATTTCCGCTTTTTTCTATGATGCCAAATTTCTCCCCGAGGGCCATTATTTCTCCCTCTTTGGAGATACCTTCGTTGTAAATTATATCAAACTCCGTTTGTTTAAACGGAGCGGCGACTTTATTTTTTACTACTTTCACCCGGGTGCGTCCGCCGACTACTTCTTCTCCTTTTTTGATTTGGGCAATCTTGCGGATATCCAGCCGGACAGAAGTATAAAACTTTAAGGCCTTGCCTCCCGGGGTTGTTTCCGGGTTGCCGAACATCACGCCTATCTGCATACGAATCTGGTTTATGAATATTACGACAGTCTTGGAACGGGCTACTATGGCCGTGAGCTTGCGGAGCGCCTGGGACATCAGCCTAGCCTGCTTGCCCACATGGTACGCGCCCATATCTCCCTCAATTTCATCTTTTGGGGTGAGTGCTGCCACAGAGTCGATGACGATGACATCAATCTTGCCGGTGCGCACGAGGCTCTCCACGATTTCGAGGGCTTGCTCTCCGTTGTCCGGTTGGGAAATGAGCAAATCATTTATATTTACTCCGAGCTTCCTGGTGTAATCCGGGTCCATGGCGTGTTCAGCATCTATGTAAGCGCAAACACCGCCTTTTTTCTGTGCCTCGGCTACGATGTGGAGCGAGAGCGTAGTTTTACCGGAAGATTCCGGTCCGAATATTTCAATAATTCTCCCGCGGGGAATACCGCCTATGCCCAAGGCCATATCTAGCCCGATGGAGCCCGTCGGTATCACATTTATGTCCACTTTTGGCGCATCACCGAATTTCATGATGGAACCTTCACCAAATTTTGTCTGGATGGCCTTCAATGTGTCGCTCAAAACCGCTTCACCCACTGTCTTGTCTTCTTTTTTCTCTTTTTTCTTTTGCATGTTCCTTTTTAATTTAGTTTAATAGTTTTACTTTTTTAAATGGTCTGGCCGGGGGAGGGACCCGGAGAACCGAGGACCTTTAAAAAAGAAAAACTATTTAACTAAATACATTAACTTATAATTTTTTTCATCAACGTAACCAAATTTATCTTGCGCTCTGATATCGATTATATTATATCCAGGTAGAAGCGCAATCATTTCACTAAAGTTTCCCTGTTGGTCCACCGAGATTTCTCGTCCATCCAAAACCAGTTTTATTGCATTTTTGGCATTACCTGTCACCTTGGTTATGCTTTCGGTAACCGTTGCATTGTCTGCCAAGCTAACGTTCCTTATTTTTACCCCGAATATTAAATCTTTTGACACAAAAAAAGCGTAAGCAATAATCAGCAGGAAAAAAACTGAAACTCCGGCTATTTGAATTGTCTTCTTGTTAAATAATATTTTCTCCATCGGATGTATGTTCTATTTTTTCCAAAACTTCTCTTGGCTTAGCGCCGTCGCCGGGGCCGATGACTCCGCGTTCTTCGAGCACATCCATCAGTCTGGCCGCCCTAGCATATCCTAATTTTAATTTTCTCTGCAAGTAAGAAGTGGAAGCTTTGCCGGCTTCTACCACACAGGCGCGGGCCTCTTCATACATCTCATCGTCATCCTCCGCATTTCCGTCATCTTCCAACGAACTTTCAAAAATACTTTTATCGGCCGAGATGGAGCCATTGGTCAGGGTGATTTCCGCCGGAGCTTCGTCTTTGTATGCGTCAGCCAGATATTTTACGACTTTCTTTACTTCACCTTCGGAAATAAACGCGCTCTGTAGTCTCTCCGGCTGGGCTTCGCCCGAAGAATACAGCATGTCTCCGGCGCCGAGAAGCTTTTCCGCTCCGCCGGCATCGAGGATGGTGCGTGAATCTATCTGTGAAGAAACCTTCAGGGCGATGCGGGCGGGGATGTTGGCCTTGATGAGTCCGGTGATGACATTCACTTCCGGTCTCTGGGTGGAAAGGATTATATGTATACCCACGGCTCGGGACATTTGGGCCAAGCGTACAATGGCGGCTTCGAGCTCTCGTGGGTAAGCGCTCATGATGTCGGCCAACTCGTCTATGATAACGACGATGTATGGCAAGCGGTCTGCGTCAACTTCTGTTTTTACTCCTTCATCGTCCGTTTTTGTTTTCTTTGGGTTCTTGTTGAATACATTATTATGATAAGACTCAATATCCCGTACGGACTCTGCTTCCAAGATATCATAGCGGCGGTCCATTTCTTTGGCTGCCCATTTCAAAGCCAAAATAGTTTTCTTGGCTTCGGTGATGACCGGGGTAAGTAAGTGCGGAATATTGTTGTACAGAGTTAGCTCCACGCGTTTTGGATCTATCAAAATAAGTTTCAAATCGTCCGGGCCATTCCTGTACAAGAGGGAAGTGATGATAGAGTGGATGGTCACGGATTTTCCGGAACCAGTGGTGCCGGCTACGAGCGCATGTGGCATTTTGGCCAAGTTCCCAAAGACAGCCTTTCCGGAAATACTGCGTCCGAGGGCGATAGTCAAAGGCTTCGCGGAATTTGCGAATTTTTCATCGGAAAGCAGAGTCGCCAAGCCGACGATAGATTTTGATTTATTTGGAATTTCAATACCTACCAAAGATTTGCCCGGAATCGGCGCTTCGATACGTATCGGGTGAGCGGCGAGCGAGAGCGCCAGGTCATTTTGCAGGCCGACGATGCGAGAGAGCTTCACGCCTTCGGCCGGTTTCAGCGCATAACGGGTGACAGTGGGCCCGATGGTGATTTCATCCATCTCCACTTCGATGCCGAAGTTTGCCAGCGTGCGCTTGATGATGTTGGCATTAGCCTTAATGTCGCCGGTATTCGGTTTGCCCTTGTCTTCCTCCAAGAGTGATAGCGGGGGAGGGACGTAATTAGGCGTTAGGCCATAGGCTTTAGGCTTTAGCTTTTTAAATTCAATCTCTTCTTCGGGTTCCTCTACTTTCCCGACCTTTGTCGGGATCCCGACTTTGGTCGGGACTTTTTCTTTCTCCTCTATCTCAACTTTTTCAACTTCCTTCATTTCTTCTTCATTCAAATCGGAAGTGAATTCCGCCTTCTCTTTTTTGGCAAAGAGAGATTTAATTTTCGCGAATACCAGCTCCAAGTTTGGCTTGGTATCAAACATTATTAAAATGGAAATTATTAATAGCGCTCCCAAGAAAACCAAACTCGCGTACACGTCAAACAGCGACACAAATGGTGTGGATAAAACTTGTCCAAAAAGTCCGCCCGAATGAATGTCTTTTCCGGAAGCAATGTCTATCATTCCCAGACTTGAAAGTAAAAATATTGTGGCGCTCGCGACACGTGTCCAGCCGATATCCGGCACTTCCGATTTTATAAATGAAGTTGCCAGCAGCAAGAAAAGTGTCGGTAGCAGTATGTCCCCGACGCCGAGCAAGAGATGAAGTTCTTTGCTGACGAAGACTCCCACCACTCCGGCCAGATTAAATTTGGACATTAAAAAAAATATCGCGAGCACAAAGAAAATAATTGCGATGATGCCGTGCTTGGTGCTTACTTTTAAACCCGAATTTTTTTTATCATTATTGTTTCTTCCATTTTTTTCATTCTTTTTTTTCATAATTTTTTCTCCCGCTTTCTGCGGGACTCCGCCAGAGGCGGTAGCATTTTTAGCCATATAAATATATATTAACATAAAAATAATTTTTAGTATTTATTCTCCTCTTGAGGAGTACCCGCTACTGCGGGGGAGGTGGAAGTATTTAATGCATCCACCCCGCCCTAAAGGGCACCCCTCAAGAGGGGAATCATGCATCTTGACTTTTATTGTCCTTTATACATAATGGACACATGTTTGGAGAAAATAAAAATCTCAATCTAAAAGACTCTGCTCTTCTCCCTCCTCCTGCGAAGGGGAGGGCTAGGGAGGGGTCTGTGTCCGTTATCGGTTACTCCAAAACCAACAAGCTTATTACGGCACTTTACATGGTTACGGACATAATGGACAAAGACGAACCGCTACGAAATAAATTAAGGACATTGGGGACCGGAATCATATCGGACATAAGTTTGATTGAGTCCAATTATATAGGACATGTATCTGCGCTAGTCCAAAAAATATCCGAAATAATGTCCTTCTTGGACATAGCTTCCGCGGTAAATATTATCTCCCAGATGAATACCAATATTTTAAAAAAAGAATTTGCAGAACTGGATAAATCAATAAAAGAATCAATGGGTGAAAACGAAATAACACATAGGGAGATAGACATCGGGGAATTTTTGCATGATTCTCCTCTTGAGGAGTACCCGCTACCGCGGGGGAGGTGGACTATCCACCCCGTCTCGCAAGCGAGCCACCCCTCAAGAGGGGAAGCACTCTCTAAAGGACACAATCTCGGTGTGCAAAAGGGAAGTACCCTTTTGAAAGCTCTGTCCGATAGAATTAACCCGGAAGTAAAATCTCATGGAGCTGTATCGCACGATGTCTTTGACGCTTTAAAGAAGCAAAGACGAGAAGAGATAACCAATATAATACAAAAGAACAACAAAAGCGCGACCATAACGGACATCAAAAATGGGGCCTATGGGACACTCGTTTCCTGTGGTGAAAAGACCCTCCAGAGAGAACTCATTTCCATGGTCAAAGACGGTGTCCTTAACAAGACCGGAGAGAAGCGTTGGAGCCGGTATTTCATCAAATAAAAACATTCAACCCCACCCTAGCCCTCCCCTTGTCAGGGGAGGGTAAACGCGTGGTATTTTTTAGTCCCCCTGACAAGGGGGATTTAGGGGGTTGTGTTTGCATTTTAGGTGAAAATATGAGACTATATATGCATGGATTCACTCGCCCCAAAGGCGAGTTATCCACATTATATATTGCCGTATTCTACAGCTGTATTATAATGAGTCTGTGATTATAAACCGCGCAAATTTATTGTGTAGTTTATCTTCGCAAATTGTGTTTGTTTTCGCTTCATAATCGTTTGCGATTTCGTCGAAAAAATTGCAAATGAAAAAGTGAAAATAAACGGTTTGATCATTGAAAACTTATTCCATTAGAAATTCATTTTTAGTGGGATATAATATGTTTTCGATGTTAGTTTATCTCTGTTCATTGTTTGTTTATCCGCTTCATTATTAATTATTATAAATTATTGGCGGGTGATAAATAGTGATAGGAAAAAATACGCTTTTAGTTTTGTCGAAACTAATTAATGGCGTAGAACTTCTCGCGAAAGTTTTGAAAAAGATTTTTGTGAGAGGTGCAAAATTAGAAAAAATTTATGAGTAATTTAAAATCAAAATTCCTTCTTGGAGTTATGGTTGTCGCAGTTATGTTCGCAGGAGTTGTTGCACTAGGTGCAAACAAAGCTGCTGCAGCAAACAACTGTACATTCACAACTACATTAAGAGTAGGTTCTAAAGGTGCTGAAGTTAAATGTCTTCAAGGATCTTTGGGTCTTACCGCAGATGGTAGCTTCGGTCCAAAAACCAAAGCCGCTGTCGTTGTCTTCCAAAAGAATGCAGGTTTGACAGCCGATGGAGTATTCGGTAAGAAATCTGTTGCTGTATGGATGACATACAATGGAGTAGTAACAACTGGCGGTACTGTTAATTGTCCAGTAGGACAATTTGACCCTACAACCGGTCATCCATGTTCAGGTACTGTTGTAACACAACAATCTGGTCCTCTTGCAGTATCTCTTTCTTCTGATAACCCAGCTTCTGGATATGTTATTAAAGGACAAGCTGGTGCTGATCTAGCCCACTTTGTTTTCACTGGTTCTGGTACTGTTAGTTCAATAACATTACAAAGGACAGGTGTTTCTGATTCAAGTACACTTGCAAACGTTTACCTCTATGATGGATTTACTCGTTTGACAGGTGGCTATTCCTTCAATACCAACGGAACCATCGTTATGAATGGTCTTGGTGTCGCAGTAAATGGATCAAAAATGCTTTCTGTAAAAGCAGACGTTTCTCCTACTACAACTTCTTCTTCTGTTGGTGTTGCTCTTACAAGCTACACAGCAGCTGGAAATATAGCTAACTTGGTGAATGTATCCGGCAATCAAATGACTGTTGGTACAAGCACAATCGCTGCTGTAAATTTCCCATCTGCTACTGTTAGCCCTGCAGCTTCATCTATCAACGCTGGTTCAACAGGTCAAAACCTATGGTCACGAAGCTTGACTGTGTCTCAACACGCTGTCAATCTTCATGCCTTGACTTTGAAAATGATTGGTTCTGCTCCTTCAAACACACTTTCCAACGTAGCTCTCTTTATTGACGGTGTAAGTGTCGGAACATCTACAATCAATTCAAATAGTCAATTTGTATTCGCTCTAGCTACCCCATATTCACTTTCAACTGGTTCACACTTGGTTGAAGTTCATGGCGATGTAGTTGGTGGCGCATTCAGAAACTTCTATCTTTCTCTTGAACAAGGTACAGACCTTGCAGTTGAAGATTCCCAAATGCCTGGAGTGTACGTAAGTACAACTTCAGCAGGTGGTGTCGCTGTAAACGTTACTGGTGGTGTTGTAACTATCAACAATGGTACTCTTACAATCAACCAGGATACTGCGTTTAACAACACGACAACACTTGTTGGTGGTGCTACAAACACAACGATGGCATCGTACAAAGTTGCTTCATATGGTGAAGATGTAAAGATCACAAGTCTTACATTCACACCTACGATTGCTTTGACTAACGCAGTTACAGCCTTAGCTACTCAAAGTGCAACTGGTTCTACAACTGTTACTGTTGGTACTGCTGGTACAGGATACCTTGCTACCCCTACAGTTACTGTTACCCTAGGTACATGTACCGGTGCTTCAGCAGCAGCTACAGCAACCATGGCAAATGGTTCTATCACTGCCGTTACAACAAGCGGTCTTACATGTACAGTAGGTCAGACATTTACCTTAGCAATCCAGTCTCCTGCAGCTAGTGCTCCAGCTCTTACAGTTGCAAACGTTGGGTTGTATGTAAACGGTGGACAAATTGGCTCAAACCAAACTGCAACCACTGCAACCCCTCTTGTATTCAGTAACCTTGGTTCACAATTGTTGATTACTGGTGGTGTTCCAGCCTTGGTTCAAATCAAGGGTGATGTTATGACATCAGGAAATGTTAATTACACAGCAGGTACATTCAAATTTGATATTGCCGCTGGTTCGTCCAATGCTCAAGGTATGAGTTCAAGTCAATTGACTTCAACCCCTACGGGCAGTGGTCAACAATTGACAGTTGCTTCAACGAACGTAACTTTTGCTTCTACGACAGGTTTTTCACCTTCAGTAAAAGCTCCAAACCAAACTGTAAAGATTGGTTCATACACAGTACAAACAGGTTCATCTGAAGGCATTACCTTAAATAGTGTCTCCGTTGACCTTAGTAGTACTGCTATGGTAGCTGCCCATCAAATTACAAACCTTACATTGAAAGATAGTTCTACCTCAACAGTTATTGGTACACCAATCGGTAATCCGGTTGCTACTGGTAACAGTTTCAGTGTAGCTCTTCCTGTCGCTGTAAGTTCAACTAAAATTATTGATGTATATGCTGATTTTGGTAGTAGTGCTTCTGGAACGGTTACTCCTTCCATGACCATTACTTACCGTGGTAATACATCAAACTTGTCTACTACTTCAGCCTCTGTGGTTGGTATAGCTACGACAGCTGGTACTCCTACTATCGCAGTTGTTGGTACCCTTGTTTCCGCTTCTTCTCCAACTTCACAATATGTGCTTGGTGGTTCAACTACGGCAAACATTGCAACCTTTAACATCAAAACTTCCAACAACGTTGGAGGCGCGATTATTAAAGACATGACCTTCACTGTTCCCGCAAACACAATTTCTTCTGTAACCGTAAATGGGAAGACTGCCCAAGTCGTCAGTACTACTGCTGTGATCAACAATGTTGGTCTAACAGTTCCTTCCGATAACTCTGGATTAAACTTCCCAGTAGGTGTTACTCTAGTCTGTGCTGCACAAGGTGGTGGATGTCCTGCTGGAGCCTCAGGTAGTGTTGTAACTTTGACTTTGTCAAGTTATACATTTAATGATGGTTCAAGCATTCTGACCGTAAATACTACTCCAGTATCTACTCCTAACCATTTGTTAGTGACAACTAAGCCAACAATTACCGTGGCTACACCAGTAGGTGCAGTCCTCGGTATTGGTTCAATTGAAGCTATTGATGTTACGGTTACCGCAGACGCTGCAGGTACGGTCAAATTAGTAAGCTTCCCTATCACTTCTACTCTTTCAGCCGGTGCTGGTTCACCACTGTTTACAGCTGGTGTAATCACCGTGAAAGATTCTAGTGGTACAACAGTTGGTACAACAGCTGGCGCAGGCTTCGATTGTACTTCAAGTACTACTTGTGCCGTCACAGTTGCCTTTACTGGTGGATACACATTGAATGCTGGTCAATCCCAGACATTTAAAGTCTTCCTCCCAGTAGCTGCTGTCGGTACTGGAACATTGCCTAACACATATATGTACACACATCTCGTTTCTAGTTCCGCTTTCAGCTGGGTAGACGTAGCTGGTAGTGCAACTCCAATTACAGATGTAACTTACGTATATCAATACCCAAATACTACAACCATTAGTGTTCATAACTAATGTAAGTATTGGATAGTGTTTCGTAATTTAGCTCGCTTTTAGGTTATTGAATAATCTATCAGCAACAAAAACCACCCTTCATCGGGTGGTTTTTTGTGTTTAGGAGAGTTGAGTCCTCCCCACCTTAGTGAAGGTGAGCTTGGGATAGGGACCCAAGCGCAAGACCTTTTGAGATACCTTTACGAGCTTAGCGAAGCAAAGTATCTAAAAGGGGTACTGCTCTCGTAAGGAGTACCCGCTACTGCGGGGGAGGTGGAAGTATTTCGGAGGGGGTCTATCCACCCCGTCTCGGATTACCGAGCCACCCCTCAAGAGGGGAATCATTCAAATCCATTTATGAAGCATTTTTCACAATTCTTGC
>JACQGC010000002.1 GCA_016199805.1 Candidatus Nomurabacteria bacterium
AACGGCAAAACCGCCGCAATACATCTTTTCAATACAAAACCTTTCTTCGTCTCGCAAATGATGATATTTCATATGACAATTAAAATTAATTTTGCTAATGCATTAATTCTAACTGTCCTACTTCAAAGGTAACTAACTATATAAAAATAGCACCAGGAGAGTATTATCACATCTTGAACCGCGGGGCAAATAAACAAGTAATTTTCATGATGTTATGGATCGAGTAAGGTTTCTTTTCTTAATTTTATATTTTCAATCCCCTATCACATTTATAAACATGAGCCGTCCAGTTAAGTATTTTGTTAAACACTCGGTGTTTAACATTGAAAAAGAAACCATAAAAAATATCGTAAAAGACAGGTTTGTGGAACTCACCTCTTTTTGCTTAATGCCAAACCATTTTCATTTAATTATTAAAGAGGTTGAAGAAAATGGAATAGCCAGGTACATGCAAAGAGTATTAAATAGCTACACTAAATATTACAATACGAAATATCACAAATCGGGACACCTTTTTCAGGGACCATACAAAGCAGTGCATGTAGAAAATAATAATCAACTTTTATATTTATCTACATATATTCACAGGAACCCTAGAGAAATAATGGAGTGGAAAAACAAAGAGGACAAATATCCATGGTCAAGTTACCAGGATTTAATCACTAGCAATAGGTTTGAAGAATTGCTTGTTTTTGATATAATCAACGGGCAATTTGAAGACAAAAACGAATACAACGAATTCGTAAAAACAAGCCCTGCAAAATTACTGGAGGATTAGGCTGTTAAACACCGAGTGTTTAACATATGCGGTCGTAGTTTAGTGGTAGAACTGGTGCTTCCCAAGCATCGGGCGCGAGTTCGATTCTCGCCGGCCGCACAACTTGTTTTAATTTTTATTTTCCGCAAGCGCCATGATTATCTTTATCACCGTGTCGGGATTCAGTGACATGCTCTCTATCCCCTCTTGCACCAGGAATTTTGCGAAATCCGGATAGTCGGACGGAGCTTGGCCGCAGATGCCTATGTATTTATTTTTGTCTTTGCATTTGTGAATAATCTCGGCTATAAGTTTTTTCACGGCCGGATTGTTTTCGTTCGCAATATGGGTGACAATACCGGAATCCCGGTCCAATCCCAGAGTGAGCTGAGTCAGGTCGTTTGAACCTATGGACATACCGTCGAAAACTTCCAGAAATTCATCGGCTAAGAGAATATTCGAAGGTATCTCGCACATGACGTACACCTTTAAGGTTTTATCATTCGCCCGGTCGAGCCCGTGTTCTTTCATTACTTCTATCACCTGTTTGCCTTCTTCCGGTGTTCGGCAGAATGGAATCATGGGAACGACATTAGTGAAACCCATATCCTCACGCACTTTTTTCATAGCTCTGCACTCCAAAGCAAAAGCGTCTTTAAATTTCGGGTCATAATAACGTGATGCTCCGCGCCAGCCAATCATTGGATTTTCTTCGTGGGGTTCATACAATTCTCCGCCGATGAGCGTGCGGTACTCATTTGTCTTGAAATCGGAAAAACGGATGATGACCGGATGCGGGAAAAAAGTGGCGGCAATTTTGGCGACGCCGAGCGCCAGATTGTCCACGTAGTAATCTTTTTTGTCTTTGTATAAATATGTCAGAGCGTCAATATCTTCAAGCAGTTTGGTGACATATGAAGTTTTTTTATTTTCTTGTTTTAATTTATCGTAATCAATCAAAGCATTCGGATGAAGGCGGATATGAGAATTGATAATAAACTCCAATCTACCCAAGCCGACACCTTGCACTGGCAAATTGTGGTTTTTAAAAGCTTCGTCCGGAGAACCGATATTAACCATTATTTTTGTGTCTACTTTTGGTATTTTATCCAGATGGTGCTCCAGCACTTTAAACGGAATGATGCCTTCGTAGACATTGCCGACTTGCCCGGAAGCGTCCACTGTCACCGCCTGTCCGTCTTTTAAAGCAGTTGTAGCGTCATTTGCCCCCACAATACAAGGAATACCCAGTTCGCGCGACACTATGGCCGCATGAGAGGTACGCCCGCCTTTGTCTGTCACAATGGCGCTAGCTATCTTCATGATAGGTTCCCAATCCGGGTCGGTGATTTCTGTCACCAGCACTTCGCCCTTTTTAAACGAATCGATATTTTTGGCGCTTTTCAAAACTCGCACGTTTCCGGCTCCAATCTTTGAGCCCACAGCTATGCCGCTCACGAGTACCTTGCCTGCTTTTTCCAATTGGTATTCTCGGAGCACATTTTTGTCTTGTCCTGATACAACAGTCTCCGGCCGCGCCTGCACGATGAAAAGTTCACCGGTCTCACCGCTTTTGGCCCACTCAATATCCATTGGCTGATAGTGACCATGCTTGTTGGAAAAATATTTTTCTATTTGATAACACCACTTGGCAAGTTTGATAGCTTCCTCGTCGGTGATTGAAAATTTTTGCTGATCAGCAAGCGGAACTTTGGCTTCTTTTGTTTCCTTGGAACCATATATGAGCTTGATGTTTTTCTTGCCCATACTTTTACCGATAATTGGACTTTTTACATTATTCTCCAAGCTAGGCTTGAAAAATATAAATTCATCGGGGATGACTTTACCCTGCACGATAAACTCGCCGAGCCCGTATATGGCCGTCACCACGATGACTTTATCAAAACCGGTTTCCGTATCTATAGTGAAAGCCACACCTGAAGATGCTTCATCCGAACGCACCATGCATTGAATACCCACGGAAAGCGCCGCGTCAAAATGAGAGAAACCCTTGTCGGCCCGGTAAGAAATGGCCCTGTCGGTAAAAAGAGAAGCGATGCATTTCTTGGTAGAGGTGAGCACGTCTTTTATTCCCCGCACATTCAGGTATGTTTCCTGCTGGCCGGCAAACGAGGCGCCCGGTAGGTCTTCGGCGGTAGCCGATGAGCGCACCGCCACATCCAAATTCTTTCTGTATTTTTTTTCGAGCTCCGCATAAGCCTTGGCGATGGAGGCATCCAGGTCTTTTGGCAAGGTTGCTTTCAAAATAGCTTTACGAACTTTCTCGCCGCGCTTTTGTAAATTATGTATGTCTTTTGTGTTTAAATCAGCCAAAATCTTTTTTATTTCTTCGTCCAAGCCGGTGTTTTTAAAAAAGTGGCGATAGGCGTCGGCCGTCAAAGCAAAACCATTCGGTATATTTACGCCTTGTGGCACAAGGTTTTTATACATTTCTCCCAAGGCGGCATTTTTGCCTCCGACCGACGGAACATCTTCAATCCCCACTTCGCTGTACCATTTTATAAAATCTTGTTTTGTTTCTTCCATCAAAATAATTCTAATTTCTTATATTAATAATTACTAATCTTAATTAACCTCTCGTATTTTACCATTCTTTCGGGTTTTGTGGGAGCGCCGGCTTTCAATCCGAAACAACCGAAGGCAAAAGCCAAGTCGGCGATGAAATTGTCGTCTGTCTCCCCGCTTCTATGGCTGACAATCAGTTCAACATCATTTTCACGGGCAAGTTGCATCGTCTCCAAAGTTTCTGTCAATGTGCCAATCTGGTTCGGTTTTATAATCATGGCATTAATACTTTTCTTTTCTATCGCTTCTTTCAAGAGATTCTTGTTGGTTACAGTCAAATCATCACCCACCACCAAAAAATTATTCTGGTTGTTTTTTAATTTGGCAAAACTTTCAAAATCTTCTTCGTCAAAAGGGTCTTCTATAGAGAGCAAGTTAAACTCTTTAATCAGTGAGTTGTAAATATCCAGCAATTCTTCTTTGGAAATTTCTTTTCCGTCCACTTTATATATTCCATTACTAAAGAAAGAAGAAGAGGCCACATCTAAAGCCAATCTCACTTTACCTTTCAAGTCGTTCTGCTTTATAGCTTCACTTAGACAAAAAAGCGGTTTTTTTATGTCGCTTATTTTTGGCGCAAAACCTCCCTCGTCACCCATGTTCAAATTGCCTTCACCTAATTCTCTTTTGATTATTTCCCCTAATGTTTTGTCTATTTTTTTTCCCATTACAACCGCCTCGGTGGCGTCTTCGGTATCCGGCACGACATGATATTCCTGAAAAGCCAAATCATTGTCCGCGTGTTTTCCGCCATTTATTAAATTCATATATAAAAAAGGAACTCTTTTGGAAGGTTTTATTTCTGCTAGTGTTCGCAAGTGTTCATATGTTTCTATGCCGGAAACTTTCGCCGCGGCCTTGGCGCACGCTATACTGACACCAATCATAGAGTTACCACCCAAATTGTCTTTGTTTACTGTTCCATCCAGCTGTATCATTATTCTGTCTATTTCTTTTTGATTTAAAATATCTTTGCCAATCAAAGCTTGGGCTATTATTCCATTTACGTTAAAAATAGCTTTATCGTTTTCTACGACATGCGCTTCATGCGCGCCAGTAGAAGCTCCGGACGGTACAGAAAAGCTTCCCGATTCGTTTCCACAGGAAACTGTCACTTTTATGGTCGGATTTCCCCTTGAGTCTTTTACCTCTTCAGCCACTATTTTTGTAATTAATTTTTCATCCATACGCTTTTAATTTTACCATATTTTTGCTAGTATCAACACATGACTGACTGGTTGGTAGCCACGCGAAACTTTATAATGCATAAATGTTATGTGTGGCTTTTGAAGCCCATGTTATTTCAGTTTGACCCGGAAATGATTCACGACCTATTCACTTCCACCGGACAATTTTTAGGCAAATACGCTATCACCCGAAAAACAACCGGCGCGTTTTTTAATTTCAGAAACCCGGCTCTGGAACAAAACATCTTGGGTATAAATTTCAAAAACCCCATTGGCCTTTCCGCCGGTTTTGATAAAAATGCCGTGTTGATGAACATAATGCCGGCTGTCGGTTTTGGTTTTACGGAAATTGGTTCAATCACTGCCTTGCCCTACGGCGGCAACACAAAACCCCGCCTATATCGCCTACCCGAAGCTAAAAGTCTGCGGGTGAATTACGGCCTGAAAAATCTGGGCGCGGAAGTCTTGCATAATAACCTGAAGAATAAAGTTTGGTCTCTGCCTGTCGGCATAAACATAGCCAAGACAAACTCGTCGGAAACTTCGGATGTGCAGAAAGGAATAGCCGATTATTTTTTCACCTATAAAACTTTTCAGGACGTGGGCGATTATTTCACCATCAATATCAGCTGTCCAAACACCTGCGAAGAGAAACCAATTTTCGCCGAGCCGGAAAATTTGGATTTGCTTTTGGGTAAAATATTTTCCACTCCCAAGGTTAAACCGGTTTTTGTAAAAATATCGCCGGACTTGGGAGATGTAAAATTGGATGCGATTTTAGAAGTCTGCCTGAAACACAAAGTAGACGGCTTCGTCTGCACCAACCTGACCAAAATAAACACCTTAAACCACCCCGGCAAAGGCGGATTTTCCGGAAAACTGGATAGCGAACTATCGGATAAAGTAATAAGGCAAGTTTATAAAAAAATCAACACGCTTGCGCAAGAACCGTTCTCGTGCAAGCCAATAATCATAGGCGTAGGCGGAATATTCACAGCCGAAGACGCCTATAAAAAAATAAAAGCCGGAGCGTCCCTGGTAGAGCTCATCACCGGAATGATTTTCGAAGGCCCGCAAGCAATAAGCGAAATAAATAGAGGACTAGTAAAACTCCTAAAAAAAGACGGCTATAAAAATATCTCGGAAGCCATAGGAAAAGAATAAAGTTTATTTTTTCGTCAGCAATATCATCAAATCGGAGACATTGGCGCCGGTGGGGCCGGTGATTATTTGGTCTCCGGTTTTTTGAAAAAAATCATAGGAATTAAAGTTGTTGGCGTAATCTTCCGCTTTCAAACCCAACTTTTCTGCTTTTTCTATGGTGGCTTTGTCCACTATGGCTCCGGCTACGTCGCTATTGTCCACACCGTCACTGGCGAACGAAATAAAAACTGAATCGTCGCTAATCAGTTTGTTTTTGATAGCTTCCAACCCCATATGCAAATTCCTGCCTCCCTTGCCAGCACCTTCCGGTACCACGACACTCGGCTCTCCGGCCGCCAAAGAAACTGTGTTTTCTTTTTGGCTCGAGAATATTTTCTTTAGCGCCTCACTGACTTCATCGTATAAATCCGTGGAAATTATTTTCGTTTGAAGTCCAAGCTCTTCCCCTTTTTTCTCCATCGCTTCCACGGCTGTTTTATTGGAAACTAAAACAAAGTTATAAACTTTTTCAAAATACTTATCTTCTTTCGGCGTCTCAATCAAATTGTATTCTCCTAAATTATTTTCAGTGACAATCTTTTGCGCATCAGCTATGGTTGTGTTGTCTTTATAAGTTGCCCCCGAGGCCACGTTTTCAAAAATATCCCCTGGCACATCGGAAAAAATAAGCCCGACGACGGTCGCCGGATAGGCCAGCTTGGCCAGCCCGCCACCCTTCAACAAAGACAAATGTTTCCGAACGGTGTTGATTTCACTGATTGTTTTACCGGATTGCAAAAAAGCATCATACAGCTTGGCGCCCTGTGCATATTCATCTTCCGGGTAACAAAGCAATGCCGAGCCACCACCGGAAACGAGCACGATAATTAAATCTTCGGAACTTCCACCGCTGATTAATTCATATATTTTTTTCCCGGCTTCTGTATTTGCCGCGCTTGGCCTAGGATGCGTGCCGGCAAAAGTTTCAATATATTTGCAATCAACTTTTTCCAAGCTGACCACCGCTCCGGCGGTAATTTTATCTCCCAATATTTCCTCCAAGGTCAGAGCTGCCACACCGGACGACTTGCCAAAACCGATAACTTTTATATTTTTAAATTCATTTAAATCAAAAATCTGGCTGTCGACAATTAAAATATTATTATCCAGTTTTATTTTATTTTTTATTACTTCATGAGTGCTGATGGCGTTTAGGCCTGCCTCCATTATCTCTAGAGCAGTTTTGCGGTTTGGGGTCGTAGCTAAATCATCAGAATTTTTAATCCATGTTTGAGGCATATTATTTAACGAGATTTATTGGGGCGCCAGAAATAAAACCCTTAATATTATCAACTGTGGTCTGCATGATTCTAATTTCCGCTTCACGGGTATCAAAAGCTACGTGCGGAGTCATCACCACATTCGGCATACCAAGCATCGGGATAACATCTCCCTTTTTAAATCCCTTTTCCCCTTCCAAAACATCCAACCCGGCTCCGGCGATAGTCCCATCCTGGAGCGCCAAGGCGAGAGCTTCGGTCTCTATCAATTCTCCACGGGCCGTGTTTATGATATAAGCGCCTTTTTTAAACAAAGAGATATTTTCTTTATTTATTAAATGATGATTTTCTTTTGTGTATGGGGCATGCAAGGTGACAATGTCAGACCCAGTTAAAACTTCCGGCAGAGTCTTGTACGAAAAATTATTTTCTTTGGCAAAAGTCATATCCGGGTATAAATCATAAGCCACGACATTCATACCAAAACCGCGGGCAATATGAATCACGTTTTTGCCGATTTTGCCGGTGCCGACGACGCCCAGAGTTTTTCCGGTCAAATCAAAACCTTGCACATTCTTCGGAATAAAATAATCTCCATTTTCTTTTAAAGCATTCTTCGCTTCCCGAATTTTTCTGGATAGAGTAAGTATTAGAGCAAAAGCAAATTCAGCGACTGTCTCCGATCCGTAAGCCGGCACATTGGAAACTTTTATACCTTTGCTTGCGGCATATTCGCAATCAATATGGTCAAAACCGGTGGAACGAGTGGTAATGAATTTCAAATTTGGCAATAAATCAATTATTTCTTTGCCGATTACGGAATTGGTAAAACCAGACACAACATCGGCGTCTTTTATCATGCTTACATTGTCCGAATTTAATTTTTCCTCAAAAAAAACAGTTTCTGCCACACCTGAAAGAGCTTGCTGAAAAAAATCCTGCTGTGTTTTTGGTACTTCAAAAAATATTATTTTCATCCTGTAATTCTAACACATTATTTAAATAAATTCTTCAAAAAACCAAAGAAACCCGAAGATGCGGGCTTGGGGACTGCTGGTGAGTTTTTGTCGTCCACCACCACAATCAAGTCTTCCCCGTCTTTGGCCAAACCGAAATTTTCCCGAAAAAGTTTCTCCTTGCCCTCGGTGGTGTTTAAACTATTTATATCCGTCGTGAGCTTTTTCTTTTGCTGCAGCAGCTCCGCGACTTTGTCCTCGGCTATTTTCTTGTTTTTTTCCGTATCTTGCATTTTATTCCAAAGACCCAGGATGTTGTAAGCAAAAACCAATATCAAAATTCCAAAAAGCGCCAAAACCGGTTTAGATTGAAATATATTTCTCCACCCTCGTTTTTGTTGAAAATTCCTCATGATATGTTAGTATAAGTATATGCTTTTCAATAAAAAACATCAAAAAAGAATTCAAACGGCTTGGGCCGTAGTTTGTGTGCTCATCATCATCAGCATGATATTGCTTTACACGCCTATTTTTCGCTAGCCCGCATCATCTTTAAGAACACATCTTGGGGGATGTTTACCCGTCCCCTTTCTTTCATTTTCTTCTTGCCCTTCTTTTGTTTTTCGCGAAGTTTCATTTTGCGGGTTATATCTCCGCCGTACATGTGTTGAGTCACGTCTTTTTTCATACCGGAAAGAGACCGGGAAGAAATGATGCGTCCCAAGGCCTTGCCTTGAATTTTCAAACTAAACATTTGCCTAGGCAAAAGGTCTGCCAGCTTTTGGACAGCTTCTTCGGCTTCGAGTTCCGCTCTTTTCTTGGAAACGACGCGAGAAAAAGCCGGCACGATTTCATCCGCCACGAGTAAATCCAAGCGGGTGACATTTGCCTCCCGCATTTCACCTATTTCATACGAAATGGAGCCATAGCCGGAACTGGTACTTTTTAATTCATCAAAGAAATTACGCATCAGCTCACGCATCGGCATTTTCACGGATACCGACGAACGATTGTCTCCGAAGTTATCCGTCTCACCTATCTCGCCTTCGTGATCAAATAAGAGCTGCATAATATTGCCGATGTATTCCACTGGAGTGATTATTTTTAATTTTACCCAAGGTTCAAAAACTTTTTCCACGTTGCCATCGTCCGGAAAAAAATACGGGGAATATATTTTTTCTTTTTTGCCATTCTTTAAGAGTACTTCGTAAGTAATGGACGGCGTGGTAATGACCAGTTTTAAATTAAATTCACGACGCAGACGCTCGGTGATAAT
Source organism: Candidatus Nomurabacteria bacterium (assembly GCA_016199805.1). Classification (GTDB taxonomy): domain Bacteria; phylum Patescibacteriota; class Minisyncoccia; order Phycocordibacterales; family UBA9973; genus UBA9973. Next base: position 9,186 of record JACQGC010000002.1, read on the forward strand.
TTCCAAATGAAGCATACCGAGAAACCCGCAGCGAAAACCTTTACCCAGAGACCCCGAAGATTCTTCTTCGTAGGAAAATGCCGAGTCGGATAATTTTAATTTTCCCAGAGAAAGTTTTAGTTCCGCAAAATCATCCGCGTCTTCGGGAAAAACAGAAGCCCAGACCACCGGCATCGGCTGCATATACCCAGGGAAAGCCGGCAGTGGGTTTTTGAACATGGTAATAGTGTCTCCTACGGAGGCGATGCCGGGTTTTTTGATACCGGTGACGATGTAGCCCGTATCTCCGGCTGATAAATTGTCTCTCGGAGTTTCTTCGGGAGAAAAAGTGCCGACTTCCAGCGCGATAAATTTTTCTTTGGAAACGGCAAAAAGTAAGGTGTCGCCCTTGGCCACCTTGCCATCGAGCACCCGCACGAAAACTATTACTCCCCGGTGGTTGGAATATTTGAAATCAAAAACCAGAGCGCGAAGATTGTTGTCGCCTTCGTATGTTTCTTTAGGTGCCGGAATGCGTTTTACAACTTCTTGCAGTAAATTTTCTACCCCTTCGCCGGTGCGTCCGGAAACCAATAAAATTTCGCTCGGGTCGCAATTGAGAAGCTCTACCACCTCCTCTTTTACTTCTTCCACTCGAGACAGTGGTGAGTCAATCTTGGACAGTACAGGGATGATTTTAAGGCCTCCCTCGCGCGCCATAGCGAGTGTGGTCAGTGTTTGCGCCTGCACGCCTTGAGTCGAGTCTATGAGCAGTATAGAGCCCTCTACGGCCTTTAGAGCGCGGGAAACTTCGTAGGAGAAATCTATGTGGCCGGGGGTGTCGATGAGGTTTAGAATATATTTTTCACCACCCCCTACTCCCTCCTCCGAAAGGAGGGAGATAAATTCCATCCGCACCGGCTGCATTTTTATTGTTATTCCCCGCTCACGTTCCAAATCCATAGAATCCAAAACCTGGTCACGCATTTTGCGGGTTTCAATGGTATGGGTAATCTCCAGCATCCGATCCGCCAAAGTGCTCTTGCCATGGTCGATGTGAGCGATGATAGAAAAATTTCTGATATGTTTTAAATCCATAATTAGATTATATTTTTAAACCCTCCCGCTTGCAAATCCCATAACTTTTTATATAGACCACTTTTTGTATTGACGAGTTCATCGTGTGTTCCATCTTCAATAATTTTACCTTTATCAAGTACGATAATTCTATCCATTTGCCTGATGGTGGAAAGTCTGTGAGCTATGACTATAGTCGTCTTGCCTTCTATCAGCTTTGTGAGCGCGTCTTGAATCAAATATTCGGAATGAGAATCGAGCGAAGATGTGGCTTCATCTAAAACTAAAATCGGAGCATCTTTTAATATAGCCCGCGCGATGGCTACTCTCTGGCGCTCACCACCCGAGAGCTTCACTCCCCGCTCGCCCACATAAGTCTCATAACCGTTTGGCAAAGCCGCGATGAATTCATCGCAGTGCGCCAAGTGTGCTGCCCTTATGACTTCTCCGTCTGTGGCATCTCTTCTGCCGTAGCGAATATTTTCTATAAGTGTTCGATGAAAAAGCACTGGGTCTTGAGGCACAAAAGAAATTTGTTCTCGGAGATTTTTCTGAGAAATTTTACTGATATCAACTCCATCAATTGTAATTTTTCCAGATGTTAAATTAAACAATCTCATGAGAAGTCGCACAAATGTCGTCTTGCCGGCCCCGGAAGAACCCACAATGGCAACTTTTTGCCCAACAGGAATAGTCAAAGAAAAATTGTCTAAAACTTTAGAATTATTATTCTCGTAAACATAAGTGACGTCTTCAAATTTCACTTCTCCTTTGGTATTCTTTAAAACCTGTATTGGTTTATCAACTATCTCATAGGGGGTGTTTAAAATAATTGCCATTTCTTCCGCATCCGCAAAGCTTTCATAATAAGCGCGGACGATAGCTCCGGAGCTCCACAAGCCATCCATCAAGCGAACAAAATAATTTTGCAATAAAACAACCACCGGCAAAGTAATCAGACCGAGTCTCCAGTCGCTGAGAACTAACCAAAAAAGAATAAATTCAACACAAACGGTGTAAAAGGCCTGGATTGATGCCAACCCTTCCCATAAAAACCAGTTTAATGTTGTCTTTTTTCTTTGGTCTTGGATTACATTACCTACCCGTTCCCTTTCATACTCATGCCCGGTGAACAATTGAACAGAGGACTGGCTGCCGATAGAGTCAGCCAGGGCGCCGACTGTTTTCGAATCAGCCGCAGAAGCAATAATATCATATTTTAATTTATAGCGAATATAAATAAAAGCCGTCACTAAAAACACAACACAGAAAATACCCAAAATATAGGCATACTTTGGTAAAAATGTGTAAAAAGCTATCACTGTTCCAATACTGCGGACAATAAGCGGCAAGCCATCCATCGCCATTCTGTCCGCCAATTTTTCAAAAGCTCGAGCGTATTTATTTATTTTTTGAGTAAGTGACCCGCCAAAATTATTAGCAAAGAAAGAGTGGGAATGCCCTATCATATAAGAAAACGCCTGCTGCCGCAGGCCGGCCATCGCACTAGCTTCAAAATATGAGAGACAAAATCCTGAAAATCTACGAACAGTGAAACGGGCTAAGTTTAAAATTAAAACCAGAATAATTATTGATTGAGCGACAGAAACAATGGAAAAATTATTCGTACTTAAAACATTCCATAGTTTTAAGTACTGGAGAGGTATATATACATCCAAAAAAGAGGCGGCTATCATTGACACAACAACAGTAAAAAAGGACACTTTGTAGTGCTTTATTACCTGCCAGAAATATTTCAGCACCAGTCCACGATGCAAATTTGAGTAGTCTTTTTCCATATAAAAAAGGACAGTTTATGTCCGGCCCTTATTATAACACATTAAATCTATATATCAAAAAAACAAAAACAGCGCAAGTTCCCATGGGGAGCCTTGCGCTGCGAATTAGATTGTCCATCTTAAGGCGTGGACTTTGTGGTGTTTTTATTTACACCATCTTTGCCTCCCAGTTTTGTTTCTAAAAACGGGTAAAATTAATTCTCGTCATCATGCATGCGAGGTTCCAGCACGTCCTCCAACATCCGCCGAATATCGGCGATAGCCGAGGATTGGAACTGGTCACGCGTAGCTTCGAGTTCGGAAATCGCTACGCGCATACCACCCTCCAAATCCTCAATTCGGCGCAGTTGTTCGCTGTACAGGAAAGCAGCGACAAGCTGGGCTGCACGCTCTTTCGAGATGTCGTTTGCCAACTCGAAGTTGTAGCTTTCCTCGCGGATTTCTCCCGGCAAAAGCCAAGAGGGGTCGAGGCAAGCACAGACATCTCCGAACAACCCATGGGCGCGAACAAACCAGTCCGGAAGTTCCACATATTTCTCCGTGTGGATACTCACAGCCTGGAGCGAACCAAGCCCCATGCGCTCAGAGAAATCCAACGCCTGCACGCCCTGCATGTCGCAATTAAAGATCGCGATAGAATACATACAACCTCCTTCCAAATCCAACCTTTAACCCTTTCGGTTAACTGTTGCTATGGCCGGTTGTGGCTACTTTACGGACATAGGCCAAAAATTTGGCTTTTTCCCGTCTCATGTGGCATTGCATTTCCACGTCACCATTTCTGGCTCGCCAACTTTCTAACGTCTCTTATAGAAAGTAGATAAGATACGATTTAATTAAATCCTATTTCCTATCTGCTTTCCGTAAGTTTCAATTTTCAAATAACCTTATTAGCCACGTAAAGTATAGCACTAAATTATTAAAAAGTCAAGCAATTTTGGCTAATATGTTGTAAAATAAGGGGTATTTGAATTCTTCCCCTCTCCTTCGCAAGGAGAGGGGTCGGGGGTGAGGTTCTACAATCCCTCTTGTGCCGGGGCTATGACTTTGGCTCGCCAGAATTTGGTTTTTAGGGTTTCTGTCAGGTCTTTCAATTCTTCGCTCTTTAGGAGGTATAAGACCAAGACGGCGACCATTATGCCTAGGATACCGGAAATGAAACCTTGCAGGAAGACACCCATAAACGTGGTCGTGCCGAAAATGGGAGAAAGAATATTTAAAGACAGATAGGCAGTGAGCCCGAGGAAAAATGACGCGCCGAGACTTTGGAAAAATGTTTTGGTTATGAATGATTCGTTTGGCATAAAATCTCTTTTCACAAAAATCCAGTGTAAAATAAAATTCAAAATCGTGCCGACAGAATACGCGAGAGGAAGCATGAGCACTTTCGTGCCGGGAATGTCACTGACTTTGAGAAGTGATTCAATGAAATCCCGGAAGAACAACCAATTTTGAAAAGTATAAGTAAACACGTAAGATAAAATTATAATCAAAACAGAACAAACAAAATTTACAATGAGCGGGCGCTTGGTGTCGCCGGTCGCATAGTACGAACGGGAAAGAAGAGTAATCATTCCTTGTGCCAAGATGGAAAGGGCAAAGACAGCCAAGCAGGCGGCGGTCAAGCGGGTATCTTCCCAGGAAAAAGACCCGGCACCGAGTATCACCCGCACTATCTGCGCGCGCAGCACAATGAAAAGAAATATAACCGGCAGAGACCAAAAGACTATCGCCCTTCCCGCCCCTTTCAGGTGTTTTATAAATTCATCTTTTTTTCCGCAAGCGAAACATTTTACCAAAGTCGGAAAAGCCGCCACCGCATAAGATATGCCGATGATGTTGAGGGGCACGGATTGCAGATTGAAAGCAAAGTTAAAAACAGAAATCGAACCGCTTTTTAAATACGAAGCGAGGGCGATGATGCAGATAAGCGCAATGTTGTTGAAAGCCATGCCCATGGTTCTGGGCAGTGATGTCAGCGCCGCATTTTTGATATCTTTAAAATTTATGGATAAAGAAAACTTGGGAGTGAACCCGCAACTATATGAAGCAAAAGCCTGCACGCCGAAATGCAAGAGCGCGCCCAAGGCCACACCCATGGCCAGCCCGTAAATGCCGAAAATCGGATAAAGAAAAATCACGCCGACGATTATTCCAATGTTGTAGAAAATGGGCGAGAGAGAATAAATAAAAAATTTGCGGAATAGCTGGGTGACAGTGCCAAACAAGTTCGACAGCCCCATAAATATCGGCGAAAGCAACATTATTCTGGAAAGTAGAATTACTTTGGCCTGGTAAACCGGAGTAAATCCCGGAGCGATAAAGTGCGCCAAGTATGGCATAAGCAGGAACGCGACAAAGGCCACGGCCACCATCAAAATAAAAAAGACCGTGAAAACATCGTTCAAATATTTCCGCGCGGCATCGGTGACTTTATCTCCATCCATCAGCGCTACGATATAAGGTATGAGCACGGTGATGGAAGCCAGTGAGGCGATGCAAATGAAGATAAGGTCCGGCACACGAAAAGCCGCGTAGTAAGCATCTAGTTGCGGCGAAGGTCCGATAAAAAAAGCGATAGAACGGTCACGGAAAAGAGCCAAAATTTGGGAACACAGAGTGAGAACCCCCAAAAGAAGCGCCGCTTGGTTGATGCTCCCCGATTCCCTGGTGAAAATTTTTAAAATTCTATCCATCCCGTACAAAATTAATTAAATTACAATATTTATAAGTCTGCCCTTCACGTAAATCACTTTTTTAATTTCTTTGCCTTCAATATATTTCAAGACACCTTCGCTTGAAATAGCTTTATTTTTTATTTCCTCTTCACTCTCATCCGCGCCAATCATAATTTCCGCCCGAACCTTGCCGTTTACCTGTACGGCAATTTTTATTTCTTCGTCTTTTATCAAGCTCTCATCGTATTTTGGCCAGGCAGAGAGATGAATAGATTTTTTTTCTCCGAGAGCTGTCCACAATTCTTCCGCGACATGCGGAGCGAATGGAGCTAGAATTTGTAAGAATTTTTTGTAATCTTTTATGCTGACTTCGCTTTTTTCCATTTCAGTCGCCAATATCATCAGACTGGAAATCGCCGTATTGAAACGCATTTCTTCAATATCTTCAGAAACTTTTTTGATAGTCTTGTGCAGAAGTTTTACAACAGAAGAATTCTGAAGGCGGAAGGTTCCATCCGAAGGATGGAGTAATGCCGAGGAATTCTTTTGTTTTAAAACTTCTAATCCAACCCTCCAAACTTTTTCTATAAACCTGCGGGAACCGATAATGCTCTCCGTAGACCAAGCCACAGACTGACTAAAAGGCCCCATAAACATCTCATATATACGCAAAGTGTCCGCGCCGTAGGTTTTTACTATTTCGTCCGGATTGATTACGTTGCCTAGTGATTTGGACATTTTCACTCCCCCTTCGCCCAATATCATGCCATGTGAAGTGCGTTTTTTATACGGCTCGGATGTAGGGACCAGTTTCAAATCATATAAAAATTTATGCCAGAAACGCGAATACAAAACGTGTAAAGTCGTATGTTCGTTTCCGCCGTTGTACCAGTCTACAGGTGTCCAATATTTTAAATTTTTCTTGTCGGCAAAGGCTTTTGCGTTTTTAGGATTCGTATATCGCAGATAATACCAAGAACTCCCGGCCCAGTTTGGCATGGTGTCTGTCTCTCTCTTTGCTTGGCCTTTACACTTCGGGCATTTTACATTCACCCATTTGGAAATATTCGCCAGCGGCGATTCTCCGCTATCTGTCGGCTGATAATTTTTTACTTTAGGAAGCAAAACCGGCAAGTCTTTCTCGGGCACCGGCACGAGCCCGCAATCCGGGCAATTTATCACAGGTATAGGCTCCCCCCAGTAACGCTGCCGTGAAAAAACCCAATCTCGAAGTTTGAAAGTTGTTTTTTCTTTCCCGCCAATAAATTTTATGATTTCTTTCTTGGCGGTTTCGGAATCCATGCCGTTCCATTTACCCGAATTCATCAATATTCCTGCCCCACTATAGGAAAATTTACCAGCCTGGTAGCACTTCCAAATCATCTGCTGGTCTTCGGTGGTTAAAGTTTCTGAAATTTTATTTTCCGGTATCCACTTCATTTCATGGGAGTCCTTAGTAAAATATTCGTCTTCCGTAATTTCTGTTTTTTCTTCATTTATTAAATTAAAAATTAAAGTGTTTACAGTGATAGTTCTATTTACGTCTTTGTGGGCAGCAAAAAATTTTGATTGAACTTTAAATGGAATTTCCTCAATAAATTTTAAGTTAAAATAGCCTGTTTCTTCTTTAATCTCGCGAGAAGCTGCTTCCATGTTTGATTCCCCTTTTTCGACACCCCCGATAAGAAAACTTTGCGGATTTATACCCTTCCATTTTTCACCTTTTAAAAATTGAATGAGAATTTCTTTTTTCTTTGGGTTTCTCAATATAATGTGCACCGTATTTCTTATAGTGCTTTCTTTGCCTTCTCGATGAGGATTTTTGGAATCGGTTATGTCAGGCATTACGACTTGTTTAATTTCTATCCCATATTTCTTGGCAAACTCAAAATCCCGCTCGTCATGCGCCGGCACAGCCATTATCGCCCCGGTGCCATAATCTGCTAAAACATAATCACCCACCCAAACAGGAACTTCTTCTCCGTTTGCCGGATTAATCGCTTTTGTTCCTTTCAGTTCTATCCCTGTTTTTTCTTTATCTATAGTTAAATCTTTTTTACTTATTTTTTCTTTTGCTTCCCGAACATATTTGGAAACTTCGGCCATATTCCTTGCTTGCACCAGAAATTCTCCGATATTTGAATGCTCGGGTGAAAGCACTACATAAGTAACACCAAACAAAGTATCAATGCGAGTGGTGAATACTTTTATATTTCGACTTATATTTGTTTTAAATTCAAATTCAACTCCTTCGCTCTTGCCTATCCAATTCCTCTGGGACTGTTTTATTTGCGGCAAATAATCCACATCATCCAAATCTTTATCTAAGCGTTCCGCATATTTGGTAATCGCCAGCATCCACTGTTCTTTTTCTCTTTTCTCTACCGGCGTTCCACAGCGTTCACAACATCCGGCGATGACTTCTTCGTTGGCCAGGCCCGTCTTATCTTTCGGGCACCAATTTATATTCACCTTGGCTTTATAAGCCAAACCTTTTTTAAGAAATTGTAAAAATATCCATTGCGTCCATTTGTAATATTTCGGATCGGTTGTATTTACTTCCCGGGACCAATCAAAAGAAAAACCGATTGATTTTAATTGTCGGCGAAACGTGTCGGTATTTTTCTTGGTGACAATTCGCGGATCTTTACCGGTTTTGATGGCATAATTTTCCGTCGGCAAACCAAAAGCATCCCAACCTATAGGATACAGCACATTGTATCCCTGCATTCGGCGTTTGCGGGAAATAATATCCATACCCGTGTACGAACGAGGGTGCCCGATATGCAATCCCGCACCCGAGGGGTATGGGAATTCCACCAAACTATAATATTTTGCTTTCTTGGAAAAATCTTTGGCATGGTAAATCCCATTTTTCTCCCAGAGAGTCTGCCATTTTTTTTCTATTTTTTTGTGGTCGTATTCTTTCATTTACTCCATAATACCCAAAAAACCGCTTTTATGCAAAGCGGTTTTTTGATTCTTTTTGCATTTACTAATATTTGTAATTAGGGTTAGTTGTTGGGGTAAGCTCTGGCATGGCAGGTATATTTTTATATTGGGACACAGGTATCGTTTCCGTAAAGCAATAATGCCCGGCTGGGTGTGCCCAAGTGGAATTACTGTCATATAACGTATAAATTGTTCCTCCATTTTGCGCCTTCGAATCCTTGTTGAATGTCGCGCAAAGTGAATATGCTTTGGCGCTCTGACCTATCAAGTTGTATTCGTAAGAAGCCTTGGTCTGCGGATCTACTGGTACGACGTAGTAATTATTTGAACTGGACAAATCGGAAATCAAGCCAGGCAGACTTCCTTTTGTTTGGTAATAGTTTTGTACCTGATAATTTATGTTCTGCAAATCCGAGACTCTCTGTTGGTCATACTTGATAAGCTGCTGGGTGCGTGGCGAACCAAGAACTGCAAAAGCCCAAATGATTGAACCAATTACGATAACCCCAGCCAGAGCTCTCCAAAATATTCTGGATTTGGCTGTCAGTTTATTTCTAAGATAGGAAATGTAATAAACAAACATACTGGAAGCAACGACAAGCAGGACCAGAACTTTCAAAAGAAATCCGGTAGTCAGCTCCTGGCCGTCAATAAAATAATAAACTACTGTCACTAAATCACCGACGATAACCAAACCCGAAACAAAAAGAGTTATATAGGTTAGTCCTCGATGAACAACATTATTTTGTTTATCCGGGTCTGTTTTATATTCCCTTTCCAAAAAGTACATCAATAAAATAAAAATCGGGAAAAATACAATCAAAATAGAAACCGGCCAACTAATGGGAGAGGAACCGCTGTAATAATTATAACCACTGATAATCTGGGGATAAGCTTTGTCGATGATAGTGAAAAGTAAATCAAGAAGGCTAGCTACCAATGTGTACAATGCGATAAAGGCTCCCAAATTTAAACAAAAATCTTTTGCACTTATTTTTGGTTTCGCTTGATTTGTTTCCATGCTACTTATATTGCTGTTACGATTAGTAAAGAGAGCGACAACACCTACTACTACAATAACTAAAACAACGACGGGAACAAGAAAAAGATATATTATATATTCCATATATGTAAATTATATGCTCCAGACGGCGGTGTTGGCAAGAGGAATGATGCGTTTGTTTGATTTTTCCAACACGCAAAGCTCACCTGCCTCTGTATTACCCTTAAAATTCCGCATAGTTTCAGCCAATGCATAGCCGAGAGATAATGACGAAGAACCTATAGCATAAGAAGTCAAAATCACGAAGAGCGGTTTATCGCTCAAAACGTTTTTCACTGCCAGTAAAAGTTTTGGCAACATTTCTTCTATCTTCCAAACCTCCCCTTTGGGCCCGCGACCAAATTTTGGTGGGTCCATGATAATGGCATCATATTTATTTCCACGTTTTGCTTCTCTTTCCAAAAATTTTATGGCGTCGTCTTCTATAATGCGCATAGGCAAATTACCCAGACCCGATAATTCTTGATTTTCTTTTGCCCAGGCCAGGGTTTGCTTGGAAGCATCCAGGTGCGTCACCTCCGCCCCGGCGCGCAAAGCAAAAAGACTGGCCACGCCGGTGTAACCGAAAAGGTTCAAGAATTTTAGAGGTCGGACATCAAGGGAGCCCGAGGTCCGACCTCTGGAATTTTTTATTACATTTTCTATAAAATCCCAATGACTTGCCTGCTCCGGGAAAAAACCCAAATGGCGAAAAGGTGTGGGCGAAGCCAAAAATTTTATGCCTTTATATTCCATGGGCCATTTTAAAGGACGGTCCTTAAGAGAGTTTCCCCAAGGACCATCTTTGGCAAAAATCCATCCTTTTTTTGCGCCTTGTTTTGAACTCCAAAATTTTCCGTCTATCTGCTCCCATTCTTTTTTGGATAAAGTTTTTGGCCAAACAGCATCTTCGTGTGGCCGCACGAAAACGTGCCGGCCAAACCGTTCCAATTTTTCCCCTTCGCCTGTGTCCAGAAGTTCGTAATCGCTGAAGTCTTTGGAGTCTTTTGTGTAAAATAGTTTTATCATATCAAAAATTCTATCACATCGCCGTCTTTTACTATGTATTCTTTGCCTTCGGTGCGCACCCAGCCTTTTTCCCGTGCCTTGGCGAAGCTTCCTGTTTCTACAAGCTGTTCATATGATACCACTTCTGCTCGAATAAATTTCTGTTGAAAATCGGTGTGAATGGAACGTCCGGCAAAAGGTGCTGTCGCTCCGCGGAGTGTCGTCCAAGCGCGAGATTCATCTTCACCGGTGGTAAAAAATGTAATCAAATTCAGCAAATCATACCCGGCATTAATTAAGTTATCCAAACCCGTCCCGAAAACCGGGTCGACTTCTATATATGGCCCAGGCAATTTGGAAACAAAATCTTGTTTTGCATTTTCCGCCGCCTCTGATTTATTTAAAACATACAATGTCGGTTTTTTTATCCCGGCTTGCTCCAGCTCAAAATTTATAACTTCTATATCAAAAAGCGGGTCTACTTTATCGTGCACGTGAATGGTATTGGCATCTTCAAAAACCCGTACCACTTCGATAATAGCGTCCACCTCACGGACATGCGAAAGAAATTTATTGCCGAGGCCTGCGCCTTCGGATGCGCCTTTAACCAACCCGGCAATATCCACAAACTCTACCACAGCCGGAATTGTTTTTTTTGATTTGGAAATTTCCGAGAGCTTAGTCAGACGAACATCCGGCACAGGCACGATGCCCACAGACGGGTCTATGGTGCAAAAAGGGTAATTTTCCGCCGGTACGCCCTTTTTAGTGAGCGCGTTAAAAAGCGTGGACTTCCCCACGTTTGGCAAACCGACGATTCCGATGGAAAGTGACATAGAGAAAATATAACAGAAATTATTCGTATCTCAAAGCTTCTATCGGGTCCATGCGGGCGGCGGAACGGGCCGGAAAAACTCCGAACGAAATTCCTATCACCGCCGAAACACCGAAACCGATGGCGATGGCATAAAACGGCACAGAAAATGTCCAAGCCAAGTGAGCCGAAGTAGCGATAATCGAAACCACCCAGCCCAAAAACGCTCCTCCGGCTATACCTATTATTCCGCCAAGCACAGTGACCAGCACAGCTTCAACTAGAAACTCATTTAAGATGTCGGACTCGCGCGCTCCCAAGGCTTTTTTTAATCCAATTTCGGAAGTGCGCTCCGTCACCACGACGTACATGATATTCATGATGCCGACACCACCGACAATAAGCGAGATGGCAGCAATGGCGATAAGCAAATATGTTATGCCATTGAAAATGGTATTGAATGTGTCCAGGGCTTGAGCTTGGGACTGAACTATAAAATCATCTTTGTCTGGATTCGTAATATTGTGGTTGTGTCTCATCAATGTCTTGATGTCTTCCGAGGTACTATCGGCTAAATTTATATTTTGAAGTTGCACAATACCTACAGACATGTAATCAATACCGAGCATTTTTTTCTGCGCAGTGTTTAGTGGCATGTATACTATGTCGTCGTCCCCCAAGGCTCCCTGCGGATTGTAAACACCGATAACTTGAAAGTTTAAAGTGCCAAGGCGAAGCAATTTTCCCACTGGGTCATCTTGGGCAAATAAATTTTTGGCCACATTTGCTCCGATCAGCACTACCTGCGCACCGCCAGCATCTTCAGATGAAGTGTAAAATCTTCCTTCGGATAAAGTGTTACGGTCAATATTAAATCTCTCCGCGGATGCTCCATAATAGATAAGAGTTTTTTTATTGTTTCTGTAGCTAGCCGGAGCGAGGCCAGTAACAATACCATAATCGTCAACGACATTTCCTAGTTTTTTTATTTCATCCAAATCTCTTTGTTTAAAACTGGAAATCACCACGCCCGAAAAAGCGTCGCCGGCGCCGCCTGAAGTTGCCGCGCGATTTTTGGTAGTAGGTGGAACACGGGTTTGGATAAATAAAGTGTTACTTCCCAGAGTATCCACTTGCGCGTTGATGAGCGAGCGAAAACCCGCTCCCGCAGAAAGCACCAAGATGACCGTACCGATGCCGATGACAATACCGAGCATAGTCAAAAGCGTCCGCCCCGGATTTGCCAAAAGTGCCTTGTTCGCTTGTTTGAATGCTTTTATCATTTGATTATTCGTAACGCAGTGCTTCTATCGGATCCAATTTTGCCGCTTTGAACGACGGATAAATTCCAAAAATGACTCCTGTTAAAATGGACACGCCTACCGCTAGCACCACCGACATAATTGAAATCACAAAGTCCCAATCGAAACCGAGATATTTCATGAAGAGAGCCATCAGATAAGACATTACAATTCCGACAATAATTCCTATTATACCGCCGAGTGAAGTCAGTGTTCCAGCTTCCAACAAAAATTGTTTCATTATCATGCTGTTGGTGGCGCCAACAGCTTTGCGTAAGCCTATTTCTCGCGTTCTCTCCGCCACTGTGGCCATCATAATATTTAAAATTCCGATACCTCCGACGATAAGTGAAATCGCCGCCATGGATGTCAAAAACAAACTCAGAGCAGAAGTGATGGTCGTCAAAATATCTACGGCGGCCGCTTGGTTGCGCACAGTGAAGTCTATGTTGTCGTCGGTTAAAATATGATGACGTTGTTTTAAAACCGTAGTTATGTCCGCAATAGTTTGGTCAATATTTTCAGCGGAATCTACTTTTATACCTATGGCCTGTAAATAATGTATACCCAAAAGCTGTTCTTGTCCGATGGCGAGCGGTAAAAATATTTGGTCGTCCTGGTCCTGAAAAAACGCGCTGCCGCGGGGAGTTATCACCCCTGTCACCCGAAGCGGCACACCGCCGGCCGTGGTCTGCGAAGCGTTGCGTACTTTTATCACTTGGCCCACGGGGTCTACTCCGGTGCCGTCAAAGAGTTCGCCTGCAACGGTAGAGCCCAAGACCACCACATTGGCCGAAGTATCGGACTGCGTCTGGTCCATAAATTCCCCTTCTTGCATTGTAAAATTTACTCCATCCCTGTAACCGGAATCCGTGCCGACAAAATTTGTGTCTACACTTTTATTTTCCCAAGACACTGTGCCACTGCCACGCACAACGGCATTTACTGCAATCGCATGCGGCACTTGAGCGCGAGAGCGTAGAGCATCGGCATCGGCATCTACCAGACTGGTGATGACAACTCCGAAAGCTTGAGCCGGTGGCCCGTTTGCATCGCTTTTCCCGGGTTGCACAGAAAGTAAATTGCTCCCAAGCTTGTTGACCTGCCCCAAGACCAAAGACTGCGCCCCGGCGCCGAGAGAAATAATTATAATAACCCCAGCCACCCCGATGACAATGCCCAGCATAGTCAAAAAAGACCGTCCCTTCCTGGAAAGCAAACTGCGTATGGTCATTTTGATGGTAGATATGAAATTCATATTGAAAAAAGAAAATTACTTCTTCAGCTCCCTGTCCGGTGTTGCAATAGTGCGGTTTTTTACCAACTCGTCGTCTATAATCACACCATCTTTGATGTGAATTATTCTTTTCGCGTGATTGGCGGTGTCCATCTCGTGAGTCACTAGGATAATGGTGTGACCTTTGTCGTTTAGTTTTTGCAAAATTTCCAGCACGGCATTGCCGGATTTGGAGTCCAAGTTACCCGTCGGTTCGTCGGCAAAAATTACGGCTGGATCACATACGAGCGCGCGAGCTATTGCCACTCTTTGCTTTTCTCCGCCGGAGATTTGGTTGGTGAAGAAATCCAAACGGTGGGACAAACCCACATCCGCCAGCGCTTTTTTGGCTAAGTCATCATGATTTTTTTTATTGCTATAAATGAGCGGGAGCTTCACGTTGTCGAGCACTGTCGTGCGCGCGAGGAGGTTGAAGGACTGGAAAACGAAGCCAATGCGTTCGTTTCGAAGTTTGGCCAAATAATCTTTATCAAAGTCAACCGTATTTTTTCCTTCAAACTCGTAGAGTCCGGAGGTTGGGCTGTCCAAAAAACTCAAGATATGCATGAGGGTGGATTTGCCAGAGCCTGAAGGCCCCATGATGGCCACAAACTCTCCCTGCTCCATACTGAAATTGATACCGTGAAGCACCGAAGTCAAGACTCCTTCGTTTGTGTAATCTTTTGTTAAATTCTCTATTTTGATTATAGGCATAAGAATAAGTTATAATGTTCAAAGTTATAAAGTTATAAAGTATTCTGAATTTTTTCTTTACGAACTTTAAAAACTTTCTACTTTCTACTATTTTAAGTAAGTCACTATCTCTTGTCCGGCAGACAATCCTGAAGTTATTTCCGTAAGTCCCCCATCTGCTTCGAGTCCCGTCTGCACTTCAACTTCATGATAAGTTTTCTTTTTTGAGTCATCAATAACTTTCACAAAACGTCCGCCATTTTTATTTACCACCGCGCTAGAAGGCACAGCCAAGACGCCTTTTTTCTCCGCCACCATGATGGTCATGTTCGCGGTCATGCCCGGTTTTATCTCGGTAATATCGTTTATGCTTCCGGTTACTTTATAATTGACCACACCGGAAACAATAGTCGAAGCCGGGTTCACGGTGAGCACTGTGGTGGTGAAATGTTTATCCGGACCGAGGGCGTCAAACGTATTGTCGATGGACTGACCGACAGCCACCGAGGCGATGTCGGACTCGCTGACCAACGCTTCGGTGTGCAAATCTACGACATTCAAAAGCTTCATGACTTCCTTGGAGGACACAGCTTGTTCACCTATCTTTATATCGACTTGGGTAATGGTTCCGCTTATCGGAGCACGAAGGACTGTGTTATTCAAAACTGCCTGCGCGGAATGCAAAGCGCCAAGAGCCGACAACATTTGCGCCTTGGCAATGTCAATGTCTTCGGGACGAGGAGGGGCTTGCTTGAGCGTTAAAGATGCCTTCGCTTGGTCCAGAGCAGCTTGCGCGCTTTTTATTGTCTGATTGTCGTTGGTGATGGTCGCATAAGCGGTATCTACCGAGGTTTTGGTTGCGATAACGGCATTTTGGTCGGCAGCCAATACTGTCTGACTTCCATTACCGTAAGCTTGAGTGTAAGTAGTCAGTAAATTCAATAAATCATTCAAATAGATTCTGACAGTAGAAATATAAGTTGTTGAATTAGTAAATGTTTGGTTTAAATTACTCTCGCTCACTGAAGCAACATCGTTCTGCCATTTTACCAATACGGAATTTACATTTATTCTCTCTGCGTTTATGTCGTTGCCCAACTGTCCGTTTGTCTGCACAGTTCCGATAATACTAAACTGGGGAGAAGATGACTGCGGGTTTGTAAACAACCCATTGGTGTTTGACAACACCGCGGTATTTACACTGTTGTATGCTGTGGTGATATCGCGGATTAAATTTTGCTTGGCATTTTCTAAAGCAGTGAATGCGGAATCAACACTTGCTTGAGTCACCGCCACGTCTTGCGCAGTGGCTGCGGATAATATTTTGTTGTAATTGGCCTCTGCTTGAGCATAAGAGCCTTGGGCGGACTCCACGTTTGCTCCTGCAGTTCCCTGGTCTAAAACCAAAAGGGTTTGCCCCGCAGATACTTTGTCTCCCTCTTTCACCAAGACTTGTTTGGCTATGCCGCTCGATTGCAGACTCAAGTCCAAATCAGTGGAGCTGACTACTTGTCCGGTGGTGAGAACTGTCTTTTGGATATCTTGTGTTTTTACCACACCGGTCTGAATGGTGGTAGAAGCGGATTTGTGGCCAAAAATCAGCCAGCCCAAAAATAATACGAATAAAATTATTATGGTCCATATTATTTTTTTCTTTGTGAAGAAAACTCTTATTTTCATCATGAATGTTGTTGCTTGCATATGCTTGTAAAAAATTAAATTATTTAATAGTTAGGTAAACTAAGTATATTATACTGAAAATATTTTGTCAACTCAAAAAATCATATTTTAGACCAATTTCTTGAGCTCGTCTTCGTATTTCTTCATCACTGTCATTCCAGCATCCATTTGACTCATTCCCCCGTTTATCTTTTCCTGTATTTCGGTGGCAATAGTCTTAAAAAGCTCAGGGTCTTTCTCCATCATAGTGATAAACATATCTATCTGGGCCTCCGGCACACCCTGCGTGCGCAGCATTTTTTTAAGTAAAAAGTTTTTGAACATATATGCGAGTATAACATATATATGGTTTTAATTTCTAGAGGTTTTTCCAATTATATTCAAATATTAATTTTTGAGTTTGATAAATTTCTTCGTTTTCTATCACAATACCTACCGGACTATCTGTGTTATCTAGGCTAATGTGTACTTCCCCCCTTTCTTAGTACACCAACCTTGTATCAGGTATTTTAAGCCGAAAAACTTTTTAACGCAAATTGAGCTGGTGACATTTTAAGAGCGGTATGGATTCTGGTGTTGTTGTAACGATAAATCGTTTGATAG
>JACQGC010000014.1 GCA_016199805.1 Candidatus Nomurabacteria bacterium
GCAAGAATTGTGAAAAATGCTTCATAAATGGATTTGAATGATTCCCCTCTTGAGGGGTGGCTCGGTAATCCGAGACGGGGTGGATAGACCCCCTCCGAAATACTTCCACCTCCCCCGCAGTAGCGGGTACTCCTTACGAGAACAGTACACCTTTTGGATACTTTGCTTCGCTAAGCTCGTAAAGGTATCTCAAAAGGTCTTGCGCTTGGGTCCCTATCCCAAGCTCACCTTCACCAAGGTGGGGAGGACTCAACTCTCCTAAACACAAAAAACCACCCGATGAAGGGTGGTTTTTTGTGTTTGTATTTAATTTTTTAATCCTTCTCTGCTTCTGATTGCATAGCCGCTTTGGTTTTCGCGCCAACTAAACCATCGGATACCAAGCCATGGGATTTTTGCCATGTCTTGATGACAGCAATAGTCTTTGGTCCGAGCTTGCCGTCTTCGGATAAACCAAGATTTAAAACCTTGTGAGGTCTAGTTACAATTTTTCTAAGATCGAGAAAAATTCTTCCCATGTCAGGCCAAGCAACCTAAGATTGTTCCTTACAATAAACTGTGGTAACGGATCATCGGTTGGTATAATGATCGGACGAATCAAACCAGAACGCACGTAGACAAAATGGTCTCCGTGCGAACGTTTGAGAGAACAACCAACATATATTAAAAATTTCTGAAACTGTTTATTGGTTACGCTTTGCTTCTTAGGCATAACGAAGATTTATCGGCTGGACATAATTTGAAACAACCACTGGTGGATGCCAATTTGTTTTTAGTTTCTGCCAGCCCAAACCAGTCAGAACTACATCAAGTGTCCCCATCTCTGCAAGTTCTTCAAAAAATAATTGAGAAGCTTCCAAAAAACGGCTTTGGGCTTTTACATAAGTGGAAGCAGAAGTAGAAAGATCAAGAGCCGGACTATATGCCACATAGCTCTTTTCTTCTTTAAATATTGTGATAGGCAAGCTAATTTGCAACATTGATTTCTTCATATATGTCTAGTATACCAAAATAATTTTAGGATGCAAGAATTGTGAAAAATGCTTCATAAATGGATTTGAATGATTCCCCTCTTGAGGGGTGGCTCGGTAATCCGAGACGGGGTGGATAGACCCCCTCCGAAATACTTCCACCTCCCCCGCAGTAGCGGGTACTCCTTAC
>JACQGC010000006.1 GCA_016199805.1 Candidatus Nomurabacteria bacterium
TCCTTTTTCAAGGAAAATTTCACCCCCGCCAAATCAAGAAAGCAAGAGACATGTTTCTTTGGTGTTGTCGAGCGGAGCGAGGCAGTGGCGGGACGATTCATTCCATATCGGGATTTTGTTGGAAAAAAGTTCGGATTTTGTTCAAGAGACACAGCCACAAAGTAGAATTCGTTTTTTCGCCAAAATGCGGAGCGTCGCAAAGCGACGCGACAGGGGTTTCCGCCAGAATTCGCCAAGGGTTTTTGAAATCCAAAAGAAGCGAGCGGGACGCGAGGCGGGGGTTTATGATGAGTACATCATTCAAAACTTCGTTTTACGAGCCAATCTGGAAGCGAATAATTATCAATATTAAACATAAACCTTTTTCTATGAACAAATTCTTTCTATATGCCAGAAAATCTACCGACGAGCCAGATCGTCAGATTTTGAGTATTGAGTCACAAATTGATGAGTTAAAAGAATTTGCCGAGCGAGAGCAGTTGGAGATTGTTGAAACTTTTATTGAATCACAGACCGCTAAAGAGCCGGGGCGACCAATTTTCAACAATATGCTCTCGCTCATAGAAAAAGGCAAAGCGTCAGGAATTTTAGCTTGGCACCCCGATAGATTGGCGAGAAATAGTATTGATGGTGGAAAGATAATCTATCTGTGCGACCTTGGCAAAATTAAAGAGCTAAAATTCCCGACGTTTTGGTTCGATGCTACGCCACAAGGTAAGTTTATGTTAAATATTGCTTTTGGGCAGAGCAAATACTATGTAGATAATCTTTCAGAGAATGTGAAGCGTGGACTTCGACAGAAAGTAAGACGAGGCGAACAAAGTGGTCAAGCTCCGACGGGATATGTAAATGATAAGTTAAACAAGAAAATTATTCGCGATGTGGAAAGATTTCGCCTCGTCAGAAAAATGTTCGAAGTCTACGCTACTGGAAATTATTATCTGAAAAATACAAGGAATTTGCTCGCCCAAAAGGGCTTGGTGTCTAAAAATGGTAAAGTTCTCTCGGTTTCAAATGTGCAGATGTTGCTTAACAATCCTTTTTTCTACGGAGCATTTAAATTTAACGGAGAACTTTATCAAGGAAAGCA
>JACQGC010000007.1 GCA_016199805.1 Candidatus Nomurabacteria bacterium
GAACGGCAAAACCGCCGCAATACATCTTTTCAATACAAAACCTTTCTTCGTCTCGCAAATGATGATATTTCATATGACAATTAAAATTAATTTTGCTAATGCATTAATTCTAACTGTCCTACTTCAAAGGTAACTAACTAGACGCGACAAATGAAGTGGTGGAGGAACGTGGCGGGGAAAATCCAACATGTCCCATTCATCACTGCGAAATGTTTCCCATAGATGATCACGGCAGGTTCGCATGCCTTCAATGCGGGCTGGGTAAGGTTCACGATCTCGTCAATGAAGACTAGGAGGTATCAGCCGCGAGAATTGTCCGCAAGACGTTTTTGCGGCTTTTCTCATTCCAATCTTGACTTTTTCTAGTCGGGTGCAATAATTAGTTATTGCCATGAAAAGCGTTACTGGTATTGTAATCCTTTTATTTGGAATAATTGCTTTATTAAACTACGCCCCAAGTCCTGACGCCAGTCCTTTCATCGTTGCTTTTCTTTGGCTTCTTTGTTTTTTTAGTCTAGGTCACGTTATCTCCAGTTTGATGGAATAATACTCAAACTTTTCCACATTGCATCCAGTCTTCCTTTATATTAGAATGAGATGAAAGGCACAAGGCCTTTTCTTTTTATGATGAATGAAGAAAAACAAGGCTTTAGCGGTGGAGGTCCATGGTGGAAACCGGCTATGCAGATATTTAGCGAAGTTTCTACCTGGATTGCGGTGCCCATAATCGTGGCGCTGGTTGCCGGTAAGGCTCTGGATAGGCACTATGGAACACAGCCCGTTATTTTTTTGGTTTTTGCGGGATTGGGATTTTTGGTTACGTGTTTTGGTATGTATAGAATAGTAAAGAATTATGTCAAAAAAGTGCAAGAGACTGATGAGAAAAAATAAATAATTTAAAATGCAAGCAGAACAAACAACAAATCAAGAACCGACCGAACACATCACGCTTTTTGCCGAGCCGATACATCAGTATGGAAGTTTTACGGTTACAAACTCACTCTTGACCAGCTGGATAGCTGTTCTCGTTATAATTATTTTGGCTCTTGCGTTGCGTTCAAAGCTCAAAACCGTTCCCGGTAAATTGCAAAATCTTTTTGAAATGATTTTAGAAGGCGCGCTAGGTATGTGCGACCAGGTGACGAACGACCGCCGGCTATCCATGAAAATTTTCCCAATTGCGATTACTGTCTTCTTTTTTATTCTTGTTAGTAACTGGCTCGGGATCATGCCGCTTGGCGGATTTGGAATCGTAGAAAGGGGAGCCGAAGGTCTTACTTTTGTTCCATTTCTCCGCGGAGCAACTGCCGACATAAATACCACACTCGCCTTGGCCACTATGGCGGTCATCGGCGCGAATGTTTTCGGAGTCGTTTCCATCGGTATCTGGAAAACTTTTAATAAATATGTTAATCTGAAGGTGCTCGGGGGGATTTTTACGAAAATCCGCCACGAGCCCACGATTATTATCGTGGCGCCGATTACGTTTTTCGTCGGTTTGATTGAAATTGTCGGAGAATTTGCCAAGATTGCCTCGCTTTCTTTCCGTCTTTTTGGAAACGTCTTTGCCGGGGAAGTTCTCTTGGCCTCCATGGCAGCCCTGGTGGCTTACCTCGTTCCGATTCCGTTCCTCTTCCTGGAATTACTGGTTGGAGTCATTCAGGCGCTTATCTTTTCAATATTGTTGGTTGTTTACTTTACCATTGCCGCGTCAGACCACGATAGCGAACATGAGGAGCATACCGAAGCCAGGGCAGAACATGAGTTGAGTTCTCCCTCGCCTTTATAAGGAGAGGGTTGGGGTGAATTATTATTAAATAGTCGAAATTATTAATTAATTATAAAAAAAATATGCCAACAACATTTGCAAAAGCAATAGTCATGGCGGTCGGAGCCATAGCTCCAGCCGTAGCCATCGGTATGATTGGTTCCAAAGCCATGGAATCAATCGGACGCAACCCTGAAGCAGCCGGCAAGATTTTGGTGCCCATGCTCCTAGCCTGTGCCTTCGCCGAAGCTATCGCCATCTACGCGCTGGTTATCGCCTTTTCGATTTAACAATTCCCCTCGTTGAGGGGTGCCCCTCGCGGGCGGGGTGGATGTATTTCCACCTCCCCCTAAAGGGTACTCCTCAAGAGGAGAATAATACAAAACAAAATTCACATGGATTCAATTATTTCTACATTTCACATAGATTGGAAAATTATTATTGCTCAAGCTTTAAACTTCGGAGTTGTTTTCGTCGTTCTGTATATTTTTGCCTTAAAGCCGCTTTCCAAGCTGATGGCGGAACGCAGTCAAAATATCAGGAAGGGAATAGATGACGCCAAAACAAATGCCGCTCTTTTGTCCGAGACCCGCGCCGAATACGATGCGGCAATTGTAAAAGCCAAAAGCGAAGCTGATAAAATTTTTCAAGAAGGCAAGAAAGAAGCGGAACAAAAGAGAACCATAATGTTAGAAGATGCGAAAAAAGAAGTTGCCGCGATGGTAGAAGGCGGTAAAAAGACATTGGAGGCAGAAAAAGTAAAAATGGTGGAAGAGGCTAAGAGTGAGATAGTAAACTTGGCTATGCTGGCCACCGAAAAATTAATTAAGAGCAAGCAAGACTTGAATAGTTTGTCGTAAATATAAAATATGAGCGCAATTTCAAACAACAACATCGTCGAAGCCATTTTTCTGGCTTCGAAAGAGTCAAAAGAAGATAGCCAATTTTTTCATAAGGTGGTGCACTTTTTGGCAAAAAAGAGGTTGTTGTCTAAGTCAAAAGATATACTTCAAAATTTAAATAAAATAATCAATGAGGCAGAGGGAAAAGTGATGGTGAGAGTTTTCAGTCATAAAAAGTTAGACGAAAACACCCGAAAAGAAATCACTCACGCATTATCCAAGCGTTATGGGGGTAAAACAATAATTTTAGAAGAAAGTTTGGATGAAAAATTGCTGGGTGGATATAAGATAGAAGTGAATGACGAGGTTATAGATTTAACAATTAAAAATAAGTTGGAAAAATTACAAGAATATTTAACAATCGTATCATGAATAGCAACCATATCGTAGAAAATTTAAAAAGAGAAATAGAAAACTTTACCGCGCAGGTAAAAGTCGAAAAGGTGGGTAAAGTCTTGGAGGTTTTCGACGGTATCGCCAAAGTCTCGGGTCTTTCCGACATCAAATCTTCCGAGATGGTTACATTTCCGGGAGGAGAAACGGGCGTGGTGCTAAACTTGGAAGAAGACGCGATTGGCGTAATTATTCTCGATGATTTTTCCAAAATCAAAGAAGGGGACACGGTGCTTTCCACGGGGAAAATTTTGGAAGTTCCAGTTTCCGATAATATTTTGGGTCGCGTGGTCAATGCCATCGGCAAGCCCATAGATGGCAAAGGCGCCATCAAAGCGGATAAAATGTACCCGATAGAAAAAGTCGCTCCCGGAGTCGTGAGCCGTCTTTCTGTTTCCGAGCCGGTGGCTACAGGTATCAAGGTTATCGATGCCATTATTCCGGTGGGTCGCGGACAACGCGAGCTTATCATTGGTGACCGCCAGACCGGAAAAACGGCGTTGGCTATCGATGCTATTTTAAATCAAAAAGGACAAAACATGATTTGCGTCTATGTTTCTATCGGTCAGAAAGATTCCAAGCTCCGTAAATTGCAAGCCAGACTTGAAGAAGGTGGCGCTATGGCCTACAGCGTTATCGTTTCAGCCGGAGCCTCCGAAGCTGTCGCTCTTTCATATATCGCTCCTTATACCGGAGTTTCAATTGCGGAGTATTTCATGGACCAAGGTAAAGACGTGCTCATTATTTATGATGATCTTTCCAAGCACGCTGTCGCTTACCGGGAAATTTCCTTACTCCTTCGCCGTCCGCCGGGCCGTGAAGCTTACCCTGGAGATGTTTTCTATTTGCACTCTCGCTTGTTGGAACGTGCTTGCCGTCGAAACGAAAAATATGGTGGGGGCTCGATAACCGCATTTCCAATTATTGAAACCCAAGCCGGAGATATTTCCGCTTACATTCCGACCAACGTTATTTCCATCACCGACGGACAAATCTTTTTGGAGACAGACCTTTTCTATAAAGGTATCCGCCCGGCCGTAAACGTCGGCTCTTCCGTTTCTCGCGTGGGTTCCACGGCTCAAATTAAAGCTATGAAAAAAGTGGCGGGAACTCTGAAACTTGATCTTGCCCAATACCGCGAGCTCGAGGCCTTTTCGCAGTTCGGCTCTGACTTAGATGATGCTACCAAAAGACAACTTGAAAGAGGTAAGAGGTCTGTGGAAGTGCTGAAACAGCTCCAATATGCCCCGGTCAAGACTGCTCATCAAGTTGTCACCATGTATGCCCTCACCAAGGGTCTGATGGATGATGTGGCTATCGATAAAATAAAGGAGTTCGAACAGGGATTGTCGGAATACACCGAGCGTAATGCGAAAGTTTTCTATAAACAAATTGCCGAGAAAAAAATGTGGGATGATAAAGGTGAAGAAGAATTAAAAAAAGTAATAGGGGAATTTAAAGCTAATTTTACTAAAAGCTAACAGCTATAAGCTACTACGATGGCCGGAACCAAAGAAATCAAAAGAAGAATAGTGAGCGTGAAGAACACGAAGAAAATAACCAAAGCCATGGAGCTGGTGGCGGCTTCGAAAATGAAACACGCCATTTCCGCGACCATTTCTGCTCGCCCGTATTCCGGTTATTCTTGGGAAGTGCTCGGCGCCTTGAGTGAATATGTTTCAAAAAGCACTCATCCTCTTTTTGCTTTGAGGAAGCCGGAAAAACTTTTAATTGTTTTAATCACTTCCAACAAAGGTCTTTGCGGAGGATACAATTCACAAGCCATCAAAGCAGCCCTGGCCAGCTTAAAAGCAAATGCCGACAAACAGATTGATTTTATTTCCGTAGGCAAAAAAGGAGAATCAATGCTCGGGAGACTCGGCCAAAATATTGTGGCCTCATTTAATCAAGTTTCCGAAAAACCCAAACTCTCCGAGGTGTTGCCAATTATAAAGTTGATGACGCAATATTATGAAAATGCGGAATACGACCAAGTATTTGTCGCTTCCACGTCGTTTTTCTCCGCAATTTTACAAAAGGCAAATGTTGAGCAGTTGTTGCCAATTTCAAAAATAGAAACTATGGAAACCCTGGAAGAAATGAAAACGAAAACAACTCGTGCCCCAGTGGATTATGTCTTTGAACCGGATTACGAAAGTCTGATGGATATAATTGTTGAAAAAATTGTCCGCACGAAGTTCTACCAACTGATTCTTGAATCCAACGCTTCCGAGCAAAGTTCCCGAATGGTCGCAATGAAAAATGCCAGTGAAGCTTCCGGAGAAATGATTGACGATTTGACTCTAATGTTCAACAAAGCGCGCCAGGCGAACATTACCAGGGAGATATCGGAAATCAGTGCGGGAATGGTGAGCGCATAAAATTATTTATAAATTATAAAATTAACAAAATCACATGATAAAAGGTACAATCAAAAGAATAATCGGGCCGGTCGTAGACGTGGATTTCGGCAGTGAATCGGGAAATTTGCCGGAAGTTTACACAGCCCTGGAAGTAATGAAGGACAATAAAAAAATTGTTCTGGAGGTGGAGCAGCACATCGGCGGTGGTGTCGTCCGCGCAGTGGCCATGGATACGACTGATGGTCTTTCTCGAGGAATGGAAGTCGTAAACACCGGCGCGCCTATATCTGTCCCGGTGGGTAGCGATACCTTGGGAAGAATTTTCAACGTCTTGGGTGAAGCTATCGATGATGGCAAAGCTGTCGAGTCCGGGAAGAAACTACCCATTCACCGCAAAGCTCCGGATTATGTCGTGCAAGCGACTAAAGTTGAAATTCTGGAAACCGGTATTAAAGTTATCGACCTTATCTGTCCGGTTTTAAAAGGAGGAAAAGTCGGACTCTTTGGAGGTGCCGGCGTAGGTAAGACTGTTGTCATTCAGGAGCTTATTCACAACATTGCTTCCAACCACGGAGGATATTCCGTTTTTGCCGGCGTCGGCGAGCGTACCCGCGAAGGAAACGATCTTTACGGTGAAATGAAAGATTCCGGGGTGTTGCCAAAAGTGGCCATGGTCTTCGGACAAATGAACGAACCGCCAGGAGCTCGCTTGCGTGTGGCTCTCTCGGCACTCACAATGGCGGAACATTTCCGCGATGCTGAAAATAAAGACGTGCTTCTTTTCATTGACAACATTTTCCGCTTCACCCAAGCCGGCTCCGAGGTTTCCGCCCTGCTCGGACGTATTCCATCCGCCGTGGGTTACCAGCCTACTTTAGCCACAGAAATGGGTATCTTGCAGGAACGCATCACTTCTACCGACAAAGGTTCTGTTACTTCCGTGCAGGCCGTATACGTGCCCGCCGACGATCTTACCGACCCGGCTCCGGCTACAACCTTTGCCCACCTGGACTCTACGGTGGTTTTGAATCGTTCTCTTTCCGAAATCGGTATTTACCCGGCTGTGGACCCGCTCGATTCGTCTAGTACGATTTTAGACCCAAACATTGTCGGTTCCGAACACTACAACGTGGCTCGTGAAGTACAACGTGTCTTGCAGCGTTACAAAGATTTGCAAGATATTATCGCCATCCTGGGTATGGAAGAACTTTCCGAAGCGGACAAAGAGCTCGTGGCCCGCGCCCGCAAAATTCAGAAGTTTCTTTCTCAGCCAAACTTCGTGGCTGAACAATTCACCGGAAGAAAAGGCGTTTATGTTCCTCTTTCCGAAACCATCCGTTCGTTCAAGGAAATTTTGGAAGGTAAACACGATGAAAAATCGGAAAATGATTTTTACATGATTGGAGCGCTGTAGTAGAAAGTTGAAAGTTCATAAAGTCCGTAAAGTAAAAATTCAGAAAACTTTATAACTTTATAACTTTATAACTTTATAAACTTATCTATGACCAAACAATTAAAACTTAAAATCGTAACACCAGAAAGATTAATCTTGGACGAAATGGTAGACCAAGTTTCTTTGCCTACTACTCTGGGCGAGATTACAGTTTTGCCGGAACACATCCCGCTCATTTCAGGGTTGGCCTCCGGAGATATCGTCGCTTATATAAATGGCGAACAAATTCCCATGGCAGTGGTGGGCGGTTTTATTGAAGTGAAAAAAAACGAAAGTAACATTACAGAGGTAGCTGTATTAGCTGATTTTGCCGAACATGTTTCCGAGCTCAACGACACGGCTATAGAAAAAGCTAAAGCCCGCGCGGAAGAATTAAAAACTCTGATGGAAAATAAAGACCATGTAGATTTTGAACACTTTGAAGCCGAACTGGAACGCTCGCTAACTCGCGTAAAAATTGCCGACAAATGGAGGACTAGAAAATATCGAAAATAAAAAAGTTATCCCCACCCTAAAATTTGCCAACCCACTGCGGGGGGGGTATTATTAGCTTAATTAGTTGTGTAGGAAACCCTTCCATTACCACATTTCAAGGAGGCACACATGGCATAGTCTGGCCTGCTTCATGGGCAGCAATCTATTCATTTGGTAGGCTCATCCACGGTAGGATTGTCTGACTCCACTACAAACAACAATACACTTTCCGCTACAAGTCCTGTTGCTCAACAAGGGCAGATTGGTGGGGGTCTTACACCTGCAACCAACAGTTTGCGCACCCTTTTGAAAAAGGAAATAGTTTAGCTGCTCCATTCGGAAGATATTATATCCAATTCAACAATGCGGGTGGTGGTGCGCCGAGTGCTGGAGCTTGCACGATAGGGTACAACGACAACACCACACTAACTTCAGCGGTTGTGCCCGTGGTAAGCAAATGGCAATTAATTACTTGCACATATAAAGCATCCACTGGTAATTTAACTACTTATACAAATGGAGTACAGACAGCACAAACAACTGGGACTCCCAATAAACCGCTAAAGATAGATGCCGGAGCTTTGACAATTGGAAGTAACGCATCCTCTCAGCCTTTCTCTGGCGGACTGGACGAGGTGCGTGTGGCCAATGTGGAATTGTCTGCCGACGAAGTTGCTACGGAATACGCGAACGAGAGTAGTCCTTGGACTTTTTATTCGATTGGATCGTGGCCGAACGGAAATATTTCTCTCAGCACCGGTATATATCCATTATTAGCTCCAGCATTTTATAACGACCAATATGACGGGTCAAACTCATGGCCTGCCACCGGAAAACTTATTCAAGGTGATACTTTCTACACTACATGGGCACCGGATGGTTCAATATATTTCTCTTGGAATGATGGCTATGGGACTTCTTCTACTGGCCAATTTTCAGAACTTTAACCGTGGCAACTGGGCCGACTGGATGGATGATGCAGTAAATTCTGAGTAATTAGTATAATCACCGGGTGGAAACTAACATTATGTCTAAATAGTTGGACATTAACATTACCCTTGACTATTTTGCTAGGCAGGTATACTATATAATAGTATTATAAGTTAATATTATATAATCATATGTCTACAATATCTGTGCCTTTAAATTCAAAATTAGAATTATCGCTAGACTATCTTGTGAAGTCCGGTGTCGCCGACAATAGAGCGGCTGTAATGCGAAAAGCATTAGAACGTCTTACTGAAGATGAGGCAGTTGCTGTTGTTCTTAGAGCTGAACAAGAACCTACTCTTCGTGGAGATTTAAGGAATTTAATGAAAAAAATTAAATAATAAACTCTCATGCAAGTATCTTTTAAGCCATCGTTTATTAGAGAGGTAAATAAACTGGAAAAAAGTTTAGTTGATGAAGTTTTATATAAAATTAATATTCTAAAAAACTCTACTAATTATACTGAACTAAAAATTCATAAACTTCACGGAAAAATGAAAGATAGATGGAGTTTTTCGGTAAATTATAAAATTCGGATTGTTTTTAGGTATGAATCCAAAAAAGAGATAACTTTATTGGCTATTGGGGATCATGATATATATAATTAAAATCTATGTCTAAATTTTATGTCATTGCGACACCGATAGGAAACCTGGGAGACATCACTCTACGGGCTATTGAAACATTGAAAAATGTGGATTTGATACTTTGCGAAGATACTCGGGTTACCAAAAAACTTCTCTCAAAATATAATGTTAGCAAACCAACCATGAGCTATCATGCGCAGAGTAAACTCGCCAAGACGGATAAAATTTTCGAACTTCTGGAATCAGGAAAAGATTTGGCTTTGGTTTCGGATGCCGGAACGCCGGGGATTTCCGACCCTGGAGCCTTACTTGTCTCGCAAATTAAAAACTCATCTAGGCAAGGTTTAGCTGAAGTGCAAGTCATTCCAATACCAGGGGTTTCGGCTGTTATCACGGCTTTATCTACGTCCGGTTTGCCAACTCACGAATTTACTTTTCTTGGTTTTTTGCCGCATAAAAAAGGAAGAGAGACATTATTTAAAGAAATTGCCCTATCCGAACGCACGATGGTCTTTTATGAATCACCTCACCGCATTTTAAAGACATTGGAATCACTGGTGAAGTTTTGCCCGGATAAAAAAGTCTGCGTGGCGCGGGAGCTTACAAAAATTTACGAAGAATTTAAATTAGGAGCCCCAAAGGAAGTTTTGGAATATTTTCTAAAAAATAAAGATAAACAAAGAGGGGAGTTTACTGTAATCGTCGCTTAAACGAGAAACGTCCGAGAGCAGGGACGAATCTCTTACTACTCGGACGGGCGATTACCAAGCTGGACCAGTTTTTTGGGTGTATTGGAGGGGGTTAATCCCCTCATACTGGTCCCTTTTTTCTGGGAGAGGTTTTGGCACAAGAACAGGCTGTCCTTCTGGAACACTTACTGATTCCAATTTGCAGACCTGCTCGACGAACAGCGCGGGAACTTTTTTCATGAGACTCCCTTCCAAAATCAAATTATAAACTATTAGAGAAAAATTACAACAAGTCTTCGGGGTCGACGAATATTTCAAATTGTGGCGGTAGTGTCAGGAGTTTGGCTAGCAAATCTTCGTCTATATGTGAGCCTAAGGAAATCTCCGGCAGAGACCATTTTTTTAGGTCCATTTTTATGAGCGCGTTGGTGACATATTTGTCTTTAAATCGCGCCACGAAGCCGCTAAAAATTTCCGGATGATACTCACTGAAAATTTCTTCCAGTATTTTTCTGGCTCTTGTGGTTTGCTCTCTGTCTCCCAAATGAGTTATTTTTATGAAGCGCACAAAAGGTGGATAATCCAATTTGCGTCTATCCTCCAACTCTTCTCGCACAAAAGACAAAAGATTTTCCGCTTGAATTGCCGTGAGTGCCGCATCATCTTTGTTTTTGGTTTGAATGATGAGTTTTTTGCTAGTGGCATTGATTATGGAAAGAGTGATTTGAATAATTCTTTCGCCCATTTTAAAATTCGGTACACTCCACAGAGAGTCAAAAGAAGCCACCACAGACAATTTAACTTTTTCTTTAAAATAAAATAAGGCCATTTCCGTGCCGATAAGTATTGACCCGGGGTTAGCTTCAAATTTTTTCATGATTTCTTCCGCGCCCTTTCTGCTTTTGGCGTTTTCTTTGTCCAATTTGAAAATTTTTGTTTTTGGAAATAATTTTTCAATTTCTTCACCCACTGTGTCTATGCCTATGCCGAGTGGCATCAAGTTCCAGCTTCCGCAAGAAGCGCACGCTGTGTCTCCATCTCTGTCTTCCACACACTTATTGCAAACAAACATTCTTCTTTTGCCTTGGTGGGAGAGGTGTAGCACCAAAGGCGCCCCGCATTTTGGGCACGAGATTGTGTCGCCGCAGTCTCGGCAGACGGTCATGGTGGCCAAGCCCTTGCGCAACGTGAATATAAAAATATTTTCTTTTTTGGCAATCACATTTTGCATCTCTGTGATGCTCTCGTCGGTAAATATCTTAAACCCATCGCCGGATTTTTTACCAAATATTTCGGTTGTACCGCTAAAGTTAGTCCTAAAAGACATCGGATGCAGGGGATTTAAGTTGTCCAAATCTTTCCGCCCGATGGTCTCAAAACGGAGTAATTGGTCAGCCATTATGAACTTCGCATTTATTTTTGAAGCGTAAATTTCCGCAAAAATTCTCAAATCAAAATATGGCCTGCCGATAGTTTTATAAGCATTGGAGCTTTCGTGCTCCAAGATTATGGTTTCGATATCTCTCCGAGGTATTGATAAAAAGGGCACCGTACCGATGATAAGCACCGGGTGGACAGAGGTCATGATTTTTTCCGTAACTGCCAGAATTTTTTTAGCGCTTATTCCGCTATGCACGCAAAAGGTAAATTGTTCTATGCCGTGAGATAACGACTCGGAAAATATTTTTATATCGTGTTCGGTTGGCATCACAATAAAAACGGATTTTTTTTGAGCAAAAGCTCCGCGAATCAAAGTTTTATATGAAGAGAAACGCTCCTCCCGAGGCGCTTGAAAAATAAGTTTCTCGGATTTTAGATAAGGACGGTCCTTAAGAGAGTTTCCCCAAGGACCGTCCTTTGAATTCAGCTTGTCGTAGTTCTCTCTGAAAACAGCCGGAATCAAAGAAACGATTCCGTTGTTTTTATTGGAAACAAAATATCTGCTGGTCAGAACTGCAGACTCCAGGTATTCCTTCAGGAAAAAAGAGTGTTTTTTAACTTCAGTAATTTTCTTTAAATTAAAGGACATATCTTTGATGTTGGATTTTACCCCCCTCACATCCTCTACATCTATGACCAAACCGAGTACTTTTTTATTGCGCAAGGGAACAGTCACAACGCTCCCGTTTGCAATGTCCTGCGCAGTAAAATAGGTCAGGTCTTCCTTCCAGGCGCCTTTTTTGAGTGGCACAACTGTCACAATTTTCATCCTTTTATTTTAGCACAAATATGCTATATTACTTTCATGGGAGTTTTTTCACGCAAATTGGGCATAGACCTTGGAACTGCAAATACATTAGTTTTTTTACCAGGTAAAGGTATTGTTTTAAACGAGCCATCTGTGGTGGCTGTTTCCGAACAAGACAATAAAATTTTAGCAATCGGCTTTGAGGCCAAAGACATGATTGGTAAAACACCCGACTCCATAATCACTTACTGTCCGATGAAAGACGGAGTCATCGCCGACTACAGGGTTACCGAGGCGATGCTTCGATATTTCATCAGTAAGGCGATGGGAAAATTTAATTTCTTCAAACCGGATGTAATGGTCTCGGTGCCGGCCGGCGTTACTAGTACGGAAAGACGCGCGGTGGTAGAGGCGGCGATTCGCGCCGGAGCCAAGAATGCCTATGTGGTCAAAGAACCGATACTGGCAGCCATCGGCGCGGGTATTCCTATTTATGAATCCAAAGGTTACATGGTGGTTGACATTGGCGGAGGCACTACCGACGTGGCGGTGATTTCTCTTGGAGGTATTGTGGCTTCGACTTCGGTGAAATGCGCCGGAAATAAAATTGACGCGGCCATAGCGGATTATATAAAGAAAACTTTCAACCTAGCCATCGGTGACAGAACCGCCGAAGAAGTTAAAATTAAAATTGGCGCAGCGGTAGCCCTAGAAGAGGAATTGAGAGTTACGATAAAAGGACGAGACTTCATTCAGGGTTTACCCAGGAGCGCGCAAGTGGGCACCAATGAGATAGTCAAAGCCATAGACCCGGAATTACGCCAAATCATCAAAGCAATCAAAGACGTTTTGCAAGAAACTCCGCCCGAGCTCGCTTCCGACATCATCGACCACGGTATCATCATGACCGGTGGTTCTTCCCAATTGCGCAATCTCACGGATTTGGTTTACAGAAAGACCGGGGTGAAAGCCACGATGGCCGAAGATCCTCTTTTCTGCGTCGTTAAAGGCACCGGCATCGCCCTCGAACATTTGGATGTATACAAAAAAACTGTTTTAAGTAAGAAGTAATATGATTTTTGAACATATCGACAAAAACAATCTGCATCACGCTTACCTGATAGAAGGCGTGCGGGATGAAATGACGAATGAAGTTTTGGAATTTCTAAAAGATATTCCCATAAGCACCACCGGCAACCCGGATTTCATAAATATTTCTATAGATAATTTTAAAATTGATGAAGCATTTGACCTGCGGGCGATGTCGGCAAACAAAAGTTTTTCAGGAGGTAAGAGAATATTTTTAATTTGTGTTAATAGTTTTTCTTTGGACGCGCAAAATGTATTACTGAAAATGTTTGAAGAGCCGATAGAAAACACCCATTTTTTCCTGATAGTGCCGGATACAAACGCTCTCCTGAAAACTTTAGTTTCCAGATTCTATCAAATTTCTCCTACACTGGGAGTAGGGGAAGGAACAACAGAAGCGGAAAAGTTTATCGCTATGCCTTTAAAAAATAGACTGGATTTTATAAAAGAATTACTGGCTGAAGAAGACGATGAAAACATTGCCACGGACTCCAACCGCGCCAAAGCTATTAAATTTTTAAACGCGCTGGAATTAGTGATGTCAAGGGGCACCCTTGACTCGAAATTTTTCGAGCATTTGTTCAAAGTTCGAGAGTTTTTGCGTATGCCGGGGAGCTCCGCGAAAATGTTGATGGAAGGAGTGGCGCTCATCACGCCGAGTATGTTATAATAGCCCCCATGCAGTACAACTTTTCAAATTTTAAATCGGAACTAAAGAAGGCGGAGGAATTTTTGAGTAAGGAATACAGCCAGCTAAACATCGGGCGAGCTTCGCCGATGGTTTTGGACGGTGTAAATGTGGAGTCTTATGGTTCTTTTGTGCCTCTCAAGAACATAGCTACTGTAGGTATTGAAGACCCGAAGACCCTGCGTATTGCTCCTTGGGACAAGGGCCAGATAAAAGGAATTGAGAAAGCCATCGTCGGAGCAAACTTAGGGCTGTCTGTGGCTACCGACGATATGGGTATCAGGGTTATTTTTCCACAATTGACCACCGAGACCAGGCAGACTCTGGTGAAAGTCCTGAAAGAAAAACTAGAAGAAAGCCGCATCACCGTTCGTCATGAGCGAGTGATAGTGCTGGAAGATATAGAAGCCAAAAAGAAAGAGGCCAAAATTACCGAAGACGAAATGTTTGCTGCCAAAGAAGAACTGCAAAAGATTACCACCGAAGCCAACGCAAACTTGGAAGCAATCTTTGAGAAAAAAGAAAAGGAAGTTTTGGGCTAGCACATATGAGCATACTTATATTTATAATAATTTTATTAGTGCTGGTCCTCGTCCATGAATCTGGGCACTTTTTCACCGCAAAAAGCTTTGGTATCCGCGTGGATGAATTCGGTTTCGGTTTTCCTCCAAAATTATTCAGTAAAAAAATAGGGGAGACAGAATATTCTATCAACGCTCTGCCTTTCGGAGGTTTCGTGAAAATCTTCGGTGAAACTTTCGAAGAAGCGGATACATTAGATATTGGATTCATTGAAGGTAAAGATATAGCTGCCCCTAAGTCCGAGGATTTTTCTAGGAGTCTCGTCAGCAAGCCGGCCTGGAAACAAGCCTTGGTGCTTTTCGCGGGTATCTTTGCCAACTTTTTATTGGCTTGGCTTTTGTTTTCTTTTGGTTTTATGTCCGGACTACCTACTTCTGCAGATAGCGCAATAGCCGGAACAAAAGTTTCCGATATTCATCTAGTGATTATTTCTATTTTACCCAAGTCTCCCGCCGAAAATGCCGGACTCAAGGTTGGCGATAAAATAATTTCGATGTCTTTGCCGGCTTCTTCAAAGAGTGCTGACACGGTAGAAAATCCAAATCCGGACCAAGTTCAGAATATCATAGCTTCATACGGCGCTCGGGGTAAGGGGGGTGTGGGTATAAAATACAACAGAGCAGGAGAGGAAAATTATGTCATAATAAATCCAGATGTGATAGCAGGTAAACCCCACATAGGCATCTCTATGGATATGATAGGAACAGCCAAATTGCCCTTTTTCACCGCCCTTGTACAGGGTATGCGCTTAGACTGGCAAATGACCAAAAACACTGCTGTTGGGCTTTATACGCTGATTGCGGATGGCGTAAGAGGCCACGGAAGCTTCTCTGCTGTGACCGGTCCTGTCGGTATGGTGGGTATAGTCGGCGACGCATATAAGTTCGGTTTTGCTTATCTATTATCTTTTGCCGCACTCATCTCTATCAATCTGGCAATCATAAATATAATCCCGTTTCCTGCTCTTGATGGTGGACGACTTTTCTTCCTACTCATAGAAAAAATTAAAGGTTCACGCATCAATCCAAAAGTTGCCAATATGGCCAACATGATAGGTTTCAGTGTGCTCATTCTGCTTATGCTCATCATCACCTATCACGATGTAATTAAGTTCTTCTGAAGATTTGCAAAAAAAACATCGAGTTATCCACACACCCTTTGACTTTATAGATTACCTCTTGTAGTATATGGGTGATTTGATATTTAATTTTTGCAAAAATGCCCAATAAAAACATAAAAAATCTGGAAAAACACAACAAAGTCAGTATCGCCGTGTTGTGCGGAGGACCATCTTTGGAACGTGGAATATCCATGAATTCTGCCCGGAGTGTCTTAGACCATCTTGGGAGCCAGGGTGTGGAAATCGTCCCCATATATTTCAACGAAAAAAGAAAGCCCTTTCGCATATCCGTGGCCCAACTTTATTCAAACACTCCGAGTGATTTTGATTTCAAGCTGGCGGAGTCCGGCAAAGAACTTTCCGTTTCTTCTCTGGTCAAAGTTTTAAAAAGTGTCAGTATCGTTTTTCCATGCATCCATGGAACTTTTGGCGAAGATGGAGAAATTCAAACAATGCTAGAAAAAAATAATATTTCATTTATCGGTTCGGGTTCAAAATCCTGTAAAATGGCTTTTGATAAACACAAAGCCAATGAATATATACGCTCACTCGGGTTTTACGCGCCGGACTCTATTGTGCTAAAAATTACAGATTCAAAAAAAGAACTTGAGAAAAAAGTAAATAGTTTTTGGCAAAAAGAAAAAATTACCCGCGCCATAGTAAAGCCGGCTTCCGGCGGTTCGAGTATTGGGGTTTTTTCTGTGGAAAATGCCAGAGATGCCATTAGAAGTGTGAAGAGTTTGTTTAGCCGCAGGATGGACACCCGCGTGGTCTTGGAGCCTTTTGCCAATGGCAAAGAATTTACAGTAATCATCCTCCAAAACAGATTCAACATGCCGGTGGCTATTATTCCGACCGAGATGGAAATGGATTACAACGAACATCAATTTTTCGATTTTCGCAGGAAATATTTACCCACCCGACAAGTGTCTTATCACTGCCCGCCAAGGTTTAGCAATGAAACCATCGAGAAAATACAAATACAGGCAGAGCAACTTTTTTCAGTTTTTGGCATGCGAGACTTTGCGCGGTTTGACGGTTTTTTGATGCCCGACGGAAATGTTTGGTTTTCGGATTTCAACCCTATTTCCGGCATGGAACAAAATAGTTTTCTTTTTCAGCAAGCATCCCGTATCGGTTTTTCCCACCAAGACCTTCTGCGATATATCGTAAACAACGCCTGCTTGCGCCGAGACATACCCGCGCAAATCAAAAATACCGTTAGCTCCAAAGACAGAAAACCGGTGGCCGTTCTCTTTGGTGGGGAGACCGCGGAAAAACAAGTGTCTCTGATGAGTGGTACAAACGTCTGGCTCAAGTTGCGGGGTTCGAAAAATTATAAACCATATCCGTATCTGCTCGGACCAAAAGGAGAAGTCTGGGAACTGCCGTATTCATATATTCTAAACCACACCGTGGAAGAGATTATCGAAAATGCGGAAACTGCAAAAAAAGACACCGAGAAACTTTTCTTTTTGATTGAAAAAGTAAAAATTAAACTATGTTTGTTTGAGGCAGACGTCACTGAAAATTTTTTCATTCCTAAAAAATATCCCCTAAGTCATTTACTTAAAAAATATCCGTTTCTCTTTCTGGCTTTGCATGGCGGTTTTGGAGAAAATGGCAGCGTTCAAAAAATTCTCGAAAATATGCATATCAAATACAATGGCTCGGGTAGCATTGCTTCGGGGTTGTGTATGGATAAATGGGAAACAAACGAAACTTTAGAAAAAGCGAATATCTCCGGTGTCAGTGTGGCCAAACACATTTTATTTAAAATAAAGGATGTTCCCAAAGACGTCGATGATAGTCTAAACGAAGTGCATTGGTCTATGATTCTGGATAAACTCGGCACCAAGACAGTTATCGGGAAGCCCAGGGGCGATGGATGTTCGGCGGGGGTGGTGAGACTTTTCAACAAGAAAGACCTGGCCACTTACGTTTCTTTCATAAAAAATAAAATTCCCGTAGCCAAAGCGCACACTTTCACAAACCAACAGAACACCATCGATATGCCCGAAGGTGAAGTGCAAGATATAATCTTTGAGTCGTTTATTGAAACGGATAAATTGAGAGTGCATGGCAGTAAAATTGCGTACACTCCAAAGAGCGGATATGTAGAAATGACGGTGGGCGTACTCGAAGAAAACGGAAAAGTAAAAGCGCTGTCGCCGAGTATCACTGTCGCCGAGATGACCATCTTGAGCGTGGAAGAAAAGTTTCAGGGCGGTACTGGTGTAAATATTACCCCGCCGCCTGCAGAGATTATTTCCGCTAAAAATTTGGGCAAAGTAAAGAAGTTGATTGAACAAGTAGCCGAGAAGGTGGGAGTGAGGGGCTATGCCCGAATAGATATTTTTGTGCAGGTTAAAACCGGGAATATCATTGTCATAGAAGTAAACACTCTGCCGGGGCTCACGCCTTCCACGGTCATTTATCATCAAGCGTTGGCGGAAGAGCGCCCAATTTTCCCGAAAGAGTTTTTGGAGCTTCTAATTAAAAATAAAGGATATTAATCTAAATATGAAAACTGAATCTCTTTCCCGCATAGAATTATCAAGAGCAAGTTTGATTCACAACATCAAGCAGTTTAAGAGCTTGGCCAACAAGGGAACAAAATTTGCCGTGGCAATAAAAGGCAACGCTTACGGCCACGGGCAAAATGAAATTGCTAAAATTATTGAACCTTACATTGATTATTTTCAGGTGGATGATGTGGAAGAGCTCGAACAGTTGCGCCGGGTGAGCCGAAAAAAAACTCTCGTCTTGGGATATGTGCAAAAAAGTGATTTAAAAAAATCCGTAGAGCTCGGGTGCACACTTTCCATATTTTCATTAAAGCAAGCGTCGACACTTTCTCTCATGGCCAAAAGTGCCAACGTAATACAAGAAGTGCAGGTACCCGTAGACGCATATTTGGGGCGTGAAGGATTTCTGTTGAGCGAATTGCCGAAATTGTTTAGAGAAATAAAGAAACATAAAAACATAAAGCTGACCGGCATCTACGCGCATTTTGCCAACATCGAAGACACCATAGATTTTTCTCACGCGCAAAAACAAATCGCCGAATTTGATAAGGCGATAAAATTGGCAGGGGAATTCAAATTCAAAGATTTACAGACGCATATTTCGGCTACCTCCGGGCTTTTGATTTACGAGAAAAATAAAAAGATTCATCCGCTGGTGCGCTTGGGAATAGGTGTGTACGGCATGTGGCCGTCGAAACAGCTCCGGTCTCTTTATCTAAACAAGATATTCAATCTGAAGCCGGCGATGTCTTGGAAGACAAAAATTGCGCAAGTGAAAGTTCTTCCGGCGGGGATGACCATCGGCTACGGACTGACTTTTAAAACCAAGAAAGAAACAAAAATTGCCGTAATTCCGCAAGGTTATGCGGACGGGTTTGATAGAGGGTTTTCCAATAATGGCGAAGTTCTCATCCATAAAACCAGATGCAAAATTTTAGGCCGGGTGATGATGAATATGTTTGTGGTGGATGTGAGCCACTTGAAAAATGCAAAACAAGAAGACGAAGTTGTGATTTTAGGGAAACAAGGCAAAGAGCAGATAACAGCTGAAGAATTGGCAGAACGCATAAATACCATAAACTATGAGATAACCACGCGGGTCAGCGCTCTTTTGCCGAGGGTGGTAAAATAGTTGCTTTTTAAGCCTTTTTATACTATTCTATATATATGTCACAAGATAGACTTATAAAACTTGCCTGCACGACCTGCAAGCGCATAAATTACTGGTCCAGTAAAAACAAGAAACTCGTCACTAAAAAGATTGAGCTCAAAAAGTATTGCAAATGGTGCCGCAAGCAGACCAAGCATAAAGAGATAAAGAAATAATAGATTTTCTTCATTTTTATGCTACACTGAATGCAACCCGATAAGGGTTGTTTTAGTGTCTTTGGGTCCATAGTTCAGCGGTAGAATTCTCGTCTCCAAAACGAGCGACCAAGGTTCGAGTCCTTGTGGGCCCGCAATATGAATATTTCAGCAGTATTTAAATTTTTAATAGAATTCTTACAAAAAATTATAAGATATTCCCATTTAGGGATGATTGCCAACATATGCTTATTTTTAAGCGCATTTTTATTGCTTATGAATTTTACACCTAGAGATCTTTTTCCAGGATACGAAAATCAAAAAACTGCTTTTTTAAAGCTTAAATCAGATAAAAATATTTTAGGTGATTTACCTAAGGGAATTAATATAACTTCTGAAAATGCTGGTATGAGTATTATTCAAGATAAAGAGTCTTTCCTGATTATTAAAAAAATGATGCAAGAATATTCTCCAATTTCTAAGGAGATAGATTGGAATCTTACTATTGGAATAGGCTACTCAATTTTATATGCTCCAGTAGGTAATTATAAAATTGCAGCGTTTAGACCTATTTATGTGGTTGAAATGCCGTCAGATGATCGAAGCTCAACACTTGTTTTGAAGCCCATTGGTCAATTAGAAGAATTTGAAAAATGGTTTTTAACTCAACACAATGATTCTGTAAACCTAGTTGCCATATTATTATTAATATTTGGTTTTGGTATACAGCTATTGATTGAGCTTGGAGTAATTGGAGTAAAAATTTAGTCCCATGGAACCTAAAACTCAAAACCTAGAAAAAGAAATTGAAATTATAAAACAACGGAATTTACGCGTGGAAGCTGACAAGGCTTGGGAGGTCAGTTGGGCTCGCAGATTGTTTATTGCCATTAGCACTTATATTATCGCCGGTATTTGGCTGATTTTTGTTGTTCATGACACCTTTCCTCTATTAAAAGCATTTGTCCCAGCGCTCGGGTATTTACTCTCAACTCTTTCTTTGCCTTTTATTAAAAAATGGTGGATTAAAAACTTATGCCATCTCCAATAAAACACATTGAATTCTGGGTTTCAAATCTTGAAAATTCTTTGAAATTTTACGAAGGTCTTTTTGCGATTCTTGGTTGGGAAGAATTTGAAGAGAAGGGATTTGTAAATGGCGAAACTAAAATATATTTTATGGAGCAGCCGGTCAGTTTTAATCAAAACATTGGGCCTAGGCATATATGTTTTTTAGCTGAATCCAGAGAAGTAGTGGAGCAGATGGCTGATTTTTTGAAAGCTAATAATTCAGTTATTATCAGGGGACCAATTGACTCAAATTATAAAGACAGAAGCTCATATACGGTTGATTTCAAAGACCCGGATGGATATATTTTAGAAGTGGCAACAAAATCTGAAGTTAGTTTTGACAAATAGATATACAACATGATTTAATACAAAAGGAGGAGCGCCATGAGTGACAAGATGTCAGAAGACGAACGCAGGAATCTGCTCAAAGAAATACTGGAAGATTGGGTAGCAGGGGAGCCTGCTACGTCAGAACTTTCCGAAAAAGAAGAGGTTGATCGCTTCGATATTGAGATTCAGGTAACGTATAATCTGACTCTCGATCAGATGAGGGTCGTCCGCAAAGCGGCCGACGCTGCGGCTTCTATCATCAAGAAGAGGGAAAAGAAGAAGTAAATTTCAGTGTAATCAAAAAAAACGACCCGAACAGTTCTACTGTATCGGGTCGTCCATATTTATATAAATTATGTTAGAATAACATATGCAAAAAAATTACAAATATTTGGGAACTATCAGTGTCTTCTTTGTTTCGGTTCTTTTGATTTCCAATGTCGCTTCTACGAAGATTGTAGACTTGAAATGGTTCGTTTTTGACGGCGGGACCTTGCTATTTCCCTTGAGCTACATTTTCGGCGATATTTTGACGGAAGTTTACGGATATAAAAATTCACGTGGCGTGATTTGGATGGGCTTTTTTATGGCTCTCTTGATGTCTATTATTTTTATAGTAGTTGGCAAATTGCCGGCTGCTTCCGGCTGGAACAATCAGGTCGCGTATGACGCAATTTTAGGCCTCACACCACGCATCGTCTGCGCCAGCCTGATTGCCTACTTCTTTGGAGAATTTTCCAATTCATTCATCTTGGCCAAAATGAAAATTCTCACAAAAGGGAAATGGCTTTGGACTCGCACCATAGGCTCCACGGTCGTGGGTGAATTGGTAGACAGCGCTCTTTTTATAATGATA
This sequence comes from Candidatus Nomurabacteria bacterium, assembly GCA_016199805.1. Classification (GTDB taxonomy): domain Bacteria; phylum Patescibacteriota; class Minisyncoccia; order Phycocordibacterales; family UBA9973; genus UBA9973. The sequence continues at coordinate 21,377 of JACQGC010000007.1, forward strand.
GCTTTCTTTGGTATACTACCAGGGTCGCTACTTTTTACTTTGATTGTTTCCAATTATTTATTCAAAACAGCCGTAGAAATAATATTCACACCACTCACATATAAAGTAATAAAATTCTTGAAGAGAAAAGAATCGGAAGATTATTATGATACCAATACTAATTTTAATCCTTTCACGACCAAATGAATCATCTTTTTGATATCACCTATCTGCTCACCACATACAGCTACTTAGGAATTTTTATTATTGTCTTTCTGGAATCCGGCATACTTTTTGCTTTGCCGGGGGATTCGCTTCTTTTCACCGCCGGGCTTTTTGCTTCGGTGTACAGTTTCAATTTATTTTTATTGATTTTTATTATATTTGTGGGAACATTTTTTGGCGGCGTGGTGGGTTATGAAATAGGCGTTTATCTGGAAAAGCTAAAAAAGTATTCATTTTTCAGGGTGGTTTTGAAACAGGAACATATAAACGAAGCGCATAAGTTTTTTGATAAATACGGAAAGTTTGCTATTGTTTTCTCCCGTTTTGTGCCGATTGTCCGCACTTTTACGCCGATTGTCGCCGGCATCGCCCGCGTGCATTACAAACTCTTCATCAAATATAGTTTGATTGGTTCTTTCTTTTGGGCGACGACAGTGACTCTGCTCGGATATTTTCTAGGCAGGGCTTTTCCGATCATCAAAGATTATTTATGGGTCATCGCCATCCTGGTGGTTTTGGTTTCTCTCATTCCGATATTTATAGAAATGATGCGTAGGAGAAAGTCTTGATTTTAGAAGAGTCCAACCATTTTATTTCTTTGTCTCTTTTAAACCAGGTCATTTGACGTTTGGTATATTTTACTGTTTCCGAAATTACTTTTTCTAGTGTGGGTTTGTCGTATTCAAAGCCAAACTCTTGCAGTCTTTTTTCTGAAACTCCAGATTTTTTTAATTTTTTAATTTCTTTCAGTAGTCCGGCCTGAAACATCTGCTTAACTCTTTTTTCTACTTTCTTTTGTAATTTATCAGTAGGCAAGTACAGGCCAATTTTTACAAAGTCATACGGAGGCGTTGCCTCCGTAATTTTCGGAACTTTACCCAGAGCTTTTACTATTTCTATCGCTCTCACCAATCTGACTTTATTTTTCGCGTCTATGTTTTTTGCTCTGGCCTTATCTAGCTTTTCCAGCATTTTAAAAAGTTGCTCGGCGGTTTTGTTTTCTAAAACCTTTCTTAGTTTTGGGTTTGGCGGAACTTCCGGAAAAACTACGCCTTTGGTGATGGCATCAATATAAAATCCCGTGCCACCGCAAATTATGGGAGTTTTCCCGCGTTTTAATATATCAGCCATAGCTGATATTGCCAGTTTTTGATATTCAGAAACGGTAAATTTTTTCTTGGGATTAGCAACATCAAGCAGGTGATGCGGAACACCCTTCATTTCGTTCGGGGTAATTTTTCCGGTACCAATGTCGAGCCCTTTGTAGACTTGTCTGGAATCGGCGGAAATAATTTCGCCGTTTACTTTCTTTGCTATTTTTACGGCCAGATTGCTTTTGCCGGTGGCTGTCTGGCCTAAAACAACAATGACTCTGGGTGAGAATTTTCCCCTCTCCTTGGCAAGGAGAGGGCTAGGGTGAGGTGTATTCATTTCAATATTTTTATATCTGCGCCGATTCCATTCAGGCGTTCAGTGATTTCTTCGTACCCACGGTTTATCATATATACATTACGGAGAATAGAGGTTCCGGGAGCAGCTAGCATTGAGATGAATATAACCATAGAAGGGCGCAAGGCAGGCGGGCAGACTACCTGGGCTGGCTTTAACGGCGTTCCACCTTGGATATAGACCCGGTGAGGGTCGGCCAAGGTTATGTTTGCTCCTAAGCGGTTTAATTCGGTGAAATATATAGCCCGGTTTTCATAAACCCAGTCGTGAATCATGGTTTGGCCCTTGGCGCGAATAGCTATGGGCACAAAGAACGGCAAGTTGTCTATGTTGATTCCCGGGTAAGGATTGGAGTGGATTTTATCTTCCAAAGCCTTCAGTTTGCTTGGCAATATCTCTATGTCGGCGAGCTTGGTGCGGCCATTGTATGAAAAATATCTTTTCAGAATCTTAAATTTCAAATTCATTCTTTTCAGTTTTTCCAACTCCAGAGAAAGGAAATCTATCGGGCAGCGGGTAATGGTGAGCTTGGAATCGGTGACGATACAAGTGGAAATAAACATCATGGATTCAATCGGGTCTTCGCTGTTCCAATACTCAACACTTTTGTTTATTTCTTTTACTCCATGAACCGTTAGAGTGGAAGTGCCAATGCCGTCTATCTTTATGCCGAGCGCTTCCAAAAAGAAACAAACTTCCTGCACCATATAGTTGGCGCTGGCGAAGGAAATTATCGTAGGGCCTTCAATCAGTGCCGATGCTGTTAAGATGTTCTCACAAGCCGTATCTCCGGATTCATACATCACAATCTCTGCCGGCTTTAATTTTTTTGCATTTATCTCATAATTCTCGGCTGTCGTTTTTATTTTCACTCCGAGCTCTTCTAATGCATAAGTATGCGCGGCGATGGTGCGTTTGCCCAAGGTGCATCCTTGCGCGTGTGGCAGAGAAAAAGATGTGGTGTGATGAATCAAAGGACCTATCAACATGACTACAGAGCGTGTTTTGACAGCCGATTCAATATTCAGGTTTTGTAATTTAAATTCTTTTGGCGGGCTAATTATTACGGTGTTTTTGTCTTGCCATTTTATTTTTACTCCAATACTTTCTAAAATCTCAATCACTCTATTTACTTCTTCTATCCGGGCTATGCCGTGCAAAGTAGTCACGCCTTTGTTCAACAAAGAGGCGCAAAGCAACCCGACAGAACCGTTTTTTGAGAAATTTGTCTTGATACTGCCATGCAGCTTTTTCCCGCCGTTTACCATAAAATCAATGGAACTGGCCAACTCTATTTTTGTTTTTTTATTTTTCATAAATTGGTCGCAAATATTTTTCTGCTGTGTGCCCGGGGAGAGAATCGAACTCTCATGTTGTTGCCAACAATAGATTTTGAGTCTATCGCGTCTACCAATTCCGCCACCCGGGCAGTGAATACAATATACTAGGAAATCAACACGAAATCAACATTCATATTTTTAAAAATGTGCTAGAATGACTTTATGTCCAACTTATATTCCAACTCAATCTTCTGGATTGACACCGATAAAATCAAACCGAATCCTTACCAACCAAGGCGGGATTTCGACGAAGCTCGTCTGCAAGATTTATCCGACTCTATAAAGCAATATGGGGTGTTGCAGCCACTGATTGTTTCCAGGGTAGAAGTTGAAAAAGACGGAGGCGGACTCATGACCGAGTACGAACTCATCGCCGGAGAGCGCCGACTGCGCGCCGCCAAGCTGGCTATGGTGCCACAGGTGCCGGTGGTCATCCGCGAAGGCGACACAGCCATCATGAAGCTGGAATTGGCTATCATTGAAAACTTGCAGCGTGAAGACCTGAATGTCGTAGACCGAGCACGGGCATTTTTCAGACTGGTAACCGAATTTAAATTTACTCACAATGAAGTGGCAAAAAAAATGGGACGCAGCAGGGAATACGTTTCTAACTCTCTGCGTATTTTGACTTTGCCGGAAGAAATTTTGACCGGGGTTTCGGAAGGAAAAGTGACAGAAGGGCACACCAGGCCGATTTTGATGTTGGCCGACCATCCCGAAGAACAACTGGTGCTCTTTAAGGAAATTGTTTACAAGAAAATTACCGTGCGCGAAGCCGAAAGACTGGCCAGGAAGATAGCTTACGACCGTGTGCGCAAGAAAGAGTTTATGCCTGACCCGGAAATAGTGGAATTGGAGGAAGAATTCCAAGAGAAGCTGGGCACCCGGGTGCATATAGACCGCAAGGAGCTCGGTGGGCAGATTAAAATTGATTTCTTTTCCACTGAAGACCTACGCACCATATTGGATTCGATTCAAAAAGGCGCAACTGAAAAAAAATCCGATGAATTACTGGAAAAACATATAGAAAATCTGGAACCAGTAGCTCCTGCAGACGACAGAACAAAAGAAGAAATCAAAAAAGAAGACGATACTGATTTATACAATATCTCCAACTTCAGCCTCTAGGATTGCCCAAAAGATTTTAGTCTGGAAAGTAAACTATTTTTTTCCAAATATGACTTGATGTGCTTTTTGGCAATGGTTGTCCTCACATATTCCGGCCATTTACTGGAAGGTTTGGAGTCTTTTCTGGTTATTATCTCCACGATGTCTCCATTTTTTAAAGGAGAAAAAATCTGGGACATTTTGCTATTTATTTTGGCTCCAAAGGTGTGTTCACCGACATCGGAGTGAATGGCATAGGCGAAATCGAGCGGGGTGGAACCATCCGGCAGGTCGATGACGTCTCCTTTCGGAGTAAAAATAAAAATCCGGTCATTAAAGAAATCCGTTTTCAGGTGGTTGATAAATCTTTTTGGGTCATCCGGAAAATATTTCAACTCTTTCAGCTCTTCAATCCACTTGAATTTATTTTTTTCGTCCGCGGTTTTTGCTTTTTTATGATGGCCCTGTTCTTTATAAGCAAAGTGCGCGGCGACACCGTAAGCCGCTTCAAAATGCATTTCCTGGGTCCTGATTTGTATCTCCGCCACTCCGCCCTCTCCGGTGAAAATAGTGGTGTGAATGGAACGATAGCCGTTTGGTTTTGGCACAGCGATATAATCCTTGATTCGTCCGGGAAGTGGGTTCCAGACGGAATGCACAATGCCTAAAACCCGGTAACAATCCTCCACGGTGTTTACAACGACACGCAAAGCCACAATATCGTAGATTTTATCTATATCCATCTCCCCATCCATATCATATTTTAAAAGTTTTTTATACAGACTGTATTTATGTTTTATCCGATAACCCATTTCCACCACGTTGATTTTATTTTGTATCAGCTCTTTCTCCAGCGTCTTCTGCACTTCCGATAAGTTTTTTTCGTAAGAATCTTTTTTGTCTTTGATTATTTCTTCAACTTTTTTATATTCAGCGGGATAGGCGTATGGAAAAGCGGCATCTTCCAATTCGCCCTTCAGCTTTCCCATACCGAGGCGGTTGGCTAGTGGCGCGTAAACTTCGATGGATTCGAGCGCAATCCGGCGACTTTTAATTTCCGGCACAAATTGTAAAGTCCTCAAATTGTGCAACCGGTCGGCAAATTTTATAATGACCACCCGGATGTCGTGCGCCATGGCCATAAAAAATTTACGTAAAGATTCCACGTGGCGCTCATGCCCGCGGTATTTCAGAGCGCCCAGCTTGGTAACCCCTTTAATTAAAAATAGAATATCATCGCCAAATTCTTTTTGGATATCTCCTTCGGTTGCTTTTGTGTCTTCCAGGGTGTCGTGCAAGAGCCCCGCGGCTATTGTCTGTGTGTCCATACCCAAGCCGGCTAAGATTTTGGCTGTTTCAAAAGGGTGAGTAAAGTAAGGCTCCCCGGAAAGTCTTTTTTGTCCTTCGTGCGCTCGCTCGGCAAAAATATAAGCTTTTTTTATGAGCTCTGCGTCATCTTTATATACTTCGCCATTAATCAGGTCGGTTATCTCTTTGACTTTTGCGTCTATGTCTACCATATGGGTGTAGTATACAGGACGCAAGTGAATAATCAATTACGGATCAATCTTTGGTATTTTGTGCGGATTATGGTTTATGCAAGCTTTATTACTACATCTTTCCGGAATGGTCTTTGTGCCTTCCATCATCAGGCTGCCGCAGAGTTTGCAGATATTTCCGGTTGGTTTGGCTTTGATGGCAAATTTGCAGTCAGGATAATTGGAACAAGAATAAAAAATACCAAATCTTCCGCGGCGTTCCGAGATGTCTCCAGTCTTGCAGATAGGACACATGACTCCGGTTCTTTTTCGAGCTTCTTCGGCTTCGTCTTTTTTTATGAATTTACATTTTGGGTAACGCGAGCAGGAAATAAATGTGCCGGTGCCGTCGCGTCTCTGTTTGATGACCAGTTTCCCGCCGCCGGATTTTCCTTTTTTCTCGCCACACAAGGGGCACATCTCACCGGTTTCTTCCGGACCTTTTAGTTCGGTGCCGTCTAGCATCAGCGCTCCGTTGCAATCGGGGAACCGGGAACAAGAATAAAACTTTCCGCCGCGGGAGAGTTTGATAATCATGGTGCTGCCACATTTTGGACACTTGATATTTGCCGGGGCATCGCCCAGATTGGTTACTTTTTCCAATTTTTCTTTGGATTTCACATCTCTAGAAAACGGCGTATAAAAATCTTTTAAGGTTTTTTCATATTCGCGTTCACCCCGGGAGATTTCATCGAGCTCGTCTTCCATGGTGGCGGTAAAGGTGTCCGAAATGTACTCGGCAAAATATTTTTCCAAGAAATCCGAAACTACTTCGCCCACGTCGGTGGGGAACAATGTTTTATTTTCTTTTCGCACATATCCACGGTCTTCAATAGTGCGCATGATGGACGCGTAGGTGGAAGGCCGGCCGATGCCTCGGCCCTCCAGTTCTTTGACTAGTCCCGCCTCGGAATATCTGTTTGGCGGTTCGGTAAATTTCTCTTCGCTTTCTAGGGTGAGTAGTTTTAATTTTTCACCTTCCTTACATAGAGGCAATTCCACGTCTTCACCCCGCGCTCCAGTATCTACGGCGAGCCAACCGGGGAAAAGCAGGCGGGAACCCACGGCTCCAAACTCAGGGATTTCTGGTATTTTTTCTCCCCCTGCCAAGGGGGAGTGCCCAGAGGGCGAGGGGGTCGTAACCACAGCCGTAACTTTTGTTTTCAGTAATTTTGCGTCAGTCATCTGTGAAGACACCGCTCGTTCCCAGATGAGCCTATAGAGTCTGGCTTGGTCGTCGGTGCCGGCCTGTAATTGTTCTATATGTGTCGGGCGGATGGCTTCGTGCGCTTCTTGGGCATTTTTTGATTTGGTTTTATAAATTCTGGCTTCGGCGTATTTGTCTCCATATTCTTTTTTTACAAATGCCAATATTTGGCCTTGGGCGACAGTGGAAACATTGGTGCTGTCTGTTCGCATATAAGTGATGTGCCCGGCTTCGTAAAGTTTCTGCGCGATTTGCATCGTGCGTGAAGGGGAGTAACCCAAGCGGGAACTGGCTGTCTGTTGCAGAGTGGAGGTGGTAAAAGGCGCGCGCGGTGAGCGTTTTTGTTCAGTTTCTTTCACGCCGCTCACCACCCAAATTCCTTTCTTGCCCTCAGTAAGTATTTTCTCTACTAATTTTTCATCACGAGGTTCTTCGTTACATTCTAGATTAATTTTTTCTTTCTTTACTGTTTCAACCTCACCCCTTGCTTTCCCCTCTCCATAGTAATGGAGAGGGGTTGGGGAGAGGGAAGGAATTTCAAATTCACCGAATATCCTCCAATATTTCTCCGGCACAAAAGCGCGAATTTCCCGTTCGCGTTCCATGATGATGCGGAGCGCCGGGGACTGCACGCGTCCGGCCGAAAGCCCATAACGCACCTTCTTCCAAATCAAACCCGAAAGGTCATAACCAACCAATCTGTCCAGCACCCGCCGCGCTTCTTGGGCTTTACGCAGAGCAGTATCTACCTTTCTGGGGTGTTTCAAGGCTTCTTCCACGGCTTCCTTGGTGATTTCGTGAAAAGTTACTCTTTCTATTTTGGCTTTGATTTTTTTATCTTGTTTTAAAAGTGTCTCTATGTGCCAGGCAATAGCTTCTCCTTCGCGGTCGGGGTCTGTCGCCAGCATCACCTCGGTGGCTTTTTCAGCGAGTCCTTGCAGTTCGTGCACTACTTTTTCTTTGCCTTTGGAAATTTCGTAATGCGGAATAAAACCGCCTTCTATATCTAAGGCGGCTTTGTTGGATTTTGGTAAATCGCGCACATGTCCCACGGAAGCACGCACAGTAAAAGCGCCTTCGAGATATTTCTCGATAGTCTTCGCTTTGGATGGTGATTCAACGATTAAAAGTTTCATCCCGTACGAAATAGGACGCGTACGCTTACGCTTGTTCGTCCTTTTTATTATTAATAATCTGTTTCATGTTTTTCATAACTTTACTTATTTTATGCGTCCGCGATTTCGTTCGGGATTTCATTCCTTCTAGCAGTATTACACGAAATTGTTTTTCAATGCAAATCTTTAGAAAACTTTTTGCTAAAAACTCTTCTTAATTTCTCTCATAAATTAATAACGACCCGAGTACAGCTATGCTGTACTCGGGTCGTCTTGATGACCTACTCTTCTCTCTGGTTGAGGGCGTCCTCGGGGTTTCCCTCATCGCCGTCCTCTTCCATGGCGTTGTCGATGGACACCTCGGCATCTTGCCGAGACATTCTTTCGCCCGCCATCGCCTCCAGAATTAACCGTTCGCGAATTTCTTCGCGCGAGAGCCCCGCTAGCTTTTCAGCAGGCTCGCCTTGCTTCATTTCCGCTAGCAGCCGCTTGCGTTCTTCGTCTGACATCTGACTCATAGCTTCTCCTTAAGGAACGTACAATATGTATTATAGCATATAACATACCTATCTGTCAAATATGGTAAGTATTTACCAAAATCGCAATAAGTGATACTATAAAAAGTATGAAAAAAATATTTATGTTCTTATCTTTGATGATATTGATAATCCCGTCGCTTGCTTTTGCTTCTTGGTGGAATCCGATTTCTTGGTTTCAGAAACCTATTATAAATACCGAAATTAAAACTACTCCTGCTCCCGTTTCTGTTGATTGGAAAACTTATGAAAATAAAAAACTAGGATTTGCTTTTGAGTATCCAAAAAATTGGGCAGTTTACGACAACTCTTCTATATCATCTGTGTATGTATTAGCATCTTCTTGTCCGACAACTTCTAAAACAACTAAAGATAAGGCTTGTTCGCCGATAACTTTTATGGTGGGTGTCAACGCTACTACTAGTAGAATACCATCTGGTCTTTTGTCAGGATGGACTAAAACAAAAATTCAAGTTGCCGGAATAGACGCCACTGAAATTATTGAACCCAATTTAAGCAACACAGAGATTGGTTTTATGAAAGATAGTAACTACTATCATTTAGTGATGAACAAGAAAGGTAACACAAAAGAGGAAGCTGACCCTATTCTTAACCACATATTATTGTCGTTTACATTTACAACATCTTCTGGCAGTAATACAACTCTGGTTGTTCCGTCAATTCAAGTTTCTCATACCAACGATACTGCAAGATTAAAAGATGTAAGAAAAATTGAGCAGTCGTTAGAAGTATATTATGCTGACAATAACTCCTATCCTTCTACTATAAAGGATTTGGTTTCTAAATATATAAATCCCTTACCCATCTCTCCCAAACCAGCAGATGGTTCTTGCACTGAAAATCAAAACTCATATATTTATACTCAAATTGATTCTGGTCAAAACTATACTTTAACGTTCTGCTTAGGTAATGCCAGTGGAGGTTTCAAATCTGGGTTACATACAGCTTCTTCTGGAGAAATAAAGTAAAACTCTACTGCTAAAAACTGGCGCGAATTTCGCCCATTTCTTCTTTTATCAAACCTTTTATTTCCATTACCGAAAGCAAGGCATTGGCGTCGCCTGTGGATAATTTCATTTCTCGAATTAAGTCATCTCTTTCCATCGGCTCTGTTAATAATTTCAAAACCGATTTTTCTTCCGGCCGGGCATCTTCAAACAGGCTTTGTTGTTTGCTTTCTTTATCAATTTTAAAACCCAAAGCCTCTAAGATATCGTCACTGCAGGTTATCGGTGTGGCGCCAGCCCTAATTAATGTATTTGTGCCTTTGGAATACTCCGAACTTATCGGCCCCGGCACAGCCAAGACTTCTTTGTTGTAATCCAAGGCCATTCTGGCGGTAATCAAGGTGCCGGACTTTTCCTGCGCCTCTATTATGAGCGCCGCCTTAGAAAGACCCGCCACCAATCTGTTCCTCATCGGAAAAGTATAGAAGGCCGCTTTCATATCCGGCTCAAATTCAGATAAAATACAACCGCCGGAGCTGATGATTCTCTCGGCCAATTTCAAACTCGTTGGCGGAAAAAAAGCTTCTTCCGAAATGCCGGAGCCGGGAAATGCCACAGCAAAGAGCCCGGCGCCGAGCGCGGCTTCGTGGGATAATGCGTCTATGCCCACGGCCAAACCGGAGACTATGGCTATCGGGTATCCCTTTAGTCCGGAAATCAATTTCTTTACGACATCTCTGCCATAAGTCGTGGCTTTTCTGGAGCCGACCACAGCCAAGCACACAGTGCCTTCAGGTGGCAGTTTCCCCGCGATATAAAGTTTCTTTGGCGGTTGAGGAATTCGTAAAAGCTCTGCCGGAATATTTTTCCCTTCAAGTATCTTTAGATTAAACTTCATATTTTGAAATTATAACACTTTGTTATATACTGACAATATGTTAGCTATAAATTTTATCCGTGACAACAAGGACATTGTGCAGGCGGGCGCCAAGAAAAAGCGCGTGGAAATTGATATTGAAATGCTTATCACTCTGGACGATGAACGCTTGAAAGTTTTGAAAGAAGTGGAAGACCTGCGGGCCGAAGTAAACAGAGTTTCAAACGACATAGCCCGAGATCAAGACCCGGCTCTGAAAGTGCAGCTGATAGAAGAAATGAGCGCCGTCAAAGAAGACATCAAGGCCAAAGAAGAAAAGCTGAAAGCCATAGTGGACGAGTGGCAGAAGATGATGTTGAAAATACCGAATATTCCTTCAGTGGACACACCCGAAGGTCCCGACGAAAGCGGAAACCAGGTAGTCAGAAGTTGGGGAGAGAAACCACAATTTTCTTTTACCCCGAAAGAACATTATGAATTGGGTAAGGCGCTTGGAATAATAGATACCGAAACAGCCGGAGAAGTTTCTGGCTCAAGATTCGCTTATCTAAAAGGGGATTTGGTCCTGATGCAATTCGGCCTCATTCAAATGTGTCTAGAGATTTTGACCAACAACGATACACTCAAAAAGATAGCCGAAGAGTCCAGTATCTCCGTAGTTCCTTCCGCATTCATTCCGGTCATTCCACCAGTCTTCATTAGACCTCTAGTGCAACTTAAAATGGCGCGATATATGACACCGGAAGAACATTATTTATTCCCCAATGACGACCTGATGTTGATAGGCAGCGCCGAGCACACTCTAGGCTCGATGCATATGAATAAAATTTTTGAAGAGCGTGATTTGCCTATCCGCTATGCCGGATATTCCACCGCTTTCAGACGAGAAGCAGGCGCGGCGGGCAAAGATACAAATGGTATCTTGCGTCAGCATCAATTTGATAAACTGGAGATGGAAGTTTTTTCCTTGCCGGAAAATTCTGTGCAGGAACAAAATTTTCTAGTGGCCATACAGGAACACGTGCTCAAGAGTTTGGGTTTGCCTTACCAAGTGGTCGCTGTCTGCACCGGAGATATGGGCTTTCCGGATAGCCGCCAACTCGACATCGAGACTTGGATGCCTGGGCAAAATAAATATCGGGAAACTCACAGTGCGGATTCTATGGGTGGTTTTCAAGCTCGCCGCTTAAATACCCGAGTACGCAGGAGTGACGGCAAGATAGAACATGTGCATACCAATGATGCTACGGTTGTGGCTATAGGCCGTACACTCATAGCAATCATAGAAAACTACCAGCAAGCCGATGGCTCTATCAAAATCCCCGAAGTGCTTAGGAAATATATGGGCGGCAAAGAATATATAAAATGAAAAGAGATGTTTTAAATTCTCCACGTCTGACGGAATTAAAAAAACGCAGACAAAAAGCTATTTTGAATAAAATTCTGATTTCTTTTGCCTGCTTGGCGGTGATTTTCTTTTTTTTGGTTTATCTCTCTAGGTTAAGCAGTCTGCAGGTTGGCGGGATTGAAGTTTCCGGCAACAAAGTCGTAGACACACAGTCAATCACAGACACGGTACAAAAAGAAATCGCCGGAAAATATTTATGGCTTTTTCCAAAAAGCGATATACTGATTTACCCCGAAGGTAATATAAAAAATAATTTGCAAAATAAATTTACCAGACTGAAAAACATTAGTTTATTTGTTGGAAACGACAAAGTTTTGAAGATTACAGTAGACGAACGAACTCCGTCATATATCTGGTGTGGAGCCGAACCGCAGACGAGAGCTACGGGAGCAATTCGCGCATCTGCGCCGGAAGAAAATTGTTATTTCATGGACGCAGGCGGTTATATTTTTGACGTTGCGCCATATTTTTCCGGCGAAGTATATTTTAAATTCTATGGAACTGCGGGTATGGGTGCTTATTTCTCTAAGCAAAACTTTCAACAGTTAGTTTCCTTCATGGATATTTTAGTAAGCTTGGGGTTAAAACCGGTAGCTTTATACAAAACTGCCGATGGGGATATGCAGATATTTTTGTCGGGCATCAATTCTGCAGGAACATCACCTAAAATATTATTGCGAGCGGACGCTGATTTGAAAATCGTGGCAGAAAATCTACAAGCCGCCTTAGATACCGAACCTCTCTTGTCTAAATTTAAGAATAATTACTCAAAATTGCAATACATAGATTTACGTTTTAGAAACAAAGTATATGATAAGTTCCAATAAAAATTTCTGGCAAAATTTAAAAAAACCTTTTTTCTGTTTAGCACCCATGTCGGATGTCACCGATATCGCTTTTCGTTTTATTTTGGCCAAATACGGCAAGGACAGGGAAAATAAAGACCGGGTCGTTTTCTGGACGGAGTTTGTCGCCGCCGACGGTTTATGTAATAAATTGGCCAAGAAAAAGCTGTCACATATGCTCATATATAGTGAACGTGAGCGGCCCATCGTGGCTCAAGTTTTCGGCGCCAATCCGGAAAACATGAAACAAGCTTGCCAGTACGTGGCCAGCTTGGGTTTTGATGCCATAGATATAAATATGGGTTGCCCGGATAAATCGGTAGTGGCGCAAGGGGCTGGAGCGGGATTGATAAAAACACCAAAACTAGCCAGAGAAATAATAAGAGCGGCGCACGAAGGCATTGCCGCCGCCGGAGCGCATATTCCGGTATCAGTCAAAACCAGAATCGGTTTTAATAAAGAAGATATAGACGCTTGGATAAGTGAAATATTAAAAGAAGATATTGCCGCGCTGACTATTCACTTACGCACAGCCAAAGAGCTTTCGCTCGTGCCGGCGAAGTGGGAATATATAAAAAGAATAAAAAAACTTATAGAGAAAAGTGGCAAGAACGTGCTTTTGATAGGGAACGGCGATGTGGCAGATTTAAAAGATGCCGAAAATAAAGCCCTCGAATATGGCTGCGACGGAGTGATGATAGGCCGGGGGATTTTCGGGAATCCGTGGTTCTTTAGTTCGGAAAATCTTCACCCCTCTACTTCACAAGGAGAGGGGCTGGGGGTGAGGTCAGAAGAAAAACTTAAAATTCTGATAGAACACACACAAATTTTTGACGAGAAACTTTTAAAACCAAAACACAAAAACTTCGCCACCATGAAAAAGCATTTCAAGGCGTATGTAAATGGTTTCGACGGCGCAAAAGAGCTGCGGGTGAAATTGATGGAAACCGAGAATCCCAAACAGGTGGAAAAAATTATACATGATTTTTTAAGAAAAATGAGGTAGAATACTTTTATGCATGACTTAGCTTTATACCGCAAATACAGGCCAAAGAACTTCGGAGAAGTCTTGGGGCAGGACCATATTGTCAAAATTTTGGAGAGCTCTGTGGAGACCAACAAAGTCTCGCATGCTTACCTATTTGTGGGCACCCGGGGCACAGGCAAGACCTCTGTGGCTCGTATTTTCGCCTCCAGTATCGGCGTATCCGCAAATGACCTATATGAAATAGACGCCGCCAGCAATAGGGGAATAGAAGATATCAAGCAGTTGCGTGATGGAGTGCGGGTATTGCCATTTGATTCCAAATACAAAGTCTACATCATAGACGAGGTGCATATGCTCTCCAAAGACGCTTGGGGCGCGCTACTCAAGACCTTGGAAGAGCCGCCAAAGCATGTCATTTTTATTTTAGCTACGACAGAACTACACAAGGTGCCGGAGACAATTATTTCCCGCTGCCAAGTTTTCACTTTCAAAAAAGCTTCAAATACTATTTTGAAAAAAATGTTACTAGACATCGCCAAGAAGGAGGGTTTTGATTTGGACGCCGGCAGTGCCGAGCTCTTGACCATCTTGGCTGATGGTTCTTTCCGCGATGGCCTGGGCGAGCTGCAAAAAGTTTTAAATTTCGTTGGAAGAGGCAAAAAAACCCCGAACCAGAGCAAGCTCGGTACGGGGCAAGTGACAATAGAAGACGTGGAAAAAATCACCGGCGCGCCAAAGACAGTCTTGGTGAACGATTTCATCTCCGCTATCGCGCAAAAAGATTTAGAGAAGGGAATCTTGGCGGTGAAAACTGCCTCCGAAGCAAACTTGGATATGAAATTATTTTTCAAACTGATTATTCAAAAATTCCGAATGGCCATCATACTCCGTTACGCGCCGAAATTGAAGGATGAAATGACGGGGGACTTGTCGGAAGCGGATTTGGAATTCCTGCAAACACTTGTAAAAGAAGACAAAGAGGGTATGCTTCGTTCAGGAGCGCTATCTATATTACTCGACGCCTACAAAAATATGGACAACACTTTTATAGCCGAACTACCACTAGAGCTCGCCCTGGTGAAGATAATAAATAAAGATTAAAACTCTTTTTCATCTGCCGAAGGACCATAGATGGCCGGCACGGGGATACCGTTTAGACGCATATAGACCGTCAGCTGTCCGCGGTGATGCGCCCAATGCATCAGCGACTGGGCCACACTGTCCCGCCTGGAAGACTTCATGAGTTCTTTGTCGCCACTCTTTAAATAAAACATTTTCTCCAATTCTTCATCGGTCGTGTTTTTCAAGGCCTTTTCGGCCATCTTTACATTCTCACTGAAAAATTTGATGAGGTCGGCAGTGGTCGTGAGGTTGTATTTTTCCCAAGTGGCAAAATTCACTTCACCTTTTTCTATGGTCACCGCAATCCACTTTGGAATCTCTGCCACGACTTGCGCCAAGCTTCCCATAATCATAGATTTATCGTGGGGCTTGTAACCGTAAAACTTTTCGGTTATCCGCTCCAGGCATTTGCGCGTAGCCACGACATCCGCGTCCAATATTCGTAAAAATTCTTTTGCAATAATATTTTTGTCCATAATTTTTTATATTTATTACCAAACCTTGTAAATTTCCCGGGAGCCCGTCAGATACATATCCGTGTATCCTTTCATTTTCTCGCCCTTCTTTTTCATTTCCTCTGTCGGGTTCATGTACTTCTCAAAAGCTTTTTCGTACGCGGTCAGATTTTCGTAAGTGCTGACCATTATCACTCTGTTGTACTCGCCGGTCATGTCCGTCATAATATTTACGACGTCTTTTTCGTCTCCCATGACTTCCTTGAATAATTTTGCCACTTTTGAAGCATTACCCGGTTTACAAACAAATGTATCATGTACTATTATCATAGATTTTTTAAAGATTAGTTATAATGGGCGTATTTTACATAATAAATTATGAAGAAGACATGAAAATAGTCTTCATTACTTCTTTATAATTTTGACTTAGTATAGTAAATATGAAAAACAATAATACGATATACGCAGTAGCTGTTTTGCTTATAGTCTTTGTGGGGGTGTTTTGGTTTGCTTATTTTAGTAAGCCTATACCCACCATGCCCACGGTTCCGTACCCGGCCCTGAATTCAGCGGATTCTCAAGCTCTGGTGCCGCCAGCCACGGCAGGCCCTGGTGAGCGTTGTGGAGGGAATATGACCACGGCTTTGCAATGCGGGGTAGGTTATCATTGCGCGCCGAACCCGGGTTCACATCTGCCGTTTGGGGATGTGGGTGGCACCTGCGTAAGCAACGCTCTTTCACCGGATAAATAAAATTGTAATTTTTGAATATAAATAATTTCACCCCGCCAGTCGCATTTCGTTACTGGCGGGGTGGTTACTTCGCGTATTACGCGACAAGATATTACTTCGCGTGAAGCTTTCCTATCTGCGGTGGTTTTTCTGTGTGAAGCAGAAGCGCCGCAGCAGCAAGAACCAAAAACGCCAATAACAGCAGATACTCGACGCTATCCTGGCCACTTTCGTCCCTTAAGAAATGAACCATGTTGTGTTCTCCTCCTCTGTTAAAATAATTATCATTTTTAATCTTTGTTGTCAATATAGTTGATTCGGACATAGGTCGGATGTTATAATACCAATGTCCTACCTATGATTAGAAAAATTGAGGAAAAACAAAAAGCTATTGCTTTACGGAAACAAGGCAGAACTTATTCTGATATTTTGCGTGCTGTTCCTGTGGCAAAATCCACTCTTTCAATTTGGTTGCGAGAAGTCGGTATGGCTAAAGCTCAAAAACAGATATTTACCGAAGCAAGAAGGCTGGCGTCTCTTCGTGGCGGACAGGCAAGGAGAAAACAGAGGATAGAAAAACAAAATAAGATATATGAAGAAGCAAAATCCAGTATAAAGGGTTTATCTAATTACGAATTTTTCCTAGTGGGCGTTTGTTTGTATTGGGCGGAGGGGACAAAAGAGAAAGAATATCGTCCTGGGTCTAGAATTGCTTTTTCTAACATGGATCCAAAGATAATTGTTTTGTTTTTAAAATGGCTTCAAAATATATGCAAAATTCCTAAAAATATGATAGTATTTGAAATAATGGTTCACGAGAGCCACCGAGAAAGAGTAGACGAAGTAAGGCGTTTTTGGTCTAAAATAACAGGTTTTTCTGTTGGTAGTTTTTCAAAACTTTATTTTAAAAAGAGTAAAATCAAAAAAACCAATAGAAAAAATACTGGTGAAAAATATCACGGGGTGCTAAAAATACAAGTTAGAGAAAGTTCCGAATTAGTTAGAAAAATAGCCAGTTGGTCGGAGGCAATTTTTCAAGAAGTTTTGAAAATCAAATAGAAATTAAAATCTTGAGGGGTCGTCTAACGGTAGGACACGGGACTTTGAATCCCGGTATGAAGGTTCGATCCCTTCCCCCTCAGCAGTCCTATGCTAAGTCAGGTGACTGAGATGCATCGTGCGTACTATCCAGTTATGGCATACCCGATGAGCTCGGTATTCAAGACTAAAAAAGCACCCAAATAGGTGCTTTTTTAGTTCCTTCTTCGGATAACTGGAATATTTATCAACTTGATTTGGGTAATTTCAGTTTGATTTTTGAAGGGAAAAAAGAAGGGGTCCCTATTTCCTTGTCAGACCTATCCGAAGAAGTACGCGCCGGGCAAAAACAAATGGAAGATTATTATCGAGGGTTGAAATAAAAGGAGACAAAAAAATTCTCCGTACTAGAGTTTTGGCAATATGGATTTTATAAGGATGACCCAAAAGGAGGAATTTTCTCTTAAAGAGTTACTCCAGATTTTTTCTTAATTGTGTAATAGCCTCACTGGTTAAAATTTCCTTACCCAAAGATGACACTTGTAATTCTTTAAGAGATTTTAAGGCCTGTTCTCTGTTTAATTTTTTAAAAGCAATTATTTGTTTTCCATCTTTTTCTGGATCATCAACAACTTGTTTTAAATAACGATTGTAATAAAATCTCGATGGAGTGGTTATATCTGACGCTGATTCTGGAAACAACACCGAAGAACTACCACTATTTTTTGTGGCTTCGCAAGAAAATTTTAACATGTCAGTAATATTTCCATAAACATAGTGTTCCAAACCTTCTCTTTCTTTCCATCTTTGAATTATTTCTCCAAATACATTTCCTTCAATAGAACCACTATTTAATTGAGTGAAATAACATTCCACAACATCATCACAAATTTTATCAAATTGGTCAGAATTTCCACGATAAATTTTTTCTCCAGCAGACTCATGTACCTCAAATCTTGACAAATCTACAACAGAAGCCAAGCGATCATCTAAAGAAAAAGTTATAGATTTTAATCCCTCTTTTTCATTTAACCAACCAGACCGAACCATAGTTAATCCAAATTCAGACTGTTTTAAATTTCTTAAGTAATCTCTGAGCATTAAATAATGTCTTTGAAATTCTCTTTGAAAACCAACCGAACTAGTTAAAGTGAATCCACCTTCGGTATCGTCTATAGTAGCATCTATACCTTCATAAAAATGAGTATTTGAATCTGAAAAATCTTTTATAAACCAATTTGCAAACAATCTCCAAGATTGATGAGAATATTTAACCGTTTTTGGTTTTATTAAATTTTCTGATGGTGCTAAAACATCCCGATAAGCAAGTGTTCCACCCGGCAATAACACTCTATTAAATTCTTCAAAAGCTTTTACTATGGCTTTTCTACCATATAAAGTATCAACCTCTTTTCCTTCTTCTGTGTGACCATTGGTTCCATATGAACTAATTTCATGAAATATCGCTGAAGCATTAATGGCACTAATTGATTCACTAGAAAAAGGCAAAACACCAGCATCCGCAGACACACCTTCTATCCCAGTTTCTTTTTTTAAAGAAGCTACTAATCTAGGAATAATATCTACAGCAATTAGTTCTATGTCTCCTAAGTCAGCTGTATGGCTTTTTAATTCTTTGAGAGATTCACCCCCACCAGTGCCAAGTTCAATAATTCTCACTTTGCCGTCTTTTGCTTTTGGTAAACTTTGGTTTGTTAAAGCCTTGTCAACTACACCAATTTTTTCCGATACATTATTTCTAATTTGTTTAAGATAATCACCGGACTCTTTATTTGATTTAAGCATAATTATTTATTCAAATTTACTAAAAGTAAACCATTTCATAGAACCAACTGGGATATGATATCGTTCTTCAATAACAATTCTTGCATTTTCAAAAACTGCATCTTTCCAATCCAAATCAAGTTTTTTAGCAACCTTTTTAAGTGCTGATTCTAAAGTTCCCTCTAGCTCTACATAAGTAGGAATTTTAGGCCAAGTATCAATATCAATAGTAACACCATCCAGTAAAAAGGTGTGGCGTTTTTTTTGTTGATGTCGGTAAGCCACCAAGCCCAATCTTTCCAAGAAAAGTTCTACTTTATCACTATCTATAATATTAAATTCAATTTCTTCAACCCCATCAAGATTTTCTTGCTGGTGATGTTTATAAGCTAAAGCTGTATTTTTTTTATTTTTTCTTAAACGAACAAACTTTTTCTCCTCATCCCTCCATTTATAGTCTTTGTCATAAAAGATAATTTCTTCCAATAAATCTTCTCCATGGTCTTCAGCTCCAAGATTGGTTAATTTTTTAACTAATAACTCTTTATCAATTTCTAAAAATCTCACCTCTATTTCTTTGTTTTCTTTTTCTATAGCCATTTTATTATTTTAAGCATTGTTATTATAGCACTTTATTTTAAATATATAAATTAAACAAAAAACACCCTCAACCACTATGGATTGAGGGTGCTCCCGCCAAAATCAGATCAATGACTTGTTCGGGGGTGATATTGCTCGTATCTACGCAGATGACCTTGCTCTGTTTGGCAAGTACCTCTTCGTAGACCTTTCTGATCAGGTGTTGCCTTCCGTCCATGCGCTTGTCGCCAGGAGACATGCCCCGACCATTCATACGCTTGGCCTGGGCTTCTGGAGACACCGTGAGATAGACCGTAAAATCCGGCAGCACGATGTTACCCATATCCGCAAGCTCGGCTGGAATTCCCATGACGCGGTGGTAAACCACGGTGGTCATCCAATACCGGTCAACTACGATGTTACAGGTCGCTGCCAAGACCGTCAGTTCCTTCGATGCCGTTTGCACGACTCGAGTGAAGTAGGAGTAATGTTCGGCATCCGTTGCGGTTGCGTTGATTCTGTCCTGTTCCCCACGCATGTGTTCCGGCGGAGTCTTGTACAGAATAGCGTTGAGAGCGGTGGCCAGCCTAGGGCAAACTTCACCCTTGCCGGCACAGTCAATTCCTTCAACTGCCACGATCATGTTATTCCTCCTTCCTTGGCAGTCGGATATCGTCCAGCGTTACTTGCTTCGTCTTTCCTGCGATTTGCAAGCGAGTGGTGTGCCCCTGCTCCCTGCCGATGAACGGACGAATGAGCGGAGCTAAGTAGCTTATAACCGGCGGGTCTACATTCGCTTCCGAATCTTCGAAGCCGCCGACTTGGTAGACCTTGGCTTCACCGTCCACATCAAGCACCGCAATGTGACCGATGCGAAGCTCTGTGGTATCCGTCGGAGCCTCGTCAACGACCATCATCTCTGCCATCTTCGCGTTGATTTCGGCAATCTGTGCGTTGAGCATCTGTTCTTCTCGACACAGTTGCTCGAAAGAGAAGTTATCGTGCCATTGGTTTCCACCAATTTCGGCCGCTTCTCCCTTTTGCCCTTGTTTCGATTTGAGCTTATCAAAGAGCTCTTGCTTCTGGCGCGTGATTCTATCTGCTCCAGAGCGCGTAAAATACAGTCTAGCCATAGCACTCTCCTGTTTAGTTTAGTAGAACAAATTCTTTTTTATTATAATGTATGAATACAAATTTGTCAAATTTTCCGTAATAGTTCAATACCTTAGAATCACTGAGATGAACATTCCAATAGACAGCTATACGGTTCCTTTTTATACTGTCTATCGTGTCTATTGAGACCTGACTGAGACGCCTCAATTTGGTATACTAAAAAGGCTCAAGGAACCCTTAAACGGCCTCATGTGGTCAGGTTCCAGACTGAGTCATTCAGCTTTGTGCAGAAATCAGCATTTTTAGGTAAATTTGCGATAGCTAAATACGGACTTTTAAGTTGATAATCAACAATATTTTTGTCTTTCATGGAAAGGTTCCAAAGTACTTCGTGGACGATATTTTGTTTTTTATCAGGTTTAAGTTCTAAAAACTCTTTCGCCCATATAACACAATCGCAAGAGGCACAGAGTACCACTTACCAGACCCCGCATACTGAGCTAAAAAATCAGCAGGAACATATCCGCTTCCGGAATTCTTTTCGGACTTGTCTTAGGGCGTGACGATTGAGTTGGAATTGGATGATCTCCATACACTTTTGATTTCTTCGACCAAACAACGATGACACTTTGGCTGTATCCAAAGTGTCTTGCTACTGCTCTGGTAGAATATCCCTTCCGAAGCATTCGCACCGCATCGCGTCTTACGCGTGGCAACCTATGATTTGTTGTATACGAGATATGCCTTGTATTTTAAACCTGCTAATGGCCAGGTGATTACAAGGTGTTGAAAGGATGCGCAGCTATTGACTTTTTTGGATATATATGCAAAATTAGCCCTGAACGTACAACCTCTAGTTACCCCTCAAGTAGGACAGAACTAATGTTTGAATAATAACTCATCGGAATTCGAAAGCCAATAATTTCTCTCGGTCGGTCGTTTAAGAAGGAATGAATTTCCAGCAATTCTTCTTCAGTGACTGACTCAA
>JACQGC010000010.1 GCA_016199805.1 Candidatus Nomurabacteria bacterium
AACGGCAAAACCGCCGCAATACATCTTTTCAATACAAAACCTTTCTTCGTCTCGCAAATGATGATATTTCATATGACAATTAAAATTAATTTTGCTAATGCATTAATTCTAACTGTCCTACTTCAAAGGTAACTAACTACACAAGAATTCACTTTCAGAGACGAGCTTTTTGAGCCTTAAATTTAGGACCTAAAAAGCTCGTCTCTTCTGAGACTTGCCGCAACAAAAGCCAGGGCGAATCTGGCAGCTAGAAAAGGAAAAGTCATGACCACGTCAACAGCAGTAGACCTTCGGGGTCGCGTCTTCGGTTCAGCGGATTGGGAAAGTTATTACGGTTCCCCGAAGCCGCTGGCTGAGGAAGTCGAGGAGATCCTCCAGAGCACCTGTCTCTTTCACCCGAAGAAACGAGTGTTCGAAACCCACTTCGCGTTCGTCGGGGTGCCCGCAATCAACGGCGACGCACTGACGGTGGCTAAGTGGCTCCAGTTGCACCCGCCCTCGGGTCAGCCGAAGTTCTACTTCGGTGAGAATCCGTGGCACGCCGGACAGCCACACACGGATGTTACCGTGCTCCAGCCACGGTTGTACATCACGCTCTGCGACGTCGTTCCGGGCTCGACGTACAAGACGCCCGAAGAGCAGGTGGCTCTGCTTCCCGAGGGCTACGAAGTGCCGGAAACCATCGAGGAGGTCACCAAGGACATCCTCGGCTTTCGGAGAACCGGAAAGCGGTTCAATCCGAATGTCTGGGCAGCGTGCAAGGAACGGACGGTGCAGACTTCGCAGGCCCTCGCTGGTAGCGTCTCGTGTGTCGGCATCTTCGACGAGGGCGGTCTCGGCGTCAGCAGCTGGGATGGCAGCCGCCGCGGCGACGTCGGTGTGGGTGCCTCCCGGATCCTGAAACTGGAATCCTAGAGGATTTGATCCTCTTGAATTCTTGAGCCTCCGCGCCAATTTTTTGTGGAGCGCGGAGGCTCTCGGGTAAGTGATTCTTTTATAAACATCAAATCTTGTTTCTTAGTTTATTTTGAACAAGTACGAACCACGAGGTTCGTCAGACCTCGTGAAAGCTATGCTTCTACGAGGTCTTTCTATTTTTCATACAATGAGTTAAGATATTTAAATCTTGCTAATGAAAGTTGGATTACGGTTCAGCTTCGCGAGAAACTCTTCTTTAAGAGACCACCAGAATGTTGTTGTTTACGGATGGCGACAGAGTGTGGTAAAAGATAGAGATGGAAATTCTTGCTTTTCTTTAATGAAGGTTTTGTTTTTTAAAAACAGATACTTCTGAATAAATACAGAGAAAAGAGTATATAGGTTTGTAAAAACGGTAAAACTCAATTCTCATTGACTCGGATAAAGACAAGCAAAGTACTTTTCGCAGGCCAACGCTGGTAACGTCTCGTGTGTCGGCAACTTCGACGAGAACGGTCTCAACGTCAACAACTGGAATGGCAACCGCAACGACAACGTCGGTGTGGGTGCCTCCCGGCACTTCCATTCTCTAGAAACACCCTTCTTTATGGAGGGTGTTTCACTTATCTCTCCTTGGTGGATTTAATCCACCCACCAAGCATTTTTCCAATTTCATCGAGATCTGCCTCGATGACTATATATGTTTTAGGAGTAATAGCTTTAACATCTTTCATAAGGCGAACGCAGATTTTGAGAAAGTTCAGTTTAACACTGACTTTTTCTAAAGTCGGAAGTTTCTCTGATTTTGATTGCTGGCTGGCCATGAGAATTCCCTCTAAGACAGTAATTAAGGTACCTTCGCATTTCTGCTACAAGTTGTAGCGATCTTGTTTTGGAACAATTAAACGCAAGGCATAGAAGTCTTTATACAAGTCGTAAGATTTTTTGATTATAGGTATATCTAGGTCGTTCATAAAATGAAAATTTATAAAGATTTATATTGGTTAATAATTTCGCCATCCGCACTGTTCCGCGCTTGGAATGTCTTTAAGGAGGACAAGAAAAATAAACTTGATGTCATGGATTTTGAACTTGATCTGGAAAAGAACATTTTTAATCTTTATCGTGATTTGAAAAATGGAATATACAAGCATGGTGCATATAGGGGGTTTTGGATTCACGATCCCAAGTTGCGTAGAATCCACAAAGCAATTGTTCGAGATCGCGTTCTTCATCACGCAATTTTTAATGTACTCAACCCAATATTTGAACCGACCTTTATTCCAAATTCTTTTTCTTGTCGTGTCGGAAAAGGAACACATAAAGGAATGAAGAAAATGGCGGAAATGCTTCGTACTGTCAGCCAAAATAATACTAAGCAGTGCTACGCATTGAAGTGTGACATTAGAAAGTTTTTTGATTCTGTTGACCACGATATTCTTTCTGGAATTCTTAATATGAAAATAAAAGACAAAAAGACCCAAAACCTTCTTTCTGGGATTATTTCCAGTTACTTTACCACTTACGAGAGAGAGAGAGAGAGAGAGTACTTTCCCGCGCAAAAAAGGTATACCAATTGGCAATCTGACTTCTCAAATTTTCGCAAATATTTATATGAATGAGTTTGATCAATTTATTAAACATGGTTTAAGGGTAAAATGTTATGTAAGATACACAGACGATTTTGTTATTATATCAAATAATTATGACTACTTAAAACAGTTACTTGCGCCCATAAGCTTATTTTTAAAAGAAAAGTTAAAACTGGAACTTCATCCAAGTAAAGTCAGTATCCGAAAATATCACCAAGGCATTGATTTTCTAGGTTATGTGGCTTTACCTGAACATATTAAACTAAGAACAAAAACTGAACGTAGAATTTTTACGAAATTGAAGAAAAATGTGCTTTCTTATAAGAAGGAAGAGATTGGCAAATTAAGACTCTACTCTTCTCTGCAATCGTATCTTGGAGTTTTGTCTCACGCTAACGCTTACAAACTAGGCCAAAAACTACAGAATAAATTTTGGTTTTGGCTAAATGAATGAATAACTTCTATTTTTTATTTCTTCGCAAGAATGCAGGTACTGCGCTCCAGTCGTCGCCATCGTCGTCTATAATCGTTTCTTCTTTGGTTTCTTTCTTTTCTAGTCTTTTGACGATGAAGTCGTTATTGTTCATGTTGTTGTTCAAATTGCCGTTTTGGATGCTGTTGTGTATTTCTTTTTTGATGACCACCGGAGTTTCGTCTTTTACTAGTGTCTGTGGCGCGCCAGTGGTATTGAAAAGATTCTTGCGGGGCATGTCGGCAGGGAAGTTTGTGGCGATGACGGTAACTTTTATTTCTCCTTTCTTTAGTTTGTTGTCGTGAATTGTTCCGAAGATTACTTTTGCGTCTTTGTCGATAGACTCGGTGATTATTTTTGCCGCTTCTTGAATTTCGTTGATAGTCAAATCATCACCGCCGGAGATGGCAAAGAGCACACCCTTGGCGCCATGAATAGAGACTTCGAGAAGAGGGGAATTGATGGCAGCCAAAGCTGCTTTCTCGGCTCGCTTTTCACCGGAAGAGCTACCGATACCCATGAGCGCGCTACCGGCATTGGCCATCACGGCCTTGATGTCGGCAAAGTCAACGTTTATAACACCCGGAGTGGTGATAAGGTCGGAAATACCTTCCACTGCTTGGCGGAGCACGTCGTCGCATTTGACGAAAGCGTCTTTAAAATTGGTGCTTTTTTCGGTCAGTTGGAGCAATTTGTCGTTTGGAATTATGATGATGGCGTCCACTTCCTTGGCCAATTCCTCGATGCCTTTCTCGGCTATTTTCATGCGGTGATTACCTTCAAAGAAAAATGGCTTGGTGACGACGGCTACCGTGAGTATGCCTTGTTCGCGGGCTGCGCGAGCCACTATGGGTGCCGCGCCGGTGCCGGTGCCTCCGCCCATTCCGCAGGCGAGGAAAATCATGTCCGCACCTTTGATTACGTCTTGAATTTCGGATTTTGTTTCTTCAGCCGCTTTTTTACCAATCTCTGGGTCCATGCCGGCACCGAGACCTTTGGTTAAATTTTTACCGATGTGAATTTTTTTCTCAGCGAGCGAGTGATGTAAGTCTTGCGTGTCGGTGTTCATGCAAATAAAAGAGACGCCTTTCACTTTGGAATTTATCATGTGGTTGACCGCGTTCTTGCCGGAACCGCCGATACCGACGACCATGATGCGAGCGAAACTCTCTATTTCTTGGTTTATTTTTGGCATATTTTTACTTATTAAATACTTAACTTATATAGTTAGTACACTATCACTAAGGTAAAAAAAAGTAAACCCGCACACTATTAGATAATAGTGTGCGGGCAGGCTTTATTAGGGCATCAACTGTTTGATGCTTGATTTTATTGTGTTTTTTAAATCTTTGAAAAGGTTGGAGATGGAACTTTCTCCGTAGGTCTCACTTTCTTTACTTATAGTCAGGAGTCCGAGCGCCGCAAACCAAGATGAGTCGCGAAGTTTGGTTTTGGCATTGCCAAAGATTTCCGTTGCCCCCAGGGCAGAAGGAAGTTTCAAGGCGGTCTTGGAAAGTTCTACCAAGAGCGGGGTGTTGGAACCGCCGCCCACAAACACGATACCAGCCGGCAAAAGTTCCGCTCTTTTTATTTTTTTCAAATTATTCTCTATCAGTTCAAAAATATCCGACAATCGCGCGTCTATAATCTCGTCCAATTTTTTCTTGGAATACTCCGGCGCTAGGTTTCCGAGTTTTAGGCTTTCGGCTTTGTCCAGTGGAATTTTAAAACCGAGCGCAATGTCGTTGGTGATCTCTGTTGACCCGATAGAAAAAGTGTAAATGGAAATAAGGAGTCCATTTTCGAAAACGGAAAGGGAAGTCGTCTGGTCTCCAATGTCTACCAAGGCTACGCCGACGATTTTTTGCTTCTCGGATAAGGCAATATTACTCACAGCCACGGGGGAGGCTATCACGTCTATAGTTTCTACCCCGGCTTCGGCGATGACTCCGAGTAGGTCTTCCAAATGCTGGATAGAATAGGTAATAAAGAGCGCTTTGGCTTCCAGCTTTGTTCCGCGCATACCTTCCAATCTGCCCAAAACCTCTTTGCCGTCCAGGCGGAAAGACTGCGCGTAAGTATGTATTATTTTTTTGTTGCCGAGATTCAGATTGTCCTCGCAGTCTTGTAAAGCTTTATTTATATCCAGGGTGGTGACTTCACCATCGGCTTTTGAAACTATTGTTCCGCCGGAGCTAGTCATGCTTTGCAATGTCGTGCCCGAGAGAGAAACAAAAGCGCGTTTGATTTTTATATTGGAAGATTTTTCCGCCAAGCTTACGGCCTCTCTCACGCTCGCCGCCGCCAAAGATGGATTTACGACATAGCCGTGACGCAAGCCCAAGGTCGGCGCTTCGCCCACACCAATAATTTTAGGATTTTTTTCTCCCTTGATGAATTCTCCGACGACGACTCTGGTCGTCATCGAGCCCACGTCTATGCCTACTGAAATATTTCTTATCATATTTTGCTTCTCTTTCTTCCATTGTACTACCATGTTCCATTCCGTCCAAATGCAGCATGCCGTGGATAACTAAAAAGCCCAAAAATTTGGGAAAAGTTCGGCCAAAATTCTTTGCCTCTTTCTTGATGATGTCCGGGCAGAGAACAATTTCTCCCTTATTTTTTAGAAGTGGGAAAGACAAAATATTCGTGGGCTTGTTTTTGCCCCGGTATTTCTTGTTTAATTCTTTGGAAGTCTTCTGGTTCACATAGGCGATAGACAAGGAATACTTTTTCCCCAGAATGTCGTTTTTAATTTTTTCAAAACTCTTTGTCATATAAAAACACATTATCATAACTCTCAATTTATACAAAACAAAACCCCGCGCTGACGAGCCGTGGGGCGTTGTCTGGTGCGGGGGATGATTCTAAACACGAGTTCGCTTTTGGGCGGTTGCGTTGTACTCCTCTATCGACATCCTCACAATCTTCGTTTTGCTGTCGGCGAACAGCCGTTCCTCTTCGGGATTGAATCCCAGAAAAGGGCCTTGAAGTTCCTCAGTGGTAAAGTGCACGAAGACGGAGTCTTCGTGCACTGGGTCTTCGTGTTTTTGTCCGCCCGGATAATACGCAACGAGCTGTCCATCATGACGTAAAATCGGGATGATTGGGGCGGGAAAGAAATCATCTCCCATGGGGTTGTCCCACCCAACTAGCTGAAAATTACTCATGGCTTTACTCCTTTCTCCGTAAACATAGCATTTACAGGTTTTTTGTCTACTTTGTTTACTTAACTAACAATTTTAACCCAAGCCCATTTGTTATTTTTTGAACAAAGGAAAGGGTGGGATTTATATTACCAGCTTCAAAACGAGCCAATGCTGACTGAGTCACACCTATTTTCTGAGCCAGTTTTCTTTGAGACATACCTTTTTTATTTCTGGAAATTATAAGAGCACGAATTATTTTGAATTCTGGTTGTGTCTCAATATAGGCCTTTTTGACTCCAGGTCTTTTGAGCGCTTCTTTTTTGAATTGTTCCAATGTTTTCATACGTTTATATGATAGCATATATGCTATCTTGATGCAAGTGTTTTAATCTGTGGATGGCTTTTTCCAGTTCTTTCTTTGGCATTTTCTGGCTTTTTTTAACAAAAGCATGCAATATCCATATATTATCCTTATCAAAAGTATATAGAATTCTCACAGATAAATTTGAAATTATTCTTAATTCGTAAATATTTTTCGCTATCTTTTTAGACCTAGGAGGTCTGATTTGTTCACCAAGTTCGTCTAAAAGCTCAAGGGAGTTTAAAATCCTTGCCACTGTTTTATCGTCAAAAGAAAGTAAAAAGACTTGAATGTCGTCAATTAAAAATTTAACCCTGTTCATAGTTACTTAAAGTTTACTACAGATATACTATATGTAAACCTGCACTCTTACTTGGTTACCATCTTGCCAAGTTTTTTGAGTTTTTCTATTTCTTTGCGGCGAGCCATTCGTTTCAACGCGCTTTTTTTGACTTTCAATTTTGATTCCTGACGGAGGCTGTAGCGGGCGCCTTTGACCTTGCGGATGATGCCGGACTCTTGGATGCGACGTGAAAAACGGCGCAATACGCTCGCATTGTTTTCGTTTGGATTTTTCTTCACTTCAATTACTGTTTTTGCCATATAGCCTAGATTAACATATAAAAGATTTTTTGCAAATACCATAAGTTTTTATTGACTTTTTCATTAAAAAATATAGTATGCATGTATGGATCAAACGAGTGATTATATAACCGAAGAGAAAAGAGCAGAGCTCCTGTCAGAATTAAAAAACTTAGAGGGCCCAAAAAGAAAAGAGATAATAGACAACCTGGAATACGCCAAATCCTTAGGGGATTTGTCTGAAAACGCGGAATATCACCAGGTCCGCGAAGATCAGGGTAAGTTGGAGGAACGCATCGCTAAAGTAAAGCAGATTTTACAATCTTCAAAAACCATCGGCAAAAGCGGGGGAGATGTGGTGCAAATCGGCTCCAGCGTGGAAGTGCAAAAAGACGGCTCAAAAGAAACTAAAAAATATGTTATAGTAGGTTCTGAAGAGGCGGATATGGCCAAGGGAAAAATTTCCAACCATTCGCCCTTCGGCATCGCTCTCTTTGGCAAAAAGAAAGGTGACAGTGTTTCCTTTCAGACTCCGGGTGGCGTCGTCAATTATAAAATCGTAAACGTTTCCTAATCTCCGCTCGGTAAATGGCGGATAAACAAAAATGTCTTCCATTGATGAAATTAGAGATGCCAGAATAAATAAACTCAAACTCTTAAAAGATAAGGGGATGAATCCTTATCCGGCAGAGTCCAGAAAAGAACTAAGTTTAAGTGAGGTAGTTTCGGGTTTTGAAAGTTTGGAAGCAAACAAAGAAATAAAATGGATAGCCGGACGAATAATGTCTATTCGCGGCCAAGGCGCTATTATTTTCATTACCTTAAATGACGGCACTGGGGCCTTTCAGGGCTTGCTGAAAAAAGACGTATTGGGTGACGAGAAATTTGATTTTTGGAATACTGTCGTAGATATTGGAGACTTTGTGGAAATGCAGGGCAGTTTCTTTACGACTAAAAGAGGCGAAAAAACTCTGGAAGCCAAAGATTGGGGGATGCTGACCAAGAGTTTGCGACCCTTGCCGGAGAAATGGCACGGGCTCACCGACGTGGAAGAGAGGTTCCGAAAAAGATATTTGGATATTTTAATGGACGGCGAGATAAAAGAGCTTTTGGAAAAGAAAACCAAGTTTTGGGATACAGTGCGAAGCTTTATGAAAGAAAGAAATTTTCTGGAAGTGGAAACACCGACTCTGGAGGTGACGACCGGCGGCGCCGAAGCCACACCTTTTAAAACATACAACGAAGATTTTAAACTTCCGCTTTTTATGCGTATCTCAATAGGTGAGCTCTGGCAAAAGAGATTGATGGCGGCGGGTTTTTCTAAGACTTTTGAAATAGGCCGGGCCTACCGAAACGAAGGCTCGGATGCGAACCACCTGCAGGAATTTACCAATATGGAGTTTTATTGGTCTTATGCTTCCTACAAAGACGGGATGAAATTGGTGGAAGAGCTTTATAAAAAAATTGCGCAAGATGTTTTCGGAACTTTACATTTTGAAACTCGCGGGCACAAGTTTGACCTCGGCGGAAAGTGGCCAACGATAGATTATTGTGAGACAGTCAAAAAGGAAACCGGCATAGATATTTTAAATACGACTTACGAAGAGGTGAAAAATAAATTGGAAAAACTGGAAATAAAATACGATGGCGAGACTATGGAGCGCATGATAGATACCCTCTGGAAATATTGCCGCCGAAAAATTTCCGGTCCGGTGTTTTTGACAGGGCATCCAAAGCTCATTTCTCCGCTTTCCAAATCCATGCCGGAAAACGCGGAGCTGACGGAAAGATTCCAAGTAATCATCGCCGGCTCGGAGCTCGGCAACGGATATTCGGAATTGAATGACCCCATAAATCAAGCTGAGAGATTTGAAAAACAACAAGAACTGGCCAAGGCGGGGGACAAAGAAGCCATGATGCCCGACGATGAATTCGTGGAGATGCTGGAGTACGGCATGCCACCGACCTGCGGTTTCGGCCTAGGTGGCGAGATGCTCTTTGCGTTCCTATCAGACAAACCAATCCGCGAAACGCAAATGTTTCCACTAATGAAGCCAAAAGGGGTGGAATAAAAAAGTATGGAAAACAAGAAAAAAACAGTTGCTTTTATAGATGCCGCAAATCTCTTCTATGGAGGTAGAGATGCTTTAACTTGGAAAGTTGATTATGAAAGTCTTTCAAAATATTTAAAAGAAAGATATGACGTAGAAATAGTGTATTTCTTTGGAGGCCTTGAAATATATGGATTTCCATATGATCAAATCACGAACGAGACTCTTCCACTTGAAAATCTTAAAAGTTATCTTAATGGGTTAGTGAAAAAGAGTCATGAATTAACAAAAAAAGAACGTTTTGCCTTATTGGAACACCCCCTTAAATCTGTAAGCGTAACTCTTTCAAGAATTAAATTCTACCAAAAACTTGAGAAATTTGGCTACAAATTAAACACCAAGCCCATAAAAACTTACTATAATGGTGATGAGTCACCTCGTAGAAAAAGGAACTGCGATGTTGATATGGCATTTTTTATGCTGAAGGACGAGAATCAATTTGAACGTTGTTTGGTGCTTTCGGGGGATGGAGATTTTCTTCCTGTATTAAAATATCTAAGAAGTTGTGGAAAGGAAGTGTTGGTACTTGCAAGGGGTATAAAAACAGCAAAAGAAATAAAACAATTTGCTGGTGATACGTTTTTGGAATTTGATAACCTACGGGAGTTTTTAGAGCAAAAAGAAGATATTGGGGATGCAGCTGACGATGGCTCATAACGACAAACGGCACCCCTTTTGAAGGATGCCGTCCAAGTCTTGTATGTATAATATACACCCAAAACAATGAAAAATCAATTAAATGTGGATAACTTTTAAGTTGTCTAGAAAAGTCTTGTTTTACAATAGTTTATAGTGTAATCACCAAAAATACTTTTCAAACATTAAAAAAAGTGTATAATTGATTTAATAAAAACATGCCACCATCAGTCGGAACAGAAGACGAAATATTAAAAAAACTCAATGAAGATGCCGCGACAAAAGCGAGTGCTCCTTGGATAGCACTAAGGGGTTTTCAAGCATGGCCATTAGCAACAATAACTCCTAATGTTAATTTTGATTTAAACCAAGGAATTATTGTAAAAAACTTTGCTAGTATGAAAACAGGAGAAATTAAAACTTTTTTAACTAAACTCTTGAATGTAGAAGGAAGAAATAATTTATACAACAAATGACACCCGAAGAATCAAAAAAATTAGAAGAATTACAAGACACATCTAAAACGGTAAAAACTCTTACGGAAAGATTTTCAGATTTAGCGGGCAAGCTTTCTGATATAAATGGAATTTTGATTGCAGTAATTGTTGTACTTTTTGTTGGGTTTGCAACAGCCTTTGTTTCAGTGTGGGGTTTAGTACTTGATGCTAATCGTTTTAAAACAGAAACTTATCAAAATTTAGTAGATAAGGTTAATGACCAAAACTACAGAATTGAGGATTTGAATAAAACAGTAAACTTAGTTTGTAAAACTTGGAGAAAAGATTGTCCTCAATAAAACGAAAAAGCTCTGAGCTTTTCGTTTGAAAAATCTCAGAGACTTTGGATGTTGCAGGGGACCATGGAGGTAAGGAGTGGCCCCCTGCTTTTTTGCCCGTTTGCCGTGGGCTATGTTGGACGCGCCGACTACACAAGTGTAGTATTCAGACTGCACCGATGCACGTGGACCATGGGGAATACCTCGCTTCAAGGAAAGCATAATACTTTATATTTTTTTTGCAAGTGGTTGCCTAAAACGCACAAGTCCAAAGAACCGAAATTCTTGGGACGTTTTTTTTGGCTTGCGCTGATTGTATTTAGGGGAGTCCCCGCGGTACAGACTATAGGAGCAACGAAGCACTCCATTTTTCGGGTCTGCGGGGGACTCCCTCCCTTCCTATTACAAAAAAGAACTACGACACCCGAAGAGAACCCTTTAGGGTTATGCCTGCCCACGCTTAAGCGCAAACACCCCTAGCCTTCGAGGCAGATTCTCTCCGGTAATTTCATTATAAACCTACAGCCAAAAACTACTAAAAAGTTATCCACAGGCGGGGCTTGGTGTTATTTTGTGTATGTAATACAATGTATACGAAGTGGGAAAAAGTGGGAAATCTGTTAATAACCCTTTTTTCCAAAAAATATAAAAATTTATGTTGATTGGAGAATACATACACACAATAGATGAAAAGAGCCGCGTTTCCATGCCGGCGAAATTCCGCGCAGAGCTCGGTAAAAAAATTATCATCACTCCCGGTCTCGGTCAATGTTTATTTATTTTTACAATCAAAGAATGGGAAAAAGTTTCAAAAAAACTTTCTTCTTCGGACACAGACCTTTCATTTTTAAAAGCGGACCAAAGAAATTTCAACAGGTATATGTTCGGAAGAGCGGCGGAAGTGGAATTGGACAGTATCGGCAGAGTTTTAATTCCTGAATTTCTGAAAGAAAGAATCGGCTTGAAAAATTCGGCAGCGATAGTGGGAGTGAGGGACCGAGTGGAAGTGTGGAACGACAAGACTTGGCTCGCCAACCAAAAAGAAATAGAAAAGCAGGCGGAAGCATTAGCAGAGAAAATCGGAAACGACGCGAAATAATATGGAAAGCGTACATCGGACAGTTCTTTTAAACGAAACAATAGAAGGTTTGCTTGCCCCGAAGAAAGCGGGGAATGAGAACCTCTTGGTTTTAGATTGCACTTTTGGAGGGGGAGGGCACAGCGCAGAGATATTACGAAAATACCCAAATGTGAAAATCATTGCCATAGACCAAGACAAGTCAGCTTGGGAAAAAGCGAAAAGTAAATTTAAAGGTTTGGAAAACAGAGTTACTTTTTTAAACAAGAATTTCAAAGATATAGATGAAAAAGAAGTAGATGGAATTATCTTTGACTTAGGTTTGAGTTCCGACCAGCTAGAGAATTCCGGACGAGGATTTTCCTTTATGAAAGATGAGCCTTTGCTCATGACCATGAAAGAAAATCCTCGGCCAGAAGATGTCACCGCTTACGACATAGTAAATACCTGGAGTGAAGAAAATCTGGCCGACATTATTTACGGGTACGGCGAGGAAAGGTTTAGTAGGAGAATAGCCAAGGGCATAGTGGACGCCAGGCAAAAATCGGAGATAAAGACGACTTTTGAACTGGTAAAGATAATCGGTGAGTCGGTGCCAGCAGTATACAGGAGGGGGAGATTGCACCCGGCCACCAGAACGTTTCAGGCCTTACGGATAGCGGTAAATGACGAGCTCGGGGTTTTGCAGACAGG
Source organism: Candidatus Nomurabacteria bacterium (assembly GCA_016199805.1). GTDB lineage: Bacteria > Patescibacteriota > Minisyncoccia > Phycocordibacterales > UBA9973 > UBA9973. Next base: position 12,371 of record JACQGC010000010.1, read on the forward strand.
TTTGGAAAAAGGGTTTGAGGCATTGAAAACGGGTGGCAGAATGTCGACAATAAGTTTCCATAGTTTGGAAGACAGGATAGTGAAAAGATTTTATCAAAATAAAAACAAAGAAGGAAAAGCAAAATTAATAAATAAGAAACCGATATTGGCGGGAGACGAAGAGTTGAGGACAAATCCCAGAGCCAGGAGCGCAAAGTTGAGAGTTTTAGAAAAAATATAAAAAACACATGAGACAAGCAACCATACAACTAAAAACCCACATCCAAAACGTAAATATTATGAACAATAATATTGAAGTGAACCGAGTTATTTTAAACACCCTCCTGTCGACGTTTGGGTTATTGGCTCTCTTGTATGTGCTGATTATGGGGAACATGGTGGTAAATATCGTCGAAAGAAAAGCCTTGGAAAAAGAAGTACTCACGACTTCAAACGAAGTCGGACAACTCGAGCTCTCATATTTGTCCGTGTCGGGTAGTGTAGATATGGCTCTATCGTCCTCGATGGGTTTCAAGGAAACAAAGGCAACTTTTGCAACCCGAAAATCCCTTGGTAGCTTAAAACTCGCCAATAATGAAATCTAGTTTTTTAACCAGATCCAGAATAACTCTTTTTTTTATTATAATTTTTGCCGCAATACTTGTGACCAAGCTTTTTTACGTGCAAGTCGTGCATAGCAAAGATTACGAGACAGCAGCCGAGCATCAATATGCCACACCTTCCAGTAACATTTATGAACGTGGCACGGTTTATTTTAAAACCAAAGACGGGAACCTTGTCTCCGCTGCGACGCAGACTTCCGGTTACAAAGTCGCCATAAATGCTACCAAGATAGTAAACAGTGAATCCACCTATCAGAAATTATCAAAAATTACGTCCATCAACCGGGACGACTTCATAACAAAGTCGGAACAAAAACTGGACCCTTATGAGGAGATAGCGCATCATCTTTCCAAAGAACAAGCCGATGCGATTTCCGCGCTAAAACTTCCGGGTATAAGTATTTTTAAAGAAAAATGGCGTTTTTATCCGGGTGGAGATTTGGCGGCGCATACGCTCGGGTTTGTGGGGTTCAAGGGCGACATTCTCGGTGGGCGCTATGGGCTGGAAAGACAATACGAGACAACGCTAGCCAGGAATACAGACAATCCTTATGTGAATTTTTTCGCGGAAGTTTTTTCCAATATCCAAAAAACTTTATTTAAAAACGATACCCCTGAAGGAGACGTAGTGACGACCATCGAACCCCAAGTGGAAACATTTTTAGAAAAAAAGTTATCAGAGGTGAAAGATAAATATCAAGTTGATTCTATCGGGGGGGTAATCATGAATCCTGCCGACGGATCCATCTATGCCATGGGGGCGATGCCGACCTTTGACCCGAATAATTTTTCGGAGGTGCAGGATGCTTCTGTCTTTGCCAATCCATTGGTGGAGCATGTGCTCGAATTTGGGTCGGTGGTCAAGCCGCTGGTGATGGCCTCCGCTCTAAACCAAGGAGTGGTGACTGCCAAGACGACTTACAATGACAAAGGTGAAGTGACGATTGAAAAGCACCAAATTTTCAACTTCGATAAAAAGGGCCGTGGTCCGGGCACGACTATGCAGGATGTCTTGAACCAATCACTCAACACGGGAATGGTTTTTGTCGAAGAACAGCTGGGCAGAATAAATTTGCGTAATTATTTGCTTTCTTTTGGCATTAAAGATAAAACCGGGATTGATTTACCGAATGAAACTTCCGGACTCGTTTCCAACATCTTGACCAGTCCGCGCGAGATAGAGTATGCCAATGCAGCTTTCGGGCAGGGTATTGCGCTCACGCCGATAGAACTCACCCGAGCGCTCGGCTCACTTGCAAACGGAGGAAATTTGGTTGTGCCGCATATTGCCGAAGAAATAAAATACGATAATGGCACCACAAAGAAAATGATATATCCGACCACTCCCACAAAAATAACCAAAGCTTCGGCGGATGAGATAACCCGGATGATGGTGACGGTGATGGATAAAGGACTCAAGATGGGGCTGGAGCATTTCTCTGTGGCCGTGAAAACGGGTACGGCGCAAGTTGCGGATAATACCACCGGAGGTTATTATACTGACAGGCATACGCATTCTTTTGTGGGATTTTTCCCGGCCTACAATCCGAAGTTTATAGTTTTTCTTTATGCGGTGAATCCGAAAGGGGTGGCTTATGCCGCGACGACGTGGACACAGCCATTTCTAGACATCACGAAGTTTTTGTTGAATTATTATAATATTCCACCGGACCGATGACCTCACCCCTGACCCCTCTCCTTGTAAAGGAGAGGGGAAGAATAAAAAAATCAAACTCATGAAGACCAATTTCAAAAAAATAATAGCTTACATTTTAAAAAAGGAATCACAACTTGTACTCCGCAAATACAAGCCGAAGGTTATCGCCATTACCGGCAGCGTCGGCAAGACTTCCACAAAGGATGCGGTGTATGCGGTATTTTCCAAGGTAGCCTATGTTCGCAAAAGTGAAAAAAGTTTTAACAGCGAGATAGGTTTGCCGCTTACTATTTTGGGGTGCCCAAACGGGTGGAGTAACCCGTTTTCCTGGTTTTTGAATATCTGGAAAGGTCTTTGGCTTTTCGTCTGGCCTCACAAATATCCGGCTTGGCTGGTGCTCGAAGTCGGCATCGGCAAGCCGGGTGATATGTACGATGTCGCAAGTTGGCTCAAAACCGATGCGGTAATCATGACGGCTATCGGGGAAACCCCGGTGCACATCGAATTTTTCAATTCGCGTAAACACTTAGTGGAGGAAAAAAGCCAACTCTTGAAAACTTTGAAGAAAGACGGGGTGCTCATATTAAATGCCGATGACGAAACCGTGCTCGACATGAAGACAGCTACTAAAAATATCGTATTTACGTACGGCTTCAAAGAAGGCGCAAATATTTTGGGTTCCGGCGATTCTATTTCTTATGGCGCTTCCGGACCGGAGGGTATAATTTTCAGAGTCGATGTGGAGGGCAAAAGCTTGCCAGTAGTTATCGACGGGGTGTTTGGTCGGAATCATGTGTATGCATCACTCGCGGCTCTGGCCATGGCTTACTCTTTAAAACTCAACATGCTCGATGCTGTGCATGCCCTGAAAAATTATGATGTTCCTCCCGGCAGGATGCGACTTTTGAAAGGTATAAACGAAACACTCATCATTGACGACACTTACAACTCTTCGCCTTTTGCCTGCGAATTTGCGCTGAAAACTCTGGGCGAGGTGAAAACCTCCGGACGGAAGATTGCAATTTTGGGCGATATGTTGGAACTCGGCAAGCACACCGGCGAGGCGCATAAGAATATCGGTAAAATTGCCAAAGATAATTGCGATGTACTCATGGTGGTGGGCCCTAGGGCGCAAGCTATAAAAGAAGGCGCAGTGGAAGCGGGCATGCCGCCGGAGAAAATTTTCGAAGCTGCGGATTCGGGGGAAGTCGGAGGTTTTATGAAAACTTTTGCGCAAAAAGACGACTTGGTTTTAATAAAAGGTTCGCAGGGCATGCGCATGGAAAGGGTAGTGTCCGCGATTCTCCTCGATCAAAAAAATAAAGAAAAATTACTTGTCCGCCAAGACTCCGAGTGGCTGAAAAAGAAGTAAGGCATAAGTTCTTCACAATTCCTTCATAACTCTGTTATACTATTAACACGTATGAGAATTTTAATTATAGAGGATCAGGAAAAACTAGCCGAATCGATTAAAAAAGGCCTAGAAAACTTGGGTTATGCAGTGGACGCTGTCCATGACGGCGTGAAAGGACTTCGCCGGATAGAAGCCAGCCCGGAGAATTTCGATTTGATAATTTTGGATATAATGTTGCCGGAGCTAGACGGGCTCTCTCTCTGCAAAAAAATACGCAGCCAAGGTATCATGACCCCGGTGTTGATGCTGACCGCCAAAGACACTCTGGAAAATAAAGTGGACGGTCTCGATGTCGGCGCGGATGATTACCTGGTGAAGCCATTTGAGTTTACCGAACTTACGGCCAGGATTCGCGCGCTCTTGAGACGGCCAAAGAAAGTTTTGGAAACGGAGCTCGAAGGCGCGGGAATAAAGCTAAACACCGTGGAGCATACGGTAGAGAAAAAGGGCAAGCCTATAAAACTGACCGTAAAAGAATTCGCCATGCTGGAGTTTTTCTTAAGGCATAAAAACCAGGTCTTGAGCCGGGATAAAATCATTGCCCATATTTGGGATTTCAGTTATGATACATTTAGTAACATCGTGGATGTGAATATTAGGAATATAAGAAAGAAACTACAAAGCAAAAATGAAAACATCCTTGAAACAATTTACGGAGTGGGCTACAGATTCAACGCGTAGTTTGAAGGATAATCTGTTTCAAAGCGCGAGACTAAAACTAACCGGGTACTACATCGTAATAATGTTTATAATTCTGGCTATATTCAGTAGTGTTTTGATATACACCATTGACTCGAGATTGAAACAAGATTTGAACGGCCGGGTGACGGTGCGCAATGTGGATGGTACTACTGTCGACGTGGATGAAATAGTGGAGGTTTTGGTCTACTATATCGACGGTATATTGATTTTAATTATTACTTTTTTGAGCTATTTTTTGGCGGGCAAAACCTTGAAACCTATCGAGGAAAATTTTGACGACCAGAAAAAATTTTATGCGGATATCTCTCATGACCTGCGCACACCCATAGCCATCATCGCCACAGAATCGGAAGTTGCTCTGCAGAATACCTCCAACGATGAAAAAGAATTGAGAAAAATAATAGTAAGCAATCTGGAAGAAGCCAGAAAGATGTCCAAACTGGTGAGCGACATGCTGGTGATTTCGAGAGATGGCCGAAAAAGTATAACCAATAAATTTACTGTGGTGGATTTGTATGCTTTTGTGCAAAGAATAATGTCCAAAATGGAAGCGCAGGCGAAGAAAAAGGGACTTAAGTTGGTATTGGGTGAAAGCAAAAAGACACCAGTAAAGATTTATGTCACTGACTTTGAAAGAGTTATCATGAATATTCTGCAAAATGCCATAAATTATACCGAAGTCGGCAGTATCCGCGTCTATGTGACCAGCGACGATAAAAACGCGCATGTCCTCATATCGGACACCGGCGTGGGAATAAAAGAAGAAGACCTGCCTTTTGTTTGTGATAGATTTTACAAAGCGGAACATTCGAGGGGTGACGATGGGGGATTTGGACTGGGGCTTTCTATCTCCAAACAAATTATCGAGCAGCATAACGGCAGTATAAATATTGAAAGTGAATTGAATGTGGGCACGACCATCGTCATAACTATTCCAAAGAATTAAAACAACAAATAAAAAAACCACTCTCATAAAGTGGTTTTTTTATTTGTGCCAACCGACCTTTAGTCGTCGTTACTGGTTGATTGAGAGTTGTTGTTGTCACCGTGGTTATGGTTTCCCGTACCACCACCGGTGTTTCCACCTTCATGTTCACCACCATTTACTGGTGGGGGAGTTCCAGTATGTTCATTTTCCACTTCGGTGCCCTCATTTTCATTTTGATCATCTCCGCCGCCGCTAACTACTGCAGTTACAGTAATTGTCGCCGTACCGGTGACTGAGACGCTTCCTTTGACGGAGGTCGCGGTGATGGTAGCTGTGCCAGCCATCACACCCGTGACAACTCCCGTAGTGCTGTTTACTGTGGCAACAGCGGGACTACCGGAAGAAAACGTCGTGGTTGCTCCGGCAAATGTTGTTCCATTTTGATCTTTTGGAGTTGCTGTTAGGGTTGCAGTTCCGCCCACAGCTACTGAAGAGTTGGCTGGAGTGACGCCCACAGAAGTAAGCACGGGCGTTGAGGCCATGGTGGTTACAGTTATTACGATTGTACCCGTAACTGTGGTCGACCCACTTGTGGAAGTAGCAGTGATGGTCGATGTGCCAGCTGTCACACCTGTGACAAGTCCGGTGCCACTATTTACCGTGGCAACTGCCGGACTACCCGAAGTAAATGCTGTCGTTGCTCCGACAAACAGATTTCCGTTTTGGTCTTTAGGAGTTGCGGCTAGTTGTGAAGTTTCGCCTATGGCTATCGAAGAAGCTGCTGCCGTAACGCTGACAGAGGTAAGTACTGGATTAGCCGTTACCAGTGTACCTATCATAAACGAAGCAATAGTAGGCACGACACTAAGGCCGTGCGGAGCTGCTGTCAGAGCCGCTGTGCCATCCGTGCCACACAACCCGATGATTGCCGCCGCTCCTCCCGGATGCGTAGGAATGAAAGCGGTTAAATTGTAAACATTACCTTGGATAGCCACCCAGCAATCTGCTGCTGTGTTGTGCGTGGCCACTTGAGCCAATGTGAAAGTCGTGGCCGCTTGCGCTTCGCCGACTGCGCCACCGACAAACCCGAACATGGCTAAAGCTAAGATGAGAGACGATAAACCTAATTTTTGTATTATTTTTTTCATTTGATTTTGCGAAATACTGATTAATGATATTTTCTGTTAATAGTTTTTTTGTCACTGCGTATTTAATATAAATATTTTATGTGACCAGCACAAAATAAAAATAGTAAATATACCACTTGATTATGGTTTTTTGCGATGAAGAAGTTATGAAGAAAATTCGGGGTGTTGTGTTTCTGGACGGATGTCTCCAAACGTTTCTTTTTGATTTTCGGCTTAAAAATGCTATATTTTTCTTTGTAGTCACTATTTTGGCTCTATCGTCTAATAGTTAGGACGGAAGCTTCTCAAGCTTCAAATCTGGGTGCGATTCCCAGTAGAGTCACAAATTTTTTGGAATCTGATATAATAAGGAAATGAAAATTCAAGTCTTGGGTTCTGGCTGTTCAACCTGTAAAAAATTATATGAAATAACCCAAAAGGCGGTCGCTGAATTGGGTTTAAACGAGAATGTTGAATACATTACTGATGTTCAAAAAATAGTAGCAATGGGTTTAATGCAAAGCCCTATTTTGGCGATAAATGACAAACCAGCTATGGTTGGTTTTAGTTCTGATATAGAAAAAATTAAAAGGATTATTCAAGACAATAAATAAACATGAGTATTTTTTACCCAGTAAAATTATTGGCTGATTGGTTAACTTACTCTGTTTTTCTGATTACCCCAAAAACTCTTTTAGCCGATGCAGTCAATTTTTTTATATACGACACAATAAAAATATTTATTTTACTTTCTGTAATTATTTTCGCTGTTTCAATCATTCGTTCATATTTACCACCAGAAAAAATAAGGGGTATTCTTTCTCATAAGAGTAAATATACAGGCAATGTAATTGCATCACTTCTTGGCATTATCACTCCATTTTGTTCTTGTTCGGCTATTCCATTATTCTTAGGATTTATCCAAGCAGGCGTGCCACTGGGAACCACTTTTTCTTTTCTTGTAGCTTCACCAATGATAAACGAAGTGGCATTAGTTTTATTTCTAGGAATGTTTGGCTGGAAAATTGCTCTGATGTATATCGTAAGCGGTCTTATTATTTCTGTTCTCTCTGGAATGATTATTGGAAAAATGAAAGTAGAAAATTTGGTTGAGCCATTCGTCTATCAGAATACTATCAATGGAAATGTAGATTTACCGACAATGACTGGAAAGGAAAGGTTTATTTATGCCAGAGATTATACTTTAGATATTTTGAAAAAAGTTTGGATATACATTTTAATCGGCATTGGCATTGGCGCATGGATACACGGCTATGTTCCTGCTAATTTTTTGGCGCAATATGCTGGAAGTGGTAAATGGTATGCCGTACCCTTGGCTGTGCTTGTTGGTATACCTCTTTATTCAAACGCTGCGGGAGTTATACCTCTCGTGTCCACTTTAACCGAGAAAGGAGTATCTGTAGGCACTACACTGGCTTTTATGATGTCTGTAACAGCTCTGTCCCTGCCAGAGTTTATGATTCTGAAAAAGGTTATGAAGCTAAGGTTAATTTTTATCTTCGCTGGAATTGTGGCAGTCGGTATTACATTTACGGGATATCTTTTTAATTTAATCCTAAAGTAGAAAAACCTTTTATTTGATTGAAAATTAGGTTCCAATTTCGTATAATTAGAGTCACCCAACGTGACGCATTGTAAAATAAGGATAATTTTGTGCTATTTTGTAGCAACCCTAATAGGAGTTAAAACTCTTTCTAATTTATTAGTTTTATAATATTATAAAGACATGGACATAACAGAATCTTTCCACAGAAAATGGATAAAAAAGATTGCCAAAAGATCTAGTCCAGTTAGAATTAAACGTCACATTATTCATCACGCAAAACAGCTTAGTGATTCTAGGCATAGTAATCCCAAAAGTTGGGCTGCAAGCATGCATAATCTACTTAAAATATATGAATCTGTACACAAAATTAAACCCGTTTGTGAAATTCAAGTATATAAATTAGTAAAAAAATATAACAAAAATCCACGCACTAATACTCCGCCCCCTGGAAATAAAATTCCTAAAGGAGTAAAAATTAGAGAAGTTAAAGCAGGTTCTGTATAAATTAAATACCATTAGAGGGAAGGACTCTGAAGAACTTCTTGTTGTAAAACCTGATAATTTAATGGCTTTTCAAAGTTGGAAATTATATTGTTGAGCTCATTAAAGAACTTAACATAGGGTTTTGAGTCTGGTATCATTAGGGTCACCTTTTAGAGCTAGCACTGTAGGTCTTTAAAGAGTATTATATATATAATGAACATAAAATCTAGTGCTTATCAAGCAAATAATCTTAAAAAAATTAACATTTTACTTGGGAAAAATGGTTCAGGGAAGAGCACTATTCTTAAAAATTTACTCTCGGCAAAAAAGGATACAGGTGATAATTTATACTGTGAATATATTACTCCAGAACGAGGAGGAATTTTAAAAGAGGATGCTAATATTAGCACTTCTATAAAAAGTGATGCTCGTTGGACACCAAATACACGAAATCACAATCAATTTACAAAATTTAAAGAACAAACTATTTTTCGATATGAAAGTTTGCAATTAAATGTTTTGCAAATAATTGAGGAGAAACTTTTAATTGACAGCGTGAATGGTACGCAGCCAGTTGAAGTTAAAAACTACGATTTTTTTCAAAAAAATATTGATTTGATAAATGATTTGCTAGAAAATATTGAAATAAGGAGAGTTCGTGGAGAATCATTTAAAATTTATAAAAAAAATACTGTGCAGCAAATTCCAGCGGACGCTATTAGTAGTGGAGAATCTGAACTTATTTCGCTTGCTATTGAGTGTCTTTACTTTCAAAGAGTAGATAGTTTACAAAAAGAGAAAATTCTGTTTTTCGACGAGCCAGATGTTCATCTCCATCCCGACTTACAGGTAAAATTTATGAGATTTATACATAAAATAGTTACTACCCAAGAATTAGAGTTTTGTGTAGTTATTGCTACTCATAGTACTGCCTTTTTGGGTGCCCTTGAAGATACAAGCGAAGTAGCTGTTACTTTTATGAAATCCGGTCAAACTGTACTTAATTTTAGACCAATTACTGATATATATAGAGAATTTTTACCTGTATTTGGCGCTCATCCGTTATCAAATATGTTTAACGAAGCTCCAGTGTTACTTGTTGAAGGCGAAGATGATGAAAGAATATGGCAACAAGCAGTAAGAACAGCGCAGGGAAAAATTAAAATTTATCCTTGTGTTTGTGGAAGCGTGGAAAGAATTAGTCTTTTTGAAACTGAGATAAAAAATGTTATAGAAAGTATTTATGATAAGGCAAAAGCTTATTCTCTTCGTGACAGAGACGATACAACAGAAGATGATATTTTTGATGATTTACCTTTGATTAAATTAAAATTAAAATGCTACAGTGCAGAAAACTTATTATTAACCGATGAGGTTTTGTCTTCATTGGGTTGTACATGGAAAGTTTTGCAAGGAAAAATGGATGAGTGGATTATTGAAAGAGCTGGAAAACCACATCCGCAACTTCAAAATATGGTTGCTTTCAAACAAGCTAATTATGATAGGAAAAATTTAAAGATAAAATCTCTAAGAATACTAGTTCTGGGCATAATGGGTGTAGATAAACCTTGGGAAGTCATTGTTGGTAAGACAATTGCCACACTAACTTGGAATGAGACAACTGATTTTACAACTGAAGGTAGTATTTATAATTATCTCGGAGATAAATTAGTGAAAAATTTACTACCAAAAACAATTTAACTACTATGGGAATAGGACAATACAAAGCCAAATTTAAGAATTGTGACCACGACTGGGAACTTCATGTTGATGTAGATAGCACTGGGGGACCTGCGGCTGGGAATACTGTTTTTTTATGCAGTAATTGTGGAACTATAATTACAATGCTGGAAAAAAATTCATTAGATTCTTTTTTAGCCCAAAAAGAATTAATAAAAATTCAAGAAAAAGCTACGCAAGATAGTTTAGTTTCTCAGAAAGAATCTCAAAAAATTCAGGAAAAAAGTCTAAGTATATCAATGTGGGCAAATATAATAGCAGCCACAACGGTGGTTATTACATTTTTTGCGCTACTTTTTGGAGAAGGTTTATTCAAATAAAATTATAATTGCACGAAAAGCATTATTATCCTGTTAAAATAAAAAACGCCGCGGGGATTGGACCCACGGCGAAGCAGTTTATTCTGCTCAGTTTTTCGATGCCACCTTAGTAAACAACCTTTCGGTAAAATAAAACCTAGTGTAGCTGTCACTTTCGTCCCGCTGTAGACGGGGTGCTACTCATGACGGTTTTTTCGAGGGTGGTCTACAGTTCGAACTGCCGACGGAAATTGACCATAAGCGTCCGTCTCCTTTCAAAATCAGTATACATAAAAATAAAAAATATGCTATCAGGAAACACGATGCTATAATTGCTTTATGGAAAACATGCAGAAAAAAATTCAGGTATTCTTAATTTTATTATCTAACCTCTTTCCTTTATACGGATTATTTCATTTAGGCTGGAGCCCTTACAATACAGTTTTGGTTTTTTGGAGCGAGACTATATTTATGCTCTTTTTCTTTGAGCTAAAGGCTATCATCAGGCTGACCAGGGGGCAGTTCATCGCTTTTGCGCTTTTCTTTATGAGCATCCCGATATTTATATTTTCCAGCATTCATCTGGCCATAGCTACTCTGATGTTTGGAACATCGGGCCTGTCTTTACAATGGGATGAAATGTACAGGCTCATTTCTGTCGGGATTTCCGCCATTTCCTCCGGTATAATTATTATGGGCGTGAGACATCTTTTTGACTTTGTGGATTTTATAAGAAACAGGGAATACGACACACTTCTTTCCAAGCAAAATCAAGGAGGAATGGATACGCTTTTTATGCGTATATTTTTTATGCAGTTCACGGTAATCTTCGGTGGAGTAATTTCAAAAACCACACACAATCCCGTGCTCGGAGTCAGTCTTTTGGTATTACTCCAGACGATATATGGTATCTCCTCATTTTTAAAAAGCAAAAAATCCTAGCTTGTCACAAATTTTTGCGAACGAAAATTCATATGTTATATTTTAGGTAGATGCATAAAGTTTGTTGGGGTGGGGCTTTGTTTTACATCTTCCTGGCCCTACTCTTTGCCGTTCGGCCAAAGAGAGAGGGAAATTGACTTGCCGGCGGTCTTCTTTGAAGACCGCCGGCATCTGCATTTTACAGGGTCTTTTTGTGCTTGACAGGTTGGGTTTGGCGTGATATACTATGCAGATGTCACATACGGTTCTGCTTGTTCTTTCAGTTGCGGTTGGGTTTCTAGTGGTGATTTTTCTTTCCACTCGTCGCCACCAAAAGATCGTTGCGACGCAGCGCGCGGCCGAAGAGCGCGAAGCTCGCGCTTTCAAGAACCAGATTGCAGAGCCGCGGTGGTACGGCACCCCGCGGTAGCAAAACTTCCGAGAGCCTCGTCTCTCAATCAACATGGCTCGCCAGTTCCTTCAGGACGCTGGCGAGCCATTAAAATTTCTGGCGTATTTTTTATTCTTCAAGTTTTGGTTTCTCCACTTCGAGTAATGATATTTCCGGTGAAGTCCCGGCTATGCGGAGCACATCTTTATCTATCTTTTTTAATTCTTTATTTGAAGCGTTGTAATGGTTTACCACAGTACCCAAGGCGTTGCCGAGTTTGCCGTGGTATTCATCATACGATTTTAAATGCTTGCCCAAGTCCTCTACCTTTTTAATTATTTCTTTGGCGGACTCTTCTATCTTAAGGGCTTTCAGTCCCTGCAGAACAGTCTGCAAATATGCCAGGAAAGAAGTGGGCGAAGTGATGATGACTTTATATTTTCCGGCGGCGCGCTGGATGAGGTTCTCATTTTCTTCGGAAGTGGATGCCCCGACTTTATTGGTGAGTAAGTCATAATAAATGGCCTCGTGGGGGATAAACATAAAGGCAAAATCCGTGGTGCCTTTTGTCGGCTGGATGTATTTGGCTGTCTCGGTGATTCTATTTTTTAAATCATTTACAAAAGTTGTTTCTAGGCGTTTTTTTTCTGTGGGGTCATGTTCCTCAACCATCTTGTTGTAATTCTCCAAAGAGAATTTTGAATCTATGGGAATGATTTTATCTTTTACAAAAACCACCGCATCCACTATTGTTCCGTCCGGGAAAGGGTATTGCATCTGATAACTGCCAGGCGGCAAGACATTTTTTAACACTGTTTCTAAATAATATTCGCCCAAGATGCCGCGTTGTTTCGGATTTTTTAAAATATTTTCCAAGCTTTGCAACTGGTCGGCAAAGGAAATGACTTGCTTGTTCGTCTCATCTAGGCGGGTGAGTCGCTCGGTGACATCGCGGATTATTTTATTTGACTCGGAAGAATGAAATTTTAAGCTCTCATTCACTTCTCTCTGCGATTGGCCGATTTTATTGTCCACCGTGCGGGAGAGCTCGTTTATTTGTTGGAGAATCAGATTAAGGCCAGTGTCGCTGGTTTTTTCTTCTTTTTTACGCCCGAAAACAAAGTAGGTGATTATTCCCACGACCAACGCTGTGATTATAATTAGTAAAACATTTTGCATTCCTTTATTTTAACACAAAGAATTACCACCCCCTAGCCCCCTCCTTGATTAAGGGGGGGGAGGAACCAAGAACCCTCTCCTCCTTTCGGAGGAGGAGTGCCCAAAGGGCGAGGTGGTAATTAAAAACGCAAAAGCCACCGAGAAGCATGGTGGCTTCGCGGTGGCCGTGATGGCGCACTATTCGACAATAAAAGCGTTTGGACAGAACTTCTGCAGCACGACCTTGTGGCCCTGCCGTTCTACTTCCTCTCTGACCGAGGCACAGAAAGCAGAAAAATCTTTCTGCTGCGGGAGGTAGAGTTCTCCCACTCGTGCGCAATTCTCTAGCACGACAGCGTGAGCGACTCCATCATCCATGCCTGTTAGGACTTTTTGTCCGCCCTTCAGCGTCAGTGTCACAAGGACTCCTTTCATTTAAAAACTAACACGAAAAATAACACAGGTCAAATACGATACGATAAAACGAGTTAGCCGCCGAGGAGCGATGGCTCTTCGGCGGCTGGCTGTCTACTTGATATCGTAAACGTATGACCTTGTTTTCTGTTGCGTAGCCGTCCGTTCGGAGGCCTTCGCTATTGTTTCAACGAAAGCGGGAATCTCATCCTCGGACTGAGGAACATTATCCAGTTCGTTTTCATCCTTAGAGTTTCCCCTCGCGTCCAAGACCCAGCCGTGAATTCGTCCGTCCCCGCAACGAGTGAACACCATTGTGTATCCGGGCAGTAACTGCATTTATTTTCCCTCCGCATAAAAAATATCACAAAAACGGAGATTTTTCTAGTTCACTTGCAGGTGGTGTTTTAGGGTATATATCCAGTCTTCATCCAGCTGGTCACTCGCTTGTTTCTGCGCGAGCAGCCATTCCAGGTATCCGCGGTCCACCTTTGCCACATCCTCAATTTTCTTACCCAAATGTTTACCGAATCCAAACGAGCGCAACAGGGAAGGATGGCTAGAAATTTCCAGCATTTTTTTAATTGTCTCTTCCTCATCCAAACCCTCTTCGGTCATCATTCTATTTTTTAAATATTCAAAAAGCTTTTCCAGTACCAACACGTCACCCATGGCGTCATGAGCTGTCGCGTCTACTTCTATCTCGAGCAGGTATCGCAAGTATTGCAGGTTGTATCTGTCCATTTTCCCTTCGGTGTCCAAATGCCGAATGACCCGCAAGGTGCAAATGAAGTTTTTTGGTTCTATGTCTTCTCTTTTTATAATCATTAAATCAAAGGACGCGTTGTGGGCGACAACGATGGAGTTTTTATCTTCAAAAAGTTTCTTGATTATTGGTTGGTCGGTGCTTTCCTTGAAGGTCGGTTTGTCGGCGACCATTTTGTTGGTGATGTGGTGCACTGCCGAAGCTTCAGGGGGGATTTTGGTTTCAGGTTTATAAAGGCCACAGAAGCTTTCGTTTCCGCTCTTGTAAGCAATCTGCACGAGAAAATCCTTCTCCGTGTTCCCGGTAGTCTCCGTATCAAAAAATATTAACTTACTCATTTCTTTATTTTATCACATTTGTTATAATATGTGCATGTTGCACGAACAAATAAAGAATAATATAAAAGAGGCCATGATGGCCAAGGACACTGTTCGCTTGGAAACTTACCGGGGCATGTTGGCGGCTTTTACCAACGAGCTTGTGGCTAAAAATAGAAAGCCAAGTGAAATGCTTACAGATGAAGAGGCGATAGCGGTTATAACCCGTCTTTCCAAGCAAAGAAAAGATTCCATAGAGCAATACACAAAAGGTAACAGGGAAGATTTGGTAAAAGAAGAATCTGCCCAGCTGTCCATCCTGGAAACCTACTTGCCGAAAATGATGGAAAAGAGTGAGGTAAATAGCCTGGCCAAAGCCAAAAAAGAAGAACTCGGCATAACGGATGTCACCAAGAAAGGTATGTTGATGTCGGCCCTGATGAAAGACCTAAAAGGCAAAGCAGATGGCCTGACGGTAAAAGAAGCCGTAGACTCTTTATTTTAATTTTTATTTTAACTAGATGCACACTGTAAATCTTTTGATAAGTTTAGTGGAGAATCATCAGGCTTTGGCTTATTTGGTTATCTTTATTGGACTTATTTTTGAAGGAGAATTTTTTATTATTTTTACCGGAATTTTGGCACACCTGGGCGCTTTGGATTTCTGGGTTTCTCTTGTCTTCGTCTTTTTGGGCGCTTTGTCGAAAACTTTTTTGGGATACGCCTTGGGAGAGTTTCTCAATGAAAAATTCAAGAACCATAAGTTTTTCAGATATATTCAAAAACGGGTCTACAATATTTTACCCAGATTCAAGACCCAGCCTTTTTGGTCCATCTTTATTTCCAAATTCATAATGGGGGCAAACAACGTCGTCGTAATTTTTTCCGGGTTTGAAAGAATAAATTATAAAAAATATTTAAAGGCTGAAATTTCCGCCACAGCCATCTGGGCGCCATTTCTCCTTTCCTTGGGGTACTTTTTCAGTTATACTGCATTGCATGTCAGTCGGGAGATTTGGAAATTTTCATTGGTGATTTTGATTCTGTTTATTATTTTTATTTTATTCGATAAGTTGGTAAGCTGGCTATATGAATTATTTGAAGAATTTTATAACGAAAAAAGCGAATAAGCTGGTTACCCACAACGGGTCTTTCCATGCGGATGATATTTTTGCTTGCGCTGCACTTTGCCTATTGCTGGAAAAGAAAGGCGAAAAGTTTGAAATTATACGTACTCGAGACCCGAAAATAATTGAAGCAGGTGATTACGCTTTTGATATTGGAAGTATATACGATGAAAAGACAAATAGATTTGATCATCACCAAAAGGGCGGGGCGGGCGGGCGCGAAGGCGTGGAATACTCTTCGTTTGGGCTGGTCTGGAAGAAATTCGGAGCAGAGCTTTGCGAGTCGGAAAAAGCTGCAGAGATTATAGATAAGAAACTTGTCGCCCCGGTGGATGCTTTCGATAATGGGATGGATTTGGTCCAAAACAAATACGAGATAACTCCGTATTACATTCAGCACTTATTTTTTTCTATGCGACCGACATGGAAAGAAGCGGACTTAAGTAAGGACCAGATGTTTTTAGAATGTGTAAAAATCGCCAAAGTTGTTTTGACCCGGGAGATAGTTCAGGTGCGGGATGCTCTCTTGGCGGACGACCTGGTGATTGCCAATTATAAAAAGAGTGCTGACAAAAGAATTATTATTTTGGATGACAAGTATCCATTCGACGCCCTGCATGATTTCCCCGAGCCCCTCTTTGTCATTTATCCGAGAGTGATTACTTCAGACTGGGGAGTGGAAGCGGTCAGAGATAATCCTAAAACTTTTAAAAACAGAAAAAGCTTGCCGGAAGCTTGGGCCGGACTCCGTGAGGAGGAATTGCAAAAAGTTACCGGGGTGCCGGATGCTATCTTTTGTCATCGGGGACTTTACCTGGCTGTGGCAAAAACCAAGCTCGGGGCTATCGCCTTAGCGCAGAAAGCGCTAAGCTAGTAAAAAGTTCATAAAGTAATTAAGTTCATAAAGTGTAATTCTGTGTTATAATCGCTTTATGGACTTTACAAACTTTATAACTTTCAACTAACTGTATGGCATTTATTGATGAAATGAAGATAGAAGCGGCGGCTGGCCGCGGTGGAGACGGCGTCGTACGCTGGAGACAAGAGAAATTTATACCGAAGGGCGGACCTTCCGGCGGAGATGCCGGCCGTGGCGGGGATTTTTACGTGCAAGCCGTGCGGGATGTGCACATACTTTCCAAATACAAAGCTAAGAAAAGTTTTTCCGCGGAGCGCGGGGAAGACGGTAACAATAAAAGTCTGCATGGTAAAAACGGCGAAGATTTCTTTTTGGAATTGCCAGTGGGTTCTATTATTACAAATATTGTTACCGATGAAAGTTGGCAACTTGAAAAAGAAGGACAAAAAATACTGCTATTGAAAGGCGGCTATGGCGGTTTTGGCAATGAGCATTTCAAAAGTTCTACGAATACCACACCGAAAGAATGGCGCCCTGGGGCGGAAGGCGAGAAGGGAACTTTCAAAATTGAGCTAAATCTTTTTGCCGACATTGGGCTCGTCGGTTTGCCGAACGCCGGAAAGTCTTCACTTTTAAACACACTTACCAACGCCGATGCAAAAGTCGGGGATTACGCTTTCACCACTTTGGACCCAAACCTGGGAGATTTTTATGGTTATGTTATTGCCGACATTCCCGGAATCATCGAGGGCGCCGCCGAAGGCAAGGGTCTCGGAGTAAAATTTCTGCGTCATATCAAGCGCACCAAAATGCTCGCGCACCTGGTGTCTTTTGAAAATCTATCCAAGGGTAGCACGGGGATGATGAAAGTTTACAAAGAAATCCGCAAAGAACTCGCGAAATACGATAAAAAATTAAGCCTAGGGGAAGACGGACTTTCAGAAAAAGAAGAAATAATAATTTTGACCAAAGCCGATTTCGTGGAAGATGAGAAAATTATTGCCAAAAAAGTCGCCGAGTTTAAAAAATTGGATAAAAAAGTTTTTGTTTTATCATTATTTGATGATAAAATGGTAAAAAAGTTCAGGGATGATTTGGTAAAAATATTAAAGAAGAAATAATTTACAAAAATGGCAAATAAATATTACCCGACAATTGGTTTGGAAATACATGCGGAGTTGAAGACTGCGACAAAAATGTTTTGCGGTTGCAAAAATGACCCGGATGAAGAAAAGCCCAATGTGAACATCTGCCCGGTTTGCATGGCTCACCCAGGAGCTTTGCCTGTGCCGAACAAAAAAGCCATAAAGAACGTGATAAAAGTGGGCCTGGCTATAGATGGACAGATTGCCGATTTTTCCGAATTTGACCGCAAGAATTATTTTTACCCAGACATTCCAAAAGGCTACCAGATTTCACAATATAAATTTCCGATAGTCTCTGGTGGACACTTGGCGGGCATGGACGTGACCCGCATACACCTGGAAGAAGACACCGCCAACAACAAGCACGACCGCGGAGATTTTTCACTGATTGATTTCAACCGCGCCGGAGTGCCCTTAATGGAATTGGTCACCGAAGCTCACACTTTTGATAGTGCGGAAGTAACAGCAAAAACGGCTGGCAAGTTTGCAAAAGAATTACAGTTGATACTTTGGTATTTGGGAGTTTCTGAAGCGAATTTAGAAAAAGGTGAAATGCGGGTGGAGCCCAATATTTCTATTTCAATAGATCCAAAAATATTAGGAACCAAGGTTGAAGTAAAAAATTTAAATTCTTTCCGGGCGGTGGAGCGCGCCATTCTTTTTGAAGTAGACAGAATGAAAAAACTTTGGGAAGAGGGTAAGGAATCCGAAATAGTGCAGGAGACTCGCGGCTGGGATGAAGGCAAACAGAAAACTTTTTCGCAGAGAAAAAAAGAAGGTAGCGCGGACTACAGATATTTCCCGGATCCTGACCTGCCGAAAATGAAACTGCACGAAGCTTTTGATTTGGAGAAAATAAAAAAAGAATTACCGGAATTACCAGGACAGAAACGAGAGAGGTATCAAAAAGATTTTGGAATTAAAAACGAGGATATAGAGGTTTACATAAATGACCCTATCTTGGGCGCTTGGTTTGAAGAGGTGGCAAAAATCCTGAAAGAGATCACCGCCATAGAAATTGCCTCTAATTATGTCACGTCGGATTTTATTGGTATCAGAAAATCTAACCAAGATGCAAAACTACCAAGTGCAAAAAACTTCGCCGAACTTATTTCTTTAGTTTTGCAAAGAAAAATTTCTTCCCGCGCCGCCAAAGATATTTTGGCTATGATTGTTATAAATGACGAATCACCGCTCAAAATAGCCACAGAGAAAAATTTACTCCAGAGCAATGACGAAGGAGCGCTCAAAGCTATCGTGCAAAAAGCCATAGATGAAAATCCGGAAGTTGTCACTGCGTATAAGGGCGGCAAAGAAAATGCCATTATGTCTCTCGTCGGAAAAATTATCAAAGAATCAAATGGCTCGGCGAATCCCCAAATTGTTATAAAACTTTTAAAGGAGATGCTATAATTAGGTCATGAAGACCTTAAGAGAATACATAAAAGAAGCGGAAGAAAAAGGCGTAGCCATTGGGCATTTTAATATTTCAAACTTGGAAGGGTTTCATGGCGTTTACCGGGCGGCAAAGAAATTGAATGTGCCGGTGATAGTTGGACTCTCCGAAGGAGAAGAAGATTTTGTCGGACGAGATGAAGCCGTCGGGATGATAAAAGAAATCCATGAGAAAGAAAACTTTCCTATTTTTCTTAATGCGGACCACCATTATAGTTTTGAGCGGGTGAAGCTGGCCGTTGATGCCGGCTTTGATTCGGCTATTTTTGATGGGGCGAATTTGAGCTTTGAAGAAAATGTAAAAATCACCAAACAGTGTGTGGACTACGCCCGAAGTTCAGGCAAAGATGTTTTAGTTGAAGCCGAGCTTGGCTTTATTGGTTCCGGTTCAAACATAAAAGACACCATACCCGAAGGCGCGGGAGTTTTAACCAAGCCCGAAGATGCTAAAAAGTTTGTGGAGCTGACTGGTCTCGATATGCTCGCGCCGTCCGTCGGCAGTATTCACGGGATGATAAAAAGCGGCAAACCGCATATAAATGGCGAGCTCGTGGCGGAAATTAAAAAAACCACAGGCGTGCCCTTGGTATTGCACGGTGGGTCCGGTCTGCGTGATGAAGATTTCACAAATGCCATCAAAGGAGGAATTTCCATCATTCACATAAGCACCGAGATAAGGTTGGCCTACGACGAAGCCTTAAAGAAATCCCTAGTCGACAACCCGCAAGAAACTACTCCATACAAAATACTTGGTCCCGCCGTGGAGGCGATAGAAAAAATAGTTGAATCCAGATTGAAACTTTTTAACGGAATAAAATAATACATTCCAATGTTCTATAGAATGTTAGAATGAAAATATTTTTATGAAAAAGATAAAAGAAGAAATAATTTTTCAGGGAAAAATGATAGAAATTGTCCATGAGACTGTTTCTTCAAATGGCAAAGAACTCATCTTGGAGCATGGCCGGCGAGCGCCTGGGGTTAGGCTCCTTATTCAAATGCCAGGTGGGGGATTTATAATAACCAAAGAAGAAAGATACGGTATTGGGTCAGATTATCGTTTGCCTGGCGGGAAAGTTTTTGATTCCTTGGTTGAATATAATAATTTTTTACAAAACACGCCAGAAAAGATTTTAGAAAAAGCACAGGAAGCTGTGATTCGGGAGGGTACTGAAGAAGCTGGTGTAAAACCTCTAAAAATGGAACTATTATATGTTTCTCATTGTGGAGGCAGTTTTGAGTGGGATTTGTATTATTTTATTGTCAAAGAATATAAGGAAGTCGGACAAAATCCAGAAGAACATGAAAAAATAGAAGTTGTAAAAGTTTCCCGCGATGAACTGAAGGACTTGGCACTTTCCGGAAAAATGAATGAAGACAGAACCGTGGCGGTTATATTGAAATATTTGAATAATAAATAGAATATTATCATTCCAATGTTCTTTAGAATGTTAGAGTAAGAAATATGTCGCAAAAATTAGAATACAAAAAATTAGAGAGAATTATAAAAGGAGTCGCGAACCATAGAAGGTTGCAGATTTTGGAGTTGATAGAAAAAGAACCGGAATTGTCTGTTTTGGAAATTTCTGAAAAATTAAAATCGGAATTCAAGAATATTTCCGCGCATATAAACAAAATGGCAGTTTCAGGATTGGTGATGAAAAGAAGTGATAGTAAATCAATACGTCAAAAATTAACCAAGCGAGGAATTAACATTCTAAAGTTCGTTAGAATGTTGGAATGAGATTTTAAACTTATGAAAGAAGAAATACTAAAATTTTTTAAAGGGGATGCGGAAGATGGCGAGGAGGCACTTGTGAAATATTCGCATGACGCTAGTCTACTCGAAGTGCGGCCTCGGCTTGTGCTTTTTCCTAAGGATTCGGAGGACGTGAAGAATTTAGTAAAGTGGGTGAGCGAAAATAAAACAAAATATCCGGAAATTTCTATCACCGCCCGCTGCGCCGGGACGGATATGTCCGGCGGGGCTATCGGGGAATCTATTATTTTGGATTTTACTAGGTATATGAACCAGCTTGTTGGTGGGCCTTTACCTATAGAAAATTTATCCAATATTGGTAAGAAAAAAGTTGCTCGGGACTACACAAAAAATAATTACCCGATTGTTCCATCTTATATTTCCGTTGAGCCGGGAATGTTTTACCGGGATTTTGAAAAAATAACTCTAGGGAAGGGATTGATATTACCTTGTTACACGGCCTCAAAAAGCTTGAATGCCATGGGTGGAATGTTCGGCAATAATTCCGCCGGAGAGCGGACTTTGAAATATGGCAAGACTGAAGATTATATTTTATCTTCCAAGGTTATTTTTGCCGATGGGAATGAATACGAAGTGAAACCACTTTCTAAAGATGAGCTCGACAAGAAAATAGCGCAAGGGGACTTTGAGGGGAATGTTTATAAAAATATTTTTGAATTAATAAACAAAAACGAAGAAGAAATAAAAATTGCAAAACCTAAAGTTCACAAAAACTCTGCGGGTTACTATTTATGGAACGTTTTAAAAAATAATATTTTTGATTTAAACAAACTTTTAGTTGGTTCGCAAGGGACACTCGGCATTGCCACGGAAATCACCTTCAAATTGATACCCGAAAGCAAGAATTCCAAATTGGTGGCTATATTTATGAATGATTTGGCACCACTTGGACGGTTGGTGGAGGAAATACTCACACTCAATCCGGAAACACTGGAAACTTATGATGACAAAACTTTGAAACTAGCAGTAAGATTTTTTCCGGACTTTCTGAAAAACAAAGGTCCATTTAGTTTATTTAAACTAATGTGGAGTTTTTTGCCGGAATTTTTCATGTTTCTGACGGGTGGTTTCCCGAAATTAATTATTTTGGCGGAATTTGCCGGTGATAGCGAAAAAATAGTTCAGGAAAAATGTCTGGCTTTGGCGGAAAAAATAAAAAATTTCAAGTTAAAAGTTCACATTACCAAATCTGAAGCTGAAGCGGGTAAGTATTGGGAAATCCGCCGGGAGAGTTTTGCTCTGCTGCGCAAGCATGTAAAAGGTATGCGTACCGCTCCGTTTATAGACGATATTATTGTCCGTCCGGAATTTTTGCCGAAGTTTTTGCCGGAGCTGACCCAGATTTTAAGTAATTATGAAAAATCTTTGACTTTCACTTTGGCTGGCCACGCGGGTGACGGCAATTTCCATATCATTCCGCTTATGGATTTCAAGCGTTCCGATACAGCAGATATAATCATAGAACTTGGAGAAAAAGTGTATGATTTGGTAATAAAATATCACGGCTCCATTACCGCCGAACACAACGATGGCCTCATTCGCACGCCATATCTGCGAAAAATGTACGGAGATAAAATCATGGATATTTTTACAAAAACTAAGGGTATTTTTGACACTAAAAACATTTTTAATCCAGGAAAAAAGGTTGCCACTGAAAATATGGGTGGTACAAAGGAATACATTAGAAAACATATAGCAAAGGAGCACGAGGCAAATCACAGAGTTTAGGGTTGCTTTTTTAATTTTTTTCTATATACTGTCTGTATGTTTGCAATTAAAGCTAAAAAAAGAGAAACGAGCGAGAAGTTGGATGTTTTGCGCAAAAAGGGAGAAATCCCTGCTGTTTTTTATGGAGCCGGCAAGACGACCACTTCTATTACTATCGGAACTGTTGAATTTAAAAAAGTTTGGCGTGACGCCGGAGAATCTTCCGCGGTCAAAGTCACCATGGCAGATGGAACCATCATCGATGCGCTCATTCATGTAGTGCAAGTAGACCCAGTGACGGACGAGCCGATTCATGTGGATTTCTTGGCGATAGATATGAAAAAGAAAATCAAAGTTAATGTGCCTCTTACTTTCGAGGGCATTGCCGGAGCGGTCAAGAGTGGAATTGGAAATTTGGTTAAAGTTCTGCACGAAGTTGAAGTCGAGGCATTACCAACTGACTTGCCACACGGCCTAGTAGTAGATGTATCAAAATTGGAAACCCTTCAAGACCAAGTTTTTGTTTCCGATATAAAATTGCCGGCAGGTGTCGTAATCATCAATAATCCGACCGATGTCGTGGCTTCCATCGTTGCTCAAGTTGAAGAAAAAGAAGAAGTCGCCGCACCGGTTGACCTGTCCGCAATTGAAGTTGAAAAGAAAGGTAAGAAAGAAGAGGAAGGCGCCCTTGGTGCCGAAGCAGCAGCTCCCACTAAGGAAGAGAAGCCCGACAAGAAATAAAAATTTAAAATCATGTTACAATGGAGCCATGATGAAAGTTGTGGCTTTTTTTGTGAGTTTTGTTCTAATATTTAACATTTTTACGACACCATTGGTGCACGCTGATTTTGACTGTCTCTCCATCAATCCATCCTCCGCGGCTGCCGACAAGGCCTATTGCCAGAATCAACTGAACCAAATCGAGACCGAGCTCACCGCGCTCTTGGCGCAACAAGCCGAACAGCAGAAACAAACCGGTACTTTGAAGGGCGATGTGGATTATTTGACCAGTCAGATAAATGCGCTAAAGGTAAAGATAAAAGCTCGCGCGCTGGCCATTGCTCAACTCAAAGTGGATATAATAGACAAAACCAATACCATTACATCGCTTTCAAGCAAGATTGACCGCGAACACGCGTCGCTGGCTCAGCTTTTGCGGAACACCAATGAGTTTGATAATAATAATCTGGTGAACCTGATTCTTTCGGATGAAAATATTTCAAATTTTTACAGTGACTTGGAGTCATATAATTCAATAAAGCAATCCATCAAAGCATCCGTGGATATTATCAACGGAGTAAAGACGCAAACCGAAGTCGTAAAGAGTGGTTTGGAAAAACAACAAAATGCGGAAACGGACGCCAAAGCAGAACTGGAAAGTGCTCAAAAAACAGTTGCCAAATCCGAAGCCGACAAACAGCAACTTTTGGATATTTCCAAACAAAAAGAAGCCGCTTATCGCTTGTTGGCGGCGCAGAAAAAAGCTCAAGCCGATAAAATCAGAAGCGCACTCTTTTCTTTGGCTGGTATTTCACAAAAAATTGAATTCGGCACGGCGCTCGGCTATGCGAATGAAGTGAAAAACAAGCTCGGCGTTGACCCGGCATTCCTGCTGGCTATTCTCACCCAAGAAAGTAATTTGGGGGCGAACGTCGGCCAATGCTATCTGACAAATCCGGATACGGGCGCGGGTGTGGGCAAAAATACCGGCACTCCTTTTGCCAATGTCATGAAGCCGACACGGGACGTGGCGCCATTTATGGAAATAACAACCGCTCTCAGTTTTAATGCGTATCAGACTGCAGTATCGTGTCCGATTGCCGGAATTGCCGGGTATGGTGGTGCTATGGGCCCGGCGCAGTTTATTCCTTCGACTTGGAAACTTTTCGAAGACCGGTTGCAAACTATCTTAGGCTACTTTGCCAATCCTTGGTCACCTCGAGACGCTTTTATGGCTTCGGGAATATATTTGGGAGACCTCGGGGCGGTGGGTAACAGTGTTAGTGCTCAAAAAAATGTCGCTTGCAAGTATTATTCAGGTGGTAGTTGTCCTTCTGGTCAAGGTAAAAAAGACACAAAACACCCATTTCTTTCCGGTGGTCGCTACTTTTCTTCATCCGAAATTAGCATCCTTAATTATGGAAACAGTGTACTAAAACTTAAGAACAATATTCAAGATAATATTGATTTATTATAGACCTGCCCCGTACGAAGCTCTGCTTTCGTTCGGGGTTTGCTTTCCTCCTAAAGTTGTGATAATATAAGGATATGAAAAAGGGAATACATCCAAAATATGATTTGAAAACAAAAGCGACCTGCGCTTGCGGGGCGGTTTTTGAAGTTGGTTCCACTATGGGAGAAATCAAAATGGAAATCTGCAGCCAATGCCACCCTTTCTTTACGGGTAACGAAAAGATTATGGACACTGCTGGACGCGTAGAGCGATTCAACAAGAGAAAAGCGGCAACTGTAAAAGCAAAGAAATAAGTACTCCAACCGGAATTACGTTTTTAGAGTCGCATAATTTTCTGCTGAAAATTTGCTCCTTCTCGGCCCGACGGCCTGCGAAAGACTCTAAAAACGCAATTCCGGTTTTTGTTTATTGTTTATGTTAATATTATTTATATGGATTTAAATTTGGAAGAATTAAAAAAAGACCACAACACCAGCTACCTAGCGGGTATTTTGGAGCGGCTCAACCGCGAAGAAGCCGAGGTGCGTGAGATGCTCGCGAGCGATGATAGTTTGCACGAAATGGCGGCCAAGGAATTAAAATCTCTGCAGGAAGAAAGAGAACGGGTAGAAAAGCAAGTGCAAGATATTCTGGACAAAGATAAAGAGGCGGAAGACAAAAAAAACGAACAGACAAATGAAATAGTGCTGGAAGTGCGTGCGGGTGCGGGTGGGGACGAGGCTAGTCTTTTCGCTTGGGAGCTAGCGCATATGTATGAGAAGTTTGCCGAAACACAAGGCTGGAGCTGGAAGGTGAATTATGAATCAAAAAGCGATTTGAACGGTTACAAAGAAGCCAGTTTTGAAATAAAAGGCAAGGATGTTTTTAAAAAAATGCGTTACGAGACGGGCGTGCACAGAGTGCAGAGAATTCCGGCGACTGAGAAAAACGGCCGGGTGCATACTTCCACTGCCTCGGTAGCCGTGCTTCCAATCAAAAAGAAAATAACTTTCGTTATAAACCCTGCAGAGTTTGAGATGGAATATTCACGCTCCGGCGGCAAAGGCGGGCAAAATGTGAACAAAGTGGAGACTGCTGTACGTATCATACACATGCCCACTGGTCTAGATGTGCGCTCCACAAACGAGCGCAGTCAGCTGGCCAACCGCGAAAAAGCAATGATGATTTTGACGGCTAAGCTTCAGCAACTGGAAGAAGAGAAAGACGCGAAAAAATATGGCGACGTTCGCAAGAACCAAATAGGCACCGGGGACCGCTCGGAGAAAATCCGCACCTACAATTTCTCCCAAGACAGAGTGACCGACCATCGCATCAAGAAATCCTGGCACAATTTGCCGAAAATATTGGAAGGAGAAATAGGAAATATTATTGATTCTATTGAGTCTGGCGCAATAGGAGATGAAGATGAAGAATAATATTGCTTTTCATTTTTAGTGTGTTATACTTAAAAAGTAGTATTCTCATTTAGCGAAATGGAGTTTCTACGCCTGCCCGCCTTGGGTGGGTTTATAAATAGTTTTTTGTCCTTTTTCGTAAAAAAGGAAGAAGTAAAAGTTATGGCTACAAAGCTATATGTAGGGGGATTACCTTACAGTACCCAAGAGGATGCTCTCAAAGAGCTCTTCGCGCAGGCTGGAAACGTTGTTTCCGCTGTGATTATTATGGACAAAATGTCCGGTCGTTCAAAAGGTTTTGGATTCGTAGAAATGTCATCTCAAGATGAAGCTTCAAAAGCTATTTCTATGTTTAACGAACAAGAATTTGAAGGACGCAAACTTACTGTCAACGAAGCTCGCCCAATGGAAGCTCGCCCACCTAGAACAGGAGGCAATGACCGAGGCGGATACAGTGGCGGAGGACGCCGAGAATACTAAATTAATTAGCTTATAGGTTCTAGCTGTTAGGTTTTAGTAAATCAAAAAATCACCCATTGGGTGATTTTTTGATTGCGTAAAGTTATTATTTTTGTTATATTTTCTAAGCGGTATTTCGTGTTCTTGCTTCTGCATTTTCCTAAAAGCTAAAAGCTAGTCACTAGAACCTGTATCTTGAGCGTGTAGTTCAGTGGTAGAACGCTGTCCTGATAAGACAGAGGTCGATGGTTCGATCCCATCCACGCTCACAAGAAGAAACTCCCTCGGCATCCAGCGAAAAAATGGGCGACGCCTCCGGCGTAATGGTGGGCGAAGAAATGAAATCCGCCTTGCGGGTGCGGGCGAAAATGCTGGGCGGGCAAAATGAGATTAAAATAGTTTTGTCTTTTAGCGCGAGGTTCGTTCCGAAGGAACGTAGAAAATCTCTCATCTCATGGAGATTTTCTTTGGATGCCAGAAACCCCGCGTGTTTTGAATCCAAAATCCATCTCCGCAGTGGTTCGACCCAATTCTTTCTCTCAGCTCGGGCAGAAGAAGATTTCGCTTGAAGCGAGAGTTTTTGACGCATGAGCGTGTCCTTTTTAGTCAGATATATTTCACGCTCAATGTCGCCATTCAAATGTAAATCTACCAAAGCGCTCAATTTCGCTTCAAGCTTTTTTAAATCTTCTTTTGCCTGCTCGAGCCGACTTCCTGAAGCGTGGATTTCTGTTTGCTCAAAATCTTCTACTTTTTTGAGCATATAATCTGTCCACGTTTCAGGAAGCGAGATTAATTGAAGCTGTTCTTTGACTTGCCGAGCGAGCTCATGTTCTACGAGATACTTTTGACTACATTTTCCTTTCTTTTTCGTACAACGATAATAGCGATACCTACCGCCATTACCTTTACACCATTGCGCTGTTATCATACTTCCACATTCGCCACATTTAAATAATCCTACGAAAGGAAAATCGTGGACGTTTCTTTTACATCTCGTGTGTGCTCGCTCGGCTAATCTTTTTTGCACAGCTTCAAACAAACTCGGAGAAAGAATTGGCACAAAGTTTCCGGGAAAATATTCACCATTGTGTTTAGTAAATCCTAGATAGGCACGATTGGTCAGCATTGTTTTCACGGAAACTTTGACAAGTGGCTTTCCGGACCGTTGAGCGACACCGTGCTCCGCCAAAAAATGCGACAAGGTTGCAAAATTATATGTGCCCTTTTCATACTCTTCAAAAGCGCGAACGATAACTTTTGATTTTACTAAATCAGGTTCAATATTGCGCGTCTTTTGATTATTCACATAACCAAGCGGGGCGTGCGTGAGCCATTCGCCTCGTCGCAATTTTTGGCGCATTCCTCGCTCAACATTTTGCTTTAGGTTATCGGAATAATATTTGGATTGTCCGAAAGCCACTTGAAGCATAAATAGCCCCTGCGGAGTGGGTTCAAACCAAAATGTCGGAAAGCGTAAAGAGACGATTTTAGAAGTGTCTACGGCGTAAATGATGCGTCCTCCGTCAATACTATTGCGGGCTAGACGGTCTGGGTGCCAAGCGAGAATGCCGACACCGCCTAATTTTTCTATTCGCGCCATCATTACGCCGAAGACATCACGCCCCGGGCTCTTTGCGCTTTTTGACTCTTGAAATTCTTCCAAAATTTCAAGATTTTCTCTGCTCGCAAATTCACGAAGCTCAAAGAGTTGAGCTTCAATAGACATAACTTGTTTATCGTCATCTTCCGTAGATTTGCGAGCGTAGAGAAAATATTTTGGTTTAGTCATATATGTTTTTGGATTCAAAACTTATAAAAGGAAACGAAACTATTTTCAATCTCATTTCTGTTTTTTTGCCCGCCCAGCATTTTCGCCCGCACCCGCAAGGCGGATTTCATTTCTTCGCCCACCATTACGCCGGAGGCGTCGCCCATTTTTTCGCTGGATGCCGAGGGAGTTTCTTCTTGTGAGCTAATACTAACCTTTGCGCGAAATTATTTTGAAGAAAACTCTAGCTAATGTGGTACGCTTCGCTTGCCACATAACTTGAAACAAATTACTCCGCTCGGCAAATGTGCTAATGCCAACGAACTTTCGCCCCACGC
>JACQGC010000012.1 GCA_016199805.1 Candidatus Nomurabacteria bacterium
ACTTAGTCCCTGTCACCGAGCTTACCTTAGGACCCGCTTCTGCGGATACTTCGGGTACTCCCGGCTCCCTTGACTTGACGGGCGGATTCGGCTTTTTAGAACATTGCCGGTCCCCACGTAGCGAGCGGATTTCCCGCACTACGCGAGTCCAAGAGTTTTTTGATTCATTTTCGATTTAAGTATTCTAATCTTACTTATTCCTGCTTTTGAAAAATGAGCTTTGCTTTTAACGAGATTCGCTATTTTACAAAAAACATGAAAACTATAATTTTTGGAATAACTTTGTAGAGGATATTGTTTAAAAAACGGGATAATTATATTAAGGATATCTGACTGAGCACTGACCGTATATCGATAGCATTGAGCATGATTAGCTCGTTGCTCTTTTTGAAAATACACAGCACCGCACCCGATAGTATTCTTAACTTTCTCTAGAAGTTTTTTATCCTTCTCTTGCATTTTTATGTGAAAATGCAATTGAATTCTTGTTCCACTTCTATAACGAGAAGACTCTCCTACATTTACATAGAAGCAACCTTCTCCATCCGTCAGTCCAACAATATACTCATTCGAAACTCTTGGCTTAGTCCTTCCCATGCATTAATCATATCATGACTTGACGCATAGTACTACGACACAGCTGACTTCTCCTGTGCATAAGTTTCCATTAACACAAAAGATCTCCTTGGGTCATTTGTCATTCTTTTCCTTGCATCCAAATCGGGTTTTTGATTGATACTTCCCCATTACTCACCATATGGGTCGCATCACCCTTTTTTGATAAGGCTGCTTTTTGCTACTAGGATCCTTCAGTCCACGCCTCACGGCTCTGGACTTACCCTTTCGCTACTCTTTCGAGGTTGGATTTTAACCAACTAGACATTGACAAACTGCCAAGCGCATTTAATTCTGAGTACAAGACTTGAGAACGTATTCACCGCAGTTTAGCTGACCTGCGATTACTAGCAATTCCAGCTTCATGGAGGCGAGTTGCAGCCTCCAATCCGAACTGAGGCCACTTTTAAACGATTAGCTCAGAGTTGCCTCGTCGCGACGCGTTGTAGTAGCCATTGTATTATGTGTGTAGCCCAGGGTATCAAAGGGACATGCTGACCTGGCGTCATCCTCTCCTTCCTCCCCCGCCGAAACTCACAAATTTTCACCTCACCCCAAATGCATTCTGCATTTTTCCCCTCTCCAAAATTTTAATTTTGGAGAGGGGTTTAAGGGTGAGGGTACTCACTTCTGTTCTTCGGCGGGGGCGGTCTCGTGTGACACTTGTAACACACAACGAGGGTTGCGTTCGTTAGCCCACTTAAGGGTACAATTCAAACCACGAACTGACGACGGCCATGCAT
>JACQGC010000015.1 GCA_016199805.1 Candidatus Nomurabacteria bacterium
AAAATAGTGAAGCCCCGGTCGTTCATACGAACGCCGGGGCGTATTTTTTCTCCTTTCTCCCGTGGAACCGCCACAAGTCAGGCTAAAATACTACCAACTTTTCTGCTTAAATCATAGCATAATAAAAGCATTTTGTCAATAGCTTAAGGTAATGTGCACACACATATGGCGGGTTTCCCTAGGATGGGGAAATGGCTATATGCATGGCAAAAACAATTAAGGAAGAACGACTAAGATGGATTCTGCCCATTGCCAAAAGAGAGGTCAGAATGGTTGAGGCAGCCAAAGTGTGCCCGTATGGAAAAAGAAGCCTGGAAAGATGGCTCGAAGCGTATCGGGCAGGCGGCGAAGAAGCTCTAGAGCCGAAATCAACCGAGCCAAAGACGTATCAGAACGAGACGCCTATATGGCTGAAAGAGAGAATCATTAAGATACGAAGAAAAACCAAGAAATGCGCCTTGAAAATACATTGGCAGCTGGAAAAAGAAGGAATCCATATTGATGCCAGGACTATCGGAAAAGTTTTGAAGAAAGAAGGGCTTGCGAGGAAATATCGCATTCGAAAAGTTAAATACAAATACATCCGAGCCCAAAGAAAGCCAGGAGATCTGGTTGAGATTGATGTTAAATACGTGCCAGGAGAGATTGAAAACAAAAGGTATTATCAATATACGGCTATTGATACAGCCTCACGTTGGAGATATCTTGCCATCTATGACGGGCAATCAAGCTTTCATTCGATTCTGTTTCTTCGGGAAGTGATCAAATTGTTTCCTCACGCAATCAGAGCTGTGAAAACAGACAACGGATCAATCTTCACTAATTATTATGTCGGATCAATGAAACGGAGCGATCTAACCGTGAAAACAATCCACGCGCTTGATATATTCTGCCGAGAACAAGGCATCATTCATTATCTGATTGATCCGGGGAAGCCCGCACAGAACGGCACAGTTGAAAGATCACACCGAGAAGATGAAGAGAAATTCTATCAACAAAACAAATTTAGAGATTCGAATGACTTGAAAAGAAAACTCAAAAGATGGAATACTAAATACAACAACCTTGAACACTGCGGGATTCAAGGGAAAACACCCAATGAATATCTTGAGAATTATCAACTAGAAAACCCGCCATATGTGTGTGCCTAGAACATCGCAAACTCGCTTCTGGGTTTGATCGGGCAGTAGAAAGCATCGTGCTTGACAGGCAAAGAATTTTTGCGAGGTAGGCGAGCGGCATGAGTACCCGCCAAATGAATGGGTGGAATTTATGTTTTCCGCCGTATTTCCAAAAGGCGTAGCTTTGCAGGAAATATTTTGGAGAAGGGATGAAAGCAAACTGAATTTTTTGAAATCCGGATTTCTTGAGCATTGCTGTCAAAGTTATTGGCGTGAAGTGATAAAGATGCCGGGGAGAATCGAGGTGGTACCAGTATTTTCCGAAAAGCATTCGCGAGATGCTGCGGAAGTTCGGAATGGTAATTACAAGC
>JACQGC010000017.1 GCA_016199805.1 Candidatus Nomurabacteria bacterium
ATTTCGGAAGGAATTTTTGCCCTTGCTCAAAAAATTCATAAGGAAAAGCAGAAAAATTTTAGAGTGTACAAAAACTTTCTGTTCGGCGGACTGATAAAGTGCGAGGAATGCGGCTCAAATATGACTTCTTGTTTTACCAACAAATATATCGCTGGAAAATTAAACCGATATTATTACTATCGTTGCACCGCCACGATGAAACACGACTGGCAAGCGTGCTCGGTAAAACAAGTGTCCGCCGAACGATTGGAAGATTTTTGTTTGGAAAATTTAGAGCGCATTTCGGTTGATAAAAACTATATTGAAAATCTCATTTTTCGTTTGAATAACGACATACAAGCTGGACACCGCGCTGGATACGAACTAACGGACGGATGCTCTAAATTTTCCACCGAAAACCTTTCGGACACTCTAAAATTTTTCCTCAATGGACTCAAAACCACTAAAGGAATTGAAAGAAATCTTTTTGCTAAAAGGTTTCTTTCAAACATTTTTTATTCCCCCGAAAGCATTAAAATCCGCTTCATTTCCCGCCAAAGCGACGGCGGAGCCGTCGCGGAGCGAAGCCCAGCCCCGCCATTGGCGGGGCTGGGCGAGCGAACCCTCTCATCTTCAAAAAATGAGTTCGTATCTAGTTTCTTGGCTCCCGAATTAAAACCTTCGCAAACTTTTGAAATTATTTTGCCAAATCTGATACACAAATCCAAAAAGCGAAATCTGAAATGATGCGCCCCGCCACTATTTTTCTGGGGCAAAGGAGGCGGGGCGACGGACTCGCCCGCGCGGAGGAGGGGTCTGGGGAGGAATCCGCGCGGGCTTCGGCTTTCTTTTTTGAAAAAATCGGCGGCTACAAAATTGATTAAAGTCCTCATATCTGTTAGTATAATATTGTCTCCGAAATATAGCAACAGTTATATGTTATCAATATATGGAAAGTAATCAACTAGGGCTGAAAATAAGGAAATTGCGACAGAAACTAGGACTTTCCCAGGATGATTTTGCTCGTAGGGCGGATGTTGCTTATACAACGCTTACCAAGATTGAAACTGGCGTTATCAAGAAG
>JACQGC010000018.1 GCA_016199805.1 Candidatus Nomurabacteria bacterium
TCGAGAAGGACTGGGACTGTTATAAAGTGTTTTTGTAAATATGAGCCTTAATACGTTAATTACACTAAAAGCTACCTAAGATACAGTAATGTATTTTTAGTCCAATTGTGGGTAACAAGAGACCAACCCCACACATCCCAACTCCGAAAAGAATGGATGAAGAAAGAGTCCTACTGCATAGGAATAGTAGAGCGAAATTCCTTGTCGGGTAAGTTCCGACGCGCACGAATGGTGTAATGACTGGGAAACTGTCTCGGGGACCAGCTCGGTGAAAATACAATACCGGTGAAGATGCCGGTTAAGTGCAGTTAGACGAAAAGACCCTAGAAGCTTTACTATAACTTTATATTGAGCATGTTTTTTGTCTGCGTAGAATAGATGGGAGAGGTCTGATGGATTCGATTTCGGTTGAGTTCTACTCGTCAGTGAAATACCATTCTTACCGAAGGCATGTTCTAACCAATACGGCAAAAACGTATTGAAACAGTATATGGTGGATAGTTTTACTGGGGCTGTACCCTCCTAAAAAGTAAAGGAGGGGTTTAAAGGTCAGCTAGGCGCGAATGGAAACCGTGCCGATAGTGTAATGGCACAAGCTGGCTTGACTGTAAGAGGTACATCTCAAGCAGGTGCGAAAGCAGAACATAGTGATCCGACCATTCGCATTAGATGCGGTGGAAGCTCAACGGATAAAAGCTACTCTAGGGATAACAGGCTAGTTCCGCCCAAGAGTTCATATCGACGGCGGAGTTCGGCACCTCGATGTCGGCTCACCTTAGCGCGGCGGTGGAGAAGCTGCCAAGCGTTTGGCTGTTCGCCAATTAAAAAGGTACGCGAGCTGGGTTCAGACCGTAGACGAGTTATAAAGTTGAAAGTTATAAAGTTGAAAGTGAACTCAAATGCAAATGCATTTTGTATTTTACTTTACGAACTTTATAACTTTATGAACTTTTGACTATTCTACAGTTTGAACCCTCAGAGGAATTTGAACTTAAAAATTTGAACTGTTTTAATCGAAATCAACCAAGTACATTAAATTGTACACACGGCGGTCCTGCGTAGCTTTAGCGAAGCAGGAAGAAGTCGGGGTTTTCGGAGAAATCCTATTCGCGAAAGCGAAGGACAACACCGAGAAGAAATCAAAATTTTTTTTGTTTCTTTGTAGAGACTACAAACCGACCTCCGACCTTGCGTCGGAGAAAGTATAGTCCAATCCCATAAGTAATTATGGACGTAGATGCGTGAGACAGGTTGGTCTCCTATCTACTGCACTCGTTGATTCTTGAGAAGATTTGCATCTAGTACGAGAGGACCGATGTGAACTGACCTCTGGTGTACGAGCTGTCCTGCCAAGGGCAATGCTCGGTAGCTATGTCGGGAATGGATAACCTCTGAAAGCATCTAAGAGGGAAGCCAGCTTCAAGATTAGGAATCGTTATAGAACCGTGAGAGATGATCACGTTGATAGGCTTTAAGTGTAAGCGCAGTAATGCGTTCAGCTGAGAAGTACTAATGTTTCGATTCCTGTTAAGAAATTTGGAAACCACAAAATCTGCCTTTACGGCGGATGCGCCGATGAGGCGCAAAATGTATTCATAAACTTCGTTGAGGAGTTCTTTATGTGGGGGGACCTGGTGTGTTTCGAAGCTTGACAGCCTAGAAATTTTGAGTTCAACTCTCATAACCCCTACCAAATCTTTGCCAAGCAGGAAAATAAATTTTCCTGCTTGGCACTTCAACAAAGTTTATGAGTACTTTAAAAATCGAGTTTTCAGTGTTGGTGATTTGTCGCAAGGGTCACACCTCTTCCCATTCCGAACAGAGAAGTTAAGCCTTGTCGAGCCGATGATAGTCTTCATGGCAAAAGTAGGCAGTCGCCAGCACCGAGTACTTGATTCTATAAAAACCAGTAAATAAATTACTGGGTTTTTGCTTTTCATAATTTATTAATAATAAATATTTAGCATGTAAGAGAAAGTTACTGTACTTTCATATGGTCGGCGTGTACCCACAAACATGAATTGGCGTATTCCTCCGAGCGCTGATTAGGGAGGTTGCGCGACCTTCCTCCGACCTACCCCTTTTCATGGAGGGATTTACCTTAGTAAAATAAGGCTCTACCGCGCCCTACCAAGTGCGCGGTTTACTTTTTTATTGAAATGATGTATAAAGTCAAGAAGAGAAGGAAAGGCTGAGCGTGGCTTTGCGAGGCGTCTACGGAGGGACACCCACAAAGTGTTCACCCACCTTTCCTTCTCTCGAGGGATTTTGTTCTTCGTTATGATACTAGATGCTTTTATCGTATTAAGCTTGGTGGCTATCTTTCTAAGAGTTACCAAGAGAAAGCGCATGTCGTAGATTCGAATGCGCAAGAGCCCGGTTGGTCTTCGGACACCCGGGCTCGAACTTTTTATGGTATTATGTTCTTATGGCATTCACGACTTGGGCTCTAAAGCGGCAAATTCTCATCGTTATCGGTTTGATTCTGATACTTTTCATATTCGGATTTTTAATAATTATTCCAAACCTTAACCAAGCGCCTTCTTGCGTCGACGGTAAACAAAATGGCACAGAGCTCGGTATAGATTGTGGCGGAATTTGCGCCCGCGCCTGTGTTTCCCAAGTGGAAAATGTGTCTGTTTTGTGGGCTCGTTCTTTCCGGGTGATTCCGGGGCGTTACAATGCCGTGGCCTATGTCGCAAACCACAACAAAAATACCGCAGCGGAAAAAATAAGTTACAGATTTCGTTTTGCCGATGCCAACAATGTTTATATCGGCAAGCGTGAGGGCACGACTTTTATTCCTCCAGCCGGCAACTTTGCCATTTTTGAATCGGGAATAGATATCGGAAACTCTATCCCGGTTTATACAACTTTTGAATTTACGCAAACTCCAGTTTGGCTGCAAGTGTCGCAAGAAAAGATTGACCAACTAAAAGTAGGAGTCTCGGATATACAGCTCACTGATGAAATTACAAATCCGCGCATGTCGGCCACAATAAAAAATAATTCTCTCTTTACCATTCCGGATATCGGAATTATAGCCATATTGTACAACGCCGGGGGCAACGCCGTTTCTGCCAGCCGTACTTATCTAAACCAGCTTGCTCCACTTGAAACCAGCAGTGTCAATTTTACTTGGCCGGAGCCCTTCGGAAGTCCGGTGGTTGCCAAAGAATTGATTCCGATGTACGACATCTTTTCCGTAAAGCTGCAGTAAAAAAATACTTGTCCCGTACTAAATTTTTGAGTAAAAACAATGACCACTATTATTAACAATTTAAAATTTTAGTACTGGGATGGCAGAAAAAGCTCTGAAAAGAATAGATTGGTTACTGGTTTTTTTTATTATTCCGATAGTTGTCGCCGGGTTGGTGACGATGAAATCTTTTACTCCGCTCCAGTCTTCGGTGGATTTTTTCGGCAAGCAGGTTATATGGGTTGTGTTGTCTTTTGCAGTTTTTTTTATTTTTTCCTTTGTCGACTTTCGTTTTTTAAAACGCACGAATGTCTTGGTGGCCTTGTTTCTCTCCCTTTCTTTTCTTTTGGTGATTTTGATAGTTCTAGGGCATATTTCTCATGGTGCCAAGAGCTGGTTTAATCTCGGTCTTTTTTCATTCCAGCCAGTGGACGTGATGAAGCTGGTGTTGGTTTTAGTGTTGGCCAAATATTTTTCACGACGCCACGTGGAAATCAGAAACTTCAAGCACATTTTTATTTCCGGATTTTATGCGTTTGTTCCTTTGGTTTTGGTTTTGCTCCAGCCGGATCTCGGTTCGGCTATGGTCGTGTTTTTCATTTGGCTCGGCATGGTGATGGTTTCTGGTATTTCTAAAGTTCATCTGTTTGCCGTGTTTGCGGTTGGTATCTTGGTTTTCGTCTCTCTTTGGTTTGTCGCCTTCAAGCCTTATCAAAAGGCTCGTATTTACAGTTTTATAAATCCGCTGGCCGATATTCACAAAACCGGCTACAATGTTTTTCAGTCAACAATCGCCGTGGGCTCCGGCGAGCTGGTGGGCAAGGGGTTGGGTTTCGGCACGCAGTCACGGCTGAAATTTCTACCGGTGCCGCAGTCTGATTTTATTTTCGCCGCTTTCGCCGAGGAGTGGGGTTTTGTCGGTTGCGCACTTATCCTCATTCTTTATTGCTTGGTCATTTGGAGAATTTTACGTTCAGCCTCGCTCGGCGCGTCCAACTTCGAAATACTTTTTGGCATGGGCATGGCCATTTATTTTATGAGCCACATACTCGTAAATGTGGGCATGAACATAGGAATTATGCCCGTCACGGGAATTCCGCTACCATTTATGAGTTATGGCGGGTCGCACTTATTGACGGAGTTTGCCGGATTGGGCATACTAATGAGTATGCGCAAGTATGGCAGGGTCTTACACAAAGATGATACGACAAATGAGTTCTTTGGAGTGTGATGATATGCCTGTCCGCCTTTGGCGGAAATAATGCCCGCCAGAGGCGGGTAAAAGTTTTTAGGAGCATAAAATATATGCATATTATTGACGGAAGAAAAATTCGCGGAGAAATTTTATCCAAGGTGAAAATGGAAGTCGCCGAGCTTCCTTTCAAGCCGGAGTTTTGTGATGTCTTGGTGGGCGATGACCCGGCATCTGTGCAGTATGTGCAAATGAAATCTAGAACTGCCGAAGTAACGGGTATTCACTTTCACAAGGCAGCTTTTCCGGCATCCATAACCACCAAAGAATTGATAAAAGAAATTGAGATTTTAAATAAAATTCCAAACATGTGTGGAATTATTATACAGCTTCCTTTGCCTGAACATATTGACAAGAAAGCTGTTCTGGATGCTATCGACCCGCGTCTCGATGTGGATTGTCTGGGGTCTGTGGCAAGCGACAAATTTTACAACGGCTACGACAGCCAGACGGACTTGGCCTACCCCACGGCGCTGGCCTGTATGGCGCTTTTGGATTCACTCAATTTAAATTTGAAAGGCAAAATAATAGTTGTGTTGGGTCAGGGAGAGTTGGTAGGCAAGCCCGTGTCGGCAATGCTACGTTACCGGGGTCTGAACTACCTTGCGGTTTCGAGCGATACCGAAAACAAAGAATATCATTTACAACAAGCTGACATCATAATTTCCGGCATGGGTAAAGCAAAATATATTACCGGCAATATGATAAAATCCGGCGCGATAATCATAGATGCCGGCACCTCTGAATCGGGGAGTGGCATGGTGGGCGATGTAGACCTAGAATCCGTGAAAAACACAGCGAGCTATGTATCGCCGGTGCCGGGAGGCGTGGGCCCGGTGACAGTGGCCATGCTCTTAAATAATGTATTAAAAGTAGCGAAGGGACGGAAGAATTTTTAGATTCAGCCTCACCCCTGACCCCTCTCCAGCCCCATCCCAACCTTCCCCAGATTACTGGAGAAGGAGTTCGAACCCTCTCTGGTACTTCGGAGAGGGCAGGGTGAGGTCTGGCGAGGGGAATGTGGTATTATTATAATTATGAACAACAAAATCTTTTTCTTTTTTTATAATCTAGCTTATCAGTCGCAAGTCTTCGATGCAGTAGTTGTGTTTTTTGCTTTATATTTTCCTTATTTGGTGGCAATTTCAGTATTGGTATTTCTTTTGTACTTGAATAAAAAGAAAGAAATTTTGCTGACATTTTTCTCTGCAGGGTTGGCCTATGTCTTTGCTTATATATTTAAGCATTTATTCTCCACTTCTAGACCTTTTGATGCCTTTCCGCAAGTTCACTCTCTCGTTGTAGAAACAGGGTACAGTTTTCCTTCCGGCCATGCCACTTTCTTCATGGCCCTGGCTGTGGCTATTTTCTTTTATCACAAAAAAGCAGGTTATGTCTTTATGTTCTTTGCTTTATTGATAGGTCTGGCTCGTGTCATCGCCGGAGTGCATTTTCCGGTTGATATTTTGGGAGGTTTTGTCTTGGGCGGACTGGTTTCTTGCTTGGTTGCCCGGTAGTGAGACTTTGCGACGCGTCTTTAGATGCATGCTTCGCATATCGCAAAGCTCTACTGCCGGGTTGCATTTTTTACAAAAAATGTATAGTATATATACGTATTTATGATTAAAAAAATTGTTTTATCTATCGTTATATTAGTCCTAGGCACCGGGGTGGCCTTTTTTGTCTATAAGTCCGAGCCCAAGTTAAACAATCAGCTAAACAAGAATTCTGCCACCGCTTCGTCATTTTTCAAAAATCATCCTTTCCGTTTGGGACTCGATCTCTCCGGAGGAACACATCTCATATACAAAGCCGACACTTCAGCTGTGCCTGCAGGCCAAGTGGGGGATTCAATGGACGCGCTCCGTGATGTCATCGAAAGACGCGTAAATCTTTTCGGAGTTTCCGAGCCGGTGGTGCAGGTGCAACATGGCGGATTTGTCTCGGGTGCCGGAGAACAGTTGATTATCGACCTTCCGGGCGTGACCGATGTAAAACAGGCAATCACCATGATAGGCCAGACCCCGCTTCTGGAATTTAAGACCGAAGCTCCAGCCGGAACTCCGCAAAAAGCGACCGTAGGCAAAGACGGTAAAGTGGTTTTGGATGTTGGCGGTCAATATGTCGCCACAGAATTGACCGGAAGATATTTGCAAAAAGCAACTTTGCAATTTGATGCAAATACCCGCGCCCCGACTGTCAGCTTGCAGTTTGATGACACAGGTACCAAACTCTTTGCTGAAATTACCAAAGCCAATGTCGGTAAAACCGTGGCTATCTTTCTAGACGGCGCTCCGATATCCACTCCGGTGGTTCGCGAAGAGATTCCAAACGGCCAAGCGGTTATTTCCGGTTCCTTCACTCCAACTGAAGCCAAAACCCTGGTTGGCCGACTAAATTCCGGAGCTCTGCCTGTGCCTATCACCCTTCTTTCCACTCAAACCATCGGTGCAATCTTGGGAGACAATGCGGTCAACGCGGGAGTCAAAGCCACGGTCATCGGCTTCTTATTGGTGGCTCTTTTTCTTATATTGCTTTATCGTTTGCCTGGCTTGGTGGCGGTGGTGTCTTTAAGTATTTTTATAGTAATAATCTTGGCGCTTTTCAAACTTATGCCTGTCACGTTGACGGCGGCTGGTATTGCCGGGTTCATAATTTCCATCGGAGTGGCGGTGGATGCCAACGTGCTTATTTTCGAACGTATTAAAGAAGAATTGCGTTCCGGGCAAAATATCAAAGATGCGGTCAGGCTTGGTTTCTCCCGAGCATGGTTTTCTATCCGGGACTCCAACATTTCAAACTTCATCACCGCGGTCATCCTTTTCTGGTTTGGCACATCCCTCATCAAAGGTTTTGCGCTGACCCTCGGAACGGGAGTCATCGTGTCGATGTTTAGCGCCATTGTCATCACCCGTGTTTTCTTGGGAGCTCTGGGATTCTTAGGGGAAGGCAAGGTCGCCCGATTCCTATTTTCAAGTGGAATCGGCAAGTAGAAAATTTATCAAGTTATAATGTCCATAAAGAAAATACTTTACAAACTTTAAAAACTTTCAACTTTATAACTAACTTATATGTTTATAATAAATCACAAAAAAATATTTATCGGCATCTCCATATCATTGGTTGTTTTGTCGCTGGCCTCACTTGCCGTATTCGGATTAAAAATCGGCATCGACTTCAAGGGTGGCGCTTTGACTGAAGTTTCTTACAAAGTGGAACGCCCGGCGCAAGCCACTTTGGAAAAGCCGCTGGCTGATTTGAATTTTGGCGCCATTATGTTGCAGCCGACGGGTACTTTGGGTTACATAGTAAAGTCCCGAGACTTGAATGATGCCGAGCACACTTCACTTTTGGGCGCGCTTTCGGAAAACAATGCCGCTCCTCTGACCGAGCTTAGTTTCAATTCCGTCGGACCTTCGGTGGGCAAGGAGCTCACCAGGAAAGCCATTTTGGCCGTTATTTTAATCTCGCTCGCGATTATTTGCTTCATCGCTTTTGCTTTCCGAAAAGTTTCCAAACCGATTTCTTCCTGGAGATACGGTATCATTGCCATCGTCACACTTTTGCACGACGTGGCTATACCTGTCGGAATATTTGTAGTTCTCTCGCATTTTTATGGGGCGGAGGTGGACAGTCTTTTCGTGGTGGCGGTCTTAACCATTCTCGGTCTTTCCGTTTCCGATACTATTGTCATCTTTGACCGAATCAGGGAAAATTTGAGAAACCAAGCAAGTGTTGCCAAACAAAACTTCAGCGAAATAGTCGGCAAAAGTTTGTCGCAATCATTTGTGCGTTCCATCTGCACGTCTCTCACTGTCATTCTGGTTCTTCTTTCCCTGTATTTCTTTGGTCCTGAATCCACAAAATATTTTGCCCTGATGCTCACCGCCGGAATGTTCTTCGGAACCTATTCCTCGATTTTCCTAGCCTCACCGCTACTAGTCTGGGTAGAAGAGTGGCAGAAAAAGCAGAAATAACCTATATAAAATAAGCATAAAAAATCCATTTTCAAAATGGATTTTTTATGCCATACTTTATGGGTTATAAATTATTATTTTAACTATATTTATTATGGAAAAAAATTTTTGGCAGAGGAATAAAGTGGTTTTAATTATTTTAGCTGTAATCGTTCTTTTGGCGCTTTGGGTTGTCGGAAAATATAATTCTTTCGTCAGACAAAACGAAGCCATCACCAACCAATGGGCGCAAGTAGACAATCAATTACAAAGACGCTTTGATTTGATTCCAAACGTCGTCAACACCGTCAAAGGTATCACCAAGCAAGAGAAAGACGTCTTCACCGCTATCGCCGATGCCCGCACGCATTACGCTGGAGCATCAACTGTCGATCAAAAAGCCACCGCGGCAGGACAAGTGGAATCATCCCTGGGTAGACTTTTAGTTATCACCGAAAATTATCCACAACTATTATCCTCCAAGTCTTTTCAAGATTTGACGGTAGAGCTTGAAGGGGCGGAAAACAGAATTGCCGTGGAGAGAATGAAATATAACGACTTAGTAAAGAGCTTGAATGCCGGCGTGAAAGTATTTCCGAGCTCTATTGTGGCCTCTATTTTTGGAGTAAAAGAGCGTGCTTACTTTGAAGTAAAAGACGAAGCAAAAGTGGTTCCAAAAGTTGACTTTACCCAGTAATTTTAGCTGAATGAAAAAATTTATTTTTCTGGTTTTTGCTTTTGTGTTTTTTGTGGGAGCTACTAAGGGCTTGGCTTTTGATATTCTAGCCAGACCGCAAAATTTTGTGAACGACTACGCCGGAGTTCTTTCGGCGGAAAGCAAAAACGCGCTCGAGAGTAAAATTTCAAACTTCGAGAAACAAACAACTGACGAAATAGCGGTGGTCACAATCCCGTCCTTAGACGGAGACACGGTAGAAAATGTGGCGCAAGATATTTTCACCAAATGGGGCATCGGCAAAAAAGACAAAAATAATGGAGTGCTAATTTTAGTCGCCATTTCCGAACACAAGACCCGCATCCAGACCGGCTACGGAGTGGAGGGAGACCTCACCGACTTGGCGACTTCATACATGCAAAGCGAAATAATGGCCCCGGCTTTCAGGCAAAACGATTATTATTCCGGGCTCTCCGGCGCGGTGGATAAAATAATTGAATCCTTAAACGGTGGCAATGTCGTGCCCGAGGGATATTCTTCATCCAAAAAATCAAACACAGATTGGAGTTTTATTTTCTTCCTCATGTTTATCGTTTTGCAGTGGGTTATCGCTATTTTAGGCAGGTCAAAATCTTGGTGGGGTGGCGGAGTGCTGGGGGCGGCTATCGGCGGAATAATCTGGTTTCTCGGATTGTTTTCTTTTACCATTTCGGCAGTCCTTTTTGCCTTCCTGATAATTTTCGGGTTGGGGCTTGATTTTATTGTCTCGCGCGCTTACCAAAATGCGAAAAGCAAAGGCACACGTGTTCCTTGGTGGTTTGGTGGTGGCGGACCAGGTGGCGGTTCCGGAGGTTTTGGGGGATTTGGCGGCGGAATGTCGGGTGGTGGCGGTTCTTCGGGAGGCTGGTAGTTTGAATTCAGAATTACCACCCCTAACCCCTCCTTAATCAAGGAGGGGAGGAAAACAAAATTCCTATTTTTCAGTGTTTCTGTTATACTATTTTTATGGAAATAAAGGATGTAGAAAATCTTGCCAATTTGTCCAGGATTGAATTGAGCGAAGAAGAAAAACAAGAAATCCTCAAAGACATGAAGGGTATTTTGGAGTATGTGAAGGTGGTGGAGGGCGTGCAAGTAGAAGACACAAAGCCGGAATATAATTTAAGAAATGTCTGGCGTGATGATGAAATAATTCCGCGCGAATTTTCACATGAGCTTATCACCGAACAATTCCCAGCATCACAGGATGGATTTTTAAAAGTAAAAAAGATTTTGTAGTAAAACCTGTCCCGTACTAAATTTTTTAGAAAATATATTATGATAAAATATAATTAGAAAGAAAAAAGAAATGAAAATTATTAATAAAAATTTAAAATTTTAGTACTGGGATGATTGATATAGCCAAACTCACAATTGCAGAGGCGAGAAAAAAATTGGATGCAAAAGAATTTAGCGCGGTAGATTTGGCGCAGGCATATTTGGATGAAATAAAAAAGAAAAACAAAGAACTTAATGCTTATCTGGAAATTTTTGATGATGTTTTGGAACAAGCCAAAGAA
Organism: Candidatus Nomurabacteria bacterium; assembly: GCA_016199805.1. GTDB lineage: Bacteria > Patescibacteriota > Minisyncoccia > Phycocordibacterales > UBA9973 > UBA9973. The sequence continues at coordinate 10,643 of JACQGC010000018.1, forward strand.
GTGGATGCTCGAATTGCCAAAGGGGAGTCGTATCCATTGCTCGGTATTCCTATGGCTATCAAAGATGTTATTTTGATAAAAGGTAGGCGAGTTTCTGCCGCGTCGAAAATTTTAGAAAATTACAGAGCCACTTATGACGCTACAGTAATAACCAAATTAAAAAAACAAGGTGCAGTATTTTTAGGCAGAACAAACATGGATGAATTTGCCATGGGAGGTTCCACAGAAAATTCTGCTTTCGGCCCGACCAGAAATCCACACGACACCAGAAGGGTTTCTGGGGGGTCTTCGGGTGGATCTGTGGCTGCAGTGGCCTCCAATATGGCCCTAGGAGCACTGGGTTCAGACACAGGGGGTTCTGTGCGAGAGCCGGCATCTTTCTGCGGGATAGTGGGTATGAAGCCTACCTATGGCCGTGTATCGCGTTATGGGCTTATAGCCATGGGTTCTTCGTTGGATTGTATAGGCAGTATTGCTAAAAACACTGAAGATGCAAAAATTATCTATGATGCCATTTATGGGCATGACATCTTGGATAGTACGAGTATTGAAGATACCACTTATGCAAAACCCCAAATAAAAAAAGTTATCGGCGTACCTTGGGATTTAGTCAACATGGAAGGGGTGGATGTGAAAGTCAAAGAAAATTTTAAACAGTCTATTTCTAAATTGGAAAATCTTGGTTTCAAAATCAATGATATTTCCATAAAAAATATTGATATGGCTCTGGCGACTTACTATATTATTATGCCGGCGGAATCTTCCACAAACTTATCGCGTTTTGATGGAATGAGATATGGGTTACATAAAGATGGAAAAGATTTACTTGAAGACTATAGATTGACAAAGAGGGCAGGTTTCGGGAAGGAGGTTCGCAGGAGAATTTTGCTTGGCACATATGTGCTTTCTTCTGGATATTACGATGCCTATTATGGCAAGGCACAAATAGCTAGGAGCGCGTTAAAAGAGGAATTCGCGAAAGCGTTCAAGGATGTAGACATTGTAGCCACTCCGACTGCTCCATTTGTGGCTTGGAAAATAGGTGAAAAAAGTGATCCGCTGTCCGTATATCTTGCTGATATTTTTACCATTACGGCAAACATGGTTGGTATTCCGGCGATTTCTATACCCTCCGGTTTTTCGGAAGTAGAAGGCAAAAAATTGCCATTAGGAATTCAGTTTATGGCGCCACACGGGGCAGAGGACCTGCTTTTTGAAGTTGGTAAGAAGTTTGAGACAGTGTTATAATTTTTATATATGCAAACAGCTCAAGTTGTAGCGGAAAATAACCCCAACACCGGAACCTTCCTGGATTCCAGATACCTCGATCCGGGATATCTGTTTAATCACTTATTTCCCTATGTTAAAGATTTTTGGTTTTTTATCTCCAGTGACCAAGCCATAGCGGTTGAAAAAACCATCCTTGTTTTTCTGGCCATATTCTTTATCGCCATAATTTGCTACACATTTGTGCGTTTGTTTGAAATTCGAAAAAAAGAACATGCGCACCTGCATCACGAGATGAAGGAATATATGCACAACAAAACCGAGTACGAAAAACACCTGCGAGAAGAAGTCGGAGGTTCGAAAAATGAACGTTGGGGCAAGACATTAAACTATCTCTTTTCACAACATGGCAGTGATTGGAAACTGGCCATCATCGAGGCGGACTCTATGCTCGAAGGCTTGCTCGACCAGCTCGGCTTCAAAGGGGACAACCTGGGTGACAAACTAAAATCTGCCAACCAAGAAAATTTTTCACAGCTTTCCACGGCTTGGGAAATTCATACTGTGCGAAACAGAATAGCCCACGAAGGACTAGCCTTTGAATTGACCCAGCATGAAGCCAAAAGAGTCATTGCCCTGTACGAGCAAATCTTTCATAGTTACGGGTTTATATAACCCCACCTCAAATCCTCCCCTTACATTAATGTGAGGAAGTTTTCTAGTTGCGGGAGGCCGAATCGAACGGCCGTCTTAAGGTTATGAGCCTTACGAGATGCCTCTTCTCTATCCCGCTGTGAAGCAAAAGCTTATGTATGTATTATATTACAAAACAGGATTTTTGCAAGTAAAAATTTGAAAATAAGCCAGAATATGCTATTCTAAGCTGTGTTTGATATATATGTCGGCGTAGCTCAGGCAGTAGAGCATGGGACTCATAAGCCCAATGTCGCAAGTGCAAGTCTTGCCGCCGACACAAAGCAATATTTATCCACATTGTTGGTTAGTTGTATCTCCTGTCACGGGGTATAATGTTTAGGTCGTGGTTATTTTGATGGAGATGGTAACGTATGGTCAGGTTTAATGCATAAAGAAAGGAAAACAAAAAACTTTGTTATTTTCGTTGCATTCACTTCATGCTCATATGAGTTTCTGAATGAATTACAGAAGAGGCTTAATTTAGTCGGCATTGCCGGGGGTAGTATTTATAAGTCTAAAAAAAGAAAATTTTGCAGATTGCAATTCAGCACCTCCGGAGCTTTGAAATTGTATGATTTTATGTATAATAGGAAGGTAGAAGACTTTTTCGGCCTATTTTTAAATAGAAAGAAGAAAATCTTTGAAAAATTTAATAGATTGCGGCTGTAGCTCAACGGTAGAGCACCCGCCTGTAGATTCGTGCAGCTTTCTGTCGAAAAGGCAGATTGAAACTCTTTGGGATATCGGTGAAGGCTAACCTCCGACTTTGTGTCGGAGTATGCGAATACCGAGGGAACCCTTCCATATTTTTGCTTTTATAATAAGTAAGCAAAGAGAAGGGGCGCCGTAGAGACTAGATACCAAAGCACCTAAAAGTGAAAACTCACGGTGAAGATATAGTCCACGCCATTATGAAAATATTGGACTTAGTGCACGTGGGAGGCCGTGGGGTCAGCACCCATCAGCCGCGCAAACATTTTCGATCTTAATTTATAAAGGTTTTTTTCTGCTGACTGATTGGATACAGAACTTCATGTTTGTTTAATATTTTTTGTGTATAATTTAGTGTGTGAAAATACCAACCAAAAAATTAAAAAATGGAGTTGAAATGCCAATTGTTGGTTTTGGGGTTTATCAAATAACTGACCAAAAAGAGTGCGAACAAAGCGTCGTTGATGCGATTGAAATTGGTCACCGTTTAATTGATACCGCTGCATCCTATATGAACGAAGAAGCTGTGGGTAAAAGCTATAGAATTACTGAGTTGTTCGCTCGTAGCGCCTGCGTAGGATCTCAAATCGGGTATATAAACATAGCCCTTGTAATTCTTGATAGACGTTCTCACGTTGTTTACGACGTCGCGCAAAAAAGCCCCTTGGGGGCTTTTGTCGTGAGTGGCAAAAAGAGAAGCTTTTTGAGGACTTGAACGCCGGAGCACTGTTTTGATAGTAATCAAAACGCGAGGCGGTGCCCAGACCAAAATTTTTGACGAAAAATTTTGAGTCGCGGGAAAGATTCCGGTCGCTCGCGCAAAAAGAGATTTTTTCATCTTCACAATTTCTTAATGAGAGAAAGTGTTATAATGAAACAATGCAAGATGCACCCATTCCGGTGGATGAAGAAAAAAGAATAGAAGCAGTACATCGCTTGGCTATATTGGATACCAAGCCGGAAGAACGATTTGATATTCTGACGCAGGAAGTAGTGAAGAAATTAAATGTATCTATGTCTATGGTCACCATACTGGATTCAAACAGAGAATGGTTCAAGTCTTGCGTGGGGCTGGATAAAAAAGAAGGGGACCGGGCGGCATCTTTCTGCGGGCACGCGCTTCTCGCCAAAAATATTTTTGTGGTAGAAGATACCTTGAAAGACCCACGTTTTGCCGACAATCCCATGGTGGTTGGTTTTCCGTTTATCAGGTTTTACGCTGGTGTGGCTCTCTTTGATTATAAAACCCGGCAGCCCATAGGCGTCTTCTGTGTGAAAGACACCAAACCAAAAAAACTCACCGTGCAAGAGATAGCCATCATTATAGATCTCGCCAATAAAGCGGAGAAAGAACTCAATAAATAATTTTTGCAAAATAAGCCAAAATACACTAAGATAACTGGGTGCCGTCGTAGCTTAGCGGTAAAGCACGTCATTGGTAATGACGAGACCAAGGGTTCGATCCCCTTCGACGGCTCCAGGTTTTTTGCCGCTGTAGCTCAGGTAGTAGAGCAACGAATTCGTAATTCGTGGGTCGGATGTGCAAGTCATCCCAGCGGCTCATGGAACTAGATAAAAGTAATATAGAAAGCGAAATAAAAAAACTGGAAGACGAAATGCAAGCTCCGGATTTTTGGAATGACAAAATGAGAGCGCAGGGTATTTTGAAAGAGCTGGCAGAACTAAAAGATAAAAAAGAAGGCGCAAATAAATACGACAAAGGCAACGCGATTGTGACCATAATCTCCGGCGCGGGCGGAGACGACGCTGAAGATTTTTCATTGATGCTTTTTTTGATGTACGAAAAATATGCCAAGAAGCGAAGCTGGGGGCTAACGCTCGTCAGTGAACATAAAAACGACCATGGTGGATACCGAAACATTTCTTTTGAAGTTGCAGGCAAGGGTGTCTACGGGTTGCTCAAAAATGAAGGCGGCGTGCACCGATTGGTGCGGATTTCGCCCTTTAACGCTAAAAAATTACGGCACACGTCTTTTTCGTTGGTGGAGATTTTGCCGAAGTTCTCAAAGTTGGAAGAAAAAGACGTTGTCTTGAGGCCTGAAGATTTAAAAATAGAATTTGCCAAAAGTGGCGGCCCAGGCGGACAAAACGTGAACAAGAGAGAGACAGCAGTACGCATTGTCCATGTTCCGACCAATATTTCGGCGCACGTTTCTACAGAGCGTTCCCAGGAACAAAACAGGGAATTGGCTATGGCAATACTCCGCGCCAAGATTTTCAAAAAAGCCGAGGAGGAAAAGAAAAGCATAGAAGAGAGCATGAAGCTGACCAAGAACACCGAGATAGAATGGGGCAGTCAGATACGCTCGTATGTCTTGCACCCGTACAAGATGGTTAAAGACCACCGCACCAATGCGGAGACTTCTAACGTGGATGCTGTTTTGGACGGCGACTTGGATATTTTTATTGAAGCCGAGAAAATTTTGTAAATTCTTAAATAAAAAAAAGACGTGGGGTTTATCCCCCCACACCTCTTGCCAAGCCACATAAATCTGAAGTATTATTAAGCTTATGAAAATAAAAATTGGTTTTCTGTTGGCCGTTTTGTTTTTTACTAGTGTGGGTTTTGTGCACGCCGCTGATTTAAATTTTACTAATAACACCAATATAAATATTGGAGCCAATACATATGTCATTACTGCCGGCTCAGTAGCCACTTCTCCGATGACTTTGAGCGCCACGACCCTGACGGTAACTGTGCCTGCCGGTACTTTTACCTTGCAATCTGCAAATGGTTTTGCCCTAGGCACAACCGGTAGCTTACCCCAATCCTGCAACGGCGGCACAAACCAAGTTATCATCACCGGAGTAGCCGGACCGATAGTTATCACGCCAAACACTGGTTCAGTTGTCTGTCCTAGTAGTGGAAGTGTCACTTCTTCTGGCAGTGGCGGTTTAGTTTCCAGTGCACCATTACCACCCCCAGTCGTTACTCCACTACCAGCGACAACTCCACCTCCAACCGCAACCACTCCACCAGTCACAACTCCCACAACTCCAGTAACCACTCCAACCGGCAGTACATCACAACCAACTGTAGCATCTCCCGTAACCTACAATTTAGGCACCACCACATTAAAGAATGGCAGTACCGGCAACGCCGTCAAAGAACTGCAAAGATTTTTAAACAGCGACTTGAAGGCAAACATAGCGGTGGACGGCAAACTTGGACCGAAGACCATCGCCATCATCAAGAAATGGCAGAAAGCCCACAAGTTAACCCCCGATGGTCTGATAGGGGCCAAGACCAAGAAATTGATGAATTCCTTAGCCAAGTAGTTTAAATTATTATTAAAATTATTAATTAAGTTTCGTAAAATCACAAATGCAAAATCAAAAAAAGTTTCTAATGAGTCTCGCCATATTACTAGCCGTCTTCTTTGTAGCTACCCAAGTCTTGGCTGACCTGACTTTCACCAACAATTCCATCTCTGGCACCACAGCTTCTCTTTTAGACGTGGGAGCCGGGAACACCCTTTCATTACAAACCACCAACAATGGTCCGGTTACTTTCGGTAACGGTGCCATTACCATTGGCAACTTAGCCGGAGGTGGCATCAAATGTCTGCATGTTTCCAATACCGGAGTCGTCTCTGTGGCGGCGGCGGATTGTGGAGCGGGGGGAACAACTACTTTACAATTTTCTTTTATGTTGGGGGCTGACGGCGGAATTGCTTTAACGGATGGAATAGCTCAAAATACTATTTTCAGTAACCAACTCGGCAGAGGTATTCATATCACCAAGGTTTGGTGTGAGACGGATGCAGGAACTCCTACATTAAATATGAAAAAGCGCGGGGCTGGGTCCAACCTATTGTCAAGTAATTTAACTTGTACCACTTCCGGAGCTTCAGGCACGACATTTTCTTCAACTCAAGATGCATATGCTGATGGAGATATTATGGATTTCACATTAGCCACAGCGACAACTGCGCGAAGGATTACAGTTGTAGTTCGTTACACTCTTGACTAAATAAAAATATGAAAAAACTAATTATATTTTTAATTTGCGTGATTGGTTTGGGTGCCACCACTGCTTTTGCCGCAACAGGCAAAGTAATTTATACAGGAACACCTATCGGTGACGGAACTATTGCCAATGTTTTTGACGGGAATTTTACAAATGACTGGAATGGAACCAACGCCGGTTTTGATTTCGGCTCCGCCATCAATTTGACATCAATCAGGATGGCCATGTCATCATTTTACGGCACATAGTATCCAGTTCCTGGCTCCGACACAGTGCAGAGGTCTCCAGATAATTCAACCTGGACGACTTTTCTGACATTTCCAAACTGGTCTCACCCGTATATCCCCAGGTATCATTTTCTTGATACTGCAGTTTCACCAGGTGCGGCCTATAGATATTATCGCGTTTCTTCCGGTGGCAGTCCCGTAACATTTGGCGAATTGGAATTTGTCGGTAACGCAGGAGAGCCATCAAGCGGTTCGCGTCCGGTAGAACCGGTCGTCACACCTGCCGGTGGAGTGGCGCTTTATGGTTCTGTAACAATAAATATGTCGTCTCTGACAACGTCCGCGACGATGCATTACACGGTGGATGGGTCAACTCCGACATGCAGTAGTACGACATACAGTAGTCCGTTTACCTTGACCGTCGGAACAGCCACAGTGGTAAAAGCTGTGGCGTGCGATGCTACCTTGACCACTCAAGCATCACTTGTCACAACTTCCGGAACTTTTCGTAATTATGGAATTAAACCAGCCGACACATCTTGGTCTGATGTTTCTGGGTATCCGAATTTTCACTCAGGAAGTATAATATTAGTAAACGGTCAGTATTACTATTTTACACAGTGGGAGGAGTCTTACAATCACGGAAGCGATCTGACTAACAATTCAGGTATTGAAATTTATAAAAGTTCTGATTTGCTGAATTGGACATGGGTTCAAGAAGTGCCTACTCCTAGTGCTCCGACTAATTGGTATTATGTTGAGAGACCCCATGTATTATACAATTCCAGTACATCAAAATATGTGATGTGGGCGCATTGTACCCAAACCCACGATGCCAACGACCGCGCTTGTATTTGGACAGCCAATGACCCGTCATCAACATGGACACTTCAAACCGCCACCCTCAACCCAACTGAGGGGGGAACCGGGTACGGCTTTAAAGACTTCAACTTATTTCAGGAGTCAGATGGTAACGCTTATGTGGTTTACACCAGTGGCACACCAAATAACGCAGACAACTGGATTGCCAAACTCACATCAGACTATTTAAATGTTACAGGTACTGATTATTTGCATCTAAATGCTGGAGTAAGTCGCGAAGCCCCGGTGCTGTTTAAACGTGGGTCAGCCTACTTCCTTATCACTTCTGCGTCCAACTACTATAATTTTAATGCAACTTTTGATGTCCAATACCAAACCAATATCGGAGCTTCACCACTGGCGAATAGTTGGTCGGCTTTAAATACCAATTATTTTTATACTTCTGATCCTATCGGAACTGCAAACAATGCTCAACCTACAGCAGTTCTTAATCTCGGCGGGGACAACTGGCTTTATTTGGCGGACCACTGGCTAAGCACTGATTTACAACACTCAACTCGGGTTTGGTATATGCTTCGATTTCCAACGGGTACAACCATAGCACCACCAAATCCACTACCAGCACAATGGGATATTCCACGACCCCAACGAAGGATGATGTAAAATATTTTTTCTTTGTTCGAACAAAAATCTATGGTAAGATAAGGGAAGTGATTTATTTTAATAATGTTTCAAAAATATATAAGGATGCCACCGCGCTTCTAGACGTTACGTTCGTGATTGAAGCGGGGGAATTCGTTTCCATTGTCGGGCATTCCGGTGCCGGCAAGACGACCCTGACAAAAATGATATTAGCGGAAGAACCGCCGACCGATGGCACCGTCTTTTTCGAGTCCATAGATGTGCACAAGCTGAAAAGCAAAGACCTCACCAATCTCCGCCGCCGCATCGGTGTGGTTTTTCAGGACTACAAACTCCTCTCCAACAAAACCGCCTACGAAAACATCGCTTTTGCCATGGAAGCCGTCGGCAAGACCGAAGAAGAAATTGCGAGTGACGTGCCCCACGTCTTGGAATTGGTGGATTTGAGCCATAGGTTAAACCATTTTCCGGATGAAATGTCCGGTGGGGAAAAGCAGCGCCTGGCCATCGCCCGGGCCATCATCAACCAGCCCGAGCTTATTATCGCCGACGAGCCCACGGGCAACCTGGACCCCGTAAATACCCACGAAATAGTGCAGATTTTGAAAAAAATAAACGACTTGGGCACGACGGTGATTTTGACTACCCACAACAGGGGAATCATCGAGTCGGTAAATAAACGGGTAATTACGATGGAAAATGGGAAAATTGTTCGAGACACAAAACACAGCAAGTAGTGGTATAATAGAATTACTTGTCCCGTTAGAAAATCAACGGACTTGTAAAAGTATGAAGTTTATTATTTTAAATTTTTTAATGGGATGACAATGACGACTTTGAGAAGAATTATAAAGGGCGGATTTTTGAACTTTAAAAGAGGCGGCATTGTTTCCTGGGCCGCGGTCTTGGTGGTGACCATCACTCTTTCCGTCATTACGCTCATAATTTTTCTTCAGGCGGTTTTGCATTTTTCCTTGAGCCAAATTAAAGATAAAGTTGATGTAACTATTTATTTCACTACCAGCGCGCCGGAAGATAAAATTCTGGCCTTGAAATCTTCTCTGGAGCAATTGCCCGAAGTGGCAAATGTTTCTTATACCAGCGCGGCGCAAGCCCTGCAACTTTTCCGTGACCGTCACCAAAATGATTACCCGACAATTCAAGCTCTGGATGAAATTGGGGCAAACCCACTCGGGGGATATCTCAATGTCAAAGCCAAAGAAGTTTCGGAGTATGAAAGCATCGCCAACTTTATGAAATCCGACAATGCGCTCGTGCTCGGCTCGGCTTCCATCGTAGACAAAGTGAATTATTATCAAAATAAACTGGTCATAGACAGATTGAATACCATCATTGGCGGCGCGCAAAGACTCGGTTTTCTGTTGACATTTGTTTTGGTGATTATTTCCATCATTATCACTTTCAATACCATTCGTTTGGCCATATTTATCTCCAAAGAAGAAATTGGTGTCATGCGCCTGGTGGGTGCCTCCAAGATGCACGTGCGGGGACCTTTCATGACGGAGGGCGTGATATACGGTATCGTGGCTACGCTCATCACTATGTTTATTTTTTGGCCAATCGGTTTTTGGTTGGGTAAAAACATGACCGATTTCCTCGGAATTAATCTCTACAATTACTATCTTTCCAACTTCTTTCAAATTTTTGCAATAATTTTATTATCAGGTATACTGCTAGGTGTGATTTCGAGTTTGCTGGCGGTTAGGAGGTATCTTAATAAATAGTTAAAAAGTAGAAAGTTATAAAATCAATAAAGTATGAAAAATCCAAAATATATTTTTGTGGTGGGGGGAGTTATGTCCAGCGTAGGCAAGGGAATTGCGGCCTCCTCTATCGGAAAAATATTGCAGTCCCGCGGTTACCGGGTGGCCATTATGAAAGCGGATATGTACGTGAATATTGACGCGGGCACTATTCGCCCCGCCGAACACGGAGAAGTCTTTGTCGGCGAAGACGGCGTGGAAGCCGACCAGGACCTCGGAAACTATGAGCGTTTTACCGGCCAGACTAGCAAGAGGGTAAACTACATGACCACCGGGCAAATTTACCAGGAAGTCATCCGCCGTGAGCGAAACTTGGAATACGGCGGGGAAGATGTGGAAGTTTATCCGGATATTCCGAAAGAAATAATCAGGCGCATCGAAGTCTGCCAGAAAGAAAATAAATCGGAAATCACGGTCATCGAATACGGTGGCACCGTCGGCGAGCATCAACTCTTTCCGTTTTTGGAAGCGACCAGAATGATGCGGTCAAAATTTCCCGGCGATGTTTTTGTCGTTTTGACGAGCTACCTGCCGACCCCGTCTCTTCTCGGAGAACAGAAATCAAAACCAACCCAGCGCGCCGTCTTGGATTTATATTCCGTCGGACTCAAGCCGGACTTTGTATTGTGCCGCGCCGACAAGCCAGCCACAGCTGACATCAAACGCACCATCAGCAATGTCTGCAGTATTCCCGTGGAGAGAATAATCTCTGCGCCGGATGTTTACTCCATTTACGACGTGCCGGTTAATTTCGAAAATGAAAATTTTGGCAATACTTTGCTCAAAACCATTGGCTTGCACCCGCGCGAGAGGGACTTGGCGGATTGGACGGCTTTGGCCAATAAAATAAAAAAGATAGATAAAGAAGTCACCATCGGTATCGTCGGTAAATATTTTAATTTTAAATCTTGTAAAGACACTTACATTTCCGTCATAGAATCCATCAATCACGCTTCTTGGGCGCAAGGTTACAAGCCAAAGATTCTTTGGTTGGATTCGGAAAAATACGAAAATAACCCGAAACTCTTGAGTGAGCTGGATGGTTTGGACGGCATCATCGTGCCGGGAGGCTTTGGCAACCGGGGAGTGGAAGGGATGATTTTAGCCGCCGATTACGCTCGCCGCAAAAAAATTCCATATTTCGGTTTGTGCCTGGGCGTGCAGATTTTGACTATCTCTTATGCCAGAAATGTTTTGAAATTGAAGGGCGCGAACTCTACGGAAATGAACGCGAATACACCGCACCCTGTCATCGCCACTATGGCCGACCAGATTGATAAAATCAAAAATAAAAATTACGGCGGGTCTATGCGTCTGGGAGCTTATGCCTGCACCTTGGCCAAAGACACTGTCGCTTTTGGCGCTTACAAAACCGTGAACATTTCCGAACGTCACCGCCATCGATACGAAGTGAACACAAAATACGTAGCCGAATTGGAACAAGCCGGCTTGGTCTTCTCCGGCCGTTCTCCCGACGGAGTACTCATGGAGATAGCCGAGCTACCAAAAAAAGTTCATCCGTTTTACCTGGGCACCCAATTTCATCCGGAATTCAAATCCCGCCCACTTTCCCCGCACCCGCTCTTCTCCGCTTTCGTCAAAGCTTGCGTTGGCAAGCAGAAATAAATAGATTCAAAAATCCATCCACCCCGTCTCGGAGTACCGAGCCACCCCTCAAGAGGGGAATCATGCAATCCAAAATCCATGTACCCATATTGGGATATTCCTAAAAATAAACTTTTAGCAGAAAGAACTAGAGATTTAAGAAAAGCTGGTAATTTGGCTGAGGTTTTGTTTTGGAAAATATTTAATGACAAAAAGAAATTAGGTTTTGATATAGATAGACAAGTAATTATAGGTCAATACATAGTAGATTTTTTAATTCCCGAACTTGGCTTAGTTTTTGAAATAGACGGCTCCAGCCACGATTCAAAAATAGAATATGATGCGGAAAGGGATGCTTTTATGAAAGACTTAAATTTGCAGGTGATTAGAATATCTGACTTAGAGGTGAAAAACAACTTAAGTAGCATTTACCACTTAGTGTTAGAGACAGTTGAAAAAAGAAAACAGGAGGTATTGGAATTATTCCCCTCTTGAGGGGTGGCGCTTGCGCCGGGGTGGATATATTTTACTTCTTGACAACCCGCTTCCAATAAAATATACTTAGTCTACCTAACTATTAGGTAGACATATGATACATACACATGCTAAATCAAGTTTGGGGGATTTAATTCTAATATTACGAAGGAAAATCATGGAAAGCCTGAAGGCGGCCGGTTTTGAACATGAGCTTACTTTTTCACAAGTAGAGGTTCTTCATTTTGTCGGTCCGGAAGGCAAGGAAACCATGAAGAGTATTGCCGATTTTCTCAAAATTACTCCGCCTTCCGCCACGGAGATTGTGGCCGAGATGGAAAAGAAAGGTTTGGTTAAAAGGACCAGCGACGAAAGGGACAGAAGAGTGGTTTTCATCGTTCTGTCGCCCTTGGCCAAAAAGCTTTTTATTTCACTGCACAAACGCAAAGAATTCGTTTTAAAGAAAATATTTTCCAAATTAAGCAAAAAAGATCATGAAGAATTTGAACGCATTATTAGAATTTTAATAACTACATAATGATACACAAACATATCAAATCATTGCCACATCACCCCAAGAGAGTAATCATAATTTCTCTGGTTGTTGCTCTGTCTGTCGGAATATTCGGCTACGTAAAAATAAATAAAAAAGTAGCTAGTCCGGTTATTGAGAACGATATCACGAGCGCCGGAAACATGCCTGCTTCAAACCACCTCACTCTCGGTTTCTTGGCTGCTGGCAGGATAAAGTCCGTTTCCGTAAAGGCGGGGGACAAGGTTGTAAAAGGGCAAGTCTTGGCAGCTCTGGACGCAGAAAATGCGCAAGGCGCCCTCTTGCAAGCCAAAGCAGCTTACCAGACGGCAGAGTCCAATTATCAAAAGATAATCAACGGAGCCACTGGTCCGTCCATAGATGTGGCCAAAGCGGCGGTGCATACCGCGCAGGTAAATTTCGACGGGGTGACCAAGCAGCAAAATATTTTAGTGGCCAATGCCTATTCAAATCTTTTGAATTCTTCGCTCATAGCGAAATCCAGCATAAGCAATTCTCTGGTTCCTCCTACCTTGAGTGGAGTCTATGGTAAAGATACACAAGGGACAATCAAAATTACTTTTGGGTTGGGTGGAGGCGCGAGCGAGAGTAAAGATTTTGTAGTCTCCGGTGTTTTAAATGGCATAGGCACGGCCAACACAAATACACCCGAACCGGTTTTAGATACGGGGATTTTTATACAGCTGCCCAAATTTGCCAATATTGAGTCTTATTCCAGCACCATCTGGAGTATAGATGTTCCAAACACTACCGCGCCGAATTATCTCGCCAACTACAACGCCTATCAAACTGCTCTCCAGACAAAAACTCAAATGATTGCAAACGCCCAAGCTGTATTGGACCAAGCCAATGCTTCGCTTTCCGCACTCGTGGCTGCCGCTCGTCCCGAGGATGTAGCCGCGGCACAAGCTCAAGTAAACAATGCCCAGGGCGCGGTGCAGATAGCCCAAGCCGCAGTGCAAAACACTATTATTACCGCCCCGGCAGACGGCACGGTGACTTCTGTCGCTATTACTCCGGGACAAATCGCCACCCCGAACGCTCCGGCTATAGAATTTACAAGTAATTAATCGCCTTATCGGCGACCTGCCGAAGAGGCAGAAAAATTTATGGAAGAAAATAAAGAAAAACAAAATATTTTTAGCAAACCTTGGGTTCAAAGTCTAACCGCATTTATAGTTATTTTCGGCGTGCTGGCCATATTTTTGTTTTGGCAGGCAAATAGAAACACGATTCTTGTTGAAAATTCCGACTTGGAAGCGCCTATTATAAATCTGACACCGTCAGCTCCCGGAGTCTTGAATGCGTTATATGTAAAAGAGGGAGATGTCGTGGCGGCCAATGCGCAGATTGCCTTGGTGGGTTCACAAATCATCTCCACCAAGGTTGCCGGTATCATTGCTAGCGCGCCAAATGTCCTCGGGTCATATTTTTCTCCAGGGCAAATGGTGGCTTCGCTTGTAAATACCGGAGAAATGAAAGCCGTCGGACAAATAGAAGAAACCAAAGGCTTGAGCGACTTGAAAATCGGACAGCGGGCTACATTTATTGTAGATACTTTTCCGGGTAAAACTTATGACGGAATAGTGGACCAAATCAGCCCCGTCTCAAACGACAATGGCATTATCTTTTCCATTTCCGACCAACGCCCGGTCAAAAAATTTAATATAAAAGTGCGTTTCAATGTGTCCGACTATCCGGAGTTGAAAAGTGGCATGTCTGCAAAAATTACAGTTTATACTAAATAAGATTCCCCTCGTTGAGGGGTGGCGCTTGCGCCGGGGTGGAAATGCATCCACCTCCCCCTAAAGGGTACTCCTCAAGAGGAGAATAAAACAACAAAGAGTATGGAAGAAGAAAATAAGGGTTCAAATTTGCGTTGGTGGATACTTTTGACCGTTATCATCGGGACTTTTTTGGGGCGTCTGGACGAGACCATTGTAAACTTAGCCCTCCCAAAAATCATAAACGATTTTGGCATTACTGTTTCCGCGGCGAGTTGGATAGCGACTGCGTATATCTTGGCCAATACCGCTTTTGTTCCGATATGGGGTAAACTCGGAGACACTATCGGCCGGAAAAAAGTCTATCTTTGGGGTTTTAGTATTTTTATTTTTGGCTCAATTTTGGCGGGGCTATCATGGAACCTTCCATCTATGATTACTTTTCGTATCATCCAGTCCATCGCTAGCAGTGCGGACTATCCGACGGCTATGGCCATCTTGGCTGTCACCTTCAGACATGGCAAGGAGCGCGCGCAGGCACTCGGCATCTGGTCTTCTTCTTTCGCCGCGGCGATAGTTTTCGGCCCATTATTGGGAGGGCCACTTATCGACAATTTCGGCTGGCGCTCTGTTTTTATGATTAATATCCCAATCGGAATTTTGGGAATGTTTATGGCCGTAAGTTTCATAAATGAATCTCGTTCCGAAGTAAAAACCAGATTCTTTGACTGGTGGGGTGCCATCACTTTGGGCGGAATGCTTTCCGCTTTGGTTTTGGTTTTGGACCAAGCTTCCATCTGGGGCTGGATGTCATTAAATAGCTCATTGTGCTATTTGGCCATTTTGGTTCTGCTCGGAGTATTTCTACGGATTGAGCAAAAAGTTCCAGAACCGATTGTGGATTTGAAATTCTTCAAAATCCCGGCTTTTGTCAACGTGCTGGTAAACAATTTTATAGTTTTCATGGGTATGATGGGCGGTGTCTTTTTGATACCTATTTTCGCCCAAACTTTTCTCGGGTTCAACGCGACCCAATCCGGCTACCTATTTATTCCCATGGCAGCATCGTTGATGCTTGCTGCCCCTATCGGCGGGAGACTGATTGGAAAAGTGCAATCTCGGTTTATAATTTTTGCCAGTACCCTGACCGCCGCTCTCGGCATTTTTCTCTTGACCGGACTTGATCCAAAATCAGGAGCTTTAGCCATCGCCATACCGCTTTCTATCATGGCCTTTGGTATGGGTTTCGGTATGGCTCAACGCACCAATATTGTGGCCTCTGTGGTGCCGCAAAGCGAGATAGGCATCGCTTCATCCATTTTAGCATTGGTCCGGAACATAGCCGGCGCATTTGGAATCGCTATTTTTGCCACTATTGTAACCGCTAGAACCAAAACAAATGTTTCAATCATCAACAGTTTTAGTAGACTAAACAGCCATATACCACTTAATATAAAAACATTCATAGGTTTGATTGAGTTAAAAGCCCAAGTGTCGGCTTATGATTATGTTTTTTTGACCGCAGCGCTCATAGTTTTTTTCGGCTCCTTTACCATTTTGTTTCTAAAACTAAAAAGCGAACGCACTGATATCAAAGTGCACGTGGAGTAGTTAGTTTTTTCGCGTTCGCTTTTTATACAGCAAGACTTGGATAAGGTTTACGCCGACACCGAGGGCGAAAACTATCACCCCGGCCTTGAGGAAAAAAGACAGGTTGTTTTGCCATTCGTTGCCCAAATAGAAACCTGTCATGCCATACATGATGGTATAAGCTATCTCTCCGAACAAGGCAAAAGTAAAAAAAGTTTTGAAAGACACTTTGGAAATACCAGCCATGATGTTGGTAGCCGGGGAGAGTTCGGTTAGAAACCGGCTGAAAAATATCAGCGAGGGGGCAAAGTCCACGATATAATCTTCAACTTCATGAAAAGATTTTGAATGCAAAATATGCCGGAAGAAAACAAATCTGCCCAATACTTTCTCCCCGTATTTTTTTGCCAAAATGTATCCGATTATGTTTCCGGTCATGCTGCCTAAAAGCGTTATCCCGAGCACCAGGTAAATATTAAAATAGCCCTGAGAAGCAAACCCTCCGGCGGCGGCCAGCACCGTGCTGGCGGGTATGGGCAGGGCTATGGACGAAAGCAGGGCGACTATAAACAATCCCACGTATTTATAAAGAAGCAAAAAAGAAATTAGGTATTGAAACAAAGGATATAAAAATGTGGTCATGCTTTAGTGGTCATTGTACCAAATAGAGCCTTTATATTCCAGAGAAAATATGCTAAGTTTAAGTAATATTACGGGATCTGCTAATGGTAGGCAAACGCTCTCTGAAAGCGTGAATCTTGGTTCGAATCCAAGTCCCGTAGCACTTCGGCAAGCTCAGTGTAAACGAAAATATTTACATGGAAAAACATTACGTATACATGCTTCTTTGCGACCAGAAAACTTTTTATATCGGTATTACTTTTGATATTCAGAAAAGGTTAGAAGAACACAAATCCAAGGAATCTTTTTTTACAAAAAAGTTTTCTGAAGTTAAACTTGTATATTGTGAGAAATATAAAAATAAAAACGAGGCTGCAAAAAGAGAACGACAATTAAAGGGTTGGAGTCGCAAAAAGAAGCAAATGTTGCTTAATGGAAAAATCGGAATAAACTGCATTGAGCTGGATGAAGTGCTGTAGTATAATTGAGATGAGACGTTTGCCTTGAGCTTGCCGAAAGGAATCCAAGTCCCGTAGCCAGCAGCAAACTTAGCATATTTTTTGTGGAATTAGAAGCGTTGTGCTATTATGGGGGTATGGGAACAGGAAATTTTGGTCACCCTCCCGAGGGTGCGTTTATAATAGACAAGAAAAAGGCGGAATTTAAGAAACTGCTGTCTTCCTTGACTTCTTTGCTGGAAAAACTTTCCTTTGGACAAAGGCAAAAATTCATTGCCGAAGTCTCCCGTTTGAGCGAACAGCTTTTACATACTGACCCGGAACTCTTATTGGAAGAGGTAAACATTTTAGCCCAGCTTTATGGGGGCTTGTCCACATCTCTGAAAGGGGAAGCAAACAGAGAGATTATCAGCGCCGCCACGTTTCAGCTCGGAGAGATTTCTGCCGCCGCGCAAGAACTGCAAAAAATAAAACCGGGTGCAAGAGCTTAATAATAAATAAAAATAAATTAGAATTGCCCCGCGTTCAGCTGAACGCGGGGCTGTTTCTTTCTCCTTGTCAAAAACCCCCAAAGATGTACTATTAAAGCAGTCCAGAGGAAGAACGCTTTGAGTTGACCTGGGGTGTGACAGCCCCGGCTGGCGACCCGGGCTGTCCTCCCGCACGGCCTCGCGCTTCTCCTCTGGACTGAGAATTGTTTTTGTCTTGTCCTATCGTTTTTTACCCGAGCTTCCTTCACTGGCGCTCGGGTTTGTTTTTTATATGGGCTATTGCCATTTCAATTTTTTTATATATACTAAAGTAAATGTAGTTTAGGTTCCTTTGTAAAGGAGTACCACGTGGTAAACATACAAACCGTTTTCTGTCCTAACTGCCAACTTAGGACAAACGTTCAATTCCCCAATTGCGTACATTGCGGGAAGAGTCTTGTTGTTTCGACCAAACAAAGCCAACCCGTCGCCACCGCTGCCCGCCCGCGGCAATGGCCAACGGTAGCCGTTCACTAGGTTCTGCATTTCCGCCGAAAGGCATCGTAAAGGGCAGGCTCGCCAAGCTTGCCCTTTTTCATTGCTTGCAATGTGCTAAAAAGGAGTATAATTAAATTATTAATAACCTATTAAAAATATATGAATCAAAACAAAAATTGTGAGAGTTGTATGATGCCTTTGGCAAAGGACCCTATGGTTAGTGGGAGTGACAAGTATTGCAGTTATTGTTTCCAGGGTGGCCGGTTGGTTTACGAGGGGAATGACGTGAATGAATTTAAAAAAGCCAGTTATGAGAAGATGGTAGCAAGCGGCATGAACAAACTGAAAGCCAAATTTTTCGTTTGGATGATTGGCTTCGCGCCCCGCTGGAAGAAGTAAAATAAGTGGTATACTTAAACATATGAAAATAGAATCAGAATGGAAAAAAGTACCAAAACCTAGATTAGAAAAGACGTATCCAAAATCTCCGGAAGATAGCAAAAAGCTATATGATATGAATGTTGCCTTGCTCAATTATTTGGAGCGTTATTCCGGTGATGCTGATATGCAGTTTATAAAAGAAGATTTTGAAAGATCCGAAGAATTTGGAGAAAAAATCTCTGTCTTAAAGGACGCATTGTCGGTTTTTGAAAAGGAAACAGTGGATCAAGTCAAGGCAAGTTGTCGGGCACAAATTGACGAACTCTCTGCCGCTTGGCTCAATAAAAAAAATGGAGAAGAGGTTGTGCGTCTGATAGATATCAGACTAGGTAATATTTCTGGGGATTTTGGAGTTGATATTAAAAAAGAGGCTGATAATTTCATAGCTATGTTGCGCAAAAAGCCCGAGCTTTGGGCTTTTTGTAATCTTTTGATTGTCGGGGCTCAAGTAAAAAAAGATTTAACATATTTTAGAAAAGTTACAGAAACAGCTATAGCAAGTAATTCTGGTAATACAGTTCAGTAAAATTTATGTATCTTGTTTACATTTTGGAATGCGCCGACAAGACTTTGTATGTGGGTTGCACAAACAACCTGGAGAAAAGATTAAATCAGCACAATAATCATAAATCCGGAGCCCATTACACCAAAATCCGCCGCCCGGTGGTTTTGAAATATTTTGAGAAATATAGAACTCTAAAAAGGGGACGAGCTCGGGAACGGAAAGAAGTAAAAATTTAAATTTCGCGAGGACCGTCCTCGCGAAACTCGATTTATATTTGATTGATATCTTTTCCTTTTAGGTATAGAGTGAATTTGAAGCGGAGTTCCGATAAGGGGGAAAAATGAATAGCCACAGGATCTTGTGCAAATGTGAGTGTGGTAATTACGTACAACCGTTCTCTTTGCGGGTTACAGACCAGAAGTCTTTGATGGTCATCGGAAAATGCATTGCTTGTGAGTCGCTGGTCAATGTGTTCTTCCCGCTAGATTACCTCGAGGAGTCTTGTCCGGCTCCGGCCCCGACTCTGTTAATTGAGGAAGGAAAGCCCATGCCGGGGAAACCCTTCCATTTCACGGTGGAAGATGTAAGGATGTTGCGCTCGGGGAAAATTGACCCAGAAGAGGAAGGAGAAGGATGAGTCCTCGGGCTTTTCAAGAAGAAGGGTACTAGGGGAGGCGAGCTTCGGCTTACCTCCCCATTTAAATTATAAATTTGCAAAAAATACTACTGCTCTTGTAATTTTCTATAAATATGTTACAGTGTTTTTGAAAGGAGCACATATGCAGAACCGAGTTATTATGGTTTCTTCGGTCAACTTGCCCGACGAAGCCGCACAGCAGATGAACGACGAAATCAAAAAGTTGGGAGAAGGCTGGAGCGTGGTTGATATCAGCACCAACGTCGAAGTATTTGGTGTTGTTGTGGACGGCATAAACATACCGCCCTTACACCACGCTGTATACGCCATAACCGTCGCGTTACAGAAGCCGGACTTTGAAGAGGTCGACTGACATATCGTGGCGGCGAGGACTAAAATCGGTTTCATCGGGTCGGGCGTCCGCAAGGACGTCCGGCCTTTCACTTTAAATTTAATACAAACTTTTACTGGCGGTGCTCCTCGAGGGGGCGACCGCCAGTTTTTTTGACCTTATGACTTTAAAACGGAACCCATTCAGCCAGCTGGTCGTAGGCGACCCAGCCTCCCCAGAAAATTACCACAAGCATTAACAATGCTATCACCGCCAACGTTTTCTTGCTCTTTGCCAAGACAACGTTTCCCAAACTCTCCAAGAAATAGGACATGGAGCCTCCAAATAATATACTATGCTCAAAAAGATTTTAGTCAAATTAAAAAATAGGGAGTATAATAATAGTATGAATTACATACAAAAATATAAGGAATATTTACAAGATAACCCGGAGGGTTATTGGTTCAAGAGGAAACTTTACGGCTGGGGATGGACGCCGGCCAAATGGGAAGGGTGGATGGTGATTTTTATATTTTTACTTTTGATTTTATTGGTTGCCTGGAGCCTGGGCTCAAATCCTATGCCGACAGATTGGGATATTGATTTATATTTTACAAAAATTATTTTGCTGGTGGCTCTGCTCATTCTAGTCTGCTACAAAAAAGGCGAGAAGCCAAAATGGCAGTGGGGCAAGAGAAAAGAGTAAGAATAAGAAATAAATGGAAAAAGATTACATTTTCAAAACCAATCCGCAAAAGTCGGCCAACAAGGTCACTATCAATAGTTTTATGATGGGTTCTTTGTTTTTCGTTTTGACTCTCATCATCACCCTCGGCTCAAGCGAATTTTCGCATGCCATAATCTTCCAGCTGTTCTTGGCAGTGCCCTTGCTTTATGTTTCCAGCTTGGCTTATTCCAAAATCGGCTACTGGAAAGAAACTTATGAGTGGGATGCTTTGGGGTGGTTTACAAACACTCTTGGCAACCTGTTTGTCATCAACGCCATCGGCTTGCTCGCGCTAAAATTCAGCTTAGGTTTGTCTCAGATTTACTTTGCTTTGTTCTCTTTCCTGATGGTCATTTACACCCTTATTAATATCCGGCAAAACAAAAAAATATTTTACGAAAAAATGTTCAAGTTAATTTTTCTCTTGTTGGTCGTGTTCCTCGGGGGAATTTTGTTTATAATGTAAATATAATTTCGGCCGAGCTTTAATGGACGATTGCGCGGCATGATTTCGCAAAATCAAATGCAAAACATCAAAAAACCATTTTTACACGCTTTCGCCGCAGCTTTATATATTGTGTTTATTGTTTTCGCTATAAGCACCATAGGTTCTAAGATACCGCAGGATAAAGCCATTCTTACGCCCATGGTTGTCTTGAGTTTATTTGTCTTGTCCGCAGCCGTCATGGGATATTTGTTTGTCTCGCAACCACTTATGCTCTATATGGAGAATAAAAAACAAGAAGCTATGGCTTTCTTTGGCAAAACCGTGATTATCTTCGCCTGCTTCGTGGCTCTCTTTGTGATTTTACTTTTCATTTTTTAAACTTTACAAATACGCAATAGTGTATAGAATGTTTTTTGGGGGTGCAAATGACAAAAGAAAGGGTACCAACGGTTAAGTTCTACCGGGCTACTGGGGCAGATGTTTTCGAGCCGGAAGACCAGCCCGGAAACTATTTTGTTCCGCGACGCTTGCAGCTTGGCGATGAAATGGCCGCTCTGCGTGTGAAGAAGGATGGGCGGGAGTGGGTTCCGTTTGAGTGCCTGCCAGACCACGGGGTCCGCCCACCCCTTCGGGCTGAATTGACTTTTTTCCTCCGGCACGAGCCCGGACGGATTGTCGGAAAGATTGCCAGACGGAGCTTGGCGTGACCCAAGCTTGGCGGGTGGCCGATTCCACCCACAAAAAACACAAGTCGTTAAGATTTCCTATGGAAAAACACTGGCGGCTTTTTATATTTTTTCATAATGTATTCATAATTTAATTATATTGTTCTCGTGGACGTTCTACAAAAGGAGAGAAAAATGTCCACACTGATGTTGGAGTTTATGGTTCGGGAATCGCGCGGGATTATAGATCTTTTCGGGTTTTTCCCGGGGAAAAGAGTAAAGATTGACAAGGCCTTCCATGAGCTGGCTTTGGGCGAGAATGGTGACCCCGACTATTCTTGTGGCGAATTGAAATGTCGTTTGTTCGAGGGCAGTACCGATGATATTCAAATGGCTGCGCTGTTCGGCGCCCCAAAGGTGGCGAACTCCAGCCGTTTGTGTTCAATTCTCAGGTACCTCGGCAACGAAGGGGAGTCGTTGTTGGATATACCGGCGGGGGCAGACAGGAAAGTTGTTATCGTGGGGTATCTCTACAACCGCGATTGGCAACCCAGCCGGGTGATTTTCGTGGAGCATGAGTTTCAGCAACGCGTAGAGCAATTTTGCCTGCGTGTCCGGACGCTCTCAAAGGGTGAGTGGCAGCTAAACAAAAACAAATGGAGGGCCGAGAATCCTCCGGCAGTACTGGTCGCCGAGTAGAAATCTTTACAGTCCCGCCGGTCACTACCGGCGGGACTGGTTTGTTCACAATGTATTCATAATCTAACGATATTATTTCAAAGTCGGAAATTATAAATTTTAATTCGCAACCCAGTAGGTGATTCTACTGAATCAAATAATATGAATAAAAGCAATCCAGTAGTACATTTTGAAGTGCCGGGAGAAAATATGGACCGGATGAAAAAGTTTTATGAAACCGCTTTTGGCTGGAAGTTGAACCAACTCGGCAAAGACATGGGAGATTACGTGGTCGTAATGACGGCGGAGTCGAACGAAAAAGACCCCATGGGTCGCCCGAAAATGCCGGGCGCCATCAATGGTGGATTTTACAAAAAGACAGACGACCCCATGAGTCAGTATCCGTCCATCGTGGTGGCGGTGGATGACATAAACGAAGCGACGAAAAAAGTTAAGGATGCGGGCGGGAAAGTAATCGGCGGAATGAAAAAAGACGGCACGCCGGACGAGATTCCCGGGGTTGGCCTCTTCTCATCAATTATTGACACTGAAGGCAACAGAATAAGTATTCTTCAGCCAAAGAAATAAGATGCAGCAAAAAATTACACCTTTTTTATGGTTTGATAAAAATTGCGAGGAAGCAATGAATTTCTATTGCTCGATTTTCAAGAATTCAAAAATTTTGAGTGTCAAACGCTATCCGGACGAAGACTTGGAAGGTCCGCCCAAGGGTATGCAGGGCAAAATCATAACAGCAGTATTTGAGCTCGAAGGGCAAAAGTTTATGGCTCTAGACGGAGGTCCATATTTTAAGCCGAGTGGGGCTGTCTCTTTCTACATCGAATGCGATACCCAAGAAGAAGTGGATTATTATTGGAATAAACTAAAAGAAGGCGGAGATGAAAAAGCCCAGCAGTGCGGATGGCTGCAGGACAGATTTGGTTTCTCCTGGCAAGTTATTCCCAAGATTCTTCCGGAACTACTAAATAGCCCCGATGCGGCGAAGGCGGACCGCACTTTAAAAGCCATGCTAAAAATGAAAAAAATTGATATTGAAGGTTTGAAAAATGCTTAATCCCGGATATACCAAATCCCTGGACGAATTTTTCATAAAGCTTTCATAAAAATCTGGTATTTTCTTAGGGTCGAGTAGATTAAAAAAACAAGTATCAATAAATTTTATGATGAAATTAGCTTGTAAAGATTTAAATCCCGCTTCCACTTGCGATTTTGTGGCCACGGGTAGTTCGCAGTCGAAAGTCGTAGGTAAAATGATGGCTCATGCCAAAGTAAATCACCCTGAAGACTTGATAGGAATGTCCGATGATGAAATTGAAAGTATGATGGACTCCAAAGTTCACGAATAAAACTTCGTGTTATACTTGGTGTATGACTAAATCAGCAAAAATTTTGCTATCATTAATAATTATTATTATTATTATCTTAACTTTTGTTACTGTTTTTTATTTTAGCAACAAAAAAGGAGATAACATTCCGGTGTCAGTGCAAACGGTTTCGGTTTTGGGCTGTTATATCGCCAAACTTTCGCAGGATGTTTATACGCTTCAAATTCAATCTGAAAACGACGGAGCAGAGATTGGCATACTGGCTTACAACAACTACGAGAAAGACAGTTCGTCGGGAGTTTTCATCGGAAAACTTTCCGGAGATGTTCTCTTGGGCAACTACTCTTTTGATTCGGAAGGAATGCATTCAAACCGGCAGTTGATATTCAAAAAAGTCGGCGACAATCTAGTGGAAGGGTTTGGCGACGTGAAAACAGCGGGAGACACCGAAACACTCGCAGATACCAGCAAGGTCATCTATGACCCTAAAGTCACTTTTGTGAAAAGCAACGACTGCTTGGAGAATTTCACTGCAGGCAATGGTTCTTTTTCTTTCAACTACAATGCTTTTTTTAGAGCAATGTCCGGCAACAGCACTCTTTCCAAAGACTGGGAATTGAATTCAAAACAAAACGGGCTTCTCTTGGCGAGTGTGTACGTACCCCAAAGTTATATGCCAAAGACAAACTTTTCCGAGGCTACACTAACGATAGGCAAGTCGGCAGACATAAGCGCCATCAAGAATTGCTTAGTGGACACAAACGGTCCTTCTGTTAAAAAAGAAGTGGCCATGGTAAGTGGATACCCATTTACCAAGTATGTTTTTGGTGATGCCGGGGCTGGAAATTACTATGAAACAACCAGTTACCGAGGTATTGTCGGCGGAGATTGTTATGCTGTGGAATACACCGTTCATTCCACCAACATCGGCAATTACGACCCGAGTCAAGGCATAAAACAATTTGATAGGGACAAAATAACCGGCGATATGGAGTCTGTTATACATAGCCTCCGGCTGATTGTCGCCAGTAACTAAATAAAATGGCTCCCATAATAATTATATTTTTTGCAGGAATAGTTTCACTGGTACTCGCACTAGTGCATGTGATTGTTTACAAGGCATTTGTTTCTATTTTTTCCCTGACCGCAACGGGGAAGTTGTTTTTAGGAATTATTTTAGCCGCCTTGTGTCTGAGCTTTGTTTTGGCTTCAATTCTAACCTTTAATTTCAATAATTTATTTACCAGGACTTATTACACCATCTCGGCGACGTGGCTTGGTTTCGCTTTTTATCTGTTTTTGGCTTCGTGTATATATGTCTTGACTATTTTATTGTCACGAATTTTTGGTATTGATACTCCAAAGTTGTTTGGCATTCTGTGTCTAGTGTTGGCTCTCGCGGTGAGTATCTACGGTGTGGTTCACGCGCGCACTCTTTTGGTAAAAAATATAAATGTGACATTGCCAAACTTGCCGGCAGGGTGGCAGGGCAAGCGAGTCGTCTTTGTCAGTGACATACATCTGGGCGTGGTGCTGGGGCGGGATTTTGCGCAGAAAATTGTGGATAAAATAAACGAAATCAATCCGGACATAGTTTTTATAGGGGGCGATCTTTACGACGGAGTGAAAGTGGATGAAAACCAAATTGTTCAGCCGTTTGCAGGTTTGCATCCGGCGCTCGGTACATATTTTATCACTGGAAACCATGAAGAATTTCGCGATAATAAGCCCTATCTGGAAGCCGTAAAAAATATAGGTATACGCGTTTTAAATAATGAGCTGGTGAATATAAATGGTTTGCAGCTTATCGGCGTGGATGACCGTGATTCTGTAAATCTGGCCAAGTTTCAAAATATTCTCGCCAATCTAAACATAAATAAAAATGAACCGTCCATTTTGTTAAAACATGAACCATTTCAGCTGGACGAAGCTGCCAGGGTGGGCATAAGTATGCAAATTTCCGGGCATACTCACCGTGCGCAAGTTTTTCCACTGAACGGTTTTACCTATTTAATTTACAAAGGTTATGATTATGGTCTTCATCTTTTTGGTAAAATGTCCGTGTATACTTCGAGCGGAGTGGGTACTTGGGGGCCACCGCTAAGGGTGGGTAGCGACAGTGAAATAGTTGTTTTTACATTTAGTTAATAGTTTGAATTTTTGCAAATTTTTGGTAAAATAAAGAGATGATGGATAAATTAAAATTTGCTCTATTTTCAATAGTCGTTTTGGCTGTAGTCGGACTCATCGGGTATTGGGCTGTGGTCACCATCCAGTCCGGCAGTGAATTTGGAACAACCCAAAAAATTACCCAACTACAAAAAGAAAACGAAGATTTGACGAAACAATTGGCAGACCTGACTGACAAATTAAATACGCTTACACCAGAGCCGGTGGATACCACCCCTGTGGCCCAGAATCCAGATCCCCAAACACCGACTACCCCGACACAACCGACCACATATAAAAACCAATCTCTCGTAAACGAATTGCAGGTGCTTGTATCCAATAAAGTGTTTATGAAATTAAAATCAAGCGGTACCCGGGTGGGCACCGTGCAGAAATTCTTAAATCTTTACAACAAAACTTCCAACAAAATTGATAATGATTACGGAGCAAACATGGTCAAAGCTGTGTCCGCCTTTCAAAAAGACCAGGGTCTTTCCGCCGATGGACAAGCGGGTCCAAGCACCTACAGCAAAATGATTGATTGGCTCAAGAAGCAGGGATAAAAAACTATGTATCAAGAAAAAAGACACAAACTAATAGCATTTTTCTGTGTTGCGATTGTTTTAATCGGTGGATATTTTACTTACACACATTCCGGGAAAAATAAAATGCCGGAAGTGAAACAAATAGATACCACCCCCACCACACAAACAGTTGCCGTGAACGTACCCATAAAAATACCGGCGAAACCTACTCCGCCGCCGTTACCTCTCGGCACGGACCAATTTGTGGTTTCGCTCGCGGCCACTTCGGATGATGTTTCCGGAAAGTTGCTGGATGGAGAATACATAAAAGATGCTTCGGCTTTTACGACACTTATAGGCGCAAAAGTAATTGCACCCGGCGCGTATAAAATTTCTAAAGACATGACCCCGGCACAACTTTTGCAAGTTTTGCGCGGCAAGCCGTATATGAAATGGATAGTCATTCCGCCCGGATTGCGCAAGGAAGAGATTGCCGCCCTGCTCGCGCCCGCCCTCGGTTGGACAAAAAAACAAACCACGGAATGGATTACCAAAGACACGATCACCAAACCGGAATACATTGAGGGAGTATATGCTCCGGATACATATTTGATTCCGGTGGGGGAAAAACCGGTAGATGTCACCACCCGGCTCATTTCCAAATTCAACGAAGGGTTCGCGCCATACTTACCACAATTCACGGCGAAGAATATTAAGTGGACTACAGCTCTCACTCTCGCTTCCATAGTGCAAAGAGAAGCCGCCAATGTGTCTGACATGCCGCTCATTTCCGGCATACTTTGGAACAGGCTCAATCAAAACATGATGCTGGGTGTAGATGCCACATTGCAATACATACGCGGCAACAAAGGCGCAGGCTGGTGGGCTCCGATTACTGTGGCTGACAAACAAACCGACTCTCCATACAATACATACAAACATACCAGTTTGCCTCCGCACCCGATAGCCAACCCGAGCCTGCAAGCCATAGATGCAGTCTTAAATCCTACCAAGACAGATTGCCTGTATTATATTCACGATAAAAACCATATCACTCACTGCGCCGCCACCTACGAAGAACACCAGGTGAATATACAGAAATATTTAATCAGCCCCGCAAATTAAATTACATAAAAAGTTATCCACACCCGCCATTGTGGGGAATTGACATATACCCCCAGGGGGTATATGCTGTTTACATGAAACAAGACATAAAAAATAAAGCCTTACGCAGATTGAAGATTGTGGAAGGTCAGGTGCGGGGCTTGCAAGAGATGGTGAACAAAGAAAAATACTGTATTGATATTATTACCCAAACCAGCGCGGTGAGAAAAGCGCTTTCCAGCGTGGAAGATTTGATCTTGGAAAATCACTTATCTACGCATGTTATTCACCAGATTAAACATGGACAGGAAGACACACCCATTAAAGAAATATTAAAAATTTATAAGCTAAAAAGCAAATGAATACACCTAAAACATTTAGAATAAAAGGCATGCATTGCGCATCTTGCGCGAGCATCATAGAGAGAACCGTAAAAAAGATTGCGGGAGTGGAAGATATATCTGTAAACAACGGAACAGAAAATGTCAGGATTTCTTTTGACGAAAGTAAAACAAGTCCAGAGTATTTTAATAAAAAACTGGAACCGCTCGGATATTCTTTGGTGGTACCAGATATGAATATGCAAGGCACGGCTATGCAAATGGGCATGAGTGAAAACGAACATGCGGCGCACCTGGGACTGAACCAGACAAAAAAAGAAAAACTGGCCGAACTAAAAGACATGCGCAATAAGCTTTTCTCACTCATCCCGATTGTGCTGGTAAGTATTTTTGTCATGGGCTGGGATATTTCTGCGCAATTTAAAATTTTTCCGGAAATGTCCGCGACTTTCGAAAACTTTTTTCACTATCTTTTGCCGATACTCGCCACCTATACGCTCTTTGTGGTGGGCAAGCCATATCTGCTCGGCCTGTATCGTTTTTTCCGCTACGGCAAAGCCAATATGGACACACTGATTGGGCTCGGCACAGGAGTGGCCTTTTTATATAGTTTCATCATCAGCGCTTTCGGGGAAAGTTTGAAAAATTTTGTAAACGTTAATCAAAGTTACTACGATGTTTCGATTGTGGTCATTGCTTTCATCACCCTCGGAAAATATCTGGAGGCCCGGTCAAAACTAAAAACCGGCGATGCCATAGAAAAACTTTTAAATCTACAGGCCAAGACAGCTTTGGTAATCCGCGAAGGCAAAGACCCCGAAGGAAAGCAAGCTTCCTACGGGGCAGGGATTGAAATCCCCATCGAGCAGGTTGTTCATGGTGATCTTATTATTGTAAAGCCCGGGGCAAAAATTCCGGTGGATGGCGTCATCACTGAGGGTTCTTCTTTTGTGGATGAAGCCATGGTCACCGGAGAATCTATGCCGGTTAAGAAAAGTATCGGTGACAGTGTGGTGTCGGGAACAATAAACACGACAGGGTCTTTCGTTTTCAAAGCCACGAAAATCGGCTCGGAAACTCTCCTTGCGCATATCGTGAAAATGGTGGAAGAAGCGCAGGGCAGCAAGGCGCCCATTCAGGCCTTGGCCGATAAAATTTCAGCTATTTTCGTTCCAATTGTTTTGGGCATTGCCGTGGTCACTTTGGCTTTGTGGCTCTTGATTGGCACGCAGTATCTGGGTTTCTCGCAAGCATTTTCATTTGGGCTGGTTTCTTTTGTAGGGATTTTGGTGATAGCTTGCCCGTGCGCGCTCGGTCTGGCTACTCCAACTGCGATAATTGTCGGTGTAGGTAAAGGAGCTAAAGAGGGAATACTCATCAAAGACGCAGCTACGCTCGAAAAATTGCACAAAGTGGATACGGTGATTGTGGACAAGACCGGGACCATAACAATAGGCAAACCGACTCTGGTTGATATACAAAATTTTACGGACAAAAAAGATGAGGAAATAATTTCCATTTTAGCTTCACTCGAAAATAAATCGGAGCACCCGATAGCTCACGCGATTATGAATTACACGAAAGAAAAAAATATTCCAATATTTGAAGTTTCAAATTTTGAAAGTATAAAAGGAAAAGGATTAAAAGGGTCAGTCGCGGGTGAAGAATATTTTGTTGGGAATGTGAAACTAGTGCAGGATCTCAATGTGTCCTTTGATATTTCAAAAATCGAAGAATTTACAAAGCAGGGGAAAACACCGGTAATTTTAACCACAGCAGAAAAAGTGATGGGTTTTGTGATGGTGGCAGATGAAATAAAAACCGAATCAAAAAAAGCAGTGGAAGATTTACACAGACTCGGCATCAAAGTCATAATGGTGACAGGGGATGACGAGAGAACAGCCAAGCATATTGCCTCGTTGGTTGGCATCGACAGTGTCTTGGCCCACGTATTACCCGAAGATAAATTAAACAAAATAAAAGAGTTACAAAAAGAAGGGCACGTAGTAGCCATGGCCGGAGATGGAGTCAACGACGCGCCAGCACTCGCGCAGGCGGACGTGGGCATAGCCATGGCTACAGGCACAGACGTGGCTATCGAGAGCGCCGGCATCACCCTCCTCGGCGGAGACATTTCCAAGCTGGTCAAAGCCATAAAGCTTTCCAAGATGACCATGCTCGGCATCAAACAAAATCTCTTCTGGGCTTTTTTCTACAATGTTGTCGGTATTCCGCTCGCGGCAGGAGTATTCTATCCGCTTGGGGGTTGGCTTTTAAACCCGGTATTTGCCGGCATGGCTATGGCTTTTTCCAGTGTTTCCGTAGTCGGGAATTCATTGCGCATTAAAAGCAAAAAATTGTAAAATAAAGCCGCGCTTTAATGGACGATTGCGCGGCATGATTTCGCTAAATCAAATATTATGAAAAAATACACATTCCATGTAAAAGGCACACATTGCGCATCTTGCAAAATATTGATTGAAGATATTTTCAAGGAACAGGATTTCATTGTGAGTTCAAAAGTTGATTTGAGAAATGAAACCGTAGAAATAGAAACCAATAACGAAAAAAATGCCGAAGAAATAGCTGAAATCTTAAACACGAAAATAAAACAAAACGGGTATATGCTTTCGGTGGGAAAAATCACGGAAGAGCAAAAAGAAGATAACACTATTTGGCAAGCCATACCTATAGGACTGGCATTTTTGGTTTTGTTTTTCATGTTGCAAAAATCCGGTATTCTAAATCTGGGTGTTGGTGGCAAGACTACACCGGTCACTGGGTTTATTATCGGAATCATCGCTTCGCTTTCGAGTTGCTTGGCGATAGTCGGGGGACTCATACTATCGTTATCCGCCAAAGTCGCACAAGACGAGCAGTATGGCAATTTGGAAGGAGCGAAAAAACCCTTGATGTTGTTCCATGCCGGAAGATTGTTCGGCTTTGCGGTTTTGGGCGGAGTGCTGGGGTTGATTGGTGAGGCTGTCGGCATAAGCTTTGTCTTTTCGGCAATACTGGGGCTCATCGCTTCCGCGGTGATGATAATACTCGGGCTGAATCTCATCGGAATATTTAAAAAGAGCACCATCACATTACCCTCAAATATATTTTCTTTCTTTAGAAAAGTGGAACATGCCACATGGGCGCCTGTTTTGATAGGGCTAGGAACTTTTTTCTTGCCTTGCGGTTTTACCCAGTCCATGCAAATCGCCGCCCTGTCCAGTGGTTCGTTTATTTCCGGAATGCTTATAATGTTTGCCTTTGCCTTAGGGACACTGCCGGTCCTTTCACTTCTTTCTTTCGGGTCAATGTCTTTCGCCCAGTCTAAATACGCGCCGCTATTTTTTAAATCAGCGGGAATAGTTGTGGTGGGCTTAGGAATATTCGCCTTATTAGCCCAACTTGCCGGGTTGGGAATTATTAACCCGCTTTTTAATTTATGAACAAAAATACTTTAATCGCCATAACCGTTATTTGTGTAGCAATCGTCGCTTTTATTTTTATCAGTGGAATCGGTACCGGCAACCCTTCGGGTTCGGCTGTGGAAAACGCGCAAATCAAAGATGGTGTCCAGTATGTCACTATCAATGCCGGAGGTGGATACTCGCCAAGGATTTCCAGTGCCAAGGCGGGCGTGCCAACAAAATTAATAATGAAAACAAACGGCATATATGATTGCTCGGCCTCACTGGTCATAAATTCCATCGGCTATAGGAAAATTCTGCCTCAAACGGGGGAGACGGAAATAGACATAGGCACTCCACAAGCAGGTGTGCCGTTACGGGGTGTATGCGGCATGGGCATGTACAGCTTTTCTGTTAACTTTAAATAAGAAAAGTGGTATAATATCCCGCATGGAAAACCAAGAAAAACAAAATGTTTCGGAGCCGCATGTCAGGATTTTCAACGAAGAAGTGAATTCACGGGATAAGGGAAAAGAAAAAGTCGATGAGCAAAAGAACGATTTTCACCATTACCATCATCATTATCATGAAGGCAGGCATTTTGGTAGTGGAGTTTCCGGACTGGCTGTCTTCTTTGTGGGAATTTTACTTTTACTCAACACCTTTGGGTTAGCTTCGAGGGGTGTTTGGAATTACATCTGGCCATTTTGGCCGGTCTTGTTGATATTGATGGGAATCAGAATTATTACCGGGTATAACAAAGTCGCCAGGTTTTTCATTTTCATTTTTTCCCTGGTCATGTTTAGTTTTATTGTTTTATATGCGCTCATTCATGTCGGCTCTCCGCTTGTTTATAATTTAAACTTGTCTCCGGACTTTATCAATTATATTCTCCAATTAAGATAATAAGATAATTTTATGAGAAAAATAATTTTTGGAACCATCTTGATAGTTTTAGGTCTCTCGGCTCTCTTGGGTATTTCTTTGCTAAAGTTTTTCTTTGCTTTTATTCTGATAGCTATAGGCATAAAGATAATCATCGGGAACGAGTACAATTTGAATTTTGATGCGGCAAAACCGTTTTCCAGCGAGAACTTAATAAATGAATTGAATATTTTCAGTTCCGCCGACAGAGTCATCAAATCCGAGAATTTCAAAGGGGGCAGAATAACCATGATTTTTAGTGGCGGCAAGATAGACCTGCGCCACATCAGCACGTCCGAAAGTGTCATCAATCTGGAAATAATAGCAATCTTCGGCGGAGCGGAACTCATCGTTCCAAAAGGCTGGAAAGTAAATTCACAAGGGACTTCAATCTTCGGTGGTTATGACACAAAGATAGAAGGAGAGGGAAACAGCATAACCTTAAATCTAAAAGGCGTGGCAATTTTTGGAGGAGTAAAGGTCACAAACTAGCTCGGAATTATAAACATGGAAACAAATATTTGTCCGGTTTGTCATCAGCCCATACTTCCCACTTATTATTTTTGTCCCAATTGCGGCGCAAAGGTAAACGAACCTCCGCTTTCCACCAGTGCGGGAACGCAGGCTCTCATATACCTAGAGAGTATAGTTTTGCCTATAGTCCTTTTTCTTTTTATCAAAAAATGGCCGGGAGTAAAATATTTCAAATCAAAAGATCCGAAAGCGAACAGAATCGGGCAGGTTGCCTGGGTGCTCCTGATAGTTTCCACAATTTTTGTCATATGGTTTTCGTATGTCTGGACCGAGCAGGCCATTCAGTCTTCAGTAGACAGTATAAATACCGATTTTAATTTCTAGCGCACCATCTTCATTAGTTCTTTCGTATATAGCCTGTATTATCAATATCAAACACACAACACATGGAACCAAAAAATAATTCACAAAAAAATATAGCCATCGCCCTAGTCGCCGTCGCCATAGCCGCAGTTTTATCTGTGCCTATTTTCTTGGGAAAGAAAACCACCACCCTGCCTTCGGCACCCCTCCTTAATCAAGGAGGGGATGGGAGTGGTAATTCTACTCCAGTCGTTTCGAAAACTCCTCCGGTAGACGTTCCCAAGAAAACTCTTTCGGTTTACAAAGATGGCACCTATACGGCTACAGGTTCTTACGATTCTCCGGGTGGAATGGATAAAGTCACCGTCACCCTTACGCTAAAAAGTGATGTCGTCACCGATGTTTCGGTGACTCCGATAGCAGGTGATAGTCTTTCAAAGAAATATCAGGATATGTTTGTCTCCGGCTACAAGCAATTTGTCGTCGGGCAAAAAATAGCCGGCTTGCAGCTCTCAAAAGTTTCCGGTTCATCTCTTACTCCAATCGGTTTCAACGCTGCGCTCACCCAAATAAAAGCGCAAGCCAAGGCATAGTTTATGGCGCAATTTACTTTTGACGGTATCGGCACGAAGTGGCAGATAGATATATTTGAAGATTTATCGGAAATAGACCAAGACAAACTTCTGGCTCGCGTAAAAAATCGCATCGAAGTTTTTGACAAAAACTATTCGCGTTTTCGCGATGATTCGCTAGTGACTAAAATGTCCAAAGAAACGGGCGTTTTTGCGCTACCCGACGACGCGGAAAAGATGTTTACCCTTTATTATGATTTATATAAAATTACCGACGGATATTTTACACCGTTAGTCGGAAACATATTATCCGACGCGGGATATGATGCGAAATATACTTTAAAGCAAAAAAAAGAACTGGAAAAAGCGCCGATCTGGGAAGATGTGATGGAATATAAATTTCCAAACATCGAAATTAAAAAACCGGTCATCTTGGATTTTGGCGCGGGAGGAAAAGGGTACTTGCTCGATTTGGTGGCAAAAGAAATTGAAGCGAGTGGAATTTTTGAATATTGCATTGATGCGGGCGGAGATATCTTGCACAAAAATAAAGTACCGACTCGGGTAGGCTTGGAGAATCCGGAAAACACAGAGGAGGCGATAGGTGTTTACAACTTACAAAACAAAAGTATAGCCGGTTCAGCTGGCAACAGGCGTGCGTGGGGAAATTTCACCCACATAATGAATCCCAAAACCCTAATTTCACCGAGAGACATAATAGCAGTCTGGGTAGTGGCGGAAACTGGTCTCGTGGCAGATGCGCTTGCCACCTGCCTATTTTTCGTTCCAGTATCCACCTTGTCAGACAAATACAAATTTGAATACGTTTTAGTAAAAAAAGACCATTCCATAGAAAAATCGTCCAATTTCAAAGGTGAGATGTTTTTAAAATCTTAAATTATATTGTTACCCCTAGATCAATACCTATGCCCCATTTCAGCCATGGCGTAAATGGGGCAGTGTGGTATCATATATACATGAGCCCAAGATATAAAGGTATGCGAGTAAATGCTTTCGGTTTGCCAGCATTTAAAAATGGCAGGAAAAGCCGTGCAAAAACTGAAAACAGGAAAAAATCTTTTTATCATGTCACTTTTCTTTCACCTTTTAAAAAAGATTCTTCAAAGAATTTGATTGTAATGTACGACATTCCACATTTACAGAAAAAGGAGCGGGATTGGTTTCGTCGGCAATTAATAAAATTTGATTATATAATGATTCAAAAAAGTGTTTGGGTTGGACCGTCTCCACTACCCAAAAATTTCTTAGACTACTTAAAAGAAATAAAAATAGGGGATAAGTTTAAAACCTTTACATTGGCAAAATCTTATACAGAAAAACTTTAATTTACTACATTACTTACCGACTGCCCCATTTACGCCATGGCGTAAATGGGGCACGATGTCTTGATGTATAATTTTTTTCATAATTTTGCTATAATAGCTTCGTGGAATCACAAACTAAACAGTGCCAGAATTGCCAGAAAGACTTTATAATAGAGCCGGATGATTTCGGTTTTTACGAGAAAATAAAAGTCCCTCCGCCGACCTTTTGCCCGGAATGCCGGCTACAAAGGCGCTTGGCCTGGCGTAACGAGCGGGCCTTGTACAAACGCAAGTGCGGTTTATGCCAAAAAAGTATTATTGCAATGTATCATGAATCCATGCCATTTCCCGTATATTGTCGAGAGTGTTGGTTCGGAGATGGATGGGACCCAACTTTATATGGAAAGAAATACGATTTCAATAGAACATTTTTCGAACAATATAAAGAATTTTCAAATACTGTGCCCAGGCTAGCTTTGTGGCAAAGGAGTTCTACAAATTCAGATTATTCCAATATGGTTGGAGAATCGAAAAATGTATATCTATCTTCTTCGGTTGTAAAAGAATCAGAAAATGTTTTTTATTCAAAGTCGGTAGATAGATCCAGAGATATCGTTGATTGTTTAAATATAATAAACGGATCAGAGAGTTTGTATGAGAACGTGGAAGCACAAAGTAATTATAATTCTCAATATCTTTTACTCTGCAGGAGTTGTTTGGATTCATACTATTCTGTTGATTGTATAAATTGTAGTAATTGTTTTCTTTCTTACAATTTGCGAAATAAAAAATTTTGTATTCGCAATCAGCAATATGAAAAGGAAGATTATTTTAAGAAAATAGAAAAATTAAATTTAAGGAGCAGGGCTTCACGTGATTTTTTGCTGGAAGAATTTGCAGAAATTAAAAAGAAGGCAATTTATCGTTTTGGAAATATCACTAAATGTATTAATGTGACAGGAAATAATCTTTTGAATGTAAAAAATGGTAAAGATTGTTTTGAAATTTATGATGTGGAAAATGCGAAATATTGTTATCGAGCGTTTAATCTCAAAGACTGTATGGATTTTGATTATGGAGGGTGGTCAGAATTGATGTATGAGTACGTAACTGGCAGTCTAAATGATTATAATGTTAAATTTAGTTATTCTGCGATGGAATCCGTAAGAAATGCCGATTATACGGAATTTTGTCGAAATTGTTCTAATCTGTTTGGTTGTATTTCACTTAAAAATACAGAAAATGCAATTCTGAATATAATTTATTCCAAGGAAGAATACGAAAAACTCCGGACGCAAATCATGGAACATATGAATAGCAATCCATTTATAGACAAAGCAGGCAAAGTTTATCGATATGGAGAATTTTTTCCTATAGAAGTTTCTCCTTGGGTATATAATGAGACTTTGTCTCAGGAATTTTTCCCAATTACCAAAGAAGAGGCGGAGAGGAATGGTTATCCATGGCGGGAACCGGATGTAAAAAATTTCGAGATTACAATTCCTACAGAAAACATTCTGGACAATATTGACGATGTTAGTGAAGATATTTTAAAAGATGTTCTGGGTTGTGCCCACGCAGGAGAGTGTGCTCATCAATGCAATACTGCTTTTCGTTTAACAAACTATGAACTGGTTTTTTATAAAAAACATAACATACCGCTTCCAATTCTTTGCCCCAACTGTCGTTATTACGAAAGATTCAAAGTTATGCCAGCATTGAAATTATGGCACAGGCAATGCATGTGTGATAAGAAACACACGCACCATGAGGGCAGATGCGAGATTGAATTTGAGACCAGCTATGCGCCAGATAGGCCGGAAATAGTATATTGTGAAAAGTGTTACCAGCAGGAGGTTTACTAGCCTTTGGCTAGTGTACTGATTTTCCTCCCCCTAATGTAGGGGGAGGTTAGGTGGGGGTATAATTTAGTGCTGAGGTGAATTTTGCACCACTTTTTTGTAATTTGGCGTATAATATGGGGTATGAGCAAAAAATCACACAAAAGAATATTTGGTTTTTCATTTTTAATTTTAACAATAATGTTTTTGTCTTTTACCAGTAAGGCTTTTGCCATGACTCCCACATTGTCGCTTTCTCCGACAGGGGACGGGGACTCGGTGCAAGTAAATGTCACCGGCGACCCGAATTCCAGTGTGCTTATTTTCTATATTAAAACCGGGTCTGGTCCACAGACTCTTTCTCTCGGAACTACCAATACAAACGGGACTTTGACAAACACAGTCAGTACTTCAAACTATGGTGTGGCGGCAGGCAGTTCGGTGTATATCACTACGGGTGGCATCAATGGTGCCCATTCCAACACAGTAGCTTGGCCGGCAGTCAGTTCTCTTCTCTCTAGCAGTAACATGCTGACCTTGAGCCAGACGGGCCTCGTGCTCACCCTCGGGCAAGCTATGTCTGTTACCGCCACCAATCTGAACAACAGTCAGCTTTATCAAGCCAGCAATACCAGTCCGCAAATCGCAAATTTTAGCATCAGTGGCTCTCAAATAAATGTCACCGCCAACAGCTACGGCACCACCACGGCTTCTTTTTGCTTGATTAACAACACTTCAAACTGTGGAAGTATTTATGTCATCGTTCAAAGCAGCAGTGCGCAACCGCTCACCTTCAGCCAGAGCAGTGTGACACTGTCTCCAGGGCAAACTGTCTCCGTACAAATTTCCGGCGGTTCCGGAGTTTATTCGGTGCTCAATAATTCCAGTCAAAACAATGGTGTGGTTACGACCAGTATCTCTAGTAGCACCATCACTTTGACCACGAGTGGTACGACCGGTTCGTCATCTATAACTGTTTGTTCTACAGACATGAATTCTTGCGGTATCATCAACGTGACTATCGGCAATACTGTTTCTTCGGCAGTTTCATTTAGTCAGCAAAACCCAACCCTTGCCGTAGCCCAAAGTCTGAACATCAGTATTTTTGGTCCGACCAACAGCTTATTTTATGTGAATTCAAATTCAAACCCAAGCATCGTTCAAGCCAATCTCTCGGGTAGCACTCTAACTCTTCTTGGAATCACCACCGGCTCTTCGACAATAAGTATCTGTGCCTCTACGAGTAATTGTGCCAATTTGAGTGTAACCGTCAGCACTAGTTCGAGTGGTGGGGCGTTGATTTTGAGCCAACAAAGTGTAAATCTTTCTGTTGGGCAGACGAGTACAGTGACAATTTCCGGAGGCACGATGCCATACAATATTTTCACAAACTCCAGTAATATTTTTCAAGCAACTTTAAATAGTAATATACTTACACTCGTAGGTTTGAGTAACGGAACTTCTCTTATGAACGTATGTTCTGCGGGAGGGAATTGCCTAACATTATCTGTGTATGTGGGAGTAACCAATCCCAATGCCTTGCCTACAGGTTGTGTATCTACGACGGGTTTTAGCCAGACGACTGGCCAGTCGTGCAATACCACAACCACAACCACAACCACTACCAATACATACGTACCCGTAGATTGCACCGGGGCCGCTTTTAGTGTTTCTACTGGAGTGGCTTGTCCCGCCAACACTATTACCACTACTCCCGTAACTACGGTCACTGTTCCAGACGATACTATCAACACTCCGACAACGAGCACTGCCTTTAAATTCACCAAAGCAATCAAGCTTGGCTCAAAAGGCGCAGAAGTTACGCAGCTACAGAAAAAATTAAAAACTCTGGGATATTTTAATACCACAGCCACCGGAACCTTTGGCCCCATTACAGAAAAAGCAGTCAAAGCATTTCAAAAAGCACACAAACTTCCGCAAGTGGGCAATGTGGGACCGCTCACGCGCGCGCTTCTCAATAAATAAAATACTTAGGCAAAAACCAAGCGTTGATGTATACTACAGGTAATGAAAAAGAATCTTTTCTGGATTATTTTGGTACTGCTTATTATTATCGGTGCCTGTTTTTTCTTCCCGGGATTTTTGGGCGGGGCTGTTTCGTATAAAAAAAGCGCGCAAGTAATAAATACCAGTTTACCCGAAGTAAAAGCTAACCCAATTACTTCGAATAAAGCTCCTCTCGACGTTATCGCCTATGATAAAAAATTAAATGAAATAGCCAACAATCCACCGGATCCTATCATTTACACAACCGTCAAAACTCCCGGGAAAGATAAGAACGGCAAAGCTATAACCATAACCACCAAAGTTCCTCTTGACCCACAGCCGGTAAAAACCCATCTCTGGCCGGTAAAAACAGTTTATCCGAATGCCGGCGCGCTTTTGCCTTTCAACCGCATCGTCGCTTATTATGGAAATTTATATTCAACCAAAATGGGAGTGCTCGGGGAATATCCCGAAGCTATAATGCTAGAGAAGTTGGAAGCAGAAGTAAAAAAATGGGAAATAGCTGACCCGACGACTCCGGTGATTCCGGCCTTGCACTACATCGCAGTAGTTGCCCAAGGAGCTCCCGGCGATAGTGGTAAATATAGATTGCGGATGCCAGGCTCTGAAATAGATAAAGTGCTGGCCATGGCGGGGAAAATAAACGCGATAGTTTTTTTGGATATTCAGGTTGGCTTTTCCAATGTGCAAACAGAAATTCCGCTGTTGGAAAAATATTTAAAATTGCCAAATGTGCACTTGGCCATTGACCCGGAGTTTTCCATGAAGACCGGCATCCGTC
This sequence comes from Candidatus Nomurabacteria bacterium, assembly GCA_016199805.1. Lineage (GTDB taxonomy): Bacteria > Patescibacteriota > Minisyncoccia > Phycocordibacterales > UBA9973 > UBA9973. Next base: position 50,364 of record JACQGC010000018.1, read on the forward strand.
CGGGAAAAGTCGTGGGCACCCTCGACGCGGCTGATATAAATTTTGCCGCTAATTATCTGGCCAATCTCGTGAAAGAAAATAATCTCACTCCGAAAATTCTCATCATTCACCGATACACGCAAAAAATGGTGACGAATTACAAACTTATCAAACCACTGCCAGAAGTTCAATTCATTATGAATATGGATGGCTGGGGCGGGGAGGCAAAAAAAATCGGCACCTATAAAAACTTTATTTATCCGGAGCCGGTGCAATTTACCGGTTTCAAATTATTCTACAAAAATGACATTTTGACTCCTGGCACCACCCTGATGACACCGACTACTTTGCTCAAATTAAATCCACAGCCCATATATATACAGTATCAGTAAATAGGTGTTATAATATAAAAATGCCGGGTATTGAAAGCCAAAATTCTAGTCCCAAAAAGGTACTCTCTCCGGAAGAGGAATTTCCGCTAACCCATTCAGAAAGAGAAAAAAATATTTTAAGAAATAGAATCAGGATGAAAGGATACAAGAATCTTTCCGAAGAAGAATCAATGCAATGGTATCTTGACACAGAAGAGAGTAAAAATGACAATAGCCCACATCATGGAAACTAAAGAACAAAAAGCTTGGCGGGAAGTAAAATATCACGAGAAATTTTTAAACGCCTTTCGGGGGTTGCGGGTTTTTTGGAGTACGACCAGGAATTTATACGTGCATATTTTTGTGGCGCTGGTGGCTGTATTTTTTGGATTTTATTTTGAAATTTCCGGTTTTGAATGGATTGCTTTGATTTTTGCCATATCTTTTGTTTTTGTTTCCGAAGCATTTAATACGGCCATTGAGATAGACATAGATCTGACCTCTCCTGAATATCATCCTTTTGCCAGAGACACCAAAGACGTAGCTGCCGCGGCTGTCTTGCTGGCTGTGTTTACGGCCATCATTATCGGGCTGATAATTTTCTTGCCGAAAATCTTCATCTAGTTTTCATTAGATTTTTATAATCTTACAAAAGAATTTAAAAAGTAGTTCCTTTAAAAAGGAGGGGGCAGATGGGGATAGACGAAAATGTTGGACGAATAGTTTTTTCTTTCGCGAGGGATACACCTTGGGAAGAAATCAGCCACGAGTTCTATGAGCCCTTTCTTGCTCTTCCTCCGGAGAAGCGCGGGAAAATATGGGCAGATTTTGTGCGTTCCGGCTGTGGGGTTCGGACTATCTCTGTTCCAGACACAGAGATTTTAAAAGTCAGAAGAATAATTACCAATGTCAGGGATTTGGAAGAATGGCAGCACCCCGCGCAGACCATAGGCGCTGTAAAAGGCCACATGATTTACGACTTCTTGGAAAAAAGTAAAATGCTGGATAGGTGTATTAACCTGACCAGCCTGAAGTTGATTCAGGCCAAGGGACCCTCCTTTTACCGCCACTACTGGGCCGGAAAAAAGATTTTCGCCTGGAAGTCGGTTAGACCCAGGAGCCCAAAAAGCAAGTTACGGCGCGCCCCATTTCTCTGTGAGTGCGGTGATAAGATTTTGCTGGATTATCGCTTTCTGGATGACAATTGGCCCAGCGACAGCCCTGCTTTGATGTATTGAAGATTATCTGTTTTTTGGGTCTGGTGAGCTATTAAGGCGCGCCAGACCTTGCTGTATGTTTTTTAAATTGTTAAAATGTATGTATGGGAAATAATAATGTTAAAATTTTCATTGGAATAATCGGTCTTTTGATTCTGGGCACAATTGCCGCAGTATTATTGCAGTCAAACAGCACCCCTCCGGGGCCAGGCAAATATGATACTTTTGCGACTTGCCTGAAAGACAAAGGCGCCGTGTTTTACGGAGCTTGGTGGTGTCCACATTGCCAGGCTCAAAAGAAAGCTTTTGGTTCTTCCGCTAAATACTTGCCTTATGTCGAATGCTCTACAGCTGACGCGACTGGACAGTTGCAAGTATGTACAGATCAAAAAATACAAAGCTATCCGACTTGGAAACTGGCCGATGGTACTATTATTCCCGACGATTCACCAGATGGAGCCGGAGTGAAGCTTGAAACCTTGGCCGCCAAGACGGGCTGCGTGTTGCCACAATAAATACCTGTCCCGTACTAAATTTCACCTAAAAACAAATGACCACTATTATTAACAATTTAAAATTTTAGTACTGGGATGAACCCTGTCACCATTCACTATTTAAACGTTTCTCTGGGGTTTGGGGTTATCATTGCCCAGATTTTTTGTGTCGTGGCTTTATTTTTACTGTTTTTCGGACCGAAAAAGAATTTTTATCTTGATTTCATAAACAAGCATGTTCTCATTTTGGGGTTTTTGATTTCTTTTGTCTCCGCGGTGTTTCCCTTAGTCTATTCCGAAATCATTCATTTTCTGCCGTGTTATCTGTGCTGGTGGCAGAGAGTTTTTATGTTCCCGTTGGTGCTGATGTTCGCAGTTGCTTTATGGGACAAAGACAGAAAAGTGATTCGTTATGCTCTGCCACTGCTCTGTGCGGGTTTCCTTGTCTCTCTATATCAGAATTTTTTCTATTATTTTGGAGAAAGTTCGGCTTTACCCTGCGACGCATCCGGAGTTTCCTGTTATCAGCACCTAGTTTCCGAATTTGGCGGGTACATTTCAATACCAATGATGGCGCTCACGGCCTTTTTTGCCTTGCTGACTCTTCTGGTTGTTGCTCATTTTTATGGAAAGAATAAAATAGATTAGAAGATTATTAATTAATTTCGCTTCGGCGGGAAAATTTTATGGGAAAAGGAAACAACGCATACAGAAAAGATGTGAAGAAGCCAAAGAAAGCTAAGAAGAAATAATGGTTAAAAAAATTATTTTAATTCTTTTAGGGTTGGAAGTTCTCGCGGGGCTGGGGTTTTTGGTTGTGAATAAAAATAACCAAACGGCACGGCCCGTGACAGAAAATCCTATAAAAAACACAACAGAGTTCAGTAAAGAAATTACATTGAGTCCAAGTGACAAAATTACTTTTTCCGATGGTTTAAGTGTAGTTTTGAAAGAAATTAACGATTCCCGTTGTCCGAAAAATGTGCAATGTATTTGGGCAGGGGAACTCGCGGGGACTTTTGATATATCAGGCGGTAAACTTACCACTCTTAAAGAAATTACTCTTGGAACAATAAACAACAAAAGTGTGACTTTAGATGGATACACTTTTTCTCTGCAAAACGCGACCGTAAATAAAATCACAATCCTTGTTCAATATGAGAAAAAAGTTATCCCCACTTAAATGATTGCTGGACTCTTGTAAAATAAGGTATTATTAACTTAATTGTCATTAAAAATTAATTTTTTAAGTTGTGCTCGGCATGATTTTAAATCATATGCAAAATAAAAAAATATTCTATACAGTTCTGTTTGTTTTTGTTTTATTCGGTTTTGCTTCTATGGCGGCCGCATCGGTCACGATTAGCGGTACTAGTATCATCGGTACAGTCGGTTCTACTATAGATATCGGAGCTGGCAACACTCTTTTAATCCAAACTGTCGGGAACGCTCCTGTCACCATAGGCACCGGTCTGGTTACCTTGGGTGGTAATTTGAAAATTGTCGGTCTGGCTGGCAGTGGCACAAAATGTCTGCATGTGGACAATACTGGAGCGGTAGGTTTAGCTGCAGCGGATTGCGGCAGTGGTGGAGGCTCGCAACCTACGATTTTTAGCAGTGGCACAGCTGTTCAACAAGCAGTGGAGTGCGCGCATGGCACTGTCGGCACAGCCCAACTCTCCGGATTGGCGGCTGGTGCAAGTGGTGAAGTCACTCTTCAAACAGGGATTTCCGGTGATGTAAGGTGGCAAGGTATTTTACTTTCTGAAACAACTCAATTTACCGGCACAAACTTAACAGTCTCAATGGGACGCCCAGGTTCTACTACTCACGCCGAAATGACAAATGGAGTTAACTTTCCTTTAGGAGTAGGTTCTAGTGACACAAATTATTTCAGTACTCGTCCAATACCACCACAAATCACAAGTACTTACGGTGTTGTGTTAAATTTTGCTGTTACTTCCGGAAACGTCAATGCTTCCACTGGCTCTCTGACCTGGGAAATGTGCGGATACAAAGCTCGCTAGGTTTTACGCAAAAAATCTATGAAAAAAAATTTAATCTTTTATTTTATTTTTATAATCTTGTTGGGATTTTCCGTGAATGTCGGAGCTTTGCACGCCGGTGCGCCGATTGGTATGGGTCCCGGAGGGAAGGTGGATTTATTTGATTGGTATAATGCCACGGCCTCAGGTTGTTCGCCAAGTAGTCCTTTTCCGGCTTTGATGTGTGTAGGTGGCGCGGCAAGTTCCAAACCCCAAGGCGATACGTATTACTTTAGTGCGTGGCTTCCCAATGCATCCCAATTGCCCGTGACAACCGGACTACCTCTTGTGGGAACTTTTAACGATGGAACGTCTCAAAACTGTAATGGCAATTTGGCTCTTATGCAACTAGCTGCGTTTGATTGGAGTAATAGAAATGCAAGTAAAATATCAGAAGTAAATTGTATGTCAGGGTATAGTCCTGGTTCAAATGTACCCGCCGGGTGGTTTGCTCATTGCACCAGTGGCGATGACGGAGTGGGAAATACCTGTGGTTGGAAGACACGTTCTCCACTTTCAAAAGGTGGGCTGATATATTTGCCTATGGAAAGACAAATTGGTAGTGGTGCTGCGTCGGCTCATGACTCTACAGTAATAGTATCTCCAGATTCAGGTGCTCATTGGTGCAATCCGTACACAGTTACCAATCGTGCTGGAAGTCCAGGATGCGACAGCAGTAATTGGTCTGCCACAGGGGACGCTCCAAAATGCGGAGCAGCCAGTGGAACATCCGGTGTACAATGCTTGGACGCAGCTTATGCAGGAGGGATGATGTGGCACAATATGCCAGCATCAGTCAACGGAACACCAATTTATAATTGGAATTTTTATCAATACGGGCAGGACGGTTCTCTTCCCGCGAATATAGGAGGTGATTGCGACCCTGCAACATATACTTGCGCAATGCTTGATGACGGAAGTATCGCTCGTGTATTAAATACCGATTTACCATCACTTGATGTGACAAAATGGCAGTATGTAGCAAGTACTGATGCACAATCAAATCCCACTTGGACTTCAACATTTACCAGCCGAAAGTCCGTTATTGCTTTTTCTCCGAACAGTGACAACGATTTAATGAAACCGCGAGGAATTCTTAGCGCACCGGTTTATATAAAAGAATTTAAATCTTATATTTTAACTGGGTTCAAGTATGGTCCAAGTAGGGTTGAGTTTTTATCTTCTCCTAGCGCATTTGGTCCATTTAAGCCTATTGGAATATTTCCCGGATATATTGGGTTTAATGCCGCAAATTTGGGTATAGGGTATACAGTGGTATCCACAAACCCGCCACACGTTCAAATAACAGTCGTGGCAGATGAAAAAAGTTTTGCTGGAGCAGGCGGCGGAGTGCCAACTTTCCAAAAATTTGACCTCGTGCTTGGTCCTCAGTATGGCGGTGTGGGAGATGTTCCGTCATATTTAGACACGAGTATGGGAAAAGTTAATTCCGGATGGCAATTTACATCCGGGGAAGAGCCGGGAACATTCATTCGCAAAGGTCTTATTTGGGCTTTTGATTTTATGGACCATGGTGGAGTTACTGCCAGTACTTATCAATTCTTTCATGATGTTGCCAACGGCGGAGCAGTGATGTCACCATGTTTTACAGATGGGGCAACAAATTGCAATGATGGAATTATGGGTTTGAAGGGGTTAAGTTTACTTACGAATGGAATACGAATTCAAGATGGATATTCTGCACGCTATGAATCAAATATATCGGACATCAATAGAGGTACTACAGCGGGCAACCAGAATGCGCCTTCGGTTATGCAGGGAAATGGCACGTATTCCGTTGTTGGTATTTACAAACTGGACTCTATCGGATACACGACATCTTTGTGGATAACAGGTAACCCATCAGACGGAAATGCATCAGTCGGTCTAACGACTCAGCAAACAACAGGCTATATGGGAATTGACTGGGGTAATGTTTATACTTTCAGATGGGCTTACAGAAGTGCGTTTGCCCCTATAGCCGGGAATTGGTATTTTATGTCGGCTACAGTAACTGCTGGCAGTCCTCCCACTGCAAAATTATGGGTTGGTGGAGCGGTAACTCCCGGTGTGCTCACAGATGTAATATCTGGCGTCTCTAGGACAAAAAATGGTGGAACCCCTGCTACTGTTCCGGCAGTTTCAGCCGGACCACTTGTTCTTGAAAATGACGGTTCAGGACACATTCCAAATGCATCTTATGCTGGATTGATGCTTTACAATCGTGCTCTCAGTGATACAGAAAATCAACAATTATATCAAAGCTTTAAAATTAAAATGAAGGAGAGAAACATTATTATTCAATAAGGTGTATAATTATAAATTATGAATAAAAAAATAATTTCTTTTCTTACAATATTTTTTCTGATTACAACAATGTTGAATTTTCTATTGTTTTTTACTTCGCAGCGTACATATGCTGTCATGACCGTAAATGCCTTGGTGGTAGGTGCTGGCGGCGGCGGCGGTGGTGCTGGCGGCGGCGGCGGTGGTGCTGGCGGTTATTTAGTTGATGCTACTCACGTTGTAACGGCACAGGCATACACTATTACAGTTGGAGGTGGAGGTACAGGATCGACTGGTAACACGGCTACAGCTGGAGGCAATAGCGTTTTTGATACACTGACAGCTGTCGGTGGAGGTAAAGGTGCTGGGGCAGTTGGTGGTAATATCAATAATGGTGGTAACGGAGGATCAGGTGGCGGAGGATCAGGAGTAAACGGAGGTACTTCAAGCGGAGGTACGGGTAGTCAAGGTCAGAGTGGAGGTGGTAATGGAGGGTTTGCTGGAAGTGGTCCTGGAGGAGGAGGAGGAGGAGCATTAACAGCAGGAACTAGTGGGACATCCACTACTGTAGCAGGAGTTGGAGGGAACGGTATAGCTAATAGCATTTCTGGCGTTTCAGTGACTTATGCTGGAGGAGGAGGCGGCGGAATGTATAACAATGGTACCCCTGGTTCTGGTGGAGCAGGAGGAGGCGGAACAGGTACTAATCAGGGTCTCGGTGGCGGGAATGGAACTTCTAATACTGGTGGTGGTGGTGGTGGAGCTGGTAACACACAATCTGGAGGACAGGGTGGTTCAGGCGTCGTGATTATCGCCTACCCAACCGGATCACTTACAGCTACTGGCGGTACTATTACAACTAGTGGTGGAAATACCATTCATACTTTTACGGTTAGTGGTACATTTACCGTGTCATCTTCTGCCGCTACTTCTTACACCATCACTCCTCCATCGCCAGCTTCCGGTGGTGTAGGGAATGCCTCCGGAAATTTCACGGTCGCTGCAAACGGTCCGTACACTGGTAGTATGACACTTTCCGATGGCGGAGCTGGTGGAACTTTTTCCCCAACATCACTAACCTTTTCAAATTCTTCTTCGCAAACATTTACGTACACACCGTCTACTCTTGGAGTAAGAACAATCAGCACTGCCGCTTCTCCGGCCTTAGGAACTGATCAAAGTACCACATATACTTCTTTATCAACTGCCAAAGCTATCACTTTATTTAATTTTAATGGACTTGCCCCCACTGTGACTGGTGTAGTCACTGAAGGCTCTCACACCATAGCTCTGACGGTTCCATTTGGTACGAACGTCACGGCCTTGGTAGCGACTTTCACAACTACCGGAAGTTCAGTCGCCGTTGGAGCAACAACACAGGTAAGTGCAACTACACCAAACAATTTCACGTCTCCAGTTACCTATACCGTCACCGCTGCTGACAGCTCTACTCAACCGTATGTTGTTACAGTGACAGTAGCTCCGAATTCTGCTAAAGCCATCACGGCATTTAATTTCACCCCTCCGGCCACCACAGTCATAATTGACCAGGGGGATCATACCATCAGCATGTTTGTTCCAAATGGTACAAATGTCACGGCTTTAGTTCCGACAACTATCACCATTACCGGAGCATCTGTCAGTCCAAACGTGGGTGTTGCTCAAGATTTTTCCACTTCAAAAATATATACTGTTACTGCCGCTGATGGTTCCACCCAGCCGTACACAGTTTCAGTGACGGTAGCCGCCGCGGTTCCACCCGTTTTGTTTCTTAGTGACACTATTCTCGCTCTGACTTCTCCGGTTGTTAATCTTACGGCTCTTACTGGTTCTGCAGCAGACTCCGTGACGGTAAATGCAGGTAACGTGGTTGTTGTCATTTCTTCCACTTATGGTGGCAACTTTAGGTTAACTTCACCAGTAGCAATGACAGTCACCGGAGGCACAATTTCTCAAACTTGTTCAACCGGAGTAGAAACCGAAACCATCACTCAAGTAAGTGGCACGGGCACATACACACTTACTCCGACTGGTTCCGCTTGCAGCGGTGGGGCAGTAGTAACTCCATCCGGTGGCGGGGGATTGATTACTGACTATGTTCCGCCTGCAGTCACTCCTCCGGCAGCAGTAGACAATAATAACCAAAATGGAATATTGCCTCCACCGCCGACAACCACCACAACTCCATCGATAGTCACTCCTCCGGCAACAATTCCAGTTCCTCCCGTTGTTCCTGTTAATCCTCCACAAACAACAGGAGGACAAACGTCTTATAACTTTGGCCCGACCACTCTGAAGTTTTGGAGCCAAGGTGAAGGCGTCAAAGAATTGCAAAGATTCTTGAACAATGAATTAAAGCTTGGTCTAACAATAGATGGCAGATTGGGCTTAAAGACAATTACTGTCATAAAAAAATGGCAGAAAGCGCATGGACTCACTCCCGACGGATTGATTGGCGCCAAGACCAAGGCTTTGATGAATAAGTTGGCAAAATAAAGATGCTGGGTTTTACCCAAAAAGAAAAAGCATTGTTCCAAAAATTAAACACCCCATCAAAAGTGCAAGATTTTTTGAACAGTTTGAAGTTTAATTTTGAAAGGGGCGGGGAGACATTAAAAAGCCCACTTTTTACTAGTAGGCATAAGAATGCGCATTGCTTTGAAGCTGCGCTCCTCGGGGCTTATATGCTCTCCCTGCAGGGTTTTAAGCCTTATTTGGTTCATCTAAAGTCTACCATAGAGGATTACGACCACGTGATTGCGCCTTTTAAAATAGGTGGATTTTGGGGAGCTTTATCCAAAACTAATCATGCTGTCCTGCGATACCGCGAACCAATTTACAAAAACATCCGCGAGCTGGCTATGTCGTATTTTCATGAATATTTTTTAAATAGTGGAGAAAAAACCTTAAGGCAATATTCAGAATTATTTAATTTGAATAATTTAAATAAAGATTGGGTAACCAGAGAGGGGAACCTTTGGGATATAGATAAAAAGCTTGATAAAATAAAACATTATGACATTGTGCCAAAAGTTTATATAAAGAAATTGAGAAAAGCGGACAACTTAGAAATTAAGGCGGGGAAAATTGTGGAATGGAAAAAGTAGAGTATAATATAGAATTATTATTAGTTTAACACAAAAAAACCATGCCCATTTTATTTATTTTTGGTAGAGTTTTGTTCGGGGGTTACTTTATTATGAGCGGTTACAATCATTTCAGGCATCATCGCATGTTCACGGGCTATGCGCAGTCCAAGGGCGTGCCTTTGGCGCCGCTAGCCGTGTGGTTCACCGGTTTGATGCTCATCTTTGGAGGGGTGGGAATACTTCTCTGGGTTTACTTAAAATTTTCAATTATTTTATTAGCTGTATTCTTGCTCGTGACGACTTTAGTCATGCATCAGTACTGGAAAGTCACCGACCAAAACATGAGAATGACAGAGCAAATCAACTTCAATAAAAACATGGCGCTTTTGGGTGCTTTACTTCTCTTTTTTTCTATTCCTCTGCCTTGGTCGGTTTCTTAATTGCCGAAAATATTTCCGAGCAATCTCATAAACCAATTCTTTTTTGGAGTTTCCGTCTGCGGTACTTCGGGAGCTGGTGTGAGCGCATTTATTACTGATGCGGTGTTTTGAGTGCTGGGATTATTTGCGACATTCATTGATTTTGGTTTAGGGTTTTTTGTTGCGCTTATTTCCGGGATGGGGGCGCTTTTTACTTTTACTAGTGGGGTTTCCGTGACTGCTGGCATTTCCGGTTTTGTAAAACTTTGCATTACCTGGTTCCAGCTTTTGCCGGAAAGGGCAGAGGTTACATAGGCGGTTTCCCAGGTTTTATTGGTAACGCTTTCATTTTTTACTCCGCCGTCCGTGTCTTGGATTGTTGCCAAATAATCAGATGGAGTATTGCCATTTTTTGCCCAATCTTCCGGTTTTTCATTCATGGCCAATATTCCTTCCAGTGCCCAAGCGGTGGAAGAAGCATTGTCATTCCAGCTACCGTCATCTTTTTGATTTTGTTTTAAGAAATCTTCAGCCTTAGTTAAAGCATTTGGTATCTTTTCCTCCCCTGACAAGGGGAGGGCAGGGAGGGGTTGTATTTTATTGAACATTGCCAGCGCCTCTATCGCCGCGCCGGTCATATCCACAGAACCATCCCAAGAACCGTTTGTGTTTTGCTCGCTCAAAACAAAGGAGATGTCAGCATTTATCATTTGGTCATTTTGTGTGTAACCGGCATTTTGCAGAACAATCAATGCAAAGATGTCGTCATTGTCTTGGTTTGCATCTCCGAATTGTTTGCCGTCGAAAGAATCGGTTATTTTTTTGATATAATTTTCGCCGTTGGTGTCGTATGGGTTGAGTCCGAGCGACATCAATGCCATAGCATGTCTTTCATAATCGGTTATATTTAAAGCTGTGATTTTTGAAATCCCAAAATATTTTATCAATTTCAATACCTGCGCCTGATTGTTTCCGGAAGCCAGAGATAAAGCAGCCCAGTCGGTGTATAAATCGGAACCCCAAGACCCGTCGGCGTTTTGTTGTGCAATCAAAAAATCGTAAGCTTTTTGTGTGTCAAAAGCTAGCTTGGCGGGTGGTGTAGCTGGGGCTGTTATCGTAGGTGAATCGGTAGTAGTGGGGTTTGTATATGTAATAAGCGGACCTCCGCCACTACTTACGGGGATTAATGAATTAATGTGAAGTATTACTTGGTCGCTTGCAGTGCTGCCAGGAGCCCAATTATCAATCTTAAAAATTATCGTATCTTGCGCCACCACTGGCAGGGAAGAAATACCAAGCATAGAAAAATTATCTGGCGAAGTTCCATTTTTATATATTGCCCAATATTGGCTAGATGGATCAGGCACAACGTCATTAATTGAGTCAATCTGTAATCCAAGACCCGGAAAATTTGAAAATTTTGCACCCAAAACCGAAGAGCCGTTTTTTGTTGCAGCATCAAATGCACAAATAGCTAGATAAGAACCCATAGAAGTTGTTTCTGGGTAACTATATACTACTCCATTCTTGTCGGTTACTGTACAGCTGGCTGGTACATCTATCATTATGTCAATGTTTAGCGGTGCCGCATGCGCTGTGCCAAAAAAACCAAGAACCATAAAACCTAGCAACACTATTTTAAAAATTTGATTTTTCATATTTCCAGGAGACCATGTCCCCAATTTTTATTTTATAATTTGAAACGCCGACAGACGCTTCGACCCCGTTCACATAATAAATCCAACTCATACTATTATTATTTTTTATTTCATTTATGCTATCAATGAATTTTCCCATTCCGGTGTACTCTTTTTCAGTAAAGTTAATTTTTTTCTCACTCCGGAGCTTGTCCATAAAGTCATAAACACTCGTTTCACCCGGTATATCGTCTTTTAGGTCTAATTTCTTTATCTCGGGAGTTGTTTTTGGCGGTGAAAGTACCCCTACCCGTCCTCCCCCTACGTAGGGGGAGGAGAAAGGAGGGGGTATATACCTAGAATTTTGCTTTTGAATATTTTTATAAACAAAAATAGAGCCCAGACAAGCTATAAGTAAAACTATTAAAATTATTTTCTTGGTTTTAAACATAAAAAAACTGCCTTGCGGGCAGAATTGGGGAACCTTCACCCTGTCATTCGCGAATGACGGGGTTCAAATAAAGAAGAAGGTTTATCCTGCTCGGGACTAATGAAATAATTGGTATTCGGACTTGTTCCCGACCTAAATCGAGACTTACCGTAGCGGCACTGTACTGGAATCTAACCAGTTTCCCCAATCACTTCTTTTGGTTTTTAAATGAACGTCTTTAGTATATACTGGTTTCATACGCTATGTCAAAAAAAGGTGTGGATAAAAAAATAATGGTCTTTGGAACCTTTGATGGCCTGCATAAAGGGCATCTTAATTTCTTCAAACAGGCTAGACTTTTGCACCAATTTCCAATTCTCGTCGTATCTATTGCTAGGGATAAAAATGTTTTTAAGATAAAAGGGAAGTATCCGGAATTGAACGAGAGAGCCAGAATGGCTCTGATAAAAAAATGTGCCTTGGTTGATAAAGTGGTTTTATCCGGCATAAAAGATCACCTGCCGCACATTACAAGAGAGCATCCGGATATTATAGCGCTCGGTTATGACCAGAGAGATTATGTGCGGAATCTTAAAAAAGATTTGAAAAATAAGGGTGTTTTGGTTAGGATTGCGCGCCTGAAACCCTTTAAAGAAAAAAAATATAAAAATCACTTGCTAAAAACAAAAAGATAAATATAATTTTATATTATGAAAGATATATTTAAAAATAAAGATTTTCACACTATATTTTTTACAAGTTTTTTATCTCTGCTCGTTGTTATTGTCGTGGGACTCGGTTTGGTTTGGCGTTTTCGCGGAAATATTTTCGGATGTTTTGCTAAAGAATATTTGGCGGAAACACAAAATGCAAGTGTTGTTGAAAAAGATGTTGCTGGAAATACCACCCTAAAGCAGCCCATTTTCTCGCAAGATTCCTTAGTGGTGAACGCCGTAAAAAAAACAAATCCGGCCGTCGTGTCTATAACTATATCGCAAGAAGTTCCCAAATATGAGAATTGTATTAATCCAAATCAACAACAACAGCAAAATCCCTTTGGTGACTTATTCCCAGGTTTCAATTTCAATATTCCCCAATATCAGTTGTGTCAAAATGGTACCCAGAAAAAAGAAGTCGGCGGCGGGTCGGGGTTTTTTGTATCGAGTGACGGATTGATTGTAACCAACAAGCACGTGGTGGACCAAAAAAGTGCGGAGTATACGGTATTTACAAATGACGGTAAAAAACACACGGCTACCATTGTCGCCCGTGACCCGGTTTTGGATATTGCTCTTATTAAAATTTCCGGAAGCGGTTTTTCATATTTATCACTGGGAAATTCTGATGATTTGGATGTGGGGCAGAGTGTCATTGCTATAGGTAATGCTCTCGGAGAATTCAGAAATACCGTTTCCGTGGGGGTAGTCTCGGGACTAGCGCGGTCAGTCACCGCCGGCGACAGTTCTTCCGGAAATACGGAAGTTTTAGACCACGTCATTCAAACCGATGCCGCTATCAATCCCGGAAATTCCGGTGGACCTCTTTTAAACCTAAACGGGGAAGTTGTGGGCGTAAACGTCGCCATTGCCGAGGGTTCCCAAAATATTGGTTTTGCTCTGCCCATAAACAGCGTAAAGAATTCTATTGAATCCGTAAAATCCACCGGTAAAATTGTTCGTCCATATCTAGGGGTTCGCTATGTGGCCATAAACGCGGACTTGAAAGATAAAAATAATTTAACAGTTGATTACGGAGTACTGGTAAAAGCAGGGGCGACCGCGAGCGACCTCGCCATCATTCCTGGTTCTCCCGCCGACCGGGCCGGCATAGTGGAAAATGATATTATTTTGGAAATTGACGGAGTAAAGCTGGATGATAATACCAGCTTGGCTTCGCTTATCAGACAAAAAACCATAGGTCAAGTAATTAACCTAAAAATTATCCACAAGGGCGTGGAAAAAACAGTGTCGGTCACTCTCACTGCCGCGCCGGATAACTAAATATCCCCCTTCTCGATTGTCGAAGACAAGTAAACTCCATAAAGCATTAGTGTTCCCAAGATTAGAAAGATAAATTTAAATGATGGCACCAAGTAAAAAATAGCCAGAGCTGCGAGTGGAGCTACGATGTAGGCCACAGGGGAAGCGCTGCGGTATACCCCGACAAACTCTTCATTTTCCGGTCTGATATGTTTGAAGAAATAAGCGTCACTCATGGATTCCACGGCGGAAGCGCCGATGCGGGTCAAAAAGAGTACGAGTGCCCAGACCAAAACAGTATGCCGGGTGATAAAAAAGAGAGATATCGTGGCCAGCGCGGTAATGGCAAAACCAAACATTAATATTTTTCTTTCGCCGACAATGTCGGCATATTTGCCTAATTTAATCGGTACAAACAAGAAAGGTAAAAGCATGATTGTAAAAATAAGTCCGATTTGTTCCCAGGAAAATCCCAAATGAGCAGATAAATATATCGGGGTATAGATGACCATAGCGCAGTAAAAACACTGTAACAAGAAAGTGAGCCCATATGCTCTTAGTAAGTTTTTATTTCTAAAAAATTCACCCACATAATTTGTTATATTTTTTTTATCATAATTCGGATCGGGTATCTTTTTGAGGTTAAAAAAAGACACGAGGAAAAACAGCAGCATTATGGCAAAACTGGCCAGGTAAATATGCCGGAAATCAAAATTTCTGCCGAATATTCCAAAAGATAAGACAGCCAGTATCCAAGCCAAGTTTGACAGCACTATATAAGTGCCCCTGATTTTACCGGTAAGTTTGTCTTCGGAAAATATTTTCAGTATTTCATCCAGAGAGAAAATTAGCAAAGTGTTTGCGGAAAGAAATACAATGAATAAAACAACCACCAGCCATGTATTATGCACAAAAGCGAGTGCTTCAAAAATCATAGCAAAAACAAAAGACACCAAAAGTATAAATTTATATCCTCCCAGTACCCTCCAAATTTTTGGAACAATCAGGAGCGCTATGATTGAAAAGAACGAACCTAGGGCATACACTATGCCTGCCAGTTTTTCCCCGGTGAAAGAAGAAATAAAACTGGAGTTTATATAAGCAGCTAGGGCTACCGGAAGAGAATACAAAAACCCGGCCAAATATATTATTTTTCTATTGTGTTGCATTGTTTATACACTCAAAATTACCGGTATGACCAAAGGTCTCTTGGCGGTTTTCTGATACAAGAACTTGGATATATTTTCTCCGAGGTCTGCCTTGATGATGTCGAAATCCACTACCGGCATTTTGACGACTGCATTTTCTATTCCGCTTTTGATTATGATTCTTACCTGGCGCAAAAGCTCTTGGTTTTCTTTGAGGTAAACGAACCCGCGGGAAATCAAATCCGGGGATTTTTTCAGTTTGCCGGTTTTTTGGTCAATGAGTGCGATGATGACAAACATCCCGTCTTGCGAGAGCATCTGTCTGTCTCGGATTACCACGTCTTGGGTGTCAGAAATGGAAGTGCCATCTACCAACATATTTCCAGAGGGCGCTTTCTCTTTGCGAGCAGCTATTTTTTGTCCGTCGGCAGATATTTCGATGATAGAACCATTGTCCGGTACCACGATATTTTCTTCACTCATACCCAAGTCGACAGCGAGCTCTTTGTGTTTTTCCAAGAAAGAATGGTGTCCGTGAATCGGTATAAAGAATTTTGGATGAGTCTTGCGGTGTAGCCATTTTATATCTTCTTGGTTGCCGTGACCGGTGGCATGCACGAAATCTTCACCCGCAGTGCGATAACTGATTATTTTAACACCCTGCCTAGTCAATCCGTCTTTCATTTTTTGGACCTTTAACTCATTGCCCGGGATTATCGAAGCCGAAAGTATTATCGTGTCTCCCTTATGCAGTTTAAATTTGGTGTGCGATTTATTGGCCGCGCGGTTGAGTGAGGCAAACTCTTCTCCTTGAGCGCCGGTCATCAATATAACCACTTTGTTTGGCGGATAATTATCTGCATCTTCTATCGGGATGATGGTGCCTTTTTTAGGAGTGAAAAGTCCGGCTTCTATGGCCACGTCGATGTTTGTCTTCATTGAACGTCCATCGAGAACTATCTTTTTACCCATTGATTCGGCAAATTTGACTATGAAAGCCAATCGGGTGATGTGAGAAGCAAAGGCGGCGATAATCATCCGGCCACTTACTTTTCTGATTAGATTTTCAAGTCCTTGGTGCACTTTTATTTCCGGCAAAGAAAAACCTTCGTTTTCAATGTTGGTGGAATCGGTCATCAAGAGGAGCACTTTGGCCTTGTCAAAAATCGAATATTCTTTTTCTTCTTCTTTAGAAACAATGCCATCCACTTGGTCGAGCTTGTAATCTCCCGGGGTTACTATCCAACCATGCTGTGTTTCCACGATTATACCCATAGAGTCGGGAATGGTGTGGGTCACGCCGAAGAATTTAACTTTTATTTTTCCACAAGTCACCACTTCATCTTTTTCCACCATATTTTCCTTCATGGCTGGCAAGTGTGGAAATTCCGCTTGGCGTTTTCGCATCATCAAGATGGAAAGTTTCCTGGAATAAACAGGTGGGTTGCCGATACGTGAAAGCACCAAAGGCACGCCACCGATATGGTCGAGGTGTCCGTGAGTTATAAACAATGCTCGTATTTTTTCTTTGCGTTCTTCCAAGTAGGTAGTGTTGGGTATTACGTAATCAACACCCGGAGTTGCTTCCGTAGAAAAGTGCATTCCGGCATCGATGATGATGATATCTTCGCCGATTTCAATGGCGGTCATATTTTTACCGATTTCTTCCACTCCGCCGAGCGGAATTATACGTACTACTCCGGCTTCCGGCGCGGGAATTTTTGCGCTACTCACATTGCCGGCATTTGAATATTGATTTTTTGCGCCAAAAGGCCGGGAACCTTTATTTTGCCCAAATCTTTTTTTGGTATATTGGTAAGTGGAGCTCTTGGAAATCCTTTTTGCCCCTCCAGATGTACCTCGTCCAAATTTTGTATGAGTAATGTCCAGAGGAGTTGTTTTTTGTTCTATTTTTTTCTCATCAACGCTTATTGCGCTGAAAGATAGTCTTGTTTTTTTTGTCATTAAGTTTACTTATAGTTTTTATTTTAATAATTAGTTGATTTAGTAAAATCACCTTGGGTTGCGAATATTTTCCAGACATTTTCAGTGTCTGTGTACCAATGATATACGTTTGAAAAACGGTCTTTGGGGGAGATGACATGGTTTATAGAAAATCCTTTTAGATTTGGAGATACCACATATATGAAATTCGGACTATAAAGAAAAACAGCAGGCATATCTTTTCTGATTTCATCCTCAAATTGCGCGTATTTCTTAATCCTAGCTTGTTCATCTATGGTGACAGAAGCGTCTTCCAGTATTTTGTCCACTTTTACATTGGTATACATGGCTACATTCAGCCCCGGGTCTTTCCGTTGCGTCGAGTGCCAAAAAGCAAACAAGTCTGATTCGTGATTTATTATTTCTCCGAACAAAAGAGCGTCATAATTGCGAGGACGGATAACGCTTTGGTTCAAATTGCCAATCTCAAAAGTTTTTATGTCGACTTTCATTCCAACATTAGCCAAATCTTGCCTTATCATCTCGGCTGTTTTGGCGAGTTCGGGAGCATTTCCGGTCGAGATGGAAAACTCCAAAGTGGTAACAGTTTTTTTCTTGCTTTTGTCAGCTGTAGTTTTTTGTAGAAATCCATCGGGTCCTTTTGACCAGCCGTCTTTAGCCAGATTGCTTTGCATTGTTTGTAGTATTTGTTCACGTGAAGTGTTGCTTGCCTTGGACATTTCTTGAAAGGAGATTACTCCGGGTGGTATAGGGCCATCGATTGCGGTTGCATACCCGAAAAGCACTTCGCGGATTATCTTATCTTTATCTATCACTTGGCCTATGGACTTGGTGATGACTTTGTCGGTAAAGAGGCGGTTCTGATTTTGGTTGAAGAAAAGCCCGAAAATTCTCGGTAACACCGAAGAGTTTATCTCGTAATTTCTTTCCTTTAAAATATCGGCATTGAGCGGGGTGATGGAGCTTATCTGGTCTACCACTCCCGCTTCCAGGGCATCCAAGAGGTCGTTCTCGTTTGAATAAAAATATAAATTCAAACTAGCAACATACGGCTCACCCAGTATAAATTTTTTGAACGGTACCAATTCATATGACTCTATGGCTCCCGATGTTTGCTTGATGACATTTTTTATCATATAAGGTCCGGAGCCGACGGGGGAAGTGTTTGCGTTGTTGAGTTCTATGGCTGAACCACTCCACAGATAGCTGGGCATGATGCCGATAGTCGCATTTTCCAAAAATGATTGATAAGGTTGTTTCAAGGCGAATTGAATTGTTTTATTGTCTACTTTTGTAACCATTACTCCATCCCAGTCCACTTTGTGCGGACTTTTTATAATCGAATCTTTTGCTTCATTTATGGTGAAAAGAACATCATCTGCTGTCACTGGTTTGCCGTCTTGAAAAAATATTTTGTCTTTTAGAGTAAAAGTGTACATCAAACCATCTTTAGACATTTCATATTTTTCCGCCAAGTCTGGAATCAATGTTCCGTCTCCGTTTTTCCTCATCAATCCGGAATAAATGAGCGAAGTCATATCCAGGTCGGCCGGAGTACTGGATAGAATCGGATTTATAAAACGGGGAGTTCCGATGATACCTTCGGAGATAGTTCCTCCGCGGGAAGGAATACTCACCATCATGGATTTATTTATTTTTTCGAGCATTGAGATGGTGCTTATAAAAAGCAGTGCTACAAAAGCAATAAAAAATACCCATTCCTTTTTCGAGAAGGCATTAAAAACAGAATTGATTTGGTCTTTTGTAGGCAATTTAAAACTACTCATATCAAGTTGTTTAGAGATAAGCTAAATATTCGCTTTAATTATTATACTGAGAAATGCAAATAATGCAAAAAGAATTGCACAGATGATGGACAAATAAAAAAGGAACTTTTCAAAGCCTCGGCGGGTGTGGTGGAAGCTTCCGGAATCATCGCCACCCAGAGCGCCCCCTATGCCGGCGGCAGATTGCTGCAGCAGAATGGCTGAAACCAATATTACTGAAAGTATAATCTGCGCGTAAGGCAGAATCTTTGTTACTAAATTCATATGGCTATTATTGCATAAATTGATTCAAAATACAACCCTTGCCCGACCTCACCCCCTAGCCCCCTCTCCTTATGAAGGAGAGGGGGCGAACTCAAATCCCCCCTGATAAGGGGGATAGGGGGTTGAATATGTATTTCCAAAATTGGACAATTCTCTTTTTGTGTGTTAGTTTGTTGAGTGAAAGGCTCTTATGAAAATATTACTCCAGATTACCATTGAGGACAACAAGAGGGTCCTCATTGAGGTGGTGGACCCATCTCAAGAAGGTGCGGTTGTTATCGCCGTGCCAATGAAGAAAGACCAAAATGCTCTGACTCGACGGGAGCGCAGGGTCGTTGGGTTACTTGCGGAGGGGATGTTGGTTAGGGAGGTTGCTAAATCTCTCAACCTCAGTGTGAAGACAGCTGAGGCTCATTTGAGCAACGCTCACCGCAAGCTCGATATCCACAATCGGGCGCAGCTAGTTCAGTACGCTGTCCAGCACCACCTCATTGAGTTTGAGCCTGTGCCGGACGTCGTTCTGGCGGATTAAACTGTTTCGAGCAGGCGCCTGACCAGCGCAAAATCGGTCAGAGGAGTTCTTTATGGATAAGATACGAGTAGCAATAGCGGACAACAAAGCAGAGTTCCGGATGAAAATCCGGGCGCTCATCTCCGCCGAGACCGACATGAAGTTTGTCGGAGATGCGGGTAGCGCTATGAACGCTGTGAACCTGGTTCGTGTTGTTCCGACGGATGTGATTTTGATGAGCGTCGGGATGCCCGGGACGGACATCTTTGAGGCCACCAAATATATCAAGATGGAGCGACCCTTAACCAAGGTCGTAATCCTCGCCGAAGGGGAGGATGAAAGCCGGCTGATAGACAGAGGCATGGAGACAATCTATATGTTCCGTGACTCCGAGATAAGGGGGTACATTTCCAAGCAGTCTCCCGCCGAGGAGATGTTGGAAGTTATCCGGCAGGTCTCTGCCGTATGTAGCTGCTTCTGCTTGCCGGTCACTAGGCTCGGTGTGCAGCGGTTGTCCAGGGTCTAAAAAGAGGAAAGTGAAATATCGACGGCGCGTATCGGGGGAAATCCTTCCGGCGCGTCGTTTTACGTTGTGTATGATTCTCCTCTTGTCTTGAGGAGTACCCGCTACTGCGGGGGAGGTGGAAGTATTTAATGCATCCACCCCGGCGCAAGCGCCACCCCTCAAGAGGGGAATAATTTCGCTTTTAACTTATTTTTCTGTATAATACATTCATGCAAAAAGAAACTTCGATTTTGGGTTTGTTTCAAAAATTATTCCACAATTTTAACGCCCGGGCCATGAAGGATGCCACTTTGGCTTTCAAGAAGCACTTGGATGATGGGGGCAAGATGTTGCTCGCCATGGGCGGGGCCATGTCTTCGGCGCAGATGGGCATCACCTTGGCGGCTATGATTCGGGAAAATAAAATCCATGCCATTTCCTGCACTGGGGCAAACTTGGAAGAATCCGTTTTCCGTTTGGTGGCACACGACAGCTACAAAGATTATCCCGATTACCGATATTTCACAAAACAAGACGATGAAGATATTTTAAATCGAGGAGAGCGCCGGGTCACAGACACATCTATACCCGAAGAAGAAGCTTTCCGGGTGGTGGAACCGATTATATTAAAACATTGGAAAGAAGCCGAAAAAAACGGCCAGCGTTTTTTTCCGCATGAATATTTTTACCAGATTTTGTTGTCGGATGAATTGAAGGGCAAATACGAAGGCAATCCGGAGCATTGCTGGCTACTCGCGGCGGCAGAGAAAAATTTGCCGATAGTGGTGCCGGGCTGGGAAGATTCCACCTTGGGAAATATTTTTGCCGGTTACTGTAAGGCGGGCGAAATAAAGCCGAGCGTGATGAAAGTAGGTGTGGAATACATGATGTACTTATATGACAAATATACAGAACTTTCCACCACACCTACCCCTCCTTCGGAAGGAGGGGAGGAATCCTCTCGCCCTAATGTAGGGGGAGTGCCTGAAGGGCAAGGGGGTAAAAATCCCGGCCTCGGTTTCTTCCAGATTGGTGGCGGTATTTCCGGAGATTTCCCGATTTGCGTCGTGCCTAGCATCAAATATGACCTAAAAAAGCCGGTGCGCCCATGGGGATATTTCTGCCAGATTTCCGACAGTACCACTTCTTACGGTTCATATTCCGGCGCCACTCCAAACGAGAAAATAACCTGGGACAAGCTCACCAAAGACACTCCCATGTTTGTCATCGAGTCCGATGCCACCATCGTCGCGCCGCTCATCTTCGAAGCTATCTTGGATAGATATACTTTGAGCGAGAAATGAAAAAATTCTTAAGAACATTTATTCTTCTTGTTATTCTAAGCGCGCTGATTTATCAATATCACAATATTCTTGCCGTGTATTTTTTTCCTCCGGCACCTTGCACCGAGCCCATACCTTACGAGCTCGGAACTTTCAGCCCTCAATTCAACATCTCCAAAGAATATTTTTTGAGCGCGCTGGCCGATGCGGAGGCTGTGTGGGAAGAACCCACAGGTAAAAATCTTTTTGTTTACACACCCGCAGATTCTTCAGCCAATGTTTTAAAAATAAATCTTGTTTACGATTACCGGCAGGAAGCGACAAGTGAATTGGCTGGTTTGGGTATCGTGGTCAGGGACGACCGAGCTTCGTACGATGCGCTCAAGGCCAAGTTTACGAGATTGCAAGCTGATATAGCCCAAGCCAAAAGCGATTACGAATCGTCCCAGCCCAAGTTGGAAGCAACCCGGTTAAAAATAAATAAAATGGTGGATGAAGTGAATTCCATGGTGGTTGTCTTAAACCGTCTGGCCGGCGTCCTAAACTTGTCGGTGGAAAAATACAACACCACAAACACCACCCGCGGGGAGTCTTTTGAAGAAGGCCTTTACATCAGCGATGGAAAAAGCAGGGAGATAGATGTTTATGAATTCAATACCCGCAAAAAACTCGTCCGGGTCTTGGCGCACGAGCTCGGCCATGCTCTCGGTTTGGAGCATGTGGACGACCCAAAGGCCATAATGTACAGTTTCAACCAAGGTACAAATGAAACTCTGACTGTTGCCGACTACAATGAACTCAAAGCAAAGTGCCAAATAAAATAAATATTTTCATTATTTTTTCATTCGTTTATTACTAGAATGAGAAAATGGCAAAGTACGGTCCAAAAGCTGAAAAGAAAATCACGAAAGTCATGCGCGAATGGAAAGAGGGCAAGCTCAAAAGCGGCAAGAGCAACCAGACCGTAAAGAGCCGCAAGCAAGCCGTGGCCATAGGTATTTCCGAAGCCAGAAAAGCGGGCGCCAAGGTGCCCAAACAACCCCGACGTTTGTCTTTTTAAAATTTATTATTAATAGTTTATAAAATTTTATGCTTGTAACAATAGGAATTATCTTGGTCATCTTGTGGCTGCTCGGTTTCATTGGTTTTCACATAGTGGGATGGTTTATTCACGTGCTCCTGGTAATAGCAATTATCCTTTTCTTGATTCGCATCATTCAAGGGAGAAATCCTCTGCAGTAGTTGCTATTTTCATGTTTCGTGATATAATATTTGGGAGGATAAGTTTCCAACCGGTGGTTGTTATCGCCACTATGTATTTCTTGAGATAGAGTTCTGGACTCGGCTCGTCGTCTGACAGTCGGGTCCTCCTAGTTTTTAAGCTATAATAACCCTATGCAATCATTTTACATTCACACCAAAGTCACCGCTGGAGCGCGCAAAGAATCTTTTAAAAATAAAACAAAAGACCATTTTGAAATTTCCGTCAAAGAAAAAGCCGAGAACAACATGGCCAACGGGCGCGTTTTGGAACTGGTCGCGGAGCATTTCGAAGTTCCCGTAAATAAGGTTAGAATAATTAACGGGCACCACCACCCGAGCAAGCTTTTGATAGTAGAAAGTTAAAACTTGAATATAACCCCTAAAGGAGTACTATAAGGTTATGAAAGAAGCATCTAACCAAAAAACCCCAGAGCAAATAAAATTTGAAGCTCAAATGAGAGAAGAGATGGAGCGGGACATGAAAAGGGAAATCATTTTCGGCAAAGCAGAGTACGCGGCACCCGACAGGCAGGCGCCAAAAGAGGTATTGAATGAAGAAGATATGTCTGTGGAGGATTTAGACAAAGAAATAGACGATTTAAAAAGTGTTGCAGGAAGCTTTCACCGTCTTTTAGACAAAACTCAAACACCGGTGGAACTTCACATAACAAAAGATACAAAACTATCTGATTTAAGAGACAGTAAAGAGTTTTCGATGAGTTTGGCTATTGCTTTGGAAATATTGGAACAATACAAAATCAGCGAAGATATCACAATCAATGATGCTATCGCAAAAATAAATGAGAAAGTTACTAAAAGTATTCAAATGAAAATCCATAAAGGAGGACTGACAGGATAAAATAAAATTTTATGGACGAAACATTTAAAAAACAAAAAGTAGTGAGTATCGAGGAACACAGAATAACTCAAACGCCTGAAGAATTGCATCAGGAGATTGCAGATTTATCTGTGGCTAGAAAATTTATAGAATTCTTCTTGATGTCAAATGCTGAAACTGCCGAAGCAACTTTAAATCTCACCATGTATGATTTGGAAGACATGCACAGTGGTTTGTTACGGGAGTTGTGTGTTGCCGTACACGACATAACAGAATCTGTTTTTGGTGATGAATTGAAAATACCGGAGCTTATGATCCAAATTGAAGATAGGGTTCGAAGAGATGTGAAACTTTTACTTAGTATGGATGAAAAATCCAAAAGGACATAATATTTTATGTTAAAAGAATTCAAACAATTTTTGCTCCGGGGGAATGTCGTAGATTTACTGGTCGGCGTGGTCATAGGTTCTTCGTTTGGGGCGCTGGTCGGCGCGTTTGTCTCCGACTTTGTCACGCCATTCATAGCGGCAATCATAAAAATTCCCGATTTCAGCAAGCTCTCCTTCAGCTTAAACGGAAGTGTTTTTATGTACGGGCATTTCTTGAATACCGCCATCTCATTTGTCCTGGTAGCCGGCGTGATTTTTTTGTTCATTGTCAAACCGGTAAATATTTTCATGTCCAAGAAAAATAAGCAACCGGAGGAGAAATAAAATGAACACAACATATCATTGGTATTCACAATTAAAGAAACCCAAATGGTCACCACCGTCATGGATTTTCGGGCCGGTGTGGAGCGTGCTCTACGTTCTCATTTTTATTTCTTTCGGCAAAGTTTTTCTCTTGGCTTTTCACAATCAAATCCCGCTAATAATTATTTTGCCATTCATCTTAAACATAATTTTCAACCTGGCCTTCACCCCGCTCGAGTTCCGCCTGAAAAACAACCTCCTAGCCGCAGCAGATGTCCTCCTGGTCCTAAGCACCCTCATTTGGGCGATGATAGCCATATACCCATATGCTCCGTGGATTGTGTATTTCCAAATCCCTTACCTCCTCTGGGTCATCTTCGCCACAACCCTGCAACTTAAGGTTACTTGGTTGAATAGGTAAAAGGGGGTTTGCTGTTGAAGATGGAAAGGGGTAGAATGAAAACATGAAATTTTTACAGGAAAAGCTTAAAAAATTAATAAACAATAGTAAGCAGAGAAAAGTATTAGAAGAAAAGTTATCTATTGGTGATTTTGAACTCATTTTTGTTAGTCTTTTAGAAGAAAAACTGATTTCTTATAAAGATTATTTAAATTTAAGATCAGAATACAAAAAAAGAAATAAAAATTTAAATGTTATCAAGATAACAGCGCCGAGAACTTTTGGAAAATGGGGAGAGGATCACATAGAAAGTTTAATCCCTGAGCTTAGACCAGGAGCAGAAGTTAAGTCAAATGGTGAATTTGACCTTTATTATAAAAAAGCAAAGGGAATAGTAAAAATTGAGGTAAAGGCCGGACGCGCGATAGATAGAACAAATGATAAAGCGCCGTATCATGAAAGAGCTCTAATTAGTACAGACAAAACAGGCTTGTTTGATATGAATTTTCAACAAATGAAACCAACTTGTTTTGATGCCGTAATAATGGTTGGCGTTTGGGCAGATAAATTCAAATATTGGCTTTTAACACCAAAGCAGGTTAAGGAAAATAGGTATTTTTCTACAGGACAACACAGAGGGAATAAGGGATATGAGGGACAATTACACATAAAAACAGAAAATATTTCTGAATTCTCAAAATTTGAAATAGAGCCCGGACAAATTTTAAAGAAAATTAAAAAATTATAATTTCCCCAATTCTTCCCGAATATATTCTTTTTGTTGTTCGTTGATATGATACAACTCAAAAATGAAATTGTTCATTTCTTGTAATAATTCTCTGTATTTATTTCCCTCCGCTTTTTCTATTTTTTCTACAAAAGATATAACTTTTTTTTGTTGTGCTTTCGTTGCATTAAATATAGGCAATCTTTCCAAATTACTCCTCAGAACTCTGACTGTAAAAAATGATTTTGAGTAATAAAATTGAATAATCTCTGAATTTAATATACCAAGAACATATTTTATTTGAATATTTGGAATATTTGGAACGATGGCGTTTGCATTGTTTAAGCAAAATCTTTTTTGATTATCATATGAAAATGTAAGATTTTTGCCAATAAATTTATATATTAACTTCTCAGAACTTTCATAGTAGCTACGTGGAGCGACTTGCTGGAGTGTGTTTTTATCATACAAAAAGTGTTTTCCACTAAAATCAATTTTAAATTTTCTTAAATCCTTACCTACAATTATTGGTTCATGTTTTTTAGATAATCTTTTAGGTAATAAATGTTTATTATTGTTGCCAGTAACAATACCCAGTACAAATAATGTATTGTTTTTTAAATATTTTTTATCACCCATGTCAATTTGTTGGATAATTTTTGTCGATAAATCAGAAGAATGAATATTAAAAATATTATCTGGGGTATTTTCAAACAAAGATTGTGAGATCTCGCTTTCTCTTACTTTGCCATTAAAAACTCCTTCTTGAATCAGAATCTTATTATTCTTATTTATGTTTTTTGATTTTTCAAAAACCAAAACAAGAGATGGTGCATAAACCTTTTTAAAAATATCACCACTTATCGCTAATAGTTTTATCTCTCCATTTGAGAGTAGTTGTTTTCTTGATGGTCGGTGGACCTTAATTTTTAGATATGCCTCGGGCATCAAAAATCCTAATTTCCCCTTATTTTTCAAAAAATCTAAAGAACGTTCAATAAACAGAGTGAATGTGTTTAACCCAACTTCGCCTATTGCGTAATATTTCTCATAATATTTTTTACTTTCTTTTGATAAAGAAGCTCCCCATGGTGGATTTCCCACTACAAAATCAAATTGTTTATAAATTGAATCAAAGGGGTCTTTTTCTATTAACCCATAATCTTTTTTTAGGAAATCATTTATAAAAACATTAGTCTTTGCT
The DNA here is from genome assembly GCA_016199805.1 of Candidatus Nomurabacteria bacterium. Classification (GTDB taxonomy): domain Bacteria; phylum Patescibacteriota; class Minisyncoccia; order Phycocordibacterales; family UBA9973; genus UBA9973. The sequence continues at coordinate 76,897 of JACQGC010000018.1, forward strand.
GGCACAAATGGGTTTTTAAGAACAAGGTTTGCTCTAGTAAGTATGCAAGCAATGGGATCTACATCTACTCCAAAAAGATGCTTTTCGACAATATTTTTATGCGCTAAATTTTCATTTACACCCATATTTCCGTATTGCTTTAATAGTTTTTCATACGCGCGTAATAAAAACTGGCCAGAACCACAGGACGGGTCTAATATTTTTAAATCTTTGTTTTTTGTTAAGTCAATATCGCTACTATCGATAATAAAGTCAACCACCTTGTTGGGCGTATAGTATTGTCCCGCGTCTTTCCTGTTTTCTTGTGATTGAATACTTTGATAAATATGTCCAAGTACATCATTTGAGTTTGTTAATACGTTTAAAGCAGATAGAATTTTTTGAAGTTCACTTTTATGTTTACTAGTAAGTTCAACATTTATATTAGTATCCTTAAACATTTCATATTGTAAAACTTGATTAGCTCCTTGTTTTTTTATTAAAAATAAAAATATTTCTTGCAAAATAAGAATATCCAAAATCTTTTCAGATTTATAAGAAAATAAGTTTTCTTCTTTAAATTTTAAAATGCTATCTGACAGAATTCTCAGAGAGTCTTCATCTACATATTCATCTGATTTGATATAATTGTTGTTTTTTTGAATTGGAGTAGCAATAAGCTCGTTTTCAATATTACGAAGAATACTAATGACCTTACCTTGGACAAGTAATTCTTTAGTGAATATGGGTTCAATGTTTGGGTTTGCGGGTTGTAACCTAAAACCATTTTTTTCTTTATAAAGTTTTTTTAGAGTTGCTTCATTTCCATTTATTATAGCCACTATTGTATCTCCATTGTTTGCAAATTCTTGTTTTCTGATAATAACAATATCTCTATTGAAAATTCCATCACCAATCATGCTATCACCACTTACTCTTAAGGCGAAATGTTCACCTGAACCCGAAAGCATTGTTTTTGGGACAGTAATTGGCTCCGGTTCTTCTATCGCTTCTATCGGTTGACCAGCAGCAATTGTTCCTAAGAGTGGAATCTCCATCAAAATATTTTTTTGATTATCGTCATCAGTCATCTGAATAGAATGCTTTATGCCTCTTTGTGTTTTTAAATAACCTTTTCTTTTTAGGTAGTCTATGTGTTGATGGATTGTAGGAATAGAAACTTCAAAATACTCTGCTATATTGCTTAAGGCAGGGGAGTAGTTATTTTTATGGTAAAAATTTTTTATATAACCAAGAATCTCTGCCTGTTTTTTTGTAAGTTGTTTATTTAACATGGTTATGCACTTGACATATATTTATGTTATAAATTATAATACCTAAAGATAACCTAAACAAGGGAGGTTTTCCACAATTTAACATTAGACCCTGAATTAATACATATGCCAAATTTAATAGCTGACTCTGAACCGTTGCAGATAATATCTTTTATAACTAACATAGTTTTCATAACTTGGACGGTAACTTCATTTTTTCAAGGCAGGAGGCACAAGAGGGAACTTTCCAATTTATTCAATTCCGAATATAAAACAACACAAGCACTTGCTGATTCTGCAAAAGATTCAAATGTAAAAATACAAATTCAACATTTGGCAGAGTTTTTAAAAGCAGCCACAAGAAATTTAACAGGAAGACGTTATGACGAAGTTGGAGGAGATCATCACAATTTTTTTATGAGATTTCTAGAAAGTTTTTTTGAAAGACAAAGTCAAAAATTTATAAATTAAAATTATGATGTTATCGTAAAATTTATATGGCCCTCCCCCCAAATTTCGTACACCATCCTTGTATAATTATTAATTAATTTAGTAATATACAAGCATATGAAAAGACACAAAATCGCTCCCGAATTAAAGGAGCAAATTATTAACCGTATTAAAAATGATGGCATCACA
>JACQGC010000019.1 GCA_016199805.1 Candidatus Nomurabacteria bacterium
TATTGAGTCAGTCACTGAAGAAGAATTGCTGGAAATTCATTCCTTCTTAAACGACCGACCGAGAGAAATTATTGGCTTTCGAATTCCGATGAGTTATTATTCAAACATTAGTTCTGTCCTACTTGAGGGGTAACTAGAGGATATTTCTCATTTTTCTATTATACAACTTTATTTATATATGTTAAACACTCGGTGTTTAACAATGTGGAAAACTAAGTGTTGATATGATAAAATAAACTTATGTCAAAACCAGATGAATTTCCAAAAGCAGTTAGTAGTATGCAGCCTACAAAAGAAGAAAGATTAGCAAAATTGTTAAAGGTTCAGAGAGTGAGAGAGAACTATCTGGGGTTTTTTTAAAATTAAATGATTTAGATCAAACAAGGCATCAATTAATGTTCTTTAAAGACGAAGAATGGATGAATTTTTTCCAAAGTCTGGGCGAAATAATTAAAGTTTTATTATCACTTGATCCATTTGGAAAAAATTTAATGTTAAGAAATGAATGTCAAGAAGTTTTAGGTTTATTAAATAATCAAAAAAAAGACCAAGGCAAAAAATATTCATCCTTAATAAACAAACTCTCTGATTTTTTAGATGAAAAAGGGGTTAAAATTTCAGAAAGATTGCCATAACTATTGTTTTAATATTTTTTATGTTATACTAGTGATTCATTAGTAGTTTAATCAAAAAAATAATATGCAAAACGTAACAATTTATTCAACTCCGACTTGCCATTTCTGCCATATGGCCAAAGATTATTTTAAGGAAAATAATATCGCTTACACGGAATATGATGTGGCCAGCGATTTATCCAAGCGAAAAGAAATGCTGGAGAAAAGCGGGCAGATGGGTGTGCCGGTCATTGTAATCGATTCGGAGCTTATTGTGGGCTTCAATAAGCCAAAGATAGCCGAATTGCTTGGACTTTAGTCCTACTCTAATATAGTATTACACTGTGAGTCTCTTTTGGGTCTATTTTGTCTTGCCCTCGTAGTTCAATGGATAGAACAGTTCCGTCCTAAGGAATAGATGCACGTTCGATTCGTACCGAGGGCACATTACCAGAATTATGTTAAAATAAAGTTATGGAACAACAACCGAGTATTGAGACAGAAACGTTGAAAGAACTGAAAAGGACAAAGGAGGAATTAGTTTTGGCCCAAGAGAAAATAAAAGAGTTACAATATAAACTGGAAATGGCAGAGATTGATGGACTAACGGGTCTTTTTAAACCAGAACTTTTGAGTCCAACACTTAATAAATTAGTTGAAGAATTGAACATAGTCGAAGACAAGCGCAAATCCAATAAAGTTGGTTTTATGGTTATTGTCGTGGATGTAGATAATTTTAAAGATTTTAATAATAATTATGGACACATGGTTGGGAATAAAGCCTTGAGTGCTCTAGGTATGCGCTTTAAAAAAGTAGAAAAAAGATATGGTGATGCTGTATATCGGTTTGGTGGCGACGAGTTTACTTTGGTACTTTCGTTTGAAAGTGATAAACCCATTTCAAAAGATACTGAAAAAGCAATTTTTGAAAGGATCAAGAAAGAAGCAAGCGATTTGTTGTATATAGAAGTTGATGATTCCGGAAAAAATAAAAAAGTACCAATAACTTTTGCAATGGGATATACTTTTTTTAGTAAGAGTGAGCCAGTTAAAACACCGGAAGAAATACTTGCGTTGGCTGATGTAAACCAGTATAAAGAAAAAGAAGAAGATGTAAAAAAAGACAGGATAGAAAAAGCCAGGAAGGCCGTAGAGGCTTTGGGCTAACCCTTTTATTTTTCGGTAATTTGTGCTAAATTATAGCCATGGATCCAGAATCCCAAAAGCTCTTGGAGGATACTTTTGCTCTCGAACAAGAGAACAACAAGATGTTGCGTTCCATGAAGCGTTCTATGCTTTGGGCACGGATTATGAGCGTTTTATATTGGGTTTTGATTATAGGTATTTCCGTTGGCGCGTTTTACTTTCTTCAGCCGTATGTGGACCAGGTGGTCAAAACCTACGGAAGTTTCAGCAACGCTATTAAGAATTTTCAAAAATAAAATATGCCTGAGTAGCTCAGTAGTAGAGCGTTCCCCTGAAGAGGGACAGGTCGGGTGTGCGATTCACCCCTCAGGCACACAAAAACAAAACACCCGATGGGGTGTTTTGTTTTTGTGTGCTAGATTGACTTAACTTTGACGTTGTTTTTCTTATCTTTATCCACCTTTTTTATTTTTACTATGAGGAGGCCGTGCTTTTCCGTAGCTTCCACTTCTTCCGGCTCCACTTCGGCGGGCAGGGATATGGTGCGGGAAAATTTCCCCCAATAAAGTTCTTGCGCAAAATAATTGTCTTCGTCGATGGTTCGGGATTCCTCTCTTTCCCCGCGGATACTGATGACGTCTCGGGAAATAGAAAGCTCCAAATCTTCCGGCTTCACTCCGGCGACCATGGTCTCCACAATGATATCGGTCGGAGTCTGGTATACATCTACCGAGAGTTCCGCTTCTTCGTTTTCTTCTTCCATCCAGTTATTGTCGGGCTTGTCTCCTTTGACGCCTTTGATTGTACGAGTATTCTTTTCTTCCACTTCTTCCTCCACATTCCTGCTACCCGTTAGTCTTTCAAAAAAACTTCTTTTTTTATTTTCCATTCTATATTAATTAGGTTGATAATCCTCACTCATTCTTCTAACCTTTTCAAAAAGTAACATAATGATAATTGTCACGACCCACAAAAATGCCGACACTTTCAAAAAATCATTCCCACTGTTTCTCATTATAAAAAAATTAAAGGCACTATGCAAGGCGATTGCCACTATGAATCCCATGAAAAGAAACCATTTTTTGCCGAATCGGCTCATAAAGAAGGAAAGACCCACAGCTATACCTATCGTGCCACTGGTGACTGTGTGAAGCAAGGTAGACCCCAAGAACCTTAGCTGTCCGGTGAGCAGGGCCACGGTTGCTTGGTTTACCGAAAATGGCCTAATCAGGAAAAAGGCATTTTCCAGTGCGGCGAAGCCTAGAGCCGTGGTTATGATGTAGATAGGCCAATCTATAGGTTCATTTATATAATCACTCTTATAAAGGACAACTAATACAGCAAGATATTTTAATATTTCTTCAGCGCTGGCCCATAGAATGATTTGTCCTGTCTGCGAACCCACATTTGCTTGGATGAATTTTTCAATAGGTAAAGCTATAAAAACCGAAACCATTCCCATGATAAAAACTACAGTAAGCAAACCCTTGGGTTCTGGATGCTCCTCTTCCTTTAACCAAAACCAAAGCCATAAAAAAGAAGGGATGAATCCTCCCAAGAAAGCCAGTACTAAAATTTTCGGGTCAGTGGTTATCATCTGGTTTATCCTGAGCGGAGTCGAAGGGCCATTTTTCAACCATAAGCAGGTTTTTATTTTCAATTGGCATCATCGACCAAATTTCTTCCGTCACAAAGGGCATAAATGGGTGGAGAGCTTTAAGCAGGGTAGTGAGTTGAGTGTATAAAAGAGCTTTGGCCGACTGTATTTCTTTGGCATTATTATTTTTCAATATTTTTTCTTTTGAACGCTCGATGATAATATCCGCAAAAGTATGCCAGAAATAATGATAAAGTTTTTCGGCGACGATGGAGAACCTAAACTCATCCATCTCTTTTGAAACTTCTTTCAGTAGATTTTCCAACTCTTTTTGCGAAATAAGGTCTTCTTCGTCCAATGACGGAAGATTCGTGGCATCTAAACCTTTTGTTTGTTCAAAAACAAATCTAGAGGCATTCCATATTTTGTTTGTAAATTTTCCATAACCCCTGATATCATTTTCATTTAATTTTAAATCATTCCCCGGGGTATTGCCGACAACCATAGACATACGCAATGCGTCATTGCCGTATTTTGCGATAATACTTAGAGGGTCAATGGCTTTTTCTCCGAGCGACTTGGACATTTTTTTGCCGTCAGCCGTACGAACCATGCCGTGCAAATAAACATTTTCAAAAGGAACTTCACCCAAAAGATATTGAGACATAAGAATCATTCGGGCAATCCAGAAAAATAGAATATCGTGTCCTGTTTCCAGAACAGTCGTGGGGTGATACGTTTTCAAATCTTTTGTTGCATCAGGCCAGCCGAGAGTGGAAAATGTCCAAAGGCCGGAAGAAAACCAGGTATCCAGTGTGTCTTCATCTTGAACCCAACCTTCTCCATCTGGCTCCTCCATGCCCACGAATATCTCCTTGCCTTTGTACCATACGGGAATTCTGTGCCCATACCAGATTTGTCGGCTGATACACCAATCGTGTAGGTTCTCAATCCAGTTGAAGTAAACTTTTTCAAAATAATTCGGAATAATTTTTATTTTGCTCTCTCGTACCGGCTCGAGCATCAGTTCCTTGAGTGACTTGTTTCCTCGGGAGGGGATTTTTTTATTGACGTCTATAAACCATTGCAACATAATTTGCGGTTCAATCATGCCTCCCGTGCGTTCAGCGGTAGCGACTCTATTCACATAGTTTTCATCTATGGATACCAACAATCCTTTTGCTTTCAATTTATCGGCAATTTTTTCGCGGGCATCGGCAATTTTCATGCCCGCAAACTCTCCGGCAATGGGAAGCAATTTTCCGTATTTATCAATAATTTGTTCTTTATCCAGCTTGTGTTTTTCCGCGATTTCAAAATCAACGGAACTATGCCAAGGGGTGATAGTCATCACTCCCGTTCCAAATTCCATATCTATGTTTTTATCTTTGATAATGGTGGCGGTTATTTTTCCGTTTATCCATTCCAGCTCGAACTGTTCTCCATCTTTGTACTTCTCATAACGCTTATCGTCCGGATGCATAACCACGTATTTGTCGCCGAATTTTGTTTCCGGCCGCACAGTGCTTATATTAAAAGGCCCGTACTTGAAAGTATAAAATTTACTTTTGCGTTCCTCATAAACAATTTCGTCGTCGGAGATAACTGTTTGCCCTTTAGGATCCCAATTTACCATACGGTTTCCGCGATATATCAGACCATCATCATACATCTGTTTAAAAGCTGTTTTGACAGCTAGATTTCTTTTTTCATCCAAGGTAAACGCCTCACGGGACCAATCGAGTGAAGCGCCCATTTTTTTGCATTGGTTCACGATAGTATCATGAGAATCTTGCGCGAATTTTTCCACGCGTTTCAAAAACTCCGCGCGGCCGAGGTCATTTTTTTTGATGCCTTCTTTCTCCAGCAACTTTTCAACTTTTGACTGAGTGGCGATGGCTGCATGGTCTGTACCGGGGAGCCATAAAGTTTTTTTGCCTTGCATGCGGGCGTAGCGAACCATAATATCTTGAATCACCAGCATAAGCGCGTGCCCGGTGTGCAAATTACCTGTTACGTTTGGGGGAGGAAGGACTATGGAAAAAGGTTTGGCGTCTTTTTGAGTTACTCCTTTTTCCACGCAAACGTCCGGGTTAAAAAAACCACTATCTTCCCATAGTTTGTAGATTCTTTCTTCGGTATTTTTGGGATTATAGGGCTTGAGCAGTTTCTCGTCCACAGTAGTCATGTTGCAATAATATCATAAACCATATAGTTTTTCTAGCTCAGTCTCAGGTTTCCCGTTGCCTTGATACCAGCCATTTTTGGGACTTTCTTTTTATTTTTTATGAAATTCAAATACCCGGCGACGCCTATCATAATAGAATTGTCTCCGGTCAGCTCTTTTTTAGGAAAAAGAATTTTCACTTTTTTATTTACTACTTTTTTTATTTCATTTTGCAAGTGCTTGTTGGCGGAAACTCCTCCGGCGACGATGAGGGTTTTGATTTTGTATTTTTCCAAAGCTTTTTGGGTTTTATGGACCAGGCATTCTATGGCGGCATTTTCAAATTCTAGAGCAATCTGCGCTTTTATTTTGTCGTCAATTTTTTCCAATCCACCCAAGTCTCTAATCAAATACAACACGGCTGTTTTTAATCCGGAATATGAAAAATTGAAATCTTTGCTGTGGAGCATCGGACGGGGTAGCAAGAAAGAATGAAAACCAGTTTTTGAAGGGTCACCTTTTTTCTGCTGAAAAATTGGTTCAATCCTCGGGCCGCCGCCCTGCGGAGTCCCTCCAAAAACTATTTTCATTCTTTCTTGTTCTGCTAACTTTGAAATCTCCGGGCCGCCAGGGTACGGTAGGCCGAGCATGCGGGCTACTTTGTCGAAAGCTTCGCCCACAGCGTCATCCACCGTTTCGCCCACGATTTCATACTGCATCCATTTTTTAGAAAGCACGAGCTCCGTGTGTCCGCCGGAAACAAGCAAGGAGAGCAGGGGAGTTTTAATTTTCTGTTTTTTTTCAAAGACAGACAAGATATGGCCCTCCATGTGGTTTACCGGTACCAGAGGCACTTTCCATTTTTCTGCTAGTTCTTTGGCGAAAACAATGCCTGTCCAAAGCGAAGGCTCCAGCCCTGGGCCATAAGTGACGGTAATCAAATCAAAAGGTTTACCACTGAGGTCTTGCCTCAGTGGTCGGGATTCTTTTAATGTTTTTTCCAAGAGTATCGGTAAATTTTTCTGGTGTTCTCTTTTGGCCAGAGCCGGAAAAACTCCACCGTAAGGAATGTGTATATTTATTTGAGAGTTTGTGTTGTTGGAGAGCACCCTAAAAGAAGGATTTGTAATCCCTCCCTTTGCCTCAAGTACGCTTATGGCTGTGTCGTCACAACTCGTTTCAATGCTTAAAATTCTCATGTGCGCGGTACAGGGATCGAACCTATGACCTTGTCTACGTCAAAGACACGCTCTACCAACTGAGCTAACCGCGCAAGTAGCACAGTCTATTTATAGCATTTTTGCCTTGATTCTTTCAAGGGCGAAAATGAAGGCGCCCATACGTAGGTGTGTTTTTGATTCCCGAGCTTTTTCAAATATTTTTTTAGAAGCATCTTCCAGCATTGGGCGGAGCTTGTCGAAAACCTCTTCTTCACTCCAGTGCTGTTGTTTTAAATTCTGATCCCATTCAAAATAAGATACGGTTACTCCGCCGGAATTTGCCAAAATATCCGGTATCACATTTATGCCTTTTTTGAATAAGATTTCGTCCGCTTCGGGAGTTATCGGACCGTTGGCAAGTTCCAAAATAGCACGAGCTTTTATTTTGTCGGCGTTGGCGTCTGTGATTACATTTTCAAAAGCGGCTGGCACCAAGAGGTCGCAGGGGAGTTCCAATAACTCTGTGTTCGTAATATTTATGGCTCCGGGAAAATCTTTCAAGCCACCTGTGTTTTTCTTATGAGCTTCCACTTTTTCTAAATCTAATCCGTTTTCGTTTACAATAGCGTTCTTGGAATCGGAAATAGCAATTACTATGTGACCGTTTTCCACAAAAACACGCGCCGCGTTTCCGCCGACATTACCGAAACCCTGAACCACAACTTTGCATTTATTCGGCAAGCCGATTTGCGCGCGCAATGTGTCAAAAACATAAAATCCACCGAGTCCCGTGGCTTCACCTCGGCCCTCGGAGCCGCCTTTCTCGATGGGTTTTCCAGTAAAGGTTGCCTTTGTTCTGTCTCCAGTAATTTTCTCGAATTCATCTGTCATCCAGGCCATTATCTCCGGCGTGGTATTTACGTCCGGAGCAGGCACATCTTTATGGGGACCTAAAACATCGGAAAGCATTTTTACCCAACCGCGCGAAAGCTGCTCCAGTTCGCCACTCGATAATTTTTTCGGGTCAACGGTTATGCCGCCTTTACCTCCGCCCATCGGTATGCCCGCCACAGCGCACTTGAGTGTCATCCAAAAGGCCAAAGCCTTTACTTCGTTTATCTCAGTGTCTGGATGATAGCGTATGCCACCTTTGTAGGGCCCGAGTGCATTGTTGTATTCCACTCGATAGCCTTCAAATATTTTTACCGAGCCATTATCCATTTTGATGGGTATGGAAATTCTGATATCTCTGTCTGGTTGTCGCAGGCGCGCAATAAAATCATCACCAAAATCTTTAATTTGGGCGACCTTGTCTAGCTGCGTCATCGTATTTTGAAAGGGGTTTTGCATACCCATATCATAATACTTAAATTATGAAGTTCCAGTTAAGAAAATTCTTCCAGTATTTTTAGCTCCTCTTTGGAGTTTATACCTAGGGCTTCACTCAGGTCTATGTTTATTGATTGTATTTTTCCTTTTTCCTTCATGGCTATTTTCACCAAATCAGTGAGATAATATTCCTTTTGAGCGTTGTCGGTATTTAATTTTTTAAGATTTTCCCAAAGCCACCCTGATTCAAAACAAAAATAGCATGGATTCAGTTCTCTAACTTTTTTCTCTTCATCGGTGGCATCCTTAAACTGAACGTCTTTTACGATATTTCCATTTTCATCGCGAATTATGCGGGAAAAATTTTTATAAAATATTGTTCTCCAGTCTTCAAAGTCCGGTACGGTAAAAGTTGCCAGAGTTAGTTTACTGTTTGACTTCAAGTGCATGTCTTCCAATTTTTTTATAGTTTCAGGGCTGATGAGGGGATGGTCGCCATAGAGCACCATTATATTGTCTGCATAATTTTCAAGAATTTTTTGTGTCATGATTACTGCGTGACCCGTACCCAACTGCTTGTCTTGCACGACATAATCATAACTATCGCCGAGAGTTTTTATGACTTCCTCCTTTTTGTAACCAACTACTATTGCCGGCCGGCTGTCTACGCCGGACTTTTCGATAGATTCAAGCAGATATTTTATCATCGGCTTGCCCTTAACCGTTTCCAGTACTTTCGGTAAATCACTTTTCATTCGGGTGCCCTTGCCTCCGGCCAAAATTACAATCCTTATTTTATCTTTTTCTTGCATAAGAACTTTATCTTAGAACTAATTTTCTCTTTTAGCAATTTCTCTTAGTACCTTGGGTATCTTCTTAAAGTCCGCCATCAGTATCTCGCGCATCGAGCCGTCGTATAGAGCCGCGGCCGGATGATAAAGAGGGAAGAAGTATTTGGTAGCCATCCCCTTGAATGGTTTGACCAGCATTTTGCCGTGGGCTTGGCCTATCTGCAGTTCCGGGAAGAAATTATTCATGGCGTGGCGGCCCAAGAAAATAATCAGCTTGGGGGATATAATTTTGAGCTCTTCCAGTAGCCAGGGACGGCAGGCGGATTTTTCTTCGGGCAGTGGGTCGCGGTTGTTTGGCGGGCGGTATTTTACTATATTGGTGATGTAAATATCTTCTCTTTTCAAATTTATTTCTGCGAGCATTTCATCCAGGAATTTCCCCGCGGCTCCGACGAACGGGCGGCCGAGTTCGTCTTCTTTCTTGCCAGGAGCCTCACCGATAAAAACAATTTCGGCCGAGGCCGAACCAAATCCGGGCACCGCCTGGGTGGCCGTCTTTTTAAGCTCACATTCGCATTTCGATGTCCATTTCGTGTGAACATTTTGCAGTTTTTCTGTCTTATCCATATGGCAAATTATATATAATTTAAAGCCTTTTTGGAAGCCTGCCCCGTACGAAGCTTGCTTTCGTTCGGGGTTATCCACAGGTTGCCCTTGTGTAATATATTTTATACGTATAGAATATATTACATTACTAGAATTAATTTTCGTAAAATCACATGATAGGAAAACCACAATGGTTCAAGAGAAGGAAATACACGGGTTGGGGTTTTACTCCAGTAACTTGGGAGGGTTGGGTGTATATATTTATAGCCATACTGCCGCTAGTTTTAATTAGAGTTTTTTCACCCATGAATCAAATGGGAATAATACTGGTTGTTGTTTGGGCATTAGTCGTAGGTTTTGATTTTGCAGATATTATTCTCCATTTGCCAAAAGACGAGCGCGATATGATTCATGAAGCAATAGCGGAAAGAAACGCCTTGTGGATGATTATTACAGTACTTGCTATAGGAATCGGGTATCAGGTATCTTCCAGCGTGGTAGTCGGGGTGTCAAAAGTAGACCCGGTTATTGTAGTGGCTATTTTTGCCGGTCTTTTGGTTAAAATCATTTCAAATGTTTACTTGGACAGAAAAGACTAAAAAAGAAATAGTATGCAAACAAAAATTACTTATTATCGAAATAAGATTTCTATGACGCAGGAAAAACTCGCGGAGATTGTCGGTGTCACCAGGCAAACCATTATTTCTCTGGAACAAAACCGCTACAACCCGTCTCTCTTGTTGGCGTACAAGATAACTAAAGTTTTGGGAAGAAAAGTGATAGAAGATGTTTTTGTGTTGGAGTAAAAAGTGCTACAATAAGTACATTATTATTTATATTTAACTTTCACTACTATGGCTTACATTATTGGTTTTATTGTACTTGTGCTTATTTTCTCTCTGCGCGTCGTCAAAGAATACGAGCGGGGAGTCATCTTCTTTCTCGGAAAGTGTAAAGGTATCCGCGGGCCGGGTCTGATTATTCTTATTCCTATTTTCGAACAGATGACACGTGTATATTTACGAACGGTGACGATGAATATTCCTTCGCAAAAAATTATCACCAAAGACAATGTTTCCATCGATATCGCCGCCGTGGCTTATTACCACGTCGTCGACCCAGTAAAGGCTACCATCGCCATCGAAAATGTTTACGATGCCGTAAATCAAATCAGCCAGACCACGGTACGAAACGTCGTCGGGCAATTTCAACTTGACCAACTGCTTTCCCAAACGATAGATATAAACCTGCAAATAAAAGATGTGATAGACGGACATACGGAGCCCTGGGGCGTTCAGGTGACCGCTGTGGAAATAAAAGATATTACCTTGCCGGAAAACATGCAGCGGGCCATGGCCAAAGAAGCCGAAGCGGAACGCGAGAGGCGGGCCAAGATTGTGGCCGCCGAAGGGGAATACCAAGCGGCAGAAAAACTCGCCGAAGCAGCCGATATTATGTCTTTGCATCCGGTAGCTTTACAACTGCGAACTCTGCAAACAATGGCTGAAATAAGCGTGGAGAAAAATTCCACCATAATCTTCCCGGCGCAATTCATGACGACGGTTTCGGAAGCGATACAGATGATAAAGGGAGATATGAAGAAATAAAAAAAATAAAAAGTTTAGCACAAAAAAAGTCCACTTATGGACTTTTTTTGTGCTCTTGATTTTTTCCTAAATATGTGGTAAATATTGAGCGGGAGGAGTTCCCTCTAGTTACCCCTCAAGTAGGACAGAACTAATGTTTGAATAATAACTCATCGGAATTCGAAAGCCAATAATTTCTCTCGGTCGGTCGTTTAAGAAGGAATGAATTTCCAGCAATTCTTCTTCAGTGACTGACTCAATA